>JAWUYT010000001.1:0-73364 GCA_034110665.1 Polaribacter sp.
ACTTTCGAATTCAATATTTTGAGTAAATAATATTAATTCCAAATAAATCAAGATTCAAATTGTTCACTATCAATATTTGAGCATCGTCTACGAAGAGTCGCTTTTTAAGGGATACCATTTGTAATTCTAAAAGTTTCCTTAAAAAAAGTTGTTTTGATTTAGCAAACACAATCATTTGCTCCCAAGTTTTTTCTCATAAATGAACCTAGTTATTCCGATAAGAAGAATGTTTACTTAATTGTGAAGATGGCTTCTAGCATATTCTATTTTTTAAAAAAATCCTTAAAGTATTTGATATTTTAATTTAGTTAAATTTCCTATTATTAATATAATATGTTTATTGTTAGTAGTATAAATTAGATGAAAATCAGGTGAATAGGTAGTTTATGTGAGGAAAAAGTATGATTCTGCCCTTATATACAGAAGGAAGAAAGTTCTTACGTATTAATGAGTTTTCTTTAAAAAAATAATATTTTAAGGACGATTATAGAATTTGGTTTAGGCAATTATATTGTATGAGCGATCATCTTAGTTTTAATTTATCTAATCACAATGTTAAACGAATATATAGAACATCATTTTAAATGAGAGAATTATACTAGTAATCTCATTTTAGTAATTCATTCAGGTTTCAGGAACCTGACTTTAGTCAGCCGTGAAACTTATGAACTTCAAGTTCAAAATAGTTTAGCGGAATTTATTGAGCTTAATCTTTTACAGAAGGACAACTTCTCGAAAATTATAAATATAGAAGGTGGTTTTTATTTCTGTTTTTTTTAACTAAGTTGAGCGTATCCAAACTAATAGTAACAATTATGAAAGCCTGTCCGAAATGTTAATCTGTGTCAAAACACAAATTAAAAAGAAAGCTATATGTAAAAGTAATTTCAGGGTCAAGAGCATATTCATGCGATAAATGGAACACTTATTGTTCACGGTTTTCAGATATCAACAGAGGTCCTAAAATTTTTAACAAAAAAAGCCTCACATAAATTATGTGAGGCTTTTATTCATTAGATAATTAAATTACTTAAATAATCTAAAAATATCATTTCCATTTGCAAAAAGTAGCAATGCGATTAAAAGAATAAATCCTACAACTTGTGCATATTCTAAAAATCTGTCCCCTGGCTTTTTTCCTGTAATCATTTCCCAAAGTGTAAATACTACGTGACCTCCGTCAAGTGCAGGAATAGGTAATAAGTTCATAAACCCTAACATAATTGATAAAAAGGCTGTTATGTTCCAAAAAGATTCTGCGCTCCATTCATCAGGGAAAATACTTCCAATAGAAATAAAACCACCCAGACCTTTGTAAGCTCCGGTATTTGGATTGAAAATCTTTTTTAATTGCTTAACGTAATCTTTTAAGGTTTTCCAAGACTTATTCCATCCTGCAGGAATCGCTTCTGCAAAGGAGTATTCTAAATCAGCTAATTTGTAATAACCTAATCTTTCTAAATCTTTGAAAGGAATCGTGGTTGAGAAAACTCCTATTTTTCCATCATCTGTAATTTGTAAATCAATTTCTTCTGTTTTTTTATCTCTCAAAACTGTTGCAGTAACTTTTTGACCTTTATATTCTAATAAAATAGCTTCTGCTTCATCATAATATTTCACAGAATTTCCGTTAATACCTGTAAGAATATCTTTTGGTTTCAACCCTGAATTTATATTCGGCGAGTCTTCGGAGATTTTACCAATCACAAAAGGATAACGTGGATATAAAATTGGACCCGCATCTTTGCCTCGATCCATTAATTGAGAAATAAAGTTGGTAGGAATTTCTTTATCAATTATTTGTCCGTTTCTCTCTATTTGAAAGTTGTTTCCGTTGATAAATTCTAGAGATAAACCAGAGAATTTTTTTATTTTTTCACCATCTACTGTTAAGATTTTGTCGCCTGTTTGTATTCCTAAATTCAAGGCTAAAGAGTCTCTTACCCAAACACCATCTTTTACATTTTCGTTTGGTAAATAGCTTTCACCGTAACTCCACATAAGCATGATGTATATAAAGACGCCTAAAACAAAGTTTACAAAAACACCGCCTAACATAATGATTAAACGTTGCCACGCTGGTTTAGAACGAAATTCCCATGGTTTTGGGGGTAAAGCCATTTGTTCTTTGTCCATACTTTCATCGATCATTCCAGCTATTTTCACATAGCCTCCTAAAGGAATCCAGCCAATACCATAAACGGTATCGCCAATTTTTTTCTTAAAAATAGAGAATTTATAATCAAAAAATAGATAGAACTTTTCTACTTTAATTTTAAATAATTTTGCGGGTATAAAATGCCCTAATTCGTGCAAAACGATTAGAAGAGATAAACTTAAAATAAATTGTGATGCTTTTATTAATATTTCCATTCAGCGTTAAATCAGATTTTAAAAACGCACAAATGTACGTTTTTAAAGAGAGTTTAAGAAGAACTATTAAAGGTTGATTTTTATTTTAACAAAGATTTTAGAAGCATTTTGTTCTACGCTATTTTTCTATGCTTTTTTTAAGCCGTAAATTTGCATAAATATCTTAGGTCATGGATTTAAATTTTTTTAAAAAAAGTAAATCAACATTCATTTTTTTGCTGGTGTTTTCAGCAGCTGCTATTCCTGTTTATTATCAATTACTAAAAGTTGATAAAAAATTGAAAGTGTTTCATCCTGCAGATGTAAATCCGCGTTTGGTGGATGTTTCTATAAAACATATTACCAAGGATCACACAATTGCTGATTTTAAGTTGACAAACCAGAATGGAGAAGTGATTACCAATAAAAATTATGAAAATAAAATTTATGTGGCAGATTTCTTTTTTACGCGGTGCACAAATATTTGTATCGCCATGGCGTATAACATGAGCGAATTGCAAGAGTTTTACAAGAATGACCATAATATAATGTTTTTATCCCATTCTGTAACACCGACAATAGACAGTGTTGCTGTTTTAAAAGAATATTCCATAAATAAAGGAGTGAATGATAAAAAATGGAATGTAACCACTGGTGCTAAAAAACATATTTATGAATTAGCCAGAAAAAGCTACTTTGCAGTTGTAGATGAAGGTGATGGTGGTGAAGATGATTTTATTCATACAGAGCAATTTATTTTGGTTGATAAAGAAAGACGTATCCGGGGCTATTACGATGGTACAGAGCAAGAAGACATGGAAAAGTTAAAGAAAGATATGGTGCTTTTGAAAGAAGAATATACTAGGAAATAACTTGTTTAGAATTATTCTAAATGACTATATTTGCTTTCTAAACTTACATCTTTGATTACCATTGCATCTTTACATATTGGAGAAATAGGGTATATTTCTGAAGAATCTTTAGATTTTATTCCATTAAAATTATTAGAGATGGGTTGCTTGCCTGGAGCTGAAGTTCAGTTGGTGCAAATAGCGCCTTTAAAAGATCCCTTATACATTTGTGTAAATGGCAGCCATTTAGCCATACGAAAAGAAACAGCTTTACAAATTCAAATTCTAAAAAGTGAATAGTAGATGTCTAAAATTGATATAAAAGTTGCTTTAATAGGGAATCCTAACACAGGTAAAACATCCCTTTTTAATCAGCTTACTGGGTTAAATCAAAAAGTAGGAAATTATCCTGGAATTACTGTAGATAAAAAATCAGGAACTAGTAAACTGTCAGCAACACAAAATGCGATTATTACCGATTTACCAGGAACGTACAGCATCAATCCTACCTCTATAGATGAAAGTATTGTTTTAAAAACATTGCTTAAAAAAGATATTAAAGAATCTCCAGATGTAATTTTAGTAGTTGCTGATGTAGAGAATTTAAAAAGAAACTTACTTTTATTTTCTCAAATCAAAGATTTAGAAATTCCTACAGTTTTGGCTATTAACATGGTCGATCAAATGACGAAGAAAGGAATATCGATCGATTTATTACTTCTTACAAAAGAATTAAATACAGAAGTTGTACTAATAAGTGCAAGAAAAAACGAGGGAATACGAGATGTGAAAGCAGCAATAATTCGTTGTCATGTGGCTGCAAAAGCCTCTCCTTTGTGCGGAATTGACCATAAAATTGATCCAGATTATTTTAAAAAGTTAAAAGAAATTAGTCCTGATTATTCACTTTATGAATTATGGTTGATGGTTACTCAAAATGATTTTCCAGAAACCATTACTAAAGAAGAAAAAGAAAATTTATTAGCGTTTAAAAAGGATGTATCTAAACTAAAGAAATATCAACATAAAGAAACTATTTACAGGTACCAAGAAATTAATAAAATTTTAAAAAAAACCTACCTTGTTGATAAATCAAAAGCGACCGATTTAAGGGGTAGATTAGATAAAGTATTTACCCATAAAATATTTGGTTACGTATTTTTCTTTTTTATTTTACTGATAATTTTCCAATCTATTTTTGATTTAGCTTCAGTACAAATGGATTTTATTGATGGTGCTTTTGCCCAATTAGCAGATTTTGTAAAAAGCAATTTACCTAACGGAGTTCTTACAGATTTATTAACAGAGGGTGTTATTCCAGGAATAGGTGGCGTCATTATTTTTATTCCACAAATTGCCATCTTATTTTTATTTATTGCCATTTTAGAAGAGACAGGTTATATGAGTAGAGTCGTCTTTTTAATGGATAAAATTATGAGACGTTTTGGGATGAATGGAAAAAGTGTTATTCCGTTAATTTCTGGAACCGCTTGTGCAATTCCTGCAATCATGGCAACAAGGACGATTGCCAGTTGGAAAGAACGTTTGATAACTATTTTAGTGACGCCTTTTACAACATGTTCAGCACGTTTGCCTATTTATGCTATTTTGATTGCATTGATAATTCCTGATAAAAAAATCTTTGGATTTTTAAACTTACAGGGTTTAGTTTTACTTTCGCTGTATGGTTTAGGTTTTGCAACAGCAATATTGGCTGCTTATATTTTACACAAAACTTTAAAGATAAAATCGAAATCATTTTTTGTTATTGAAATGCCAAATTATAAATTGCCATCTCTTAAAAATGTTTTCTTTGAAGTTGTAGAAAAAACAAAAGCTTTTGTTTTTGGAGCAGGAAAAATTATTTTAGCATTATCTATTATATTGTGGTTTTTGGCTTCAAATGGTGGTGCTGATTTTAAAAATGTTGAAAAAACCATCACTGAAAATGGAATGAATCAAAGTTTAAATGATGGGGAGCTTCAGCAAAAAATAGCATCTGCAAAATTAGAAAATTCTTATATAGGTATGATGGGAAAAGCCATAGAGCCTGCCATAAAACCTTTAGGGTATGATTGGAAAATAGGAATTGCTTTAATTACTTCTTTTGCAGCTCGTGAAGTTTTTGTTGGTACATTAGCAACGATCTATAGTGTGGAAGCTAATGACGAAAATACAACGACAATAAAACAAAAAATGGCTTCTGAAGTAAACGAAACAGGTGGTATCCTTTTTAATTTTCCTGTTGGGATGTCTTTAATGGTTTTTTACGCTTTTGCGATGCAATGTATGGCAACTTTCGCAATTGTAAAACGTGAAACAAAAAGCTGGAAATGGCCATTAATTCAACTATTTGGCATGGCCTTATTGGCATATGTAGCCTCATTTTTAACCTATCAAATTTTAAGCTAATGCAAGAAGTTATTGTTTATTTATTAGTCAGTTTAGCTGTTTTTTTCCTCGTAAAAAAATATTTGATTCCATCCAAAAAAGAGAAGAAATGTAGTTCAGATTGCGATTGCCATTAAAATTTTGATAAAATAATAGTATTTTTAGCGAAAGGTTTTTTAATTTAGAGCAGAGATAGAAAGTAGTAACAAATTTAATTTTAAACATATGAACAAAGCTGTTTTTTCAATTGCAATTTTTATAATTGCCTTGATTTCATCAACAAATACATTCGCACAAAAATTTTCTAAAGTAGATGTAAGTCCGATGGACGCCTCTTCTTATCCGGTAAATTGGAGGAATTCAGACAAACTTGTAAAAGTAGTTTACAGCAGACCTCAATTAAAAGGAAGAACTTTAGATAAGTTAGCGCCCAATGACAAAGTTTGGAGAACAGGTGCAAACGAAGCCGCAGAAATTACATTTTATAAAGACGTTACTTTTGGTGATAAAGAAGTAAAAGCAGGAACTTATACTTTATTTACGATCCCTACAGCTACAGAATGGACGATTATTTTAAGCACGCAAAAAAATGTTTGGGGCTCTTATTTTTATGATCAAGCAGAGGATGTTGTAAGAGTTTTGGGTAAGATTTCTAAATCTAAAGAGTCGATTGAAGCTTTCTCTGTTGTTTTTGAGGGTGAAGAAGAATCTGCAACGATGCATTTAGGCTGGGGAAATACAATAGTTTCAGTTCCTGTAGAAGGATAGGATTACCAAATACTATAAAGTTTAAAAGCTTCATAAAATTAAATTTATGAAGCTTTTTTAATGAGTATTATTTCAGCTTAAACAGATTGTTTCTGTTGCCATTTCCAGGCAGATTCTAATGATTCCTCTAGACTCATTTCTGTTTTCCAGTTTAGTTCTTTGTTGGCAGTTGTGGTGTCGGCAAAAGCGGCAACGATATCACCTTCTCTTCTTCCAACAATTTTATAATTTAATTTTAAATTATTTACTTTTTCAAAAGTGGTAATAATATCTAATACAGAGCTTCCTTTTCCAGTACCAATATTAAAACACTCAAAGGCTTTTTTATTGTTCTTGTCGATAAGTCTTTTTAAGGCAGCAATATGAGCTTTAGCTAAATCTACTACGTGAATATAATCACGAATAGCCGTCCCGTCTTCTGTAGGGTAATCATCACCAAAAACAGACAACTCCTTGCGGATTCCAGCAGCAGTTTGCGTAACAAAAGGAATTAAATTTTGTGGAACACCCAATGGTAACTCCCCAATTTTTATAGAAGCATGCGCACCTATAGGATTAAAGTATCTTAACGCTATGCACTGCAAGTTATGCGCATTACTGGCGTCTTTAATAATCTCTTCTCCTATTTGTTTGGTATTTCCATAGACAGATTCCGCAGCTTTGACGGCCGCTTTTTCAGTTATTGGTAATTCATCTGCCTGACCATAAACTGTGCAGGAAGAAGAGAAAATAAAATTATCTAATTTCCGATCTCTCATTTCTTGCAAGATGTAAATTAAAGAACTTAAGTTATTTTCATAATACTCTAAAGGTTTTCCCATGCTTTCACCAACTGCTTTATAGGCAGCAAAATGAATAATTCCGTCAATTTTATGGGCGTCAAACACTGATTTTACTTCACTCTTTACACGAACATCTACTTTATGAAAAGTTGGTTTTATGCCAGTAATTTCTGTAATACTATCTAAAACAGAAATCGTCGTATTCGATAAATTATCTATAATAACTACTTCAAAACCTTCGTTTTGTAATTCTACGACTGTATGAGAGCCAATAAAGCCAAGACCTCCTGTCACTAAAATTTTTTTCATTGTGGGTTGTTGTTTATGATTATTTATTTACAAAGTCTAAAATTGTTTTCGTGATGAAGTTCAATTGTTCGACATCTAATTCTGTATGCATTGGTAAAGAAATTACAGTTTTAATCAATTGATTGGTAACTGGAAAATCTTCTTCTTTATACCTTGAATCTTTATACGCTTTTTGCGCATGCAAGGAAACTGGATAGTAAATTGCATTCGGAATTTCGTTTTCTAATAAATGCTTGTGCAATTCATCTCGTTTTCCGTTCGTAATTTGTAAAGTGTATTGATGAAAAACATGGCAATCACAAACATCACAAATTTGATTGCATTGTCCCGTTTTATTTGATTTTGTAGTTGGTGTAATAATATGAGAATGATTTGCAAAAGCAGTATTGTAAAAGCGAGCAGCATTTCTACGCGCATCACAGTATGCATTTAAATTTGGTAATTTTGCTTTTAAAACTCCAGCCTGAATAGAGTCTAATCTAGAATTTACACCAACCACATCATGATAATATCTTTCATACATACCGTGGTTTACGATGCCTCTCATCGTGTGTGCAAGTTCATCATTATTTGTAAAAATTGCACCGCCATCGCCATAACAGCCTAAATTTTTAGAAGGAAAAAATGATGTTGTTCCTACATTTCCAATAGTTCCTGCTTTTTGTTGTGTACCATTTTTAAAAGTGTAATTAGCACCAATTGCTTGGGCATTATCTTCAATTACGAATAAATTATGTTCTTTAGCAATTTCCATAACAGCATCCATATTTGCAACCTGTCCAAATAAATGAACGGGCACAATCGCTTTTGTTTTTGGCGTAATCGCTTTTTTTAGCGCATCAATATCAATGTTAAAAGTCGCAATATCAACATCTACTAAAACAGGTGTTAATTTTAAAAGCGCAATGACTTCTACCGTTGCAGCAAAAGTAAAATCTGCAGTAATTACTTCATCACCTTGTTCTAAACCCAATGCCATCATGGCTATTTGCAAAGCATCTGTTCCGTTAGCGCACGGAATTACATGTTTTACGTTTAAGTAATCTTCTAAATCTTTTTGAAAATCCTTAACTAAAGGACCGTTGATATAGGAAGATGAATTTAAAACTTCTTGTATGGAAGCATTTACGCTTGTTTTTATATGTTGATATTGACTTTGCAAGTCAACCATTTGAATTTTTCTCATAAATTATCAAATAATTAGGACTTCAAAAATACAACATAAATATTTTATCTTTGGGCTCATCAAATATTTTCAAATGAAATTTATAAAAAAAACTTTAAAAATTTTAGTACCAGTCCTTATTTTACTAATTGTTGGAGTTTGGTTGTATTCAAAAACATATCAACCTAATTATTCAGGAGAAATAACACTGAAAAATTTATCTGAAGATGTTACTATTTATTTTGATGAAATTGGTGCGCCACATATTAATGCTCAAAATCAAAATGACGCTTATACTGCTTTAGGCTATGTGCATGCGCAGGATAGATTGTGGCAAATGGAATTAATTAGAAGAATTGCTTCGGGAAGATTATCAGAAATTTTCGGAAAAGAGGTATTGGATAAAGATATTTTTTTTGCAGGATTAGGAATCGAAGAAGCAGCTGAGCAAACCATTGCTAATCTCGATAAAAACTCAGAAGCATATATTTTAACGCAAGCGTATTTAGATGGTGTAAATCAATTTATTGAAGAAGGAAAGACACCTTTAGAGTTTACTTTAGTAGGTGTAAGGAAAGAAAAATACACCATAAAAGATATCTATAATGTTTTCGGTTATATGGCTTTTAGTTTTGCAGTTGCCCATAAAACCGATCCATTACTAACCGAAATTAAAGAGAAATTAGGAGTATCTTATTTGAATGAATTATTAGGTTCAAGTAACGAGAATTTAACGATTATTAAAACGAGTATTCCTGATAAAATGAATGCAACAATTTCTAAAACAGTTGCGGCTATTATGGATGATTTACCAGTTTCTTCTCTCATAGGAAGTAACTCTTGGGTAATTGCATCAGAAAAAACAAAAAACGGAAAAGTAATTTTTGCAAACGATCCACATATTGGTTTTTCGCAACCATCAGTTTGGTACCAAAGTCATATAAAAACACCCAATTTTGAAATCTACGGATTTAATATTGCATTAATGCCATTTCCTTTATTGGGTCATAATAGCGAATATGCGTATGGATTAACAATGTTGGCAAATGATGATTTGAACTTTTATATAGAAGAAAATAATCCTGTGAATTCTGCTCAATACAAAACATCCGAAGGATATGAAAATTATAAAATTATTAATAAAACAATTCATATAAAAAACGAAAAAGACACTACTTTTCAAGTTAAGTTTACCAAACACGGCCCAATAATGAATGGTTTAATTTCTCACCTTGAAGATGAGCGACCAATTGCTATGAATTGGATTTATACGCAACTAAATAATGAACAATTAGATATTATTTATGGTATGTCTCATTCTAAATCACTAGGTGATTTTCAACAAGCAGTAGCAAAGATTAAGGCTCCTGGTTTAAATGTTATGTATGGTGATGCAAAAGATAATATTGCTTGGTTTGCATCTGCAAAATTATATCAACTTAGAGATAGTTTGTCTACAAAAACTTATTTAAATGGTGTTTCTGGAACCGATGAGATTATAGAATATTTACCTTTTGAGGAAAACCCCAAAGCCATAAACCCTCCTTGGCACTATGTGTATTCTGCAAATAATCAAACAGATTCTGTAAGAGGTAAATTATATCCTGGCTATTATCAGCCGCAAGATAGAGCAAAAAGAATCGTAGAATTATTAGAGGAAAAAGATGATTTCACAAAAGAAGACGTTGCCAAAATGATGTTTGATGTAAAATCTTCTACGGTTTCGGAAATAGCAAACGATTTATTAAAAAGTTTAGACAAATCAAAATTGTCGGTTTCAGAGCAAAAAGTAGTTGAAATTCTTAAAAATTGGGACGGAACTTATCTTAAAAATTCAGTTGGGGCAACTATTTATAATCGCTTTTTATTTGAATTTTTAAAGGCGACCTATAAAGATGAATTAGGAGCTAATTTTGAGTTGTTTATCAATTCGCAATTGCAAGACGAGGTGTTGCCAATTCAAATACATAGAAAGCAATCTGTTTGGTGGGATGATATTACCACCACTTCAAAGGTAGAAGGAAGATCAGAAATTATCCTAAATTCTTTCAAAGAAACATTTTCTTTTTTAAAAAATCAGTTGGGAGAAAATGAAGAGGATTGGTACTGGAGTAGAGTAATCTCCGTTGAACATGAACATGTAATTGGTAAAACAGGAGGTCTGTTACGCAGATTTTTTAATGTGGGTCCCTTTGAAACGATTGGTGTCAATGAGGTGATTAATAATCAAATTTTTAAATTAGACAGCACTGGTTATTATAAAGTAACTGCAGGACCATCAACGAGAAGAATTGTCGATTTTTCTGATGTAGAAAATAGTTTGGCAATTTTACCTACCGGTCAATCAGGAAATGTTTTTAGCAAACATTATAAAGACCAAGCTCAAAAATTTTTAAATGGGGAGTTTGAGAAAATGAATTTGAATAAGGAAGAAATTAAAAAAAGTAAAAATGTGTTGGTTTTGAAACCTAAAAAATAAGTTAAAAATCTGTTAGTGAGCAAGGAAGTAATTTAATTTTATCAGAGAGATTGTTTCGTTATTTCCCTTTCAAAGACAGGTGTTTATTCGCTTTCGTGAGCTCTTAAAGCTCCTTGTAAACTTCTGCGAAAGGAATTCTAAAGCGGTCACCATAAACGCCTTCAGGTTTTCTGATTCCGCAAGAAACAATCATATTTATTTCTGAGCCAAAAGGTAAGCTTAGTAATTTTTTTACACGCCAAGTATCGGATCCTTCCATAGGGCAAGTATCATAACCCTCTGCAGCCATAGAAAGCATAAAGTTTTGTGCAGCCAAACCGCAGGTTTTATGTGCAACAATTCTCATATCACTTTTTCTAACTTCTCTATAAATGGGTTTGAAAAGTCCGATAACTGTAACTAATATATATTTTAAAAAACCAAATATTCCTAAAAAGTCTATATAGGCGAAAGGAATAATTTTTCCATAATAGCCTCTTGCTGTTTTTTCTCTTTTGCTTTGTGACGCAATAGGATTGTTTGCGCCAAAATTACTATCAATAAATTTTAAATTTGATTTCGCTCTTTGTTTCCATAAATCTTTTCTCGTAACAAAAACTACTAACTGATGTGCAGTTTTTGCTGCATTTTGATTGAAACAAAATGGCGAAATTATTTTAATAATATCTTTTGATGTAATGTGATAAAACTCCCACAATTGCATATTGCTGCTATTTGGGGCTAAAGCGGCTTGTTCAATGCATTTTTTCACAATGCGCTTATCAATCGGTTTTTCTGCATCGTATACTCTTACAGAACGTCTATAATGTATCGCTTCAGAAACTGTTTTTTCTTGTGACATAGATTAGTTAGGATACTTGTTTTAGTTTTTTGTTCATCACCCAAAGCCAAAAATGAGGAAAAAAGTTACGATTAATATTGAAAAGTTTTTGTTATTTAAAAAAAAAATATTTCTCTAAATATACCAATTACTTGCAAGCGTTCCAAATTACTTCTTGAGGAGTAGGAGCGATAACAGAAATTTGTTCTTTAGTAACAGGGTGAACAAATTCTATTTTCCGAGCATGTAAATGTATGCTTCCATCTTTGTTACTTCTGTTAAATCCGTATTTTAAATCTCCTTTTATAGGGAAGCCAATAAATGATAATTGCGCTCTAATCTGATGATGTCTTCCGGTTTCTAAATCAATTTCTACTAAAGAATAATTATCTAATTTTTTGATAACATTGTAGTGCAAAATAGCTTTTTTAGAGCCATCTATTTCTTTAGTATAAACAGAAGACTTATTGTTTTTAGGATTCTTTTTCAGGTAATTTATTAACGTGTTTTTTTCTTTCTCTGGATGATTTTTTATAACGGCCCAATAGGTTTTGCTAATGATTTTATCACGCAGCATTTTATTTAAACGTTCTAAAGCTTTTGAGGTTCTTGCAAAAATAATGACACCAGAAGTCGGTCTGTCTAATCGATGAACAACACCTAAAAAAACATTGCCAGCTTTGTCGTATTTTTTTTTGATGTATTCTTTTACAACATCACTTAAAGGTTTGTCGCCGGTTTTATCACCTTGTGTAATATCTCCAGAACGTTTGTTTACAATGACGATATGATTATCTTCAAATAATACCTGTAAATTTTCTTTGGTAGAGTGCATTACAGATTATTTAAAATCTTTGGCAACATCGGCATTTACGCCATCAATGAATTCTAAAAACTCTTCACGTCCTAAACCCGTTGCAGAAGAAGTAAGAAATGTCATTGGTAGAGTTTCCCAAGTATCAAGTAATTTCTTTTTGTAAGAAGTAATTTGTTTACTTATTTTAGAGCTACCTAATTTGTCTGCTTTGGTAAAAACAAGACAAAAAGGAATTTGATTCTCACCTAAAAAATGCATGAACTCTAAATCAATTTTTTGAGGATCGTGTCTGCTATCAATCAAAACAAAAGTGCAGACTAATTGCTCTCTTTCTTTAAAGTAGTTTTCTATAAAGTACTGAAAAATGGTTCTTTTCTTTTTAGAAATTTGAGCGTAACCATAACCAGGTAGATCGACTAGGAACCATTCATCATTTATTTTAAAATGATTGATAAGTTGAGTTTTACCAGGTTTTCCAGAAATTTTTGCTAAATCTTTACGCTCCATTAACATGTTAATCAATGAAGATTTACCAACATTAGAACGACCGATAAAAGCGTATTCAGGAATTCTGTCTTTTGGTGCTTTTATAACATTACTGTTACTCATCAAAAATTCTGCTGACTTAATTTTCACAAAAAAAAGATTTATATATTTCTAGATTTTAACCAATCATGAAGAACGTTATTAAACTCTTCAGGTCTTTCCATCATTGCTGCGTGGCCACATTTATCAATCCAAAATAATTTGGAATCGGGTAACAATTTTTCAAATTCGACAGCAACTTCAGGAGGCGTAACGCCATCTTGTTTTCCCCAAATTAAACAGGTTGGCTGTTTCATTTTAGGAAGGTCATCTTTCATATTGTGTCGAATAGCACTTTTGGCAATCGATAAGGTTTTTAAAGCCTTCATTCTATCGTTTACAGTAGCATATACTTCGTCTACCAGCTCTTTTGTAGCTGTTTTTGGGTCGTAAAAAACTTGTTGTGTTTTTTCCTCTATGTATTCATAATTACCTCTTTTAGGAAAACTATCACCCATTGCTTTTTCATACAAACCAGAACTTCCCGTAAGCACAAGAGTGTTCACTTTTTCTGGGTAATGTTTGGTAAAATACAAGGCAATGTGTCCGCCTAAAGAATTCCCTAAAAGCATAACGCTATCTAATTTTTTGTGTTCTATAAAATCTTTTAGATAACTCGCTAAACTTTTAACATTTGTCTTTACTAGGGGAAGTGTGTATAATGGTAACTCCGGAATTAATACTTGATAACCATTTTCAGAAAAATGATTAAACGTAGCACTAAAATTACTCAACGCCCCCATTAGACCATGTAAAACAATGATTGCAGGTCCTTCTCCAGCTTCTGCATATATAAAATTACCTTCAGTTTTTAACTTGTCAGTCATTGATTTTTGTTTGATTTCTATCAAGCGCAAATGTAATTCTTTTTTATTACATATAAATCGATTTCATTATCAGTTGTTTAGGGTTATTAACATTGATTTTTCCTTTAAAACATTGCCTGTTCGTTGTTTTTATTAACAATGTGGTAAAAAGTGGTAAAAAGTGGGATATTTTGTATATTTTTGATTTTTATAAAGGCTTTTTAGTGATAAATTTAATTGGTACATATGAAAGTAAAGCAGATGCTAAAGGAAGAGTGATGGTTTCATCAGCTCTGAAAAAGCAAATGCAACCAATGTTGCAAGAAGGTTTTGTTTTAAAAAGGGCGGTTTTTCAACCTTGTTTAGAGTTGTATCCAATGAAAGAGTGGAATATAATGATGGGAAGAATTAACAAACTAAATAAATTTAAGAAAAAGAATAACGATTTTATTAGAAGATTTACTGCAGGTGTAAAATTAGTAGAATTAGACGCTACTGGTAGAATTTTAATTCCAAAAGATTTATGTGATTTTGCAGGAATACAGAAACAGGTTGTCATGTCGTCTTCTGTAAGTATTATTGAAATTTGGGATAAAGACAAATATGAAAAGGCAATTGATGATGCTGCAGACGATTTTGCAGGTTTGGCTGAAGAAGTAATGGGAAATACAGATTTTGATGAGTTATCATAACGCCGTTTTATTGGAGGAAAGTATCGATGCACTCGCTATAAAAGAAGATGGTGTTTATGTTGATGTTACTTTTGGAGGGGGAGGCCATTCAAAAGAAATTTTGAAAAGATTAGGTAAAAATGGAAAGTTGTTTGCTTTTGATCAAGATCCTGACGCTTTAGGAAATGTTATTGATGATGAGCGTTTTGTATTAATTCCTGAAAATTTTAGATTCATTTCAAGGTTTTTAAGGTTTCATAGGATAAAAAAGGTAGACGGAGTTTTGGCTGATTTAGGCGTTTCATCCCATCAATTTGATGAAGCAGAAAGAGGGTTTTCAACTCGTTTTGAAGGTGATTTAGATATGAGAATGAATCAGAAATCTAAAATTTCAGCAAAAGAAGTCATTAATAATTATTCTGAAGAAAAGTTAGCAGACATATTATTCATGTACGGTGAAATAAGAAATTCTAGAAATGTTGCAAAAACAATTGTTCAAGAAAGAGAAATTCAAAAAATTGAAACAAGTTTTCAATTAAAAGAAGTTTTAAAAAAGTATTTGCCAAATGCACTGGAGCATAAAATTTTAGCGCAAATTTTTCAAGCGATAAGAATTGAAGTAAATGAAGAGTTAGAGGTTTTAAAGGAATTTCTACTACAAATACCAAATTTACTAAATAATGAAGGTAGGTTAAGTGTTATTTCATACCATTCTTTAGAAGATAGGCTTGTAAAAAGATTTATTCATACGGGTTTATTTAAAGGGGAACCAGAAAAAGATGCTTTTGGTAGATCTGACGAACCATTAAAGCGAGTAGGGAAATTAATTATTCCCACATTAGAAGAAATTAAAATAAATAATAGAGCTAGAAGTGCAAAATTGAGAATAGCAACTTTGAGGCAAAAAAGATAAAAAAAAGGGACAAGAAATTAGAAAGTAGAACAAAATCTAAAAAATGAATTCTAAATCTTAAACTTTGAATAATTAGTATGGTAAAAGTTAAAAAAGGTATTTACGATCTTTTAAGAGGTGGATTCCTTACGGATGAATCTGCTTTCAATAATTGGCGAATTATAATTTTTGTTGTTGTGCTTTTGTTGATTATGATCTCAAGCGGTCACAGTGCAGAAAAAAAAGTATTTAAAGTTTCTGAGCTGAATAAAAGTAAAAGAGAATTAAGAGCAGAATATGTCGATACAGGTACCATATTAATGCGAATGAAAATGGAATCTAGTATTAGGGAAAAGTTAAAAACAAGAGGTTTGAAACCACCAAAATCTCCTCCAAAAAAAATAAAAGTAATTATTAAAAACCAATAAATTGGCAACTCATAAAAAAAGTATCCTCACCAAATTCTACATTGTAGGTGCTTTTATGTCCTTTTTTTTGTTGGCTATAATTATCAAAGTTTTGCATATCCAATATGTGGAAGGAGAAAAATATCAGAAACTTTCAGCAGAATTAACGATCAAGCAAGATACAGTTAGAGCAAATAAAGGAAATGTATATGCTGCAGATGGTAATTTATTAGCAACTTCTATGTCTAAATTCACTATCAGAATGGATGTTGTTGCTGTTAATAGTCATGTTTTTGAGAAAAATATTGCAGGCTTATCCAAAAAGTTGGCTGCAATGTTTGGGAAATCTACAAATTATTATCAACATAAATTAAGAGCTGCAAAGAAACGTAAAAATAGGTATTTATTGATTGCTAGAAATGTCGGTTATAATGATTATTTAAGGATGAAGCAGTTTCCGATTTTTAAATTAGGAGTTTACAGAGGGGGGTTCATTGCGGAGCACAAAACAGTGCGAGCACATCCAATAGGTAAAATCGCAGAAAGAACAATTGGTTATGATGATTATAGAGGAGAAGCTGGTATAGAAGGTGCTTTTGCAGATTATATGCAAGGTGAAAATGGTTTGCGCTGGAAACAGAAGATTGCGAAAAATCAGTGGAAACCAATTTCTGATGTAAATGAAAAAGAACCGATTGATGGTCATGATGTTATTACAACTATAGATGTGAATATTCAGGATATTACACATCATGCTCTATTACGTCAACTAGAATATTTTGAGGCAGATCATGGTTGTGCTGTGGTTATGGAAACGGCAACCGGAGAAATTAAGGCAATCTCTAATTTGGGAAGAACCTCAAATGGAAAATACTACGAGAAAAGAAATTATGCCGTTTGGGAAAGTCATGAACCGGGTTCTACTTTTAAGCTAGCAAGTTTAATGGCGGCTTTAGACGATAAAGTAATTGATACATCTACAGTGGTTGATACAGAAAAAGGAAAAATATATATTCATAATAGAAAAATTGAAGATTCTCAAAGAGGAGGTTTTGGAAAAATTTCTGCGGCAAGAGTTCTTGAGGTTTCCTCAAATGTAGGTATTGTAAAATTGATTAGAAAGCATTATGATCATCAACCAGAAAAGTTTATTAATAAATTAGAAAAATATGGTTTTACAAAGCCAATTGGTTTTAAGATTAAAGGAGAGGGAGTGCCTATTATCCCAACTCCTAAAGACGCTAGGTGGAGTAAAATTTCATTAGAATGGATGTCTTGGGGTTATGGTGTTTCTGTGACACCCATGCAAACATTAATGTTTTATAACGCAGTTGCCAATAATGGTATAATGGTAAAACCTCGTTTTGTAAAAGAATTAAGAAGACAAGATAAAATAGAAAAAGTTTTTGAAACTGAAATTATAAATCCTAAAATAGCTTCTGATGAAACTTTAAAGAAGATTAGAAAAGTAATGGAAAACGTAGTTATTAAAGGAACTGCAAGTAATATCTATTCTTCTAATTTTTCGATGGCAGGGAAAACAGGAACTGCAAAAAAATACATTCCAAGGCATAAAAACGAAAAAGGAGAAACCATTTCTGGGCATTACTCAACAAAATATTATGTAGCCTCTTTTGCAGGTTTTTTTCCTGCGGATACTCCGAAATATTCTTGTATTGTAGTTGTGCACGATCCTGATAAAAATAAAGGGTATTACGGTGCCACTGTTGCAGCACCAATCTTTAAAGAGATTGCGCAGAAAATTTACACAACAACACCTATAGATAATCAATCTGCAGAGGATAAAGCTGATTTTACAGCTATAGAAAATCATTATAAAAAGTATAATAAAGTTATTAATAAGGAATACAAGTACGTGCCAAATGTTAGAGGAATGACTGGCATGGATGCTGTTTCTCTCCTAGAAAATATTGGATTGAAAGTAAAAATTACGGGTGTAGGAAAAGTGAAATATCAATCGATACAAAACGGAGAAAGATTAGTAAAAGGAAGCACTATTATTTTAAAATTATCGTGAGCTGAAAAATTTAAAAGATATATTATATAAGGTTGCAATTCATCAAGTATTTGGAGTTACAAATATGGATGTAAATCAGCTTGTTTTCGATTCTAGAAAAGTAAAAAAAAATGATGTTTTTATAGCCCAAAAAGGTTTGACTGTTGATGGACATTTTTATATTGAAACAGCAATTTATTTAGGTGCAACTGTAATTATTTGTGAAGATTTTACATCGGATAAAAAAGAAGGAATTACCTATGTTCAGGTTCAGGACACCAATGTTGCATTAGCAATTATGGCAGCTAATTTTTACGAAAACCCTTCAACGAAACTTCCTGTAATTGGTGTTACGGGAACCAATGGCAAAACAACAATTGCATCACTTTTATATCAGCTCTTTTACAAAGCAGGCTATAAAGTTGGATTACTTTCTACGGTTAAAGTTTTGGTTGACGAAACTGAATTTAAAGCAACACATACAACGCCAGATTCTTTAACCATCAATAGGTATTTAGATATGATGTTAGAAGCTGGGGTAGAATATTGTTTTATGGAAGTGAGCTCTCACGGAATTCATCAAAAAAGAACAGAAGGGTTAAACTTTGCTGGCGGAATTTTCACAAATCTTTCTCATGATCATTTGGATTACCATGATACGTTTGCCGAATATAGAAATGTAAAAAAATCGTTTTTTGATTTTTTACCAAAATCAGCTTTTGCTTTGATAAATATTGATGATAAAAATGGCAATTTTATGTTGCAAAACACCAAAGCAAAAAAGAAAACATACGCTTTAAAAACAATTGCAGATTATAAAATCAGAATTTTGGAAAAACAACTTTCGGGAACGTTAATTTCGGTTGATGGAGCTGAAGTTTGGACTAAACTAATTGGGGTTTTTAATATCTATAATTTAAATGCAATTATTGCTGCTGCAGATTTATTAGGGCTAGAAAAATTAGAAGTTTTAACCATTATAAGTCAATTAGAAAGTGTGAATGGTCGTTTTCAATCTGTAATATCTGAAGACGGAATTACAGCAATTATTGATTATGCACACACGCCCGATGCATTAAAAAATGTATTACAAACCATTAATGATATTAGAACGGGGAATGAAAAAGTAATTACAGTTGTTGGTTGTGGAGGGGATAGAGATATTACGAAAAGACCAAAAATGGCTCATATTGCAGCACAATTAAGTCATCAAGTAATTTTTACTTCAGACAACCCAAGGTCAGAAAATCCACAAACTATTTTGGACGAAATGGAAGTTGGAGTTTCTCCTGAAAATTATAAAAAAACGTTAACAGTTCTAGACCGAAGACAAGCGATAAAAACGGCTTGTAAATTCGCTGAAACGGGAGACATTATTTTAATTGCTGGAAAAGGACATGAAAACTATCAAGAAGTGAATGGGGTTCGCTCTCATTTTGATGATTTAGAAGAAGTACCAAACTTGTTTAATCAACTTAAAAAGAACTAAAATGCTATATTATTTATTCGAATATTTAGAAAGTCAGTTTAGTTTTCCTGGGGCAAGCGTGTTTCAATTCATCACATTTAGAGCGTCAACAGCTTTTATTTTGTCTTTGTTGATATCTACAATTTACGGTAAAAGAATTATTAAATTTTTACAAAAACAACAAGTAGGAGAAACGGTTAGGGATTTAGGTTTAGAGGGGCAAAAACAAAAGTCTGGTACTCCAACAATGGGCGGGATTATCATCATTTTAGCAACTTTAATTCCAGTGATTTTATTATCAAAACTAAATAATATTTATATTATAATTTTAATAATAACAACAGTTTGGATGGGTTTGATTGGTTTTTTAGACGATTATATTAAAGTATTCAAAAAAGATAAAGATGGTTTAAGTGGGAGGTTTAAGATTTTAGGACAAGTTGGTTTAGGTTTGATTGTGGGTTCTATGTTATATTTTAACGAGGGAGTTACTATCAAAGAGCAACTGCCAATTGATCAGCAAATTGTTAAAGAAAATGGTAGAAAAAAAGTTTTTGGTGAGGCACACAAATCCACAAAAACAACGGTTCCTTTTTTTAAAGGGAACGAATTAGAGTATTCAAAAGCATTGAGTTTTTTAGGAGATGGTTATGAAAAATATGGATGGATTGTTTTTATTTTCATCACTGTTTTTATTGTAACAGGGATTTCAAACGGAGCAAATTTAACGGATGGAATTGATGGTTTAGCAGCAGGTTCATCAGCAATTATAGTTATCACTTTGGCGGTTTTTGCCTGGGTTTCTGGGAACATTGTTTTTGCTGATTATTTAGATGTTATGTACATTCCAAATTCTGGAGAAATGACGGTTTTTATTTCTGCATTTGCAGGAGCCTTAATTGGATTTTTATGGTATAATACCTATCCTGCACAGGTTTTTATGGGAGATACAGGGAGTTTAACCATAGGAGGAATTATAGCCGTAATTGCAATTTCAATACGTAAAGAATTATTGTTGCCAATTTTAGCAGGAGTTTTTGTCATTGAAAATCTTTCGGTAATTATGCAAGTTTTTTGGTTTAAATACACAAAAAAGAAATTCGGAGCAGGTAGAAGAATCTTTAAAATGGCGCCGATACATCATCATTATCAGAAGTTAAGTTATCATGAAAGTAAGATCGTAGTTCGCTTTTGGATTGTTGGGATTCTATTAGCGGTGTTTGCAATTGTTACGCTAAAGTTGAGATAGAAGAAAGCTTATTCCAATCTTCCCGAAAGGAAGGAGCTTCCAGGTTTGTGGGGGAATAAATATTTTTTTTAGAGTAAATAATAATTTTTAGAGTAAAGAATAAAGATACAAGAGATAAAAAATAATAAAAAATGAGCAACCAAGATACTAACACAACGATTCCAGTTCCCCTTTCTTTAGGGGAAAGGGGGCTTGTTATTCTTGGTGGAGGTGAAAGCGGAGTAGGTGCGGCCATTTTAGGAAAGCAAAAAGGGTACAGCGTTTTTGTTTCAGATAAAGGAAGTATTGCAAATAAATATAAAGAAGTTCTTGTAAATAATGAAATTGATTATGAGGAAAATTTGCACACAGAAAGCAAAATATTAAAAGCGGATGTAGTTGTGAAAAGTCCAGGGATTCCAGATAATACAGCTTTACTTCAAAAATTGATAAAAAATTCAATTCCTGTTATATCAGAAATTGAATTTGCTCAGCATTTTACTAAGGCAACAATTATTGGAATTACAGGTTCTAATGGAAAAACTACGACCACTTTATTACTTCATCATATTTTAAAAAATGGGGGCTTAAATGTTGGAGTTGCAGGAAATATTGGATCCAGTTTTGCGCAACAAGTTGCAGAGCAATCTTATGAAAATTATGTATTAGAATTAAGTAGTTTTCAGTTAGATGGAATAAAAAATTTTAACAGTCATATTGCTATTTTAACGAATATTACACCAGATCATTTGGACCGATATGAGTATGATTTTAGTAAGTATATAGGTTCAAAATTTAAAATCACAAAGAATCAAACAGCATCTGATTATTTAATTTATGATGCAGACGATGAAGCAATTAATAATTGGTTAAAAGAAAATCAAACAAGTGCAAAATTAGTGCCCTTCTCGCTTGAAAAAGAATTAGAATACGGTGCATATATCAAAGAACATACTATTATAATCGACATCAATAAAGACAAAATTATCATGCCAATATCTACGTTATCAATTAAAGGAAAACATAATACAAAAAATGCGATGGCAGCTGCTATGGCTGCTCAACTATTAAGTGTAAGGAAAGAATTTATCAAAGAAAGTCTGTCAAATTTTGAGGGAGCGGAGCATCGTTTAGAAAATGTAGCAAAAATTGATGACGTAGAATACATCAATGATTCGAAAGCAACCAATGTAAATGCAACTTTTTATGCGCTAGAATGCATGGATAAAACAATTGTCTGGATTGCTGGTGGAGTGGATAAAGGAAATGATTATAATGATTTGTTGCCTTTGGTAAGAGAAAAAGTAAAAGCAATAGTTTGTTTGGGTTTAGATAATGATAAGATTAAAAACACGTTTGGTAATGTAGTTGATATTATTGTCGAAACTGCTGGCGCGGAGGAAGCTGTAAAAGTATCACATAAATTAGCAGAAAGAGGAGAAGCAGTATTATTGTCGCCAGCCTGCGCCAGTTTTGACTTATTTGATAATTTTGAAGATAGAGGTCGTCAATTTAAAAAAGCGGTGAGAAGCTTGTAGCCTATTCCAAACTTCCCAAAGCGAAGGACCGAATAAGTTTGAGGCGAGAACAAAGAGTCTTAAGAGATAGAAAAGAGAGTAAAATATAGATAAACACAAGCGTGTTTCTCAACTTTAAAGAGATTAAGAGAGGCTTATATGAAAACCATTTTTCAACATATAAAAGGAGATAAAGCTATTTGGGCAATTGTTACTGCTTTGGCAATATTCTCATTTATGCCTGTGTATAGCGCGAGTACAAATTTGGTATATGTTGTCGGTTCGGGTTCTACTTTAGGGTATCTATTAAAGCACATGGTTTTGTTAATTATGGGTTTTGCAATTATTTATGGGGTTCATAAAATTCCGTATCGATATTTTTCTGGAGGATCTGTTTTAATGCTGCCAATCGTTATTGTTTTGTTGGTTTTTACATTGGCCCAAGGAACTACAATTGGCGGCGCAAATGCAAGTAGATGGATTAATATTCCATTTGTGGGTATTGGTTTTCAGACATCAACTTTAGCGGGTTTGGTGTTAATGGTTTATGTGGCTCGATATTTAGCAAAAAATAAAGAAAAGGAAATTAAATTTAAAGAAAGTTTGTGGCAACTTTGGTTGCCGGTTGCCGCAGTTTTAATATTAATATTACCTGCAAATTTTTCTACAACAGCAATTATTTTTACAATGATTTTGCTAGTTGTATTTGTTGGCGGTTATCCATTAAAATATACCGGTTTGATTTTAGGAGCAGGTATTTTAGTACTCGTTTTTTTTGTGTTGGTCGCAAAAGCATTTCCGGATGCAATGCCTAATAGAGTGCAAACTTGGCAAAATAGAATAGAGAATTTTTCTGATGCAGATAGTAAAGAAGCGTATCAAGTACAAAAAGCAAAAATTGCCATAGCAACGGGAGGCACTATCGGGGTTGGTCCTGGTAAAAGCGTTCAGAAAAACTTTTTACCACAATCTTCATCAGATTTTATTTTTGCAATTATTATTGAAGAATATGGTTTAGTTGGTGGATTTATAATTGTGTCTATTTATTTTTTATTGCTATTCAGAATCTTTGTTGTAATTAGAAAAACAACTACTATTTTTGGAACTTTATTAGTGCTCGGAGCTGGGCTTCCAATAGTGTTTCAAGCAAGCGTAAATATGGCAGTGGCTACTAATTTATTTCCAGTAACAGGACAAACTTTACCGCTAATTAGTAGCGGAGGTACTTCTATTTGGATGACTTGTTTTGCGCTCGGAATGATTTTAAGTGTAAGTGCTTCAAAGCAAGAAACAGAAGAAGATATTTTAGACGATAACCCTTTAAATATATTGCATGAAACCATATAATATACTTATTTCTGGAGGCGGAACAGGAGGTCATATTTATCCGGCAATAGCAATTGCGAATGAGATAAAGCTTCGTTGTCCTGATGCTAATTTTTTGTTTGTTGGGGCAAAAGATAGAATGGAAATGGAAAAAGTTCCGCAAGCGGGATATGAAATTCAAGGATTATGGATTTCGGGAATTCAAAGAAAACTTACGTTAGATAATTTTTCTTTTCCATTTAAGTTTATTAATAGTTTATGGAGAGCAAGCAAAATCATCAAAAAATTTAAACCGGATATAGCTATTGGTACAGGAGGATTTGCAAGTGGACCAACTCTAATCATGGCAAATAGAAAAGGGATTCCGACATTAATTCAAGAACAGAATTCTTTTCCAGGAATTACCAATAGATTATTGAGTAAAAAAGCAAATAAAGTTTGTGTTGCATACGATCATTTAGAGCGGTTTTTTTCTTTGGAGAAAATTGTGAAAACAGGAAATCCAGTTCGTCAAGATTTATTATTGATTCATTCTAAAACGGATGATGGAAAAGTGTTTTTTCAATTAACTAAAATCAAAAAGACAATTCTAGTTCTAGGAGGAAGTTTAGGGGCTAGAAAAATAAATCAGTTAATCGAAAGTAATATAGAATTTTTTAAAAAGCAAGGAGTTCAGATTATTTGGCAATGTGGTCAGCTTTATTTTGAGGAATATAAAAAATATGATGCATTAGAAAATGTTCAGGTGCATCAGTTTATCAATAGAATGGATTTAGCATATGCAGCTTCTGATATTATTATATCTAGAGCAGGAGCAAGTTCTGTATCAGAATTATGTATTGTTGGGAAACCGGTGATTTTTATTCCGTCACCAAATGTGGCTGAAGATCATCAAACTAAAAATGCAAAATCGATTGCAGATCAACATGGGGCAGTTTTACTAAAAGAGTCAGATTTAGAAACATTTCCTATTGTTTTTGAGACCTTGATTAAAGACAAAGGAAAACAGGAGCATTTAGCAGAAAATATAAAGGAATTAGCATTACCAGGAGCAACAACAGCTATTGTAAATGAGATTGAAAAACTTTTGTGGACGAAGTGATTTTTTTATATTTTAGAGAAAAGAGAAAAGAGAAAAGAGAAAAGAGAAAAGAGAAAAGAGAAAAGAGAAAAGAGAAAAGAGAAAAGAGACAAGAAATAGGAAAATAGAGTTAAAATAATATTGATACAAAAAAGCAAACATATTATCAACAGTGAGAAAATCCTTTCCTTCGGGAGAGATTTAGGATGGGCTAGTTCTATTTTTTTTATCGGAATTGGTGGTATAGGAATGAGTGCAATTGCTCGTTACTTTGCAGCTAACGGAAAACGAGTTGCTGGTTATGATAAAACACCTTCTCAAATAACTTTTGGTTTAGAAAAATTGGGAGTTGAGATTCATTTTGAAGATCGTTTAAACAATATTCCGATTTCATTTTTAAATAAGGAGAAAACGTTGGTTGTTTATACACCAGCAGTTCCTAAAGAGCACACAGAATTAAATTATTTTATCAATAATAATTTTACGGTTTTAAAAAGAGCAGCAATTTTAGGTAAAATAACAGAAAGTACATTTTGTTTGGCAGTTGCAGGAACGCACGGAAAAACAACAACTTCAGCTATTTTAGGCCATATTATGAAGGATGAAAACGCAACTTCTTTTCTAGGTGGAATTGCAGAAAATTACAACTCAAATTTAATTTTAGGCGAGGACAAAATCTCTGTTGTAGAAGCTGATGAGTTTGATAGATCTTTCCTGCAATTAAGTCCGAATATTGCTTGTATAACTTCTATGGATGCTGATCATTTAGATATATACGGAGAACCAGAAGCGTTGCAAGAATCATTTTTTGCATTTTCACAGAAAGTTTCTGATACCTTAATCGTGGCGAAAGGTTTGCCTCTAAAAGGGTTAACATACGCTGTTAATGAAGATTCGGACTATAAAGTTTCAAATATAAAAATTGAAAGTGGAAAATATATTTTTGATGTACGTACTCCTTCATCAATTTTAAAAAATATTGAATTTCATTTACCTGGCAAACATAATGTAATGAATGCTCTGGCTGCTTTGGCAATGGCAGATGTATATGGCGTTTCGTTAGAAAAAATCAAGTATAGTTTATCAACTTTTAAAGGTGTAACGCGCCGGTTTACGTATAAAATTAAAACAAATAATTTTGTGCTGATTGATGATTATGCACATCATCCAACAGAAATAAATGCCATAGAAAACTCAATTAGAGAAATGTATCCTGATGACAAAGTGTTGGTTGTTTTTCAACCGCATTTGTTTTCTAGAACTAGAGATTTTATTGATGATTTTGCAAGTGCATTGTCAAAATTTGATGAAGTTTTATTACTAGATATTTATCCAGCAAGAGAGTTGCCAATTGCTGGTGTAACCTCTGATTGGCTTTTGAGTAAAGTTGAGAGCAAGAATAAAAAACTTACAAAAAAAAACAATTTAATAAAAGATATTAAAAATTCTTCTGCAAAAGTAGTGGTAATGTTAGGTGCAGGTGATATTGGAGAGACCATAAATGAAGTAACAAATCAACTTTTAAAACCAGTAGAAAATGAGGTTTAAAAGGTTATTGAAATACTTGTTATTTCTAGTTTTAACAATAGGTTTGGGGTTTTTATACAATTTTTCATCTGTTAGAAATCAGCAGAAAAAAGTACCTGAAATTATTGTTGAATTTGAAGAAGGAGACAATAGTTTTTTGACACATTCTATGGTTAATAAATTGTTAATACAAAATAAGGAAACAGTGGTAAACCAAGCAAAATCTGTAATAGATTTATATGATTTAGAAAAGCAAGTATTAAAAAGTTCTTATGTAGAGAAAGCTGCTGTTTTTTTGACTATTAATGGTACATTAAAATCAATTATAAAACAACGTTCTCCTGTGGCAAGAATTGTTACGAAAAACGATTCTTACTATATAGACAAAACAGGAATACAAGTGCCTTTGTCTGATAATTACTCAGCGAGAGTACTTTTGATTTCTGGGACTAAAAATAAAGAAGATATTCAAGGAATTTTGCCATTGATATCTTTTATTTTGGCTGATAATTTCTTGCAAAAAGAGATAGTTGGTATAGATAAATCTGATGTTGATGAATACCAATTTTCAGTAAGAAGTGGAAATTATAAAATCGATTTTGGAAAATTATCTGAAATGGATATAAAATTTAAGAAATTAAAAGCGTTTTATAATAAAACATTTGAAGACAAAACAATTCAAAATTATAAAGCAATAAATGTAAAATATCACAACCAAGTTGTGTGCACTAAATAGACTAGAATGGAAGACAATAAAATAGCTGTTGGTTTAGATATTGGTACAACCAAAATTGTAGCCATGATTGGTCGTAAAAATGAGTACGGCAAAATTGAGGTTGTTGGTATTGGTAAGGCAAAAAGTTTAGGCGTAAAGCGTGGCGTAGTTAGTAATATTACGCAAACAATACAATCTATTCAGCAAGCCGTAGAGGAGGCAGAAAGTGTATCTGGCGTTAAAATAGAAAATATCGTTGTAGGCATTGCAGGTCAGCATATTAGAAGTTTGCATCACAGTGATTATATTACCAGAAACAATCCAGATGAGGTCATTGAAGAATTAGATATTGACGATTTAGTAAACCAAGTGCATAAACTTGTGATGTTGCCAGGTGAAGAAATTATACATGTTTTACCACAAGAATTTAAAGTGGATTCTCAAGCAGATATAAAAGAGCCCATAGGAATGTATGGCGGACGTTTAGAAGCTAATTTTCATGTGGTTGTTGGGCAAGTTTCATCTATTAGAAATATTGGGCGCTGTGTTAAGAGTGCTGGTTTAGATTTAAGTGAAATTACTTTAGAACCTTTAGCTTCTGCGCAAGCCGTATTAAGTCAAGAAGAAAAAGAAGCAGGTGTGGCTTTAATTGATATAGGTGGTGGAACTACAGATTTAGCTATTTTTAAAGATGGAATTATTAGACACACCGCTGTAATTCCCTTTGGAGGAAATGTAATTACGGATGATATAAAAGAAGGGTGTTCTATCATTGAAAAACAAGCTGAATTATTGAAAATTAAGTTTGGTTCTGCGTGGCCAGGAGAAAATAAAGAAACGGAAATCGTTTCTATTCCCGGTTTAAGGGGAAGAGAGCCAAAAGAAATTACGCTCAAAAATTTATCAAAAATAATACATGCAAGAGTTCAAGAAATTATTGAACATGTATATTTAGAAATAAAAAATTACGGCCATGAAACTGCAAAAGGAAAATTAATTGCAGGTATTGTGCTAACGGGTGGTGGTTCTCAATTACAGCATTTGCGCCAGTTAGTAGAGTATATTACCGGAATGGATGCCAGAATTGGTTTTCCTAATGAGCATTTAGCAGGTGATTCTGATGAAGCTTTATCAAGTCCTTCTTTTGCTACAGCTGTTGGTTTACTTATGGAAGGTTTAGAAAAAGATATTAAAGTTGAAGAAATAGAAGAAATTGTAAATGAAAATAGCAATGAAGAAGTAGATAATGAATTAGAGCAAAAAGTTGAAATAAAACAAAAACCAAAAAAGAAATCTTTCTTCGAAAAGTTTACAGAAGGCTTAAAAGATTTTTTAGATAACGCTGAATAACATCAGCATTACAAAAATAGAATAAAGAACAAACAAGTATTAAACTTAAAAAGATAAACGTTATATGAGCGCAGAATTCGATAACATTTTATTTGACATGCCAAAGACACAGTCTAACACCATAAAAGTAATTGGTGTTGGTGGTGGTGGCAGCAACGCTGTAAACCACATGTTTCAGCAACACATTAACGGAGTAGACTTTGTAATTTGTAATACAGATGCACAAGCGCTAGAGAATAGTTCAATTCCTAACAAAATTCAGTTAGGAGCAAGCTTAACATCTGGTTTAGGTGCAGGTGCTAATCCAGAAATTGGTGCGCAAGCAGCAAAAGAAAGTATGCAAGAAATTCAGCAAATGTTAAATACCCAAACAAAAATGGTGTTTATAACAGCAGGAATGGGCGGCGGAACTGGTACTGGGGCTGCTCCAATTATTGCAAAAATCGCGAAAGATATGGACATTCTTACCGTTGGTATCGTAACCATGCCTTTTGCTTTTGAAGGAAAAAGACGCACAAAACAAGCTCAATTAGGAATTGATCAACTGCGTCAAAATGTAGATTCTTTAATTGTTATTAATAATAATAAATTAAGAGAAGTTTATGGAAACCTTGGTTTTAAAGCTGGTTTCTCTAAAGCTGATGAGGTTTTATCTACCGCATCCAAGGGAATTGCAGAGGTTATAACGCATCATTACAAACAAAATATTGATTTACATGACGCTAAAACTGTACTTTCTAATAGTGGAACAGCAATTATGGGTTCTGCAAAAGAAGAAGGAAAAGACAGAGCAAAAACTGCCATTGTAAAAGCATTAGATTCACCATTATTAAATGACAACAAAATTACAGGCGCTAAAAACGTGCTGTTGTTAATTGTTTCTGGAACTAATGAAGTTACTTTAGACGAAATAGGAGAAATTAACGATTACATTCAAGATGAAGCCGGTTATGATGCCAATATTATTATGGGTGTTGGTGAAGATGAAGAGTTAGGAGATGCTATTGCTGTAACAATTGTTGCTACGGGTTTTGCTAAAGATCAACAGAGTACAATTACCAATACAGAGGTTAAAAAAATTATCCACACGTTAGAGGATGAACAGAAAGCAACGTATAATTTTGGGGAACAAACAATCACGAAATCTCCAACTTTAGACATGCCAATTTCTAAGGTTGATGAGCAAAAAGTAGTACATGTTTTAGAGGATGTTGTTAAGCCTGCAGCTCCTAAAATGGATTTAGTTGCTACGAATGCAATTATAGCAAGTATGCCTGTAAGTTATGATGAAGTTTCTCTAAATAATGTTTCTGAAGACGATTTTATAATTACAGAGGCAAAAGTTGAAGAGAAAATAGAAGAGCAACCTCAAACGATTCAAGGAGATTTGTTATTTGATTTACCTTTACATTCTTC
This sequence comes from Polaribacter sp., assembly GCA_034110665.1. GTDB lineage: Bacteria > Bacteroidota > Bacteroidia > Flavobacteriales > Flavobacteriaceae > Polaribacter. The sequence goes on from JAWUYT010000001.1 coordinate 29,741, forward strand.
CGCAGTTGTTAAGAAGAACGAGGAAATTAGATTTAATTTATCTAACGATGAAACGGTTATAAATGCAAATGATATTCAAGTTTTTGGCGCAAAAGAAATTGTTTCAAAAAAGCAAACTCGTTATGTCTTAGAAGATTTTGATGCTGCACCAACCATTGGTAAAAGTTCTCATATTGTAGAAAATAAATCGATGGAAGAAGAAATTCAGTTTGAATTAAAAACGGTAAAGCCGCAAGCTGAAGTTAATAATATAGATACAATGAGTGAGGAAGTTTCTCCTTTAGCTTTGACCATTAGTGAGTTGCAGAAAAGAGCAGAAGAGCGAAGAATAAATATGAAGAAGTTCAATTATAGCTTTAATGAAAATTTAAATAAAAATATAGACGAGATTGAACGTCAGCCAGCATACAAAAGGCAAGGCATAGATTTAGATAAAAATACAGCTATGAGTAATTCAAAAACTGCGATTAATAAAGATTCAGATGGTCTTGATTTTAAATCGAACAATTCTTTTTTACATGATAATGTAGATTAATTCTCCCAATTTAAATTCCCAAAAAATCGAAAAATCATATCTCAAAAGGATGTGATTTTTTTTATTTTAAAAATTTTTTACTTTTTTTTTGATTGTCTTAAACCATGAACGCTATGTAAACTAGTTTTTTAGCCTTCTCGGAATTTTTTATGTTGTAACATTTCTTTTTTGATGTCGTCTACTTTATATAATCAAAACAAAACACCATGAAATATTTACAAACAACGATTGCAGTCGAAAGAGGGATCTTAACATCAAAGTATAAACAAGAGCTTAAGCATCAATCTCAATTAGCAAAGGCAGCATCTTTGTCTAAAATTAAATTGATGATCTTAAATCAAAGTAATTTAGAGAGCCAAACAGGAACTATTTTAAGAGTATCGCTTTTTGTTATTGCAATTGTTATGATAACTTTTTAATGATAAGCAAGTAGTAGGTTTTTTTTTTGCTTTGAGTTCATTGACAAGATTGCGCGCGCGATAGAAGCGGCGTCCTTTTTAAATATGAATAAATATGCGACTTTATGAGCAAGCATGACGAGGTAATCTGCTTTGAGTAATAAGATTGTCACTGCTTATAAAATAGTAAACTTGGCAATACCAAATTTAAAAATATATTTTTAATAGCGGCGTTTTTGTTTTTTCAAAAACATGCCAAAACAAAAAAAATCCATCTAAAAAAGATGGACTTTGGATAAGATATATTTTTACTATTAGCTCAAGGCTATTTTAATTCTTTTAATTGCTTCACGAATTTTTAACTCTGATGCTGCATAGGATATACGAATGCTGTTGGGTGAACCAAAAGCTTCACCAGTTACTGTGGCAACGTTTGCTTTTTCTAATAAGAATAGAGAGAAATCACTCGCACTATGAATGGTAATTCCGTCGATTGTTTTACCAAAAAATGCAGAAATATCTGGAAAAACATAAAAAGCACCTTCTGGCACATTTACTTTAAATCCGTCTATTTCTCTTAATAAGCCAATAATGATATCTCTACGAGTTTTAAACTCATCAACCATATATTGTATTTTTTCAACAGGTGCTAAAACAGCAGTGATAGCCGCTCTTTGAGCAATACAATTAGTTCCAGAAGTTATTTGGCCTTGCATTTTTGTGCACGCTTTAGCAATCCATTCTGGAGCACCAATGTAACCAACTCTCCAGCCTGTCATGGCAAATGCTTTTGCCAAGCCATTTACAGTTATTGTTCTATTGTACATGTTTTCTATAGCTGCAAAACTAAAAGGTTTGCAATCGTAATTAACATGTTCGTAAATTTCATCTGATAAAATAAATATTCTTGGATGTTTTTCTAAAACTACGGCCAAGGCTCTGTATTCTGCTTCACTATAAATAGTTCCGCTAGGATTATTTGGTGAGTTAAAGAAAATCATTTTTGTTTTTGGCGTAATTGCTGCCTCTAATTGTGCAGGTGTAATTTTAAAATCATTCTCGATAGAAGAAGGAATCTCAACATACGTTGCTTCACTTAAAATTGCAATGGCCGAATAGCTAACCCAGTAAGGTGCAGGCAATAAAAGTTCATCACCAGGATTTAGCAGTACTTGTGCCACATTAGCAATAGATTGTTTTGCGCCTGTAGAAACGACAACTTGATTTGGTTTGTAGACCAAATCGTTATCGCGTTTAAATTTCACGCAAATAGCTTCTTTTAATTCGAGATAACCATCAACTGGAGAATATGAATTATAATTTTGATTGATTGCTTCTATTGCGGCATCTTTAATGAAATCTGGTGTATTAAAATCTGGTTCTCCCAAACTTAAACCGATAATATCTTTTCCTTCTGCTCTTAATTCTCTTGCTTTAGCGGCCATTGCTAAAGTTTGAGAAACAGGTAAACTGTTAATTCTGTCCGATAATGGATGTGACATTTTTTCTAAAAACTTTTAAGTTATGCTAATTCCGGTTTTTGTCCTAAAACACCTAAATGTCTAAAATGCTCTACAAGTGCTTTACTCATAGTTTTATATTCATTATAAGGTAAATTAAATTCAGCCGCCGTTTCTTTTACAATTTTAGCTAATTTGCTGTAATGGACATGAGAAATATGTGGAAAAATATGGTGTTCAACTTGATGATTTAAACCACCTGTATAGAAGTTTACTAACCAATTACTGGGTGCAAAGTTAGATGTGGTGTATAATTGGTGGACTGCCCAAGTATGTTCTAAATTTCCTTCTTTATCAGGAATAGGCATTGTTGTATTCGGTACAATATGCGCCAATTGAAAGACAATACTTAAAATCATGCCAGCTGTGTAGTGCATTACAAAAAATCCAATTAAAATTTTCCACCAAGCAACGTCTAAAACTAATAGCGGTAAAACAATCCAAAGGGCATAATAAACAATTTTAGAAATTATTAATTTTGTCCATTCTGATGCAGGATTTGGAAATTTACCGTAAGATAATTTTCGCTTCAAATAACGATGCATTTGTTTTACATCTGTGGTAATTGCCCAATTAATTGTTAATAATCCATATAAAAATACAGAATAATATTTTTGAAGTTTATGAATTTTTAACCATTTAGTGTGCAATGAAAAACGAATAATTCTACCTGCATCAATGTCTTCGTCATGATCTTTTATATTCGTAAACGTATGGTGTAAGACGTTGTGCTGTACTTTCCAATTATAAACATTTCCTGCAAGGATATAGATACTACTTCCCATTAGTTTATTTACCCAGTTTTTACTTGAAAAAGATTCATGATTACTATCATGCATCACATTCATGCCAACTCCAGCCATTCCGATTCCTGTAAGAATCATTAATAAAACCATAACCCATTGGGGCATTGAAACTGCAAGTACAACAATAAAAGGTACTAAAAATAGGGAAAACATGATAATTGCTTTGGTGTACAATTTCCAGTTTCCTGTTCTTTTAATATTGTTTTCTTTAAAATAATTATTAACTCTTTTGTTTAAAGTTCTAAAAAACTTTGCTTTGTCTACTCTTGAGAAATTTATTGTTTTCATATAGAATGTATAATTACTGCAAAAATAAGCTATTTTTTGTCAGATGATATTCTTGTAAACGCATTAATTTGATTTGAATTACATTATTTTTGCCAACAATCATTTTTTTATGGAGCTTATTCACAAATATTTCGCAAATTTATCGGAAACTCAAATCAGTCAGTTTACCAAATTACAAGAATTATACCAAGACTGGAATTTAAAAATAAACGTAGTTTCTAGAAAAGATATCGACGAGTTGTATCTTCGTCATGTTTTACATTCTTTAGGCATTGCTAAAGTTGTTCAGTTTAAACCGGGTACAAAGGTCTTAGATGTTGGCACAGGAGGAGGTTTTCCAGGGATTCCGTTAGCCATTTTATTTCCTGAAACCAAATTTCATTTGGTAGATTCTATCGGGAAAAAGATAAAAGTAGTCGATGAAGTTGTGACGGGTTTAGGTTTAGAAAACGTAAAAACGACCAATGGTAGAGTTGAAGAACTAAAAGGTACTTATGATTTTATTGTAAGTAGAGCGGTTGCACACATGGAAACTTTTGTAAGGTGGAATAAAGGTAAAATTGCAAAAAAGCAAAATCACCTTATAAAAAACGGAATTCTCTATTTAAAAGGTGGAGATTTATCTGAAGAGTTAAAATTATATACCTCTGCTACTATCTATGATTTACCAACGTATTTTGAAGAAGATTTCTTTGAAACTAAAAAGGTTGTTCATTTAGGGATGAAGTTTAAGTAGGTTGTTATGATGATATTCTTTTTATGAAATCTATTCTTTCTTGCAGAATCCCTTAATCTCAAGATCGCTTTTATTTAAAGTTTAATTGAATACAATAGGTCTATTCCCTTTAATCGAAAAGAATTCTTCGAGTTTCCTAACTCTATGTTTTTGTTTAAATTCTTATTTCCGCTAAATTGATGCTCAATGTGATTGGTTAGCGGAAATCTAAATACAAATTTTTGGTTTTTGAGTTTAAAGTCAAAGCTTGTGTTTAACTTGGGTTATTTGCAATTTCTTGAAAATTTGAAATTTAAGATTAATCCTAGTTATATTTATCTTGAATACACCAATAATTAGTGCAATTAGATTAACACTTTGGTATAAAAAATGGAACTCTCTATTTAAGGGATATGACGTATCTAAATAATTAGTGTTATGTGAATGTCTTATAATTGTCATAGCATGGTCTTATTGATATCATTAGTAAAGAAATGTTAATAGTTACTTTTGGCCCATTATTAATATGAAACACTAAGAAAAATAATGAGTCCTGAAACAATTAATTTAAGAGATATAAAAAAAATGAGATTGGATTGTCATTGGTCACAAGTTCAATTGGCAGAAATGAATGGCCTAAATTTAAGAACCATTCAAAGAATTGAAAATGGACAGAATGCAGGTTTAGAATCTTTGAAATCTTTGGTAGCGGTTTTCGAAATCAATATTGCAGATTCTGATAAGAAGGAAGAAATTGAACAAATAAGGAAAGAAGAAGAATATGTTCAAAACGTGAATGGGTTTTATAAACTTTTTGCAGTTGCTCTATTCAGTTTAGTAGTTCCCTTTAATACTGCTGTTAACGATCCATCCTTTTGGTACGTTTTTTTATAGATACTGCTTTCTCGGGGCGTACTATTAGACATCTATTTTCTTAATGTTTTTGACTTTTTTGGAGAAGAGTGGAAAAGAAAAATAATTAAGAATAAATTTAAAAATAAGTAAATCAGTTTTAATTTGGTAAAACTTGCTGTTGATATGATGTGTTTTTAGAAATAGTTAAGCTTCCTTTCTTTCAATTTTAATAACATTTACAGTAGTACATTTTGTGTAACATTATAACCTTGTAGAGCCTATGTTAAAAATATTTTCAGAATATTTACCACATCTATAAAGTACAATTTCTCTTTATTGACTGGTACTTAAATTAGAGTAGTGATTATGGATTAAAATTTAACTAAACCTAAATACCCAATTATTACACCAAGCAAGTTCACTATAAGTAAAATAACCATAGAGAAAATGATTAAACCAAGCAGAAAGCGTACTAATTTTAAAATATTTCTACCAAAAGTTAGTTTGTAAAAGCGTCCAAAAGAATACATGTAGTTCATAAAATAACTAAATATACTAAAGAAGTAAAAAGAAGGATGCACAACGAACGCTATTAAGAATAATCCTATGTCGAGGTATGTTGTTAAGCCACAAATCTAGGTATTTATAGCCATGTGTTCTCCAAAATTATGGGGTTTCCAAAAAGTCCATTTATTAAAAATAGTATATATAAATAGAAAGACAAAGGTTCGTAAATTAAGGTAATGCAGTATAAATTGGAACATACCATCAGTAAACTTTAATGTGAATTCAGTACCTTTTTTCTCAAACTCAAGTTTTCTAGTTTCTTTTTCTGATAATCCTTTAGGAATTTTTACGTTGGATTTTTCTCTAGTTTCATCCATTTGTTCAGAGTTTAGAGAGCTATTAATTTTTATAAAATCATCTGCATAATAATTAAAAATAATTAGAGACAATGCCAGGTCAACGGCTAAAAAAGCAAACGGATTCATGTAACGCTTTCGGAGACCGTTCAAATAATCAGAAATTACAATTTGAGGTTGCGTTATCATTTCTTTGAATGTCCTAAAAAACTTGCTATCAAAACCAAATACGTTTATGAAAATCTCTGAAATTAACTGCTTAAAAGTAATCTTGTCAATCACTATTTTGGCACCACAATGGTTACAAAAGTGAGCGTCTTTTTCTAAAGATTTTTGGCAGTTTTTGCAGCTTATAAAAGTAAAAACAGAAAAAAATTATTTTTTAAACAAGATTACCATAGAAATTCTAGGTATTTTTAAATTTTTAGAAATTATTTTTTCAGGTTTAAAATAAAAATCTTCACCTAAAACTGCAATATTCCAAGTATGTTTTAGATTATATGTTACTGTTTTATTTTGAGCATTATAGATAACCAATATCGTTTTCCAAGGATCCTTATTGACATTATTTTTAAGTTGATAAGAAATAAACCAGTTTTCTGATTTTATAAATTCTAACTTATTTTGAACTTCTTTTGCCGTTGGCATTCTAAATGCAGGATGTGCTTTTCTCAATTTAATTAAATTTTGAAAATAGCGAACAACATCTTCATTTTTCGCTTTTAAATTCCAATTTATTTGATTGATGGAATCTGGCGCCTTGTAGGAATTATCTTCGCCGTTTTTAGTGCACATCATTTCTGATCCAGCATGTAAAAAAGGCGTTCCTTGAGAAGTTAAAACAATAGCGATTGCTAATTTGTGCATCTTTTTAATATCATCAAAAGAAGCATTTGGTTTAGACACCTTTAATTTATCAAACAACGTATGGTTATCATGACAAGAAACATAATTAATGGCTTGCCAAGGTTCATTTGCCCAAAATTTATTGGAATAGTTAACGTTCTTATGCTCAATTTGTGAATGTTGAATAGAACCTACAATTCCGAATTTGATAGATTCTTCTGTGTTTTTATCGCCACTTACAAAACCTGTGTCTGTATCCTCAAAAACAGAACCTTTAATTCCATCTATTAAATCATCAGAGAAAACAGCGATTTGTGGCATTTGATTGGTATGTCTTTTTAAAGCTCTATTTTCTTCTGGAAGTACAGACTCATTTGCCGTCCAACCTTCGCCATAAATAAGTGTATTGGCATTTATTTTTTTTACTTCATCAGCAATTAAATTCATGGTCTTTATGTCATTAATTCCCATTAAATCAAATCTGAAACCATCTAAATGATATTCAGTTGCCCAGTATTTTACAGATTCAATCATAAATGTCCGCATCATTTTTCTTTCTGATGCTGTTTCATTTCCGCAAGCTGCGCCATCCGAAAAATTTCCTTCTTTATCAAATCGATAATAGTAACTAGGATTTTCTAAATTAAAATTTGAGTTTTATTTTCTTCCTGTGTGATTGTAAACAACATCTAAAATAAAGCCGATATCAGCATCGTGAAATGCTTTCACCATCATTTTAAATTCTGTAATTCTCACTTTTGCATCAAAAGGATTTGTAGAAAATGAACCTTCAGGAACATTGTAATTTTGTAGATCATAACCCCAATTGAATTGGGGGTTTTTCTAAATTGATTTCATCAATGGAGTAATGATCAAAAGTGGGTTATAAATGAACATGTGTAATGCCCAGTTCTTTAATATGATCGATTGCAGTTGATACGTTTTGAGGGCTTTTTGTTTCTTTTTCAATTAAACCTAAATATTTTCCTGAAAAAGAAGAATTTGCTTCTTTTTGAATGGTGATGTCTCTAATATGCAACTCATATATAATAGCATCATTTGGCGACTTTAATTTTACATACTGGTCATTTTTCCAATTTGTAGGATTTGTTTTATCAAAATCTAAAACCATCGCTCTATTCCCGTTTACGCCAGCTGCTTTTGCGAAAATTCCAGGAGTTTCTGCCAACCAAGAATTGTTTATATACGTTTGATATGTGTAGTAAATTCCATTTAAATCTCCTAGAATTGTTTTAGAGCAAACACCATCTTCATCAACTTTTAAAGTATGTGTTTCAAAAACATCAGAATTGTTTCCTGTCTTATATAAGTTCAATTTTACAGTAGCGGCCGTTGGAGAACAAATTTTAAAAGTAGTTGCCTCCTTTGAATAGTCTAACCAGAGGCTTTTAGATGTTTTTGGATACGCATCCAAAGAAGAAAAAGTAGTTTGTCTTTTTGTACAAGAAGTAATTTGCATAGTTAAAAATAGGTATCATAAAAGTTGAGTTACTATCACATCAATAAGTTTTGATTTAAAGTAGAAAGTTCATCTTTTTAAATTGAAAATCCAAAAGAAATATTGATTAGTAGAAATGCCTGTTTTTTATAATACTTTTTTATGAAGTTTGGAACTTCTAAACGGATTCAATATGGGGGTAACCAAATAATGCTATAATTTGATGTTATCTATATTTTATAACTTACTATTAAATTGCAAGAGCTTATTATGAATCTCTTACTACACAAAAAATATTGAGGAAGAGAGAAAATATATTTAATGAAGTACGTGCATTGGAAGTTCATTGAAAGTAAAAGGAGGTTGTTTTAATTACGGCTAGAAGTTTGATGAATTATTAGTTTTAAGGATACTAATTATAAATAGTATTTTAAAAAATAATTTAGTTCTTTATCTTGCAATTAGTGCATTCATATTTCGTATATTAATGGCATAATTAAGAAATATATTAAAAGATGAAAAGTTTTATTTTAAAATGGTACCCAATTATTTTAGCATTCCTTTGTTTATTGTATTCCGTAGGATATGGAATATTAGGTATGACAGCGGAAGCGCAATATTCTGCGCACTGGCCAGGAACAATATTATTATTTGCAATAGCAATTAGACAAAGAAGAACAACATGAATATAGGATTTTTTATAGTAGGTGGTTTAATCTTCGCAATATATATGGGCTTAACCATATTTAATATCATCTACTCAAACAAGAAACAGAAAGAAGAAAATTATCCAGATAAAAAATAAAATACAATTGTAGGTTTACATTTGTATGCATTGTTAATTGAGAGTTAACGTATATTATTAATTATTATGCTCATAAAAGTTTATGGAATTTTAATTTGAATGACCTTTCGATCAACTTACTATTGATAAAGATAATTTATTATTTTACTGAATCAAAATCTACCTCAACATAAATTATTACAAATATTATTTTAATAATTTATGTTGGCTTGGATTATAGCATTTTTAATTTAGTGAAAAATTAAAAAATAGAGGAAGCTGTTTTTGTAGTAAACTTTTCTAAAAACAACATTCCCTTATAAGAATTTCCTCTTTTATTCAGTTTTGGACTCCAAACAGTGATGCAATATTCATCAGGGTGAATAGCAATAATGCCACCACCAACCCCACTTTTTCCGGGTAAACCGACCCGAAAAGCAAATTCTCCAGATTCGTCATAAAACCCACAAGTAAGTAAAATAGCATTGATTCTTTTTGCTTGACTCATTGTAATAATACTATTTCCTTTATTGGTGATGAAATCATCATTTGCTAAAAAAAGAAATATTTGGGAGAGTTCTTTACAACTCATCTCCAATGAGCAGGTATAAAAATAGAAATCTAAAACTTCATCAACATCATTTTTAATGTTTCCGAAAGATTTTATAAAATTACAAAGCGCAACATTTCTATAGCCACAAGCTTTTTCTGATTCAGCAACTTTTTCGGAATAATTTAAAAAAGAATTATTAGAAATTTCTCTACAGAAATCTAAAAAATCTTTTTTTGGGTTTTTTAAATGACCAATTAAAACATCACAAACAACAATTGCACCTGCGTTTATAAATGGATTTCTAGGTTTGCCTTTGTCTGTTTCTAATTGTGATAATGAGTTAAAAGGGTTTCCAGAAGGTTCAACATCTAAACGTTCCCATAATTTCTCGCCTTCTAACTTATAGGCTAGTGTTAGGGTTAATATTTTAGAAATACTTTGAATTGAAAATTTTTCATTAGCATTGCCAATATCAAAACTTTTGTTATCAGTAGTCGTCATGTTTATTCCGAATTTATCAGCAGAGACCTCTCCTAATTCTGGAATGTAATTGGCTACTTTACCAACATCATCAATGTCTTTTAAATCAAGATAAATGTCTTTAATAATTTTTTGATAGTTTTCCATTGATGATTTTAGAGTCATCAAAATTATTAGATTTTTTTTTAAGAGCCAACCTTAATCTTAATTAAATAAGAACAAACTATATTTATGTAATTCTTTTCTGTTTTTTATTAGATTTCATCAGATTTGTAAATTAATCCTTGCTTACTAAAATCTAGTTTTTTTGGTATTACATTCTTTATTTTATGATGATTTCTAATACTGCTCTTGACTTTTAGATATTTTATTTTTTCTAAATCACCAACTCTAATTTTTAAGTCAGATTATTTGGTTTTTGACAAAAATAGTTCATGGTTTTTTAAAAATGCCGGCACTATTTTTTTGTATTGCGGTAAGAAGACAGTTTATGAACCTTTTTTATATCAGTATTATCTACAACGGCTAAATTTCTCAAAGAATGATCTGCATGCTTGTCATAACAAATAATCGCAGGAATAAGCAGAATAATTACGAAAGCTATTCTTTTGGCATAGAGACCCATTTAAATATGGATATCACAAAAGAACATGTATTATAAAATTGATGAAATACTTTTTTTGTGAACTGCAAATTTTGGAGTTGAATTAACGAGATAGGAGTTTTATAAGTTGTACCTTTTTAAAACCCAACATCCATAAAACCCTAAAAGTAGTTCTGGAAAAGCTCCAAACTGGTATCCAAAAGTTAGATTTCCATCAATAAAAAAACTTAAAACGCTGCCAAAACCAAAACCTAACATAAAAATGATATTGGTTATTAAAGCTGTTTTTAAGTATTCATTTTTGAGGACTCCTAAAGTCCAGAGAATAGAAAGACCTCTATACAATGCCATAATGGCTTTAAAAAAGTTGTGTTCGTCAATGGTGTCTATATGAATATCAAACTGTAAATCAGGATGAAATCCGTAGAGAAAAGAAACAGGCACAACGATACCTACAGAAATTATTAAATGTATTTTATTGATGAAATCTTGTTTTGTTTTAAACATGAATTTTGATAATTGAATTGGTGCTCGAAACAGTTTCTATTCCTCCGTTAAAAAAATAATTTTGACTGATAGCTACTGTTGCGAACTTATATGTAAAGGCGGTCTCTTCGAGTGAAATTCTTTTTTAAGAATTTTGTAGACAGAAGTTTATCTCGCATACTACTTAATTAAAACAAATCACTTTTTCAATATCTTCATAACCGCTTTTTGGCCTTTGATAAGGACAAAGGCGGATCTCTATATAAAAATGAAATTAAAGATTAACAAAAAGAGGCTGATGTTAAAAGTTTTTTAAGGGGTTTAGTAGCTAGAGAAATGATAAAAGGCTATGATAAGTCTGGTGATGATAAAATGAATAAAGAAGAATTTAAAGTCGCTATGGCATAACTAAATCCTAATTATTGAATTCAGTCCTTTTAATTAACAAAAAAAAAGCAAAATGAATTTCATTGTGCTTTTTTTTTGTTAATTAAAAGTTCTGAAAAATTACTCTAACTCAACAATCACCTCATTTTTTCTATTAAAGGTTTCAAAGGGTGCGTTATAACCTAAAAATAAAAAGTTGTTTGAATATTTTATTCCTTCTTTATCTAAAGCTTCTGTTAGCTTTTTTTTATAAGATTTAATTTTTTTATTGTCTGCCCAACCTCCAAAAGTAATTGCTGCCATTTTCTTGGCTGGCATTTCTTTAAACTCAATCGATGCATCATTAGGGGTTGGTAAATTCTCTTTGGTATATTTTTTTGGAACCATAAACATCATGGTCGTATTTTCTTCCAAAGTCATTGCAACAGGAGAGGTCATCGCTATCTTTTCTTCTTTTTCATTTCCTCCAAAAATATAACCAGCTAGCACAGAAAACCCTTGACTAGAAGCTTTATCATATTCGCTCGTAGCTAGTTTTACAGAAGTGAAAAGTGTGGCTTCATAATTTCTGATTTCAAAATTATCATAAGTTTTCACCACGCTAAAAGGGTATTGTTCAATATTTTTCTGACTGCTCATAAAAAAGATTTGAGATGCTATAAAAAGTGCTACTATCACACCTAAAACGATAAATACTATTTTCATTTTCATTACTAAATATTGTTAGGTTTAAATTTAATTGACTCTAAATTACAAAAAATAATAGTTGTAAGACGCTAATGTAATCTTATAAAAATTTAAAATTTTCAATTTTTTCTATTTCAAGCGAGATAATTACAAATAATAGCGGATAAATTCAATACTTTACAAAAATGTTTTATTGTATCTACTTTTTAAATCGCGTATATTTGCACACTATTTACAACTCAAATTTAACGAATGAAGAATATTAGAAACTTTTGCATCATTGCTCATATTGATCATGGTAAAAGTACATTAGCAGATAGATTGTTAGAGTTTACGGGTTCTGTAACTGATCGAGAGAAGAAAGATCAGTTATTAGATAGTATGGATTTGGAACGTGAACGTGGAATTACCATAAAATCTCACGCTATTCAAATGGATTATACGCACAACGGAGAACAATATATTTTAAATTTAATTGATACTCCAGGTCACGTAGATTTCTCGTATGAAGTTTCAAGATCAATTGCTGCTTGTGAAGGCGCATTGTTAATTGTAGATGCTGCACAAAGTATACAAGCACAAACAATTTCCAACTTATATTTGGCTTTAGAGAACGATTTAGAAATTATTCCAGTGTTAAATAAGGTAGATTTACCTTCTGCAAATCCAGAAGAAGTTACAGATGATATCGTAGATTTATTAGGTTGCGAACCAAAAGATGTAATTCACGCAAGTGGAAAACCAGGTTTTGGAGTTGATAAGATTTTAGAAGCAGTTATTAACAGAATTTCTGCTCCAAAAGGAGATCCTGATGCACCTTTACAAGCCTTAATTTTCGATTCTGTTTATAATTCTTATAGAGGTATTGAAACCTATTTTAGAGTTTTTAATGGGGAAATTAAAAAAGGACAGCGTATTAAATTTATGGCTACTGATAATGAGTATTTCGCCGATGAAGTAGGTACGTTAAAATTAGAGCAAGTTGTAAAAAAATCTGTAAAAACAGGTGATGTTGGGTATTTAATTACAGGAATTAAAACGGCTAAAGAAGTAAAGGTAGGAGATACGATTACAGATGCTGCAAATCCAACGACAGAAAATATTGATGGTTTCGAAGACGTAAAACCGATGGTTTTTGCAGGTATTTATCCAGTAGACACAGAAGATTATGAAGAGTTGCGCTATTCTATGGAAAAATTGCAATTAAATGATGCTTCTTTGGTCTTTGTTCCAGAAAGTTCTGCGGCTTTAGGTTTTGGATTTCGTTGTGGATTTTTAGGCATGTTGCACATGGAAATTATTCAAGAACGTCTAGAACGTGAATTTAATATGACGGTAATTACAACCGTACCCAATGTTTCTTACCACGCCTACACAAAGAAAAATCCAAACGAAATATTACTTTTAAATAATCCAACTGATTTACCAGATCCTTCTAGATTAGATAGAGTAGAGGAGCCTTTTATAAAAGCAAGTATCATTACAAAGTCAGCTTTTGTTGGACAAGTAATGGGGTTGTGTATTGAAAAACGTGGTGAAATCACCAACCAAACCTACTTAACAACAGAAAGAGTTGAGTTAACTTTTGATATGCCTTTGGCAGAAATTGTTTTCGATTTTTATGACCGTTTAAAAACAGTTTCTAAAGGATATGCTTCTTTTGATTACCATCCAATCGGTATGAGAGAATCGAAATTAGTACGAGTAGATATTCTATTAAATGGTTCTGGAGTAGACGCACTTTCTGCTTTATTACATGCGGATAATGCATACCACATTGGTAAGAAAATTGTTGAAAAGTTAAAAGAATTAATTCCAAGACAACAGTTTGATATTCCCATTCAAGCGGCAATTGGCGCAAAGATTATTGCGCGTGAGACGACCAAAGCCTTGCGTAAAGATGTTACTGCAAAATGTTATGGTGGAGATATTTCTAGAAAACGTAAGTTATTAGAAAAGCAGAAAAAAGGGAAGAAAAGAATGCGTCAAGTTGGGAATGTAGAAATTCCGCAAGAAGCGTTTATGGCAGTTTTAAAGTTGAATGATTAGTTTTTTCTGTACAAAAAATATTTAGAACCAAGAATCAGGACAGCTTTAGTCTTGATTCTTTTTTTTACACCTAATTTTCAACCATTTGTTGTCATTGCGAAGTTTACCTTTTTGTAAACTGTGGCAATCTAATTTAAGGAAAGAGATTACTTCGTTTTACCCGAAATAATACTTATTTAAAAAGCGACAAAACAGATAGAGTTTACCTTGAGCGAAGGTGAAAGGTTTGAAGCTATTTCCTGCTTTCAGCTATATCTTTTTATTTGTTCTCGATACAAATTTGTTCATACTTCACAAATTCACTCGAACTGACACAAAAAGGATGTCGCTTCAATCAGGGCTATACTTGTTTGCTAGGGTTTTGTCATTCCTGTGAAAACAATAATCCATAGAATGACAAGTACGTAAACTGGCTAGTCTTCTTTCTTGTATCTTTTCACTAAAATCTAATTCTCCAACCATTTTCTAAAGTCAGAAGTTTTAGAAGTACTGGTCATTACTTTTTCTTTGACTTTTGAAATTGTAATTAATAGCCTGTTTTTAAAATGACTTTCAATATTTTCTATAGCATCAATACTTACAATTTCGCTTCTGTTTATCTTGAAAAATTTCACAGGATTTAATTGCTGAAAAATACTTCCTAAGGTTTGAGAAATTGTATGTCTTTTCCCTTTTGTATCTGTAGCGATGCAAAAATCGCCTGATGCTTCAATTAATGAGATGTCAGTGACGTTTAACAACTGAATTCCTTTTGACTTTTTAATTACAAAACGTTTCTTAAAAGAGGTGCTTTCTTCTTGTAAAGCAGATTTTAAATTAGATAATGTGTCAGAACTCAAAGAGTTGTAGTTTCCTTGACTAAATAAAGATTGATATTTTTCTACCGCTTTATTAAAGTCGTTTTGTGAATAAGGTTTTAGAATATAGGCAATTCCGTTTGTGTTAAATGCCCGAAATAAATATTTATCGTGAGCAGAGCAGAAAATAATAGGGCAATCAATAGAAATTTCATTAAATAATTCAAATGAAATACCATCTAATAATTGAATATCAGACAATATAAAATCGTACTTATTATCTATTAAGAACTGTTTTCCTTCTTTATTTGACCTCGCCCAATCGTGAGAAATTTTTATATCAAAATAAATATCTAAACATTTAATTAGTTTTTGATATGCAGGTATTTCGTCTTCTAAAATTAATATTTTCATAATTTTACTTTGTCTTTTGAAGCGTTGTCGGGAGGTTTTTTAGGTCTCGATTGCGCTCGACCAAACGTTTATTTTATTTTGTGAGTCTTATAATCGGAATAAAAACTTCAAACTTTTTTTCCATGTCATGAACTTGTATCTTTTCATCAGAAAGCAATTTGTAACGTGCTCTTAAATTGTCTAAACCTGTACCAAATGATTCTTCTTTTGATTTTAATGTAGACTTTGTATTCGTAATGATTAACCAGCCTTCATTGATTAAAATTGTTGTTTTTATCACATTTATACCGTCAGATTTGTTATGTTTTACTATATTCTCTAACAAAATTTGCAAAGCACTTGTGGGAATAAATTGATCATTTAAAGATATATTTTTTTCAATGGAGAACTCATAGTCTGATCCAAACCTAGTTTTCATCAAAAATATATAATTTTCTGCAAATTCAATTTCATCAGAAAGCTCCATGACTTCGGCATCTTTCGTTTGAATCAAATACCTGTAAATTAAAGATAATTTATTAGTATATTCTTTTGCTTTTGAAGGATCACTGTCTATTAAATTATCTAAAGTGTTTAAATTATTAAATAAAAAATGAGGATCTATTTGAGAGCGTAACAATTTTAACTCGTTTTCTTTTTTTTCTTTTTCTACAGAAATAAGTTCAGTTTTACCTTCATAGAATTTTTTTGTCAGCAATAAACCTAAAGGAAAACTTAAACTTTCTGCGCCATAATCTAAAAACTTAAAAATTAAATTATTAAAAGAAGGCAATTTATCCCAAGTATTATTTCCTGACCAATACCCTGCTATGAATTCAATTCCGCCAAAAAAGCAAAGGAAAAAGATCCCTATAAAGGTAAATAATAAATATCTTTTACTACTTATTGCATACTTTGGAATTAGCCAAAAGCCAAAAATAAAGACCAAACAAAGAGAAACTATTACTGAAACAGGAATATCGATTACATACTCTAATAAAGTATTCTCACTTAAGATGTAATCTCTTATTTGTATTAGCGAGGTAATACTATAAAAGAGTCCTAATAAAAGATAATCTGTTTTATTTAGTTTCGTATTCATTCGTTAATTTTTTTTGATAAAACAGCATAGAAAATCCTATTGCAGTGATGAGGTAACCGTAAATTAATCTATGCGGGATAAATTTGCCAAAATAGATAATTAGTGTTGCGAAAATAATCAAAAGAACACCTACCTTATTTTGCTTCAAATAATTAAGACTTAAAATTAGCAAACCAGCATTTAAAAAATTAGGTCCAATTGTTATAAATGTTTTCCAAATTGAAGGGAATTTAGAAAGATGTGTTGCAAATTCGTTTCGAATTTCTTGCGTTGGTTGGCTCCACCAAACAAAATCTAAAACACACATTCCGATCATAGAAACGATTCCTATAATTGCAATTGGCGCTCCGATATAACTGAAAATTTTAGTAGGAAAATTTACTAATTGTGGCATCATAAAAATAACACCCATTAATAAAAACCAATGTGTAAAGTCAATAGGTTTTAATGCGTACACAAATTCATTTCCTTGTGCTAGCAAAATTTGTGCAAGTACTTCAAGGAATAATCCAAGAATAAAAAGTGTCTTATAATTCATGTTTATAAACTTAAATAGTAATTATTATTATTATTCTTGTCCGATAAAAGACGCGAGATTGCTTCGCTTTTAAAACCAAGAGCCAAATCTTGATGCTAACTGACTGGCGAACATATAGAACTTAAAATAAAATTATCTACTTTATTTTGATGAAATTATTTTAAAAAAAAGCAAGCTGTCATTTTAAAAAGTCGAGGAATCCAGTATTTATTAAGGTTTATCAAGGTTTATCAAACTAACAATATTTTTAATCGAACACTGATGATTAATGATCATTGTTGTTCTGTATAATTTCTTACTCAAAAGATTTTAATTAGTTTTTGGGCTTGGGTTTGGCAGCACAACAGTCTTGAATCCTCCTCAAAATATAAGGTATCTATTGCTCTTCTGTATAATTTCTTGCTCAAAAGGTTTTAATTAGTCTTTTAGTCTGCGATCTTGATTCTTGGCTCTAAAAGCGCAGCGGCTTTGAGTCCTTTTTGAGCCCTTTTCAAAATATTAACTATTATCATTAATTCTATCTTCTTCATCATTATTTGTTTTTCTATTCGATTTTTTCTTTCCGAATTGAGAACCAAAACTATACACCATTCTTAATTGAACATTCTGTCTAGAACCATTATTTTCTACTTCGGCTCTTCCATTGCCAAAATCTATATTTCCAATAAAACCTCTATTTAGCATTTTATTAAAACCAAGATTTACTTTTAGTTTATCATCTAAAAACTTTTTACCAAAAGAGAAATCTAATTCTGCTAACCAATCTACTTCCACTTGGCCCTCCAAAGCTCCTGTACCATAATTTCCACTAACTTCAAAATTCACATCCCACGGTAATTCATAACTTGCTTGGATAAACCAGAATAAATTCCATTGGTTTAAAGCTAGATTATAGGTAGAAGATTGATAATCTGAATTCGTAACAATAAAGCCAGTATACCCGTCTAAACCTTTTATAAAACTTAAAGGAGCAAATAAACGAAAATTCCAGTTTGCATTATTTTCAACATTTACTTCTTGTTGTCTTATTTGCGCTGTTGCATTGTCTTGTCTAATCAAATCAAAAATAGCATCATCTGTTTTACTATAACCAACGGTAAAAAAGGGTTGCTTATTATAGGTTAAATTTAATTGATAGTTGTTGGTGAAAGAAGGTGTTAAATTCGGATTGCCTTCTTCGGCAGAGAAAGGATCTAAAAAGGTAGCAAAGGAATTTAAACTAGTATAAGAGGGTCTCTGAATTCTATAACTATAAGATAAACTTCCACCAATAACGTCATTAAATTTTCTACT
This sequence comes from Polaribacter sp., assembly GCA_034110665.1. Lineage (GTDB taxonomy): Bacteria > Bacteroidota > Bacteroidia > Flavobacteriales > Flavobacteriaceae > Polaribacter. The sequence goes on from JAWUYT010000001.1 coordinate 48,179, forward strand.
GATAGAAGCACTAGGAAATATTTTTTTGATAGGTCTTTTTTGAACTTCTGTCGTTAATGTTCCGTTTTTGATAAAAGTAGTAGTGCCGTCTGTATTACTACTTTCATAACGTAAACCTCCCGAAATAGACCATTTTCCGAATTTTGCATTTACTTTAGAATACAAGGCAAAAATAGTTTCATCAATAATAAATCGACTACTTTCATTGGCTAATAAATTAAACTCTTCGGCAGCATTTGCTTTATAAGACTGTAAATCATTATCTGTTGTAACATCTGCAAATCGAGAGCCAGCGCTCCATGTAAAATCATCAGAAAACGTTTTTGTATAATCTAATCGATATGTTCTTATTTTGTAGGTTCCGTCTTGATCGTACTTTCTATCATCAAAAGGTTCTGGACTTTGTAATGTTTCAAACAAAGTATTTGTGCTATTACTTCTGAAATCTACGTAGTTAAAATCGATTAAAAGCCGGTCGGTTTCAGATTTGTATTCATAGTAAGGGTTGATATTAAGATCTGTTCTATTTCTATCAAAAGTATTGTTGGTGAGTAATAATTCTGTAGTTGTGGGTTTTATAATATTTGTGCTATTATCTACTGTTCTTTTAGAAATTCGATTGTTCCAACGGCCACCCAATCCGATAGAATTTTTATCATTAATATAATAATCTAAACTTCCGCTAATTGTATTATTTACAGGGTCGAAAGGTTCTCTTGTGGTTTGGTCGTAAATAGTATCTACTACGGTTCTTTTTAAAAACAAGTCATTTCTAAAAGTTGGTTGAGAATGACTCACGTTGGCTTGCCAATTTAATTTGTTCTTATAGCTGGCTATAGAAAATCCTGTTCCGTATTCAAGGCCTTCATCTTCACCTACCCAAACATTGGCACTTCCGTGTGTTCCTAAACGCACATTTTTCTTTAAAATAATATTGATGATTGCACCAGTGCCAGAAGCTTGGTATTCTGCACCAGGTTGCTCTACAACTTCAATTTTAGAAATATTATCCGCAGGAAAATCTCTTAATAATGTTTCTACATCCATATATTCAGTTGTTTTTCCGTTGATGAGAATCTGAACACCACTATTTCCAGCGATTGAAATTCCGTTATTGGTAATTAAAACACCAGGAATTTTTCGCATTACATCTTGTAAACTGGTATTGATCATTTCTGATTTTTCTAAATCTACAATTAATTTCTCTGCGGTTTGTCTAATAACAGGGCGTTTACTTTTTACGACAATTTCATTTAAAATCTGACTCTCTTCTTTTAATATGATGTTAATTGTTTTGTTAGCATTTAGTTGAAATGCTGTAATTTTTTCAATTTCAAAACCTAACATAGAGATTTCTAGTGAATAATTCCCTGAAGCAATATTTTCTAACGTATAGTTCCCTTTATCATCAGAGACTGTTCCTTGTGGATTCGCTTCGTCAACAATTTTATACAAAATAATATTTGTAAAAGGCAAAGGCTGATTTTGTTCATCAACAATTTTACCAGTAATTTTGTGTTGAGAAAAGGTGGTTAATATTCCGAAGAACATAATAAAAATACTTCTTGTAAAAAATTTCATTTGATAGCTTATTAAAAAATTGATGCTTAACATTTTTGATATTGAGGTTTCCGTTAAAATTGTTTGCCTTAAAAACAGGGATGTTGTAAAGAAGGTATGTTCTTTGTTTAACACTGCAAAAGTCTCTATTTTGTTACAGTGTAAAAATCAAAATCTGACGAATTGGGCTAAATTTCGGATGAACTGTTATTTCTTTTCTACAAAGACAAGACGTTTTAGATCAGGGAAAAGTTTCCTGCATAAAAAAAAGCCCCGAAAAATCGAAGCTTTTAAAATATATTTTACGCGAAAGAATGGAAGTCAAAAGTATCTGAAAGGTTAATCTCTACCACCTAAAATTTGCATTCCCCAATATAAAAGCATTGCCAAAGAACCTAAAGCAGCAACTAAATAAGTTCTAGCGGCCCATTTTAAAGCATCTTTAGAACCTGCAAATTCTTCTTGAGTTACCATGTTTTTATTTTTTAGCCAATCCAACGCTTTATTACTTGCATCATATTCTACCGGTAGCGTTATAAAGGAAAAAAGTGTCGCAAACCCCATAAAAACTAAACCTAAAACGGCAATATAAAAACCAATTCCTGATGCACCAGAGGCAGCTCCTAAAATGATTCCACCAATAACCAACCATTGAGAAAATTTAGAAGTAACACTCACAATAGGCACCAATTGAGAACGCATTGTTAAATAACTGTAGGCTTGTGCGTGTTGCACGGCGTGCCCAACTTCATGAGCAGCTACGGCAGCAGAAGCGGCATTTCTTTGGCTGTAAACAGATTCACTTAAATTTACAGTTTTATCTTTTGGGTTATAATGGTCTGTTAATCTACCCGGAGTGGAAATTACTTTTACATCAAAAATACCATTGTCTGCAAGCATTTTTGTAGCAATTTCTGAACCGCTCATTCCATTTTTTAGATGGACTTGAGAATATTTCTTAAATTTTCGTTTCAATTGATTGCTTACAAACCAACTCAAAAGCGCTATCACACCAATTAATACATAGAATTCGATCATAATTTATTATTTTAAAAATTGTATTTCATATTTGTTTGATAAATTTACAAAATAAAGTATTCCAATATGTTTTTTGTCAATAAAAATTGATTGATGGCATATAGAAACAGATATATTTTAAGAATTTATTAAGAATTAATGTCATAATGTCAAAAAAACCAAACATCCTAATTGTTTACACAGGAGGAACCATAGGAATGATTAAGGATTACAAAACAAAGGCTTTAAAGGCTTTTGATTTTAGTCAGATTATAGAAAATATTCCGGAATTAGAACAGTTAAATTGTAATATTAAAAGTATCTCTTTTGATGAACCAATAGATTCTTCAAACATGAACACATCATATTATAAAGATATTGCTGAAATAATTGAAGTGAACTATAAGAAATATGACGGATTTGTGGTTTTAACAGGTTCAGATACGATGTCTTACATTTCATCAGCTATCAGTTTTATGTTCGAGAACTTACAAAAACCAATTATTTTTACAGGTTCTCAATTACCTATAGGCGATTTACGAACAGATGCAAAAGAAAATCTTATCACTTCTATAGAAATTGCATGTTCGCAAAAAGACAATAAGCCTGTAATTTCTGAAGTTTGCTTGTATTTTGAATACAAACTATATAGAGCTAATAGAACAACTAAAATAAATGCAGAACAGTTTGAAGCGTTTACTTCTATGAATTATCCACCATTAGCGGAAAGTGGTGTACACCTTAATTTCAATGAATATTATATTTACAAACCTAAAGTAGAAATAAAAGAGTTAGTTGTAAGAAAAACATTGATTAATGACATTGTCATCTTAAAATTATTCCCAGGAATTACGGAAAAAGTTGTTTACAGTATTTTAAATGTCAACAGTTTAAGAGGAGTAATATTAGAAACTTATGGAGCTGGAAACTCAATAAATAAGCCTTGGTTTTTAAACCAATTACAGGCAGCAATTTCAAAAAATATTAAAATCATTAATGTTACGCAGTGCTCAGGGGGTAGTGTAATGCAGGGGCATTATGAAACAAGTGTTGGTTTAAAAGAGATAGGTGTAATTGGGGGAAAAGACATTACAACAGAATCAGCAATTGCCAAATTAATGTACTTACTAAATGAAAATTTGTCTTTAAAAGAATTTACTTTTTATTTTGAAAAATCTTTAAGAGGAGAAATTTCTGGTGGTTAGGTTGCTAAATGTTAAGGAATGCACTAAAACAGAAATATTTTCGCAATAAAATGAACCTATTATGAGAAATACCATAAAAAAATTTTTTTATGCATAACATTTTTTGTTACTTGGCACTCTCAAAAATGAAATATGCATTTTCTTAATTAAAAAATAGAAAATGTATCATTTTCTATTTTTTTGAGATAAAATTTATATCTTTAACCCACATAACAATTAAAACTAATTTAGAACAAAGATGAAAAAAGTAGTAAATGTCTTATCTGTAACAGGATTTATGTTTTTTGGAGCTATACAATCCACTTTCGCTCAAGAAGCAGCAGCAGAATCACAAACGTTTCACCAAATTTTAAAGCAAAACTTTATTGATGGTGGTCCAGAATTTATGGGAATTGTATTAGTAGCTTTAATCTTAGGATTAGCTATTTCTATTGAAAGAATTATTTATTTAAACATGGCTACAACGAACACAAAAAAGTTATTAGCAAATGTAGATGATGCTTTAAGTTCTGGTGGTGTAGAAGCTGCAAAAGAAATTTGTAGAAATACAAAAGGCCCCGTAGCATCTATATTTTATCAGGGTTTAGATAGAGTTGATGAAGGTGTAGATCAAGCTGAAAAAGCAGTCGTTTCCTATGGAGGTGTTCAAATGGGACAATTAGAGAAAAATGTCTCTTGGATCTCGTTGTTTATTGCACTAGCACCCATGCTTGGTTTTATGGGTACAGTAATTGGTATGATTGGAGCATTTAATGACATTGCTGTTGCAAATGATATTTCTCCGGCAGTAGTTGCAGGTGGTATTAAAGTAGCCTTATTAACAACTGTATTTGGTCTTGTCGTTGCTATTATTCTTCAAATTTTTTACAACTATATCGTTGCTAAAATTGATAGTATCGTAAACAGTATGGAAGACGCTTCTATCACTTTGATAGATTTATTAGTTAAGTATAAAAAATAATATTCAATATGAAAAGTAATAAAATTTTAAATATTTTAATTGCTGTGATAGCCATTATTGGTGGTGTTCTTTTCATAAGAATTTTTATGGAAGACGCCAAAGATATCGTAGATAATGTTGATAACTTACAGAATACCGTAGTTAGTCCATTAATCTCTTTCTCTACTTGGTTATTTATAATAGCAGTAATAGTTACAATCGCTTTATCTTTGTTGAGTTTAATTAGAAATCCAGAAAACTTAAAGAAGACTTTAGGAGGTATAGCCGTATTAGCGGTGCTGTTATTTATTGCTTACTTCTTATCTGATAGTGAGGTGGTGTATAATGCAGCTGGAAAAATAGAGCCAGGAGGTGAAGAAGGTTCAGCAGTTAACCGATGGGTTGGAGCTGGAATTTGGTATAGCATAATTTTAGGAGGTATCGCAAGTATATTTTTCGTTACAGATCTATTAAAAGGACTAGTTAAATCATAAAATATGGCAAGAAGAGAAAATCCAGAAATTAACGCAGGTTCTATGGCAGATATTGCTTTTCTGCTTTTAATTTTCTTTTTAGTAACTACAACCATGAATGTAGATTCGGGTGTCTCTAAGAAGTTATCAGAAAAGCCGCCACCAGATTATGTGCCGCCAATAATTAAAGAAAAGAATATCTTTGAGGTAAATATTAATAGAAATAATGAGCTTCTTGTAGAGGATGAACGTATGGAAATTAAAGATATTAAAGCAGCTGCCATTAGCTTTATAGATAATGGTGGAGGTATAGGTAAACCTAATGAAGATGGCTCTCCTGGAGATCCTTGTGACTATTGCAGAGGAGAAAGAAGTGAATCATCTTCTGATCACCCTAACAAAGCAATTATTTCTGTTCAAAGTGATAGAGGTACAGATTATGGCACTTATATTGTTGTTCAAAATGAGTTGTTAAAAGCCTATAACGAATTAAGAGATCGACTTTCAAAAGAACGTTATGGTATGCCTTTTGATGAATTAGAAGAATCATTTAAAGATGCTAAAAAAAGTGCAAATTTAAAAAATAGAGTTGAGGCATTAAGAAGGAAAGTTGAAGATATAAAAACATCATATCCTCAAATTATATCTGATGCTGAACCAACCTCTTAATTAATTAAAATTTAACAAATGTCTAAATTCAGAAAGAAGAAAAAAGGGATGCCAGCTGTAAACACAGCGTCTTTGCCAGATATCGTTTTTATGTTACTGTTTTTCTTTATGGTTACAACAACTATGAGAGAAACTAATTTGGTAATTGAAAATCCAAGACTACCAGCAGCCACTGAAATTAAAAAGTTAGAGGACAAAAGCTTGGTAAGTACTATTTATGTTGGCAAATCAAAAGACACTAATAGAGATGGAGTTGGTTTTAATAAGATTCAATTAAATGATAAGATTTCTACAGCAGATCAGGTTCCAGCATTTATTTTAAGTAAAAGAGAGAAGATTGCGGAACAGTTAATACCTCTTATGACTACTTCTATTAAAGCAGATAAAGAGTCTAACGTGGGAACTATTATAGATATTAGATTAAAATTAAGAGATGTTAATGCTCTTAAAATTAATTATTCTACCACAGCAGGTGTAAAAAACTAATATAAATTATTTCATTAAAAAAAGGGTTTAATTCGAAAGAATTAAACCCTTTTTTTATTTACAGGTTTAATTTTTAGTTAGCAAAATATTGTATATTCCTATATTGTTATTTTAGTATGAAGAAAGTACTTTTTTTAAATTTTTTAATATTTTTTGTATGGAATTTATCTGCTCAAAAAGACTCTTTGCAATTAGGAGATCGATATGCTGAAGATCAAATTTATGCATCAATTTCATATGCCCAGTTCTTTAATCAGCCAATAGATATAAGTAGAAGTGATTTTTCATATGCGATTTCAATTGGCTTTATAAAAGACATTGTTTTAAATAAAAGAGGAAATATATCTGTTGCTTTTGGAATAGGCTACGGTTTTGATTTTTTTAATCACGAATTAAAAGTTGAAGAGATTAATAATGTTACAGTCTTTAGTAATTCTAATATAGTTAGTTCTAATATATTTAAATCTCATAATTTAGAGTTTCCTTTTGAATTAAGACTGCGGACATCTACTGCTCGAAAATATGATTTTTGGAGAATTTACGGAGGCGTTAAGTTTTTGTATAATCTTTCGAATCAATTTGAATTTGTTGAAAATACCACAAAATTTAGGTATCAGAATGTAAGTTCTTATAATAAGTTTCAATATGGCTTGTCACTTTCTGCTGGTTATGACGAGGTAAATATTAATGTTTTTTACAATCTTACTCCAATATTTACGAATGCTACTATAAATGGCGTTGCAATCGATTCTAGTATTTTGAAGTTTGGACTCATATTTTATATCTTATAAAATAAAGCTTACTAGTAATGGGGCAATAAGTCCGATGAAAAAGCCAATATATACTTCTCTGCTAGTATGCGCTTTTAAATGCAATCTAGCGCTAGCCAAAACACCGGAAATTAAAAAAAATATAATAGTTAGGACAATATAAGGTTGTGAATAAATACTGCTCATGATCATAAAGAAACCTACAGATATTCCTAATGAAAGTAGATGAATACTCGCTTTTATCTTAAAAAAAAACAGCAAATAAATAAGAATTAGACCTAACGAAGTTCCATAGAAAAGTACTCTTAAACTACCTATATTATCAATAGTGTTACCTAATAAGTAAAATATAACAATCATGAATGCAATTGGTAGTTTTCGCTCCTTTATGCTATCGGTTTGATAATTTTTTATGATTCTTAATTTTTTAAAAAGTATTAAAATTAATAAAGGAATTAAATAGGTAACCGTAAAAATCAAACTTAAAATTGTTAATTTTTTATAGCTTGAAAAATTACCTGGGCTTAATAAGAAATACAGCATTACAACAATTGTAGGCAATACAATTGGATGCAAAGTAGTTGATATGAATTTATAAAATCGCACTAAATTTCTTTTCGTAATCGCGCTACAGGGACGTCTAGTTGCTCCCGATATTTTGCAACAGTTCTTCTAGCAATATGATATCATTTTTCTTTCAAAATCTTGGACAATTTATCATCTGTTAGAGGTTTCTTTTTATCTTCCTCAAATATAACTGTCTCTAAAATTTTTTTAATTTCTTTAGTAGATACATCTTCACCTTGATCATTTTTCATAGATTCAGAAAAGAATTCTTTAATTAATTTTGTCCCATACGGAGTAGATACATATTTACTATTAGCAACTCTAGAAACTGTAGAAACATCCATTTTTATTTTATCTGCAATATCCTTCAAAATCATTGGTTTTAAGTGGCGTTCATCACCTGATAAAAAATAGTCAAATTGATAGTGCATAATGGTATTCATCGTTACTAAAAGGGTTTGTTGGCGTTGTTTAATAGCATCAATAAACCATTTTGCAGCATCTAATTTTTGTTTGATAAAGAATACGGCATCTTTTTGAGACTTGCTCTTTGTGTTGGATTCTTGATACCCTTTTAACATATTGTTATATTCTCTTGAAATATGCAATTCAGGAGCATTTCTTGAGTTCAAAACTAAATCTAATTCACCATCTATAATTTTTATAGAAAAATCAGGTACTATTTGTTCTGCAATTTTGTTATTCCCAGCATAAGAGCTGCCAGGTTTCGGATTTAATTTAGATATTTCTGTGTTTACTTCTTTTAATTCATCCGCAGAAATATTAAATTTCTCTTGTAATTTCACGAAGTGTTTCTTTACAAAATGATCAAAAGCAGTTTCTAAGATTTCAATTGCTAGACTTCTTATTTTATTACTTGTTTTTGCCCTTAATTGAATAATTAAACACTCTCTTAAATCTCTTGCGCCAACCCCAATTGGATCTAAAGTATGAACAGTTTTTTTTAATATGGAAACTACCTTTTCTTCAGTTGTAAAAACATTTGCAGTAAAAGCAAGATCATCAACCAAATCTATAATTTCTCTTCTTATATAGCCACTATCGTCAATGCTTCCAACTAAGAACTCGGCAATAGCTTGCTCTTCTTCACTAAAACTATACGTGTTTAATTGATTTTTTAAAGATTGATGAAAGCTAGTTCCCGCCTCATAAGGAACATTTTTCTCTTCATCATCTGCCGAATAATTATTTGCTTGCGTTTTGTAGCTCGGTACTTCATCATCACTTAAATATTCATCTATATTAATGTCTTCAGCTTCAATTTTTTCAGTTCCTGTGTCATCAAACTCGTTAGATAAATCATCATCTATAGACTCTAATTCTTCCTTACCCGTATCTAAAGCAGGGTTTTCTTCAATTTCTTGCTTCAAACGTTCTTCAAAAGCCTGCGTAGGTAATTGAATTAACTTCATCAACTGAATCTGTTGTGGAGACAGCTTTTGTAATAATCTAAATTGAAGGCTTTGTTTTAGCATATAGACAAATATAAGAAATAGCTTAAAATAAAATCGCCATTCTTTTTAGGAATGACGACTGATCTATTTAATTTTATCTATTCCCTAAAATTCTGCATTTTGTGGTGTTCTTGGAAAGGGAATTACATCTCTAATATTATTCATTCCTGTTGTAAACTGGACTAATCTTTCAAATCCCAAACCAAATCCAGAGTGAACAGCTGTTCCATATTTACGTAAATCTAAATACCACCATAATTCTTTTTCTTCAATATCTAAGGCCTTCATTTTTTCAACTAAAACATCATAACGCTCTTCTCTTTGAGAGCCACCTACAATCTCTCCAATTCCAGGAAATAAAACATCCATTGCCCTTACTGTTTTTCCATCATCGTTTAAACGCATATAAAATGCTTTGATATCTGCTGGATAATCAAATAAAATAACAGGACATTTAAAGTGTTTTTCAACTAAAAAACGTTCATGCTCTGACTGTAAATCTGCTCCCCACTCATTTATCGGAAACTGGAATTTCTTCTTTTTATTAGGTTTCGAATTTCTTAAAATATCAATAGCCTCTGTGTATGAAACACGTTTAAAATTATTATCCACCACAAAACGAAGTTTTTCTAATAAATTCATTTCGCCTCTTTCAGTTTGTGGTTTGCTTTTTTCTTCTTGCGTTAAACGTTGGTCTAAAAAAGCCAAATCATCTTCGCAATTGTCTAGTACATCTTTTAAAACAGCCTTGATAAAGTCTTCAGCCAAATCCATATTGCCGTCTAAATCCATGAAAGCAACTTCTGGCTCAATCATCCAAAATTCTGCTAAATGACGGGTTGTATTCGAGTTTTCTGCTCTAAAGGTTGGTCCGAAAGTGTACGCTTTACCTAGAGACATAGCGAAGGTTTCTGCTTCTAATTGACCAGAAACTGTTAAGTTGGTTTCCTTACCAAAAAAATCTTTTGAATAATCTATTTTTCCATCTTCTGTTATGGGTGCTTTGTTGTCTTCAAAATTGGTAACCCTAAACATTTCTCCGGCGCCTTCTGCGTCAGAGCCCGTAATGATTGGTGTGTTTACATAGTTAAAACCATTTTCTTGAAAATATTTATGCACTGCAAAAGACAATTTAGAACGCACCCGCATTACCGCACTAAATGTATTCGTTCTTGTTCTTAAATGAGCATTTTCTCTTAAAAATTCAAAGCTGTGTTTTTTAGGCTGAATTGGGTACTCGTCGGGATTAGAATCTCCTAAAATTTCAATTTCAGAAACTTGAATTTCAACGGTTTGCCCTCTTCCTTGGCTTTCTACAATTGTCCCTTTTATAGCGATTGCAGCTCCGGTTGTAATTCTTTTTAACGTTTCTTCAGATGTGTTCTCAAAATCTATAACACATTGTATGTTGTTTATTGTAGATCCGTCATTTAGAGCAATAAAACGATTACTTCTAAAAGTTCTTACCCAACCTTTTAATTGTATTTCTTGTAAAAATGAATCCGATTTTAAAATTTCGGCAACGCTTTTCTCTTTCATCCCTTTGTAATGTTTGATTTGCTTCTAAATATATTTACTGAGCTGTAAAGATACTTTTTTTGTAGTAAAATATATGATAATTTGTGGTTGTTAAATTGAAAACGGTAAAAATAACCTTTAATTAAAACATTTATTTGAGATTTAAAAACGATAACTTCTTTAACATTAAAGTGAAAAAATTAAAAGAGGAATCTATAGAGAAAAATTCTAATCGCTTCATCCCTTTGAATTATGTTTGGCCAGCAAATAAGTTGTCATATTTCTTCATTTTTGTTGTTTGTATTTTCTATGTTGATGAATTAAGATAGGCAATAGATATTTATCTTGTTTGGTTACTTTCTGAATCTTATAATTTTTAGTTTTTTTGCAGAAGTTTTTTTTGTTTTACTTAAGTTAAGGTTAAAAGTGGAAATATGGAAACCTTAATTATTGTATTGATTTTGATATTTTATCTGTATTTAGCGTCAAGATATTGGTTCATGACTAAAAGATAAAAGACATCATAAACACTTGTATGCAAATGCTTCAAAAAATTTTCAATTACTCCTAAAGTAATTTAGGTTTTTTAGGACTCTATTTTCTCCTCTTTTGGAGGCATAATTTCAATTTTAGGCTCTTTAAACATTTTTTTATTGGCAATTTTCTTTTCGAAAGTTAATAATAAAGAGGGCAATAACAATAAGTTAGAGACCATTGCTAACAGAAGTGTTATGGAAACCAAACCGCCTAAAGCAATAGTTCCTCCAAAACTTGAGAGGCAAAATACTAAAAAACCAAAAAATAAAACGATCGAAGTGTAGAACATACTAACACCTGTTTCTCGTAAGGCACTATATACTGAAGGTTTTATTCGCCAATTATTAGCAATTAATTCCTGTCTGTATTTAGCCAAAAAGTGAATGGTATCATCCACAGAAATACCAAAGGCAATACTAAATACTAAAATTGTAGAGGGTTTTATAGGGATGTCAAAAAAGCCCATTAATCCTGCTGTGATTAGTAAAGGAAGAATGTTTGGCAACAAGGAAATAATGATCATTTGAGGCGATCTAAACATCCAAGCCATAAAAAGAGCTATTAAAATAATGGCTAATGACAGAGAGAAAACTAGATTTGTAATAAGATAATTTGTTCCTTTTATAAAAACGAGTGCTTTTCCAGTAATCGAAACCGAATATTTATCAGCAGGAAATTCTTTATCAACAACAGCTTTTAATCGCTCTTGAATAATATCCATTTTATCTGTACCAATATCTTTCATAAAGGTAGTAATCCTTGCATAACGTCCAATAGAATCTACAAAGTTTTTTAGCATTCCGGAATCGCTATTCGTGTTTTTTGTATACGCAAAAATATAACTCTGCTCTTGACTAGTTGGTAATTGATAATATTTCGGGTTCCCTTTGTAATAAGCTTGTTTTGAGTATTTTACTAAATTTACAACAGAGATTGGTTTTGATAGTTCAGGAAAAGATTCGATAGTTTCATTAATTTTATCCATCTTTTTTAAGGTGGATAACTTCATAACTCCTTTATCTTTTTTAGTATCAATTAAAATCTCTAAAGGCATAATACCACCAAACTCTCTCTCAAAGAATTTAATGTCTTTATAAAAGGATGTGCTCTTCGGCATATCTTCAATTAAACTCCCGGAAACTTTAATTTTATAAACGCCAATAATACTTAAAATAATTACAATAACGGTTGTGAAATAAATGGTAATTCTTTGATTTCTTACCATTCTTTCCATCCAATCTACCACATTTTCTATCCATCTTCTTTCAAGATGGTTTAAATGCTTCTTTTTAGGAAGTGGCATAAAACTATAAATAATAGGAATAATAAGCAATGCTAAAATAAAAATACTGATGATATTTACAGAAGCCAAAATTCCGAATTCGCGCAATAAATCGCTTTTCACAAACACAAAAGTCGCAAAACCAGAGGCCGTGGTAATATTGGTCATTAAAGTAGCATTCCCAATTTTTGCAATGACTCTTTGTAAAGATTTTGCTTGATTTCCGTGCTTTTTTATTTCTTGCTGATATTTATTAATCAGGAAAACGGCATTTGGCACCCCAATCACAATAATTAATGGTGGAATTAAGGCGGATAGAACGGTTATTTCATACCGAAACCATCCTATAAAGCCAAAAGCCCACGTAACTCCTATGGTCACAACAAGTAAGGTGATAAATGTGGCTCTGTAAGATCTAAAAAAGAAAAAGAAGATTATAGCAGTGATTAAAAGTGCTCCTAAAACAAATATAAGTATCTCATCTTGTATGTTTTGGGCGTTCAGTGTTCTAATGTAAGGCATTCCGGAGATATGGACATCTACATTTTGATCTTTTTCGAATTTTTCTATAATGGGAATTAACGTATTAAATATAAAATCTCTACGCTTTGGTGTATTTACAATGTCTTGTTTTATATAAATAGCAGTTTGTAGCGTGCCTGTTTCTTTGTTAAATAATAGGTTATCGTAAAAGGGTAATTTTTCAAAAAGTTCTTTTTTAATAGCTAAAACTTCATCTTTTGTTGTTGGATCTGTTTTGTAGAGTGGTTCTAAAACAAATTTTCTTTTCTTTCTATCTGCCTTTAGTTTTTGAACATCAGCAATAGAAAGTGTAAAGTCTATTTCTTCTAGGTCATCAAATTTGTTTACTAAATTGTTCCAGGCATTAAATTTTTGAGGCGAAAAAACGGTAGAGTCTTTAAGGCCAAGAATAACAAGATTGCCTTCTTCACCAAAAATTTCTAAAAATTTATTGTATTCTAAATTAGCTTCATGGTTTTCTGGAAGCAAGTTTGCTTCTGTATATGAAAACTTCATATACTTCATTTGAGATGCTAACAAACCTGTAATGATGGCAATGCCTAATAAAATCAAGTAGCGGTTTCTTAAAATAATACCCGCAACTTTTGTCCAGAAATTCATTTAAAAATTTTAGGCAAAGGTAGTTAAATTGTATAATGTAGAAAACAAACAAAGAGTGTTTTGCAGCACTCTTCGTTAAAATTTAAATAGTAATTTTTTATACAGTCATGATTTCTTTTTCCTTTACCGAAAAAGTCTCATCTATTTTTTTTACAAAAGTATCTGTTAATTTCTGAACATCATCTTCTGCAATCTTTTTCATGTCATCAGAAATATCTGTCTTTTTGATGTCATTATTTGCGTCTTTGCGAGCATTTCTAACCCCAACCTTTGCATGCTCTGCTTCTGATTTTGCTTGTTTTGCTAAACCTTTCCTTCTTTCTTCAGTTAAAGGTGGTACATTGATCATGATAATATCACCATTATTCATTGGATTTAAACCAAGATTTGCTATTTGAATAGCCTTCTCAATAGGCTGTAACATGTTTTTTTCCCAAGGCTGGATACTTAATGTTCTTGGGTCAGGAGTGTTGACGTTGGCAACTTGCCCAAGCGGTGTTTGCGAACCATAATAATCTACCATAACGGTACCTAACATTGCCGGTGTTGCTTTTCCTGCTCGAATAGAGCGTAATTCTTTTTCTAAATGCTCTATTGCATTTGTCATTGCTTCTTTAGTAGTATCTAGAATAAATTCAATTTCTTCGTTCATCTTTTAAAATTTTAAAGATTTTGATTATTAATTGTTAATTATGGTACCAATTTTTTCTCCTGAAACTAACTTTAATAAGTTTCCACTTGTATTCATGTCAAACACAATAATTGGTAATTTATTTTCCTCACTTAATGTAAATGCAGTCATATCCATTACTTTTAAACCTTTTTGAATAACATCTTTAAAAGTAATCGTTTCAAATTTAATTGCATTTTTATCCTTTTCAGGATCTACATTATAAACACCATCAACTCTTGTTCCTTTTAAAATGGCATCCGAATTAATTTCAATGGCTCTTAAAACGGCAGCTGTATCTGTTGTAAAGTATGGATTTCCCGTACCAGCACCAAATATTACCACACGTCCTTTTTCTAAATGTCTGATAGCTTTTCTTTTAATATAAGGTTCTGCAACTTCTTTAATTTCTAGAGCAGTTTGCAAACGAGTATTCACATCTTCATCTTCTAATGCACTCTGCAAGGCTAAGCCATTTATTACAGTTGCCAACATTCCCATGTGATCTCCTTGAACACGATCGATGCCATTACTTGCACCAGCAACACCTCTGAAAATATTTCCACCACCAATAACAATGGCAACTTCAACACCTTTTTCTGCAACTTCTTTAATTTCTTTTGCGTATTCAGAAAGACGCTTTGGATCTATACCATATTGTCTATCTCCCATTAAAGCCTCACCACTTAATTTTAAAAGAATTCTTTTGTATTGCATTATGCTTTTTGTTTTGACAATTCCCTTTTGATTTGGGAATAACGTTTTGCGAAATTACATAATTTTTTTAATTTTTTTAAAACTGGCTTTATAGTTTTGTTTTATTTTTTTTAATAAAACGAATTTACTGAAATAGAACTGTTTAAACCTTTGTAAAATTAATTAAATTGGTTATTTTTGCATTCGATTTTTTTAAGAACTAGAGACTATAAGAAATGAATATTACAAGAGAAAATGTAGATGCGTTAAACGCAATTGTAAAAGTGGATATTGTTGCAAATGATTACCAAGCAACAGTGATAGAAAAGTTAACAGATTATCGTAAAAAGGCCGATGTTCCTGGATTTAGAAAAGGGCATGTACCTATGGGGATGATTAAAAAGCAGTATGGTAAATCCATAATGATGGAGGAGGTTAACAAGATTTTACAAGATTCTTTAAATAAGTTTATAACAGCAGAAAAGTTAGATATTCTAGGAAACCCTATACCAAGAATTAAAGACGATTTTAATTGGGATGCAGATACTTTTACTTTCGAATTTGAACTAGGTTTAGCGCCAGAATTTAAAGTTGATTTATCCGTTAAAAATAAAATTAAACAATACAATATTGTTGCTTCGGATACATTATTAGACGAAGAAGTAAAGAATATTCAAACGCGTTACGGAAAAGTGAGTCCTATAGAGGAAGCAACAGAACAGTCTAATGTTACTGGAACTTTTGTAAACGAAGAAAGAGAAATCAACAAAAAAGCTACTTTTCTAGCAAAGGATCTTAAAGGGCAGGAAAACGAAGAAAAAGTAATTGGTGCTAAAGTTGGTGATGTAGTAGAGTTTAACACTAAAAAATTGTTTGAAGACGATCATAAATTAGAACAAATTTTGGGCGTTTCTCACGATGAAATTCACGATTTAGAGATCACTGTTTTTTTTACGGTTGAAGAGATTACAAAAACAGAACCATCAGATTTAGATCAAGAATTATTTGACAAATTATTTTCTGATGGAAGCGTTACGAGTGCAACAGAATTAAGAGAGAAAATTAAAGAAGATGCAGAAAAACAATTTCAGCAACAATCAGACCAACATGTATTAACAGCGGTGCAAGAGTATTTGATAGAGAATACAAAGTTTGATTTACCTTCAGATTTTTTAAAAAAGTGGTTAAGAACTGCAGGTGAAAAAGAATTAACAACCGAAGAAGCCGAGGCTGAATTTGGAAAATCGGAAAAAGGATTGCGTTATCAATTAATCGAAGGAAAATTGATGAAAGATAATGACATCAAACTAGATTATCAAGAATTGGTTGATTACGCAAAAGGATTTATTCGTCAGCAAATGGCACAGTTTGGTAATACGAATCCAGAAGAAAAAGAATTGGATGATATTGCTGGTAGAATTTTGGAGAACCAAGAAGAAGCTCAAAAATTACAAGGTCAATTAATAAGTCAAAAATTAATTACTTTCTTTAAAGAAAATATCACTTTTAAAACAAAAGAGGTTTCTTATGAAGATTTTATGAAGGAAGCTTACAAACAGTAACTGCAAACAATTATTTGTTAAATACTAGAAAAACCTGAATTTAAAAATTCAGGTTTTTCTAGTTTAAACTCTTACAAAATATTAAGAGAATTGTTCTTACCTTTACAAATCATAATATTATAAAAGAATCAATAGATGGATTACGGGAAAGAGTTCAAAAAGTACGCAATAAAAGATCAGGGAATCAGTAGCACTTACTTTAATCAAATTACAAGTAGTTTAACGCCATATATTATGGAAGAACGTCAAATGAACATTACTCAAATGGATGTTTTTTCGCGTTTAATGATGGATAGAATTATCTTTTTAGGAACAGGAGTCAATGACCAAGTTGCCAATATTATACAGGCACAATTACTTTTTTTAGAAAGTTTAGATGCTAATAAAGATATCTCAATTTATATCAATTCTCCAGGAGGAGGCGTATATGCAGGTTTAGGGATCTATGATACAATGCAGTTTATAAAACCAGATGTAGCAACAATTTGTACAGGAATGGCAGCTTCCATGGGTGCAGTTTTAATGTGTGCAGGAGCTAAAGGAAAACGTTCTGCGTTACCACATTCTAGAATTATGATTCATCAGCCAATGAGTGGAACTCAAGGTCAAGTTTCTGATATGGAAATTACTGTCAAAGAAACTATAAAATTAAGAGATGAATTGTATACAATCATTTCTAATCATTCATGTCAAACATTTGATAAAATTAAAACAGATTCCGATAGAGATTATTGGATGAAAGCAGATGAAGCAAAAACCTACGGAATGATTGACGAAGTTTTAGCGAGAAAGTAAAAAAGGCAATTGGGCTAATGGATTTTGGTTGTTTGCTAATAGCAAAACTCCAAAAGCTAAAGGCAAAAAGCAAAAAAGAGAATGTCGAAAGAAGAAAATTTAGAGTGTTCGTTTTGTGGACGAAAAAAAGTAGAAACGGATTTGTTAATTGCAGGTATGGATGCCCATATTTGTGACAAATGTATTGAGCAAGCTCATGGAATTGTAGAAGAAGAAATTTCTGAATCAAAATCTAGTGGTTTGTCAAAAGATCTTTTGCTAAAAAAGCCCAAAGAAATGAAGGTTTTTTTAGATGATTATATCATTGGTCAAACTGAAACAAAACGTGCAATGGCAGTTGCTGTTTACAATCATTATAAACGTTTATTGCAAGAGAAGGATGATGACGATGTTGAAATCGAGAAGTCAAATATTATTTTAGTTGGTGAAACAGGAACTGGAAAAACGTTAGTTGCTAAGACCATTGCTAAAATGCTCAATGTGCCTTTTTCAATTGTAGATGCTACTGTATTAACACAAGCAGGTTATGTTGGTGAAGATGTAGAAAGCATTTTAAGCAGGTTGTTACAGGTTGCTGATTATGATGTTGCGAAGGCAGAAAAAGGGATTGTTTTTATCGATGAAATAGATAAAATTGCAAGGAAAGGAGACAATCCATCAATTACAAGAGATGTTTCTGGCGAAGGTGTGCAACAGGCATTGTTAAAGTTATTAGAAGGAACGGTTGTAAACGTTGCTCCTAAAGGTGGAAGAAAACATCCAGAGCAAAAATTTATTGAGGTAAATACGCAAGATATCTTATTTATTGCAGGCGGTGCTTTTTCAGGAATAGATAGAATTATCAGCAAACGTCTTAATAGACAGGCAGTTGGTTTTGGCGCTTCTTTAGAAGATGATAAAGTTGACGAGGAAAACTTATTGCAATATATTACACCGCTAGATTTAAAATCTTTTGGATTGATTCCAGAAATTATAGGGCGTTTGCCAGTGTTAAGTCATATGAATCCTTTAGATGCAGAAACATTGCGTGCCATCTTAACAGAACCGAAAAATTCAATAATTAAGCAATATGCAAAATTATTTAAGATGGATGATGTTGAATTTACCATAGAAGAAGAGGCTTTAAATTATATTGTAGGAAAAGCAGTTGAATATAAGCTAGGCGCGAGAGGTTTACGTTCTTTATGTGAAGCTATTTTTACTGATGCTATGTTTGAATTACCAAGTTCTGACGAAAAAGAATTGAATGTAACCAAAGAGTATGCAGAAGCAAAATTAACAAATACCACTTTGAAAAAGTTAAAAGCAGCTTCTTAAATAACGCTATTCGTTTGTCAGATCTCACAGGTTTCTTGTGCTGAAATTTGTTCAGTGTAAAAACTTGTGAGGTCTTTTTATTTAAATGTAATTCTATTGAAAAACAACGTTGTAATTCTTAAATTTGTTTTCACCTTACAATACAGTATTAAATGATTTCTAGAAGTACTATAGACCGAATTTTTGAATCTGCAAGAGTAGAAGAGGTTATTGGTGAATTTGTTCAGCTAAAAAAAGCAGGAAGTAACTTTAAAGGATTAAGTCCGTTTACAGATGAAAAATCACCTTCATTTATGGTCTCTCCTGTAAAACAAATTTGGAAAGATTTTTCTACAGGAAAAGGGGGGAACTCTGTTTCTTTTTTAATGGAACACGAGCATTTCTCTTATCCAGAGGCCCTAAAATGGTTGGCCAAAAAGTACAATATTGAAATCGAGGAAACAGAGCAAACAACTGAAGAAAAAGCGCAAATGAATGAGCGGGAAAGTATGTTTTTGGTTTCTAATTATGCCAAAGACTATTTTCACAATTTAATGTTGAACACCAATAAAGGTAAAGCAATTGGGTTGAGTTACTTTAAAGAAAGAGGTTTTAAGCATGAGATTATTACAAAATTCGATCTAGGATACTGTCTCGATGAATGGGATAATTTCACAAAAGCTGCTTTAGCCAAAGGATATGACTTAAAATATTTAGCGTCTACAGGATTGTCTATTGTTAAAGAAAACAGGCAATTTGATCGTTTTAAAGGTAGAGTAATGTTTCCTATTCACTCTATGTCAGGAAGGATTTTAGGTTTTGGAGGGAGAATTTTAACGGCAGATAAAAAGGCGGCTAAATACTTAAATTCGCCAGAAAGCGATATTTATCATAAGAGTAAAATTCTGTACGGAATTTATCAAGCAAAAAAAGAAATTGCAAAACAAGATAATTGTTATTTAGTAGAGGGTTATACAGATGTTATTTCTTTTTATCAGTCAGGAATAGAGAATGTGGTGGCCTCTTCTGGTACCGCTTTAACATCTGATCAAATAAGATTAGTGAATAGATTGACCAAAAACATTACAGTACTGTTTGACGGTGATGCAGCAGGAATTAGAGCTTCTATTCGTGGAATCGATTTGATTTTAGAGCAAGGAATGAATGTAAAAGTTGTTCAGTTTCCTGATGGCGAAGATCCTGATAGTTTTGCGAAATCACATTCTGAGACTGAATTAAAAGAATATTTAGAGAGTTCTGCTCAAGACTTTATCAACTTTAAAGTATCACTCTTATTAAAAGATTCTAAAAACGATCCTATAAAAAAAGCAAGTGTTATAAGAGATATTGTTACAAGTATTTCTAAAATTCCAGATGGTATTCAGCGTGAAGTGTATGTGCAAGAATGTTCAAGAATCATGGATATTTCAGAGCGCGTATTGTTTAGTGAATTAGCTCAGATATTGAAAAAAGAGTCTTTTCAGAAAAACAAAACAAATACCAATTATAATGCAAATGTAGATCCTAACGAGCCACCTCAGGAATACTTTCAGGATCAAGAGCAAATGGCTATGGGGCTAGTTAAAGGCGGCCAAGGATTATCTCATAAGATTGATCAACTTTCTATTTTAGAAAAAGAAATTATTAGAATTTTACTTTTATATGGCAATGAAGAAGTTAGTTTTATAGAAGAAATTACGAATATAAATGAAGAAGGTAAAGAAGAAGTAACAATAAGAAAGTATCAAAATAAAGTTTCTACAGAAATTTATTTGCACTTACAAGACGATGAAATTGAGTTTTCAAATGCTATTTTTCAAGAAATATATAATGATATTATTATTCAATTAAATCAGTCTCAAAAGCTTGAAATTGAAAAATTAGTAAATAATACTAATCCAAATATTGCAAATACAGTTACTTCTATTTTAATGGACGAAGAAAAGTACCAATTAAGTAATTGGGAAAGTAAAAGTATTGAAGTAAAATCTGCTTTAGAGGTTTTAACGAAAGTAGTAAACGATGCTGTGTTTAATTTACGTAGAATTCTGATTGGTAAAAAGATAGATGAACTTTTGAAACAGGCTATTGATAATGCATCCGCAGAGATCGATTTGGAAACGATTAAAAACTATACTAGTCTCAAAATTCGTCTTTTCGAAAAATTAAATAGAGTCGTATAAATCCTTCAATATTAATTAAGCTCTTATTTTTAAAACATAAAAGAGTAGTGCTATGGTTTAAACATCTACTGCGTTGAGATTAGTCAGGGCAGAACCATACTTTGTTAAAATTTATTTTTTGCACTCAAATTTCAAAATCAACCCATTTCAATCTAATTGATGAAGTACCTGTTTTTAATATATTTCAAAAAAATATTAATTTATATTCATATTGCATATTTTTTGCTTCAAATTTCTCTCCGTATAACAAAGAGGATTTTTCCTAACTTGGATTATTATAATAAATAAATATTTTTTTACTTTCTTCTAAAAAGGAGTAAAGATTAATTATTATGAAAAAATTATTCAGTTGTTTGCTCCCCTACCTTTTGAAATTAATAAAGGTTTTCATAGAAGGGCATATATAAGAATTAAAAAAAATAATCATTGCTAATAATCTATAATAGAATCTAAAAAAAAGAGAATTAAAAATAATTTATTTTATTTCTTCAGGTATTTCACAAACAGGAATTGGCATCATTTTGTGTTGGTTAATCTTATTTAGTTTAGCGTAAATTATAAAAACTTCTTGCTCTCTTTCTATAAAATCATCTGCTGTTTTACCTTGTTCTTGCATATCCATTGCCCATTCTAATTCATCATAAGAAGCCCCAATTTGATCTTCATCCGTTCTGTTGTCTCCCCATAAACCGTCTGTGGGAGCCGCTTTAAGAATCTCTTGATGAACGCCTAAATACTTTGCAATCTCATAAACTTCAGATTTCATCAAATCAGCTATCGGACTTAAGTCTACACCTCCATCACCATATTTTGTATAGAAGCCAACACCAAAATCTTCTACTTTATTGCCTGTGCCCGCAACTAAATATCCATGCAAGGCAGCAAAATAATATAAGGTTGTCATTCGTAAGCGAGCTCTCGTGTTTGCTAGAGACATAAAACGGCTTTCTTCATTTTCTACTTTAGGAAGCGCATCAATTAAACTATCAAAAACTTTAGTTAAATTTACTTCAATTTTAGAAACATTTTGAAAGTTTTCTTGTAACCATTCAATGTGATTCTCTGCTCTCGATACTTGTTTTTTAGATTGATGAATAGGCATTTCTAAACACAAAAGTGGTAGACCCGTTTTTGCACAAAAGGTAGAGGTCAATGCTGAATCTATTCCTCCAGAAACTCCAATCACAAATCCTTTTATATTTGCATTTGTTGCGTATTCTTTTAACCAATTGATAATGTATTCTGATACTTTTTCGGTCTTCATTGATAAACTATTTTAGTACTTTTATCGTTCTTTAAATGGAAGTACTAATATACGAATATAATGAGATTTTTATTTGCGTTTTTCATAGTTTTAAACCTGTTTTTTTCATGTTCTAATAAAAATGATTCTAAAATTGATGTTTCTAAAGTAAATGTCGACTTTGTGGTAAAAAGGTATGATATAGATCTCTATACTGCAACAAAAGAAACCCTACCAAAAGTTAAAGAAAAATATCCTTATTTATTCCCTAAAGAGTTTACAGATAGTCTCTCGTTATCAAAAATAAACGATCAACAAGAGCAGGAGTTATTTTCAGAAACCCAAAAAGTTTTTAAAGATTTTTCACCTGTACAAAAACAAATTTCATCTCTTTTTAAACATATAAAATATTATAATGCTAAATTTAAGGAACCTACTATTGTTACGATGCTAACAAATATTGAGTATGATAGTCGAGTTATTTATGCGGATAGCCTATTGCTGATTTCTTTGGATGTTTATCTTGGTAAAAATCATTCATTTTACGGAGATTATCCAAAATATATTAAAGAAAATAATACAAAAGAACATCTAGTTGTGGATGTTGCTAGGGCTATTATTGATAAACAAATGTATCCACACAATACTAGAAGCTTTATAGGTAAAATGATTATTGAAGGTAAAAAAATGTATGCATTAGATATTTATTTGCCGTCAGTTTCCAATAAAGAAAAAATTGGTTTTGCCCAAGAAAAGCTAAATTGGGCAGAAGCTAATGAGGAAGAAATATGGACCTACTTTATTGATAGAAAATTATTATTTAGCACAAATACCAAGCTGAACAAACGCTTTTTAGAAAACGCACCTTTTTCAAAATTTTATATGGAGCAAGATAATTTGTCTCCTGGCAAAATTGGCGTCTGGGTTGGTTGGCAAATTGTGAAAGCGCACATGAAGCATAATGATGTATCTTTGCAAGAATTATTAAAAATGAGTGAAGAAGAGGTCTTCAATAAATCTAAATACAAACCAAAAAGGTAATGGCAGTTAAACATAATTCAGAAGTTAAATTTAAAATTGGTTTAGACGAAAATAAAGTTCCAGAAGAAATTTCTTGGACCGCAATAGAGGGTGGCATTGATAATGAACCTTCAAAAGCGGTTATGATTTCTGTTTGGGATCACAAGAAAAAAGATACATTACGTATGGATTTGTGGACAAAAGAGATGCCTGTGGATGAGATGAAACAATTTTATCATCAAACATTAGTATCTATGGCAGAATCTTTTGAAAGAGCTACAGATGACGCTAAAATGGGTGCGACAATGAAAGATTTTTGTGCTTATTTTGCAGAAAAGTTAGAATTAAAATAGCCCTTTTTACGCTTTTTTAATTTGATTGATAATGTATTTGTAGTCCTCTTTATTGTCTACAAAATCAATTTCAGAAACATCAATCACCAAAATATTTAAGTTTTGTTGGGTACTTATAAAATTTTTATAACCATCATGGATTTTTTGTAAATACCCAGCTTCAATATTTTGCTCATAAGATCTTCCTCGTTTCTTTATATTTTGCAATAGACGCTCGGTATTTTGGTATAAATATACGTATAAATCTGGTTTTGTAATCTCCTTGTACATCATATTAAACATTTTTCTGTACAAAAGATATTCATCTTTTTGAAGAGTAATTTGCGCGAATATCAAGGATTTAAAAATATAGTAATCAGAAACAATAAAATTTTTAAACAAATCTAATTGCGCTAAATCATCAGACAATTGTTGGTATCGATCTGCTAAAAAACTCATTTCTAGAGGAAATGCAAATCGCTCTTTATCTTCGTAAAATTTTGGTAAAAACGGATTTTCTGCAAAACGTTCTAAAATAATTTTTGCATTAAATTCATCAGAAACCATTTTTGCTAAAGATGTTTTTCCTGCTCCGATATTACCCTCTATTGCTATGTAATTATACTTTTCTGCAATAGGAATTGGTCTTGTCAGTTGTGCATCAATTTTAATAATTTCAGAGGAATCAGTGCAATTTTGCAGACAAATAGAAAGTTGCTTTTTTTCTATCGGATGAATTGTCGTAGTCGCAATTTCAACCAAAGGAATCAACACAAATTTACGTTCTAGCATTTTTGAATGTGGAACTATTAATGTTTTAGAAAAGATAATTTCATCATCAAATAATAGAATATCAATATCAATATTTCTATCAGCATACCCCAAGGAAGCGTCTCTTTTTCGGCCTAAATCTTTTTCTATATTTAAAAGAATTTGCATCAATTTTTCTGGAGGATGGTGTGTAGTTACTTTTAAACAAATATTAAAGAAATCGTCACTCTCAAACCCCCAAGAAGCAGTTTCGTAAACAGACGAGATTCTTGGAATCGATCCGACTTTATCAGCAACTAAATCAATTGCATTTTGTAGGTTTTCAAGTTTATTCCCTTGATTTGTGCCTAAAGATAAATATGTGATTTTTTGAATTTTCAATATTTTTATTTAAAGTTTTACGAGGTATCTATTGTATTTACAAAGAAACAAAAAAGCATAAAAAAATCGCCAAAATTAATTGGCGATTTTTAATATCTATTTAAAAATAATTTAATCTTCTTTTTTAGATTCACTAGATTCACTAGATTCTCTCGGCTCTCTTGGAGCTCTTGGTTTTCTATCATCACGTCCACGGCTATCTCTACTGCCTCTGTTATCACGTC
The DNA here is from genome assembly GCA_034110665.1 of Polaribacter sp. Classification (GTDB taxonomy): domain Bacteria; phylum Bacteroidota; class Bacteroidia; order Flavobacteriales; family Flavobacteriaceae; genus Polaribacter. Next base: position 72,994 of record JAWUYT010000001.1, read on the forward strand.
CACCTGAACGTTTGTCATCTCTTGGTGGTCTCGCTACGTACCCTTCTGGTTTCGGTAACAATGCTTTACGAGAAACTTTTTCTTTACGAGTTCTTGGGTCTAAACCAAAGTATTTCACGTCTAAAACCTCTCCCATTTTTACAACGTCAGATACATTATCTGTGCGTTCCCAAGCTAATTCACTTACGTGTAATAAAACTTCGTTTCCTGGAGCTTCTACATATTCAACGACAGCACCAAAATCTAACATTTTAATTACTTTTACTTCGTACGCTTCTCCAACTGTTGGCTTGAAAAGCATAGATTCGATACGAGTAATTACTTGTTCAATTCCTGCGGGGTCTGTTCCTAAAATTTCAATAATTCCTTCT
>JAWUYT010000002.1:0-25234 GCA_034110665.1 Polaribacter sp.
ATAAATTATTGTTTCGCATATACTGTTTTTTCACATCTCTCACGGCATCTAAAGCACCTCTTTTATCAAATTTATTAATGGCAACCAAATCAGCAAAATCAAGCATGTCCATTTTTTCTAACTGGGGTGAAGCACCAAACTCAGGTGTCATTACATATAAAGAAGTATCAGAATGCTCTATAATTTCGGTATCCGATTGCCCAATTCCAGAAGTTTCTAAAATAATTAAATCGAATTCAGCTGCCTTTAAAACCTGAACAGCTTCATTTACATATTTAGACAGTGCTAAATTAGATTGGCGGGTTGCTAAAGAACGCATATAAACACGTTCATTATTTATTGCATTCATTCTAATTCTATCGCCTAAAAGTGCGCCACCTGTTTTTCTTTTAGAAGGATCAACAGAAATTAAACCCACTGTTTTTTCTGGAAAATCTACTAAAAATCTTCTTACTAATTCGTCAACCAAAGAAGATTTACCCGAACCACCAGTGCCCGTAATTCCTAAAACGGGTGTTTTAGAATCTTTGTTTTTTATATGAATTTTGTCTAAAGTTGCTTTTGCAACTTCTGGGTAGTTTTCTGCGGAAGAAATTACTCTTGCAATACTTCCAATTTTTTTGTTGGCTAAATCATCTAAAGAAACATCGAGTTTATCTCCAAGAGCAAAATCAGAAATGGAAACCAAATCATTGATCATGCCTTGCAAACCCATTGCACGACCATCATCTGGTGCATAAATTCTTGTAACGCCATACTCCATTATATCTTTAATTTCTTCAGGAAGAATTACGCCACCTCCACCACCAAAAATTTTGATATGTGTTGCATTTTTTTCTTTTAATAAATCATACATGTATTTAAAATACTCATTGTGTCCTCCTTGATAAGAAGTAATGGCAATAGCATTTACATCTTCTTGAATCGCACAATTAACGACTTCTTCTACAGATCGATCGTGACCTAAATGAATCACTTCAACTCCTGTTGATTGTATAATTCTTCGCATAATATTGATCGAAGCATCATGACCGTCAAAAAGAGCCGCAGCGGTTACAATTCTTACTTTATGTTTGGGTTTATAGGGTGGTATTTGTTTCATTCGTAATAAACGTTAAGTTTTAAGAGGGCAATTTACGAAAATCTTAAAAAATACTGTAAATCTTTAACGTTTTTAAAATCTGATTTCTAAAAAAGAAATATATTTGTACAACGATCACTTTTTAATCTTTTGATATGACTTTTAAAGAACAAATTCAACAAGGAATTCCTACTATTTTACCTTTAAAAAAGGAATACAATGTCTCAATAAACCACGCTCCAAAGAGGAAAGAAATATTGTCTGCTTATGAAAAAAAGTTGGCACTTAAAAATGCATTGCGTTATTTTGATACAGAACAACATGCAGAATTATTACCTGAATTTGCAGATGAGTTAAAAGAATATGGCCGCATTTATATGTATCGATTTAAACCTGATTATAAAATCTATGCAAGAGATATTGCCGCATATCCAGGAAAATCTGAACAAGCAAAATCGATTATGTTAATGATTCAGAATAATTTAGATGACGCTGTGGCGCAGCATCCTTGTGAATTAATTACCTATGGTGGAAATGGCGCTGTTTTTCAGAATTGGGCACAGTATTTATTAACGATGCAATACTTGTCAGAAATGACCGATAAACAAACGTTAACCATGTATTCTGGGCATCCGATGGGATTATTTCCATCCAACAAAAATGCTCCAAGAGTTGTGGTTACCAACGGTATGGTGATTCCAAATTACTCAAAACCAGATGATTGGGAAAAAATGAATGCTTTAGGGGTTTCTCAATATGGCCAAATGACTGCAGGAAGTTATATGTATATCGGTCCGCAAGGAATTGTGCATGGAACTACAATTACGGTTTTAAATGCATTTAGAAAAATAAAAAAAGAACCAAAAGGGAATTTGTTTGTTACTTCTGGTTTAGGCGGAATGTCTGGAGCACAGCCAAAAGCAGGTAATATTGCTGGTTGTATTACGGTGTGTGCAGAGGTAAATCCGAAGATTACACAAGTTCGTTTAGAGCAAGGTTGGATTGATGAAAAGATTACAGATGTAGATGCATTAGTTGCTAGAGTAAAATTGGCAAAAGAACACAAAGAAATTGTTTCACTAGCATATTTAGGAAATATCGTTGATGTTTGGGAAAAGTTTGACGAAGAAAATGTTCATATCGATTTAGGTTCAGATCAAACCTCGTTGCATAATCCTTGGGCTGGAGGGTATTACCCAACAGGAATTTCTTTTGAAGAAGCCAATATAATGATGGCTGAAAATCCGAAAGAATTCAAAGTAAAAGTACAAGAAACCTTAAGAAGACATGCAAATGTGATTAATAAACACACCGCAAAAGGAACCTATTTTTTCGATTATGGTAATGCTTTTTTATTAGAGGCAAGTAGAGCGGGAGCGGATGTAATGGCGGAGAATAATATCGATTTTAAATATTCGAGTTATGTGCAAGATATCATGGGTCCGATGTGTTTTGATTACGGTTTTGGACCTTTTAGATGGGTTTGTGCTTCAGGGAAGTCAAAAGATTTAGCTAAAACTGATAAAATTGCTTGTAAAGTTTTAGAGAAAATAAAGAAAAATTCTCCAAAAGAAATTCAGCAGCAAATGGCCGATAATATTCAATGGATAAAAGGTGCGCAAGAAAATAAATTGGTGGTGGGTTCTCAAGCAAGAATTTTATATGCAGATGCAGAGGGACGAATAAAAATTGCCAAAGCATTTAATAAAGCCATCAAAAAAGGAAAAATAGGAAATGTGATTTTAGGACGAGATCATCATGATGTTTCTGGCACAGATTCTCCATACAGAGAAACCTCTAATATTTATGATGGTTCTAAATTTACCGCAGATATGGCTATTCAGAATGTAATAGGAGATAGTTTTAGAGGCGCAACGTGGGTTTCTATTCATAACGGCGGGGGCGTTGGTTGGGGAGAGGTCATTAACGGAGGGTTTGGCATGCTTATTGATGGTAGTAGCGTAGCGTCAAAGCGTTTAGAGTCCATGCTTTTTTGGGATGTGAACAACGGAATTTCAAGAAGAAATTGGGCAAGAAATGAGCAGGCTACTTTTGCAATTAAAAGAGCGATGAAATCAGAAAAAAGCCTAAAAGTTACGATTCCAAATTTGGTAGACAACGCTTTATTAGAAAACCTATAAAAAACATCTTATGAAAAAACATCTTATGAAATATTTTAAATCGATAATTGTAGTGTTTGCTTTGTTATTGTCCTCCTGTAGTGCTATCAAGGTGTCAACAGATTATGATAGGCAAGTGGACTTTGCAAAATTTAATACATTTGCTTTTTATAAACCTGGTATAGATAAAGCAGATATTTCTGATTTGGATAAAAAACGTATTTTAAGAGCTATCGAAACAGAATTATTACTTCAGGGTTTTATGAAATCTGAAAATCCAGCGATGTTGGTTAGTTTTTTTACGAAGTCTAGAGAACGTGTAAATGTAAATCAAAATCAAAACAATATGGGTTTTGGTTGGGGCTGGGGCATGGGTTGGAACCCTTGGATGATGAACGGAATGAACAATAACGTAAATGTTTCGCAATTTACAGAAGGCACCTTGTTTATCGATTTTATTGATAGAGACAAAGAAGAATTGGTTTGGCAAGGAATAGGAACAGGAGCTTTGAAAATTGAGAATATAAAGAAAAAAGAAGCTAGAATTAAAGAATTTGTAAAAGAAATTATTTCTAGATTTCCACCAGGAAAAGAGAAATAATTGAATTTAAACATTGTTGTCCGAAAAAAGAAAAAAGAGCGCTTTGCTTTTAGAGCCAAGACCAAGGCTAGATTGGAACTAACTTCAAATTACATAAAAAACAATGAGTAACTTTAAATTTCAAAATTAATTCTAAAAAACAAGTGTAATCCCTTCATTTTGACGCTCTTTATTAACGTGTGCTATTTTTTTATTGAAAGATACTTCGTATTGAGAAATAATAAATAAAAAACTCCGAAATGTTAACTTCGGAGTTTTTTATTTTCAATATATTTTTAAAATTTAACTAATATCAGCGGATTTTACAGTTTTAATAATTCTTCCTGCAATCTTGTAAGGATCACCATTAGATGCTGGTCTTCTATCTTCTAACCAGCCTTTCCAACCTTTCTCAACAGCAATAATTGGAATTCTAATTGAAGCTCCTCTATCTGAAACTCCCCAAGAAAAATCGTGAATTGAAGCAGTTTCATGATCACCGGTTAAACGTTGGTCGTTAAACTCACCATAAACGGCAATATGCTCTGCTACAACTGGTCTAAATGATTCACAAATCTTTGCATAAATCTCTTTATCTCCGCAAGTTCTAAGAACCGTGTTCGAAAAGTTTGCGTGCATACCAGAACCGTTCCAGTCCATATCTTTTCCTAATGGTTTTGGATGATAATCGATATAATAACCATATTTTTCAGTTAATCTATCCAGTAAATAACGGGAAATCCACATTTCATCACCAGCTAGTTTTGCTCCTTGAGCAAAAAGTTGATATTCCCATTGACCAGAGGCTACTTCTTGGTTAATACCTTCAAAGTTCAAACCTGCATCAATGCACAAATCTGCATGTTCTTCAACAAAAGCTCTACCATGTGTATTTTTACCACCAACAGAGCAGTAATACATTCCTTGTGGAGCAGGATAACCACCAACAGGGAAACCTAAAGGTAAACCGGTCTTTTTATCCATTAGGAAATACTCTTGTTCAAAACCAAACCAGAAATCATTATCATCATCATCAATAGTAGCTCTACCATTAGAAACATGTGGTGTTCCATCTGCATTTAAAACTTCAGTCATTACCAAATAACCATTTATTCTTGAAGGGTCTTTATAAATGGCAACTGGTTTTAATAAACAATCTGACGCACCACCTGAAGCTTGTTTTGTAGAAGATCCGTCAAAAGACCAATTATCTAATTCTTCAATGGTTCCTTGAAAGTCTTCATGTGTTTCGACCTTGGTTTTACTTCTTAAATTTTGAGTTGGAAAATAACCATCTAACCAAAGGTATTCTAATTTAATTTTTGCCATAATATATTGTTGTTATTTTGCTGTTGATAGTACAAAAATGAAATATTTTAGCTAGATATCAAAAAAAAGAGGGGTCAAATTTTGATAATCTATAAAAAATAATTTTATCCCTAATTTTTATGGGGTATCTTTGTGTTAACGATAAAAATATCCTTAAAAAATCATATTATGTCAACAATTAGATTTTCGGCATTGCAAGAAACTTTAAATAGAAAACCATTAAAGGTGATTGAAACTGAAAAAAGATCAGTTTTGTTCGGTAAAAATGTTTTTAATAAACATGCTATGCAGCAGTATCTTACAAGAGCGGCTTACCAAAGTGTTATGAATGCCATTGGTAAAGGAATTAAGATTGATCGAAAAATTGCAGATCAAGTTGCCGTAAGTATGAAAGATTGGTCAATCTCTAAAGGCGCAACCCATTATACACATTGGTTTCAGCCATTAACAGGAGCTACAGCAGAAAAGCACGATGCTTTTTTTGAATCTATAAATGGTAGTTTAGCTATGGAAAAATTTGATGGTGAACAATTAGTTCAACAAGAACCAGATGCTTCTAGTTTCCCTAATGGCGGTATTAGGAATACCTTTGAAGCAAGAGGTTACACAGCTTGGGACCCTACATCACCAGCATTTATTTATGAAACAACTTTGTGTATACCAACAATCTTTGTTGCCTATACAGGTGAAGCTTTAGATAATAAAACACCTTTATTAAGAGCATTGCAAGCAATTGATACACATGCAACTGCTGTTTGTAAATATTTTGATAAAAACGCATCTAAAGTAAATGCAACGTTAGGTTGGGAGCAAGAATATTTTTTGATTGATACTGCTTTAGCACTTTCTAGACCCGATATTTTAATGACTGGTAGAACTTTACTGGGGCATTCTTCCGCAAAAGGGCAACAATTAGATGATCATTATTTTGGAAGTATTCCCGCAAGAGCAATGAGTTTTATGCAAGACTTAGAGCAAGAATGTATGTTGCTGGGGATTCCTTTAAAAACGAGACACAACGAAGTTGCTCCAAATCAGTTTGAATTAGCGCCTATTTTCGAAGAAGCAAATTTAGCGGTAGATCATAATTCTTTGTTGATGGATGTGATGGAGAAAGTAGCAAGACGCCATCATTTTAAAGTACTATTCCATGAAAAACCATTTGCAGGAATCAATGGTTCAGGAAAACATAATAATTGGTCTTTATCGACTGCTAACGAAGTAAATTTATTGAGTCCTGGGAAAACTCCCATGAAAAATTTACAGTTTCTAACTTTTTTTATCAACACTATTAAAGCTGTTTACGAATATGAAGAACTACTAATAGCCTCTATTGCATCTGCCAGTAATGATCTCCGATTAGGAGCAAATGAGGCGCCACCTGCAATTATTTCTGTATTTATTGGGACTCAATTATCAGCAGTGTTAGATGAGTTAGAAAACGTTACTAAAGGAAAGTTATCGCCCCAAGAAAAAACAGATTTAAAGTTAAATATTATCGGTAAAATCCCTGAAATATTATTAGATAATACAGATAGAAATAGAACATCTGCATTTGCGTTTACAGGAAATAAATTTGAATTTAGAGCAGTGGGATCTTGGTCTAATTGTGCAAAACCAATGACCATTTTAAATACTATTGTTGCCAAACAATTAAAGGAATTTAAGATTGAAGTGGATGCTTTAGTCGATGATAAAAACCTTAAAAAAGATGAAGCCATCTTTAATGTTTTAAGGGAATATATTAAAGACTCTAAAAAAATACGTTTTGAAGGAGATGGTTATGGAGAATCTTGGGAAAAGGAAGCAAAAAAACGAGGTTTAAGTAATCATAAAACCACCCCAGAAGCAGTGAGAGTGAAAATTTCTAAAAAGAATGTTGCGTTGTTTGAGGAAATGGAGGTCATGAATAAAGTTGAGTTACAGGCTCGTTATGAAATTGATCTAGAGGAGTATACAAAAAGAATTCAAATAGAAAGTAGAGTTTTGGGAGATATAGCTAGAAATCATGTAGTTCCCACGGCTATTATTTATCAAAATACATTGCTGGAAAATACGAAGAATTTAAAGGAAATTTTTGGAGATGAGTATAAAAACATCGCAAAAGAGCAGATAGAATTTATTATGGTAATCTCTAAGCATATTACAGAAATTAATGCGTTAACCCTTAAAATGATTGACGAGCGCAGAAAGGCAAATAAGTTAAGTGGTTTAAAAGCTGCAGAATATTATTGCAACAAAGTGAAACCGTTTTTTGAGGAAATTAGATATCATTGTGATAAGCTAGAAACCTTGGTAGATGACAATTTATGGCCATTAACAAAGTATAGGGAATTGCTGTTTACTAGATAATTTGTTTAACTCTGAACTGGTCGAATTGTTGGCTTTTTAATAGACTTGGAATTTATCTTTTTTGTATTCCTCAAAAAAGGATGCTATTTAAATTCTGAACGTATATTGCGAATCTAAAAAGAAGTTCCTTAAATGTTTTAGATACTGAATCAATTTAAGCAAAAGAACTTGTGAGATCTGTAACAAAATTTCAAACTAATAAATTCATTTTATTTTCAACTGTTTTTTTTAATCAAAAGCCTAAATTTGCCAAACAATACAACAATAACATGAGTCAAGAAGTTTCTAAAAGATATGCACAAAGAGGTGTTTCTGCATCTAAAGAAGATGTGCATAATGCCATTAAGAATATAGATAAAGGTTTATTTCCAAAAGCATTTTGTAAAATTGTGCCGGATTATTTAACAAATGATGATGATTATTGTTTAATAATGCACGCAGATGGCGCAGGAACAAAATCTTCATTGGCATACATGTATTGGAAGGAAACAGGCGATATTTCTGTTTGGAAAGGTATTGCGCAGGATGCTCTAATCATGAATATTGACGATTTACTCTGTGTTGGCGCAACAGAGAATATACTTCTTTCCTCCACTATTGGTCGTAATAAAAGTAAAATTCCTGGTGAAGTTTTATCAGCAATTATAAATGGAACCGAAGAACTAATCAAAGATTTAAAAGGTTTTGGAGTTACAATTCATTCCACAGGAGGGGAAACTGCAGATGTTGGCGATTTAGTAAGAACCATCATTGTAGACTCCACAGTAACGGCAAGAATGAAGCGTTCTGAAGTCATTGATAATGCAAAAATAAAAGTAGGCGATGTAATTGTTGGTTTAGCATCTTTTGGACAGGCAACGTACGAAACTGAATATAATGGTGGAATGGGCTCAAATGGTCTAACATCGGCGAGACACGACGTTTTTCATAAATATTTAGCAGAGAAATATCCAGAAAGTTTTGATGCTGCGGTTCCAGAAGAATTGGTGTATTCTGGGAATATAAAACTAACAGATAAGGTAGAAAATTCTCCGATTGATGCGGGTAAATTGGTCTTATCACCAACAAGAACTTATGCACCTATAATAAAAGAAATTTTATCAAAATATACTTCAGAGACAATTCACGGAATGATTCATTGTTCTGGTGGCGCACAAACAAAAATTTTACATTTTGTAGATAATTTACACATTGTAAAAGATAAATTATTTCCAATTCCGCCATTATTTAAATTGATACAAGAACAATCGGATACAGATTGGAAAGAAATGTATCAAGTATTTAACTGTGGTCATCGAATGGAAATTTATGTTTCTCCAGAAGTTGCAGAAGACATCATTGCTATTTCTAAATCTTTTAATGTAAATGCTAAAATTGTTGGAAACGTTCAAGTTTTAGATCCTGATTTTCATAAGAATAAGAAGTTGACGATTAAAAGTGAGTTTGGCGTTTTTGAATATTAATTCAATAGAAAAAAAGACAATCTTTTTAAGAGATTCATAAAACTATTGATGCATATTTTACAAATTCTTTTAAATTTTTAAAATATAGATTTTGAATACGAAGTGAAAATGAATCTATTGACAGAATAATATCAGATGAATTAAAAGACTTTTGTTCAAAGCTCATTTGATTTATTTCTCAAATTCTAGCTATGTATAAAGATGAAATCATTAGACAATAACTGCGTTTACAAGACTTATTAATAAGTATTTCTACGAAGTATATTAAGGCGGATTTATCTGACATTGATAATCTTGTTACAAAAATCTTTAAAGCAAATAGGAGAGTTTGTTTTCGCAGATAGAAGTTATATCTTTTCTTATGATTTTGTAAATAACACGGCCAGTAATACTCAAAAGTGGTGCGCTAATGGTATCACACACGAAATAGATAACTCACAAAACATCCCTATTAACTTCATTTCAAGTCTCCTAGATAAACACAAAACTGGCAAGGCTTTCTGGGTAGAGAATGTTTGTCTTTTGCCTAATGATGGCGAGCATGGGTTACGTGCTATTTTAGACTCTCAAGGAATTAGGAGATTGATAACAATACCAATGATTAAAAACAAGGAACTAATTGGTTTTATTGGCTTTGATTCGGTTAGAAAAATTCGTGCATATTCTGAAAATGAAAAAAATATTCTTTTTGTTTTTGCAAATATGCTTGTAAATGTGGTGAAAAGAAAAGAAGATGAAATACGAATAAAAGAATAAGATCATAAAAAAGAAGAATTATTAAAATATTTATCACTTCAAAATGAGGAATTAAATGATTACGCTAAAGCTGTTTCTCTTGACTTTAAAGCACCTTTAATAAATATTCATACATAGATAAATTGGTTTATTGCTAATAATGAGGAGGCTTTAGGCGAACGTGTCTTAAACCCTTTAAAAGAGGTGTTGTTTAATGTTGAGAAAATGGATTTTTTGATAAAAGGAATTTTAGCATACTCAAGTATAGATAAATCAGAGTTAGAAGACAGGCCAATTAATTTAAACTTCGTAATTGATGAGGTTTTAAAAACGATCTTAATTCCTTTGAATATAAAAATTACTGTTCAAGAAAATTTATCAATTTTACACTGAAATACTCTTAAATTTAGATAGTTTTTTCAAAATCTAAATCAAAATTCCCTAAAATATAGCGATAAGGAAGAAAGGATTACCAAAAAAAAATAAATTAGCATGCATCTGGTCAACAGTTATATCTCTAAAAATAAAATTACAGTTTATGATATTTCAGAGTAAGAATTTTCAAAACTTTTTTAGGCTAGGATTTTAAGGGAACACCTTTTTCAGTGTTTTTAAAAGGGTGTTTTTTAAGATGGTTTATTGAATGATCAGAAAAAAATGATAAAAAGAAAGCCTACTTTTTATTTTCGATGGCCCAGGGTTCAATGAGCTACTGTCATAAAAGCAGCCGGTTTTTTGTTAAATTGAAAAAATATATTGTAAATATTTAACATAAATCCTATTTATAATTGCAATCTACGAGAAATAATCAATAAAAAACTAGAGGAAAGAAGTACTGCTTTCATAAAAAAGAATGTTTTTTAAAATATACCTATAAAATTTGTAAATTCGCAGACCAAGAAAAGAGTAGAAGATGTTAGATAAATTAAGAATTGTTAAGCAACGATATGATGAGGTTTCTGATTTCATTATTCAGCCAGAAATAATTAGGGATCAGAAGCGTTATTCGCAGTTGATGAAAGAATATAAAGATTTAGGCAGAGTTGTGGAAAAGGGAGATGAATATCAAACTTTAATGAACAATATAGACGAAGCAAAAGAAATTCTTGCAGATGGTTCTGATGCAGAAATGAACGAGATGGCGAAGATGGAAATGGATGAAGCCAATACCAGAATTCCTGAATTAGAAAATGAAATTAGGTTTTTATTAATACCAACAGATCCAGAAGATTCTAAAAACGCTGTGGTAGAATTACGTGCCGGAACTGGTGGGGATGAAGCAAGTATTTTTGCAGGAGATTTATTTAGAATGTATTCTAAATATTGTGAGAGTAGAGGTTGGAAAGTTGCTACAGTCGATTATTCTGAAGGAACCAATGGTGGTTTTAAAGAAATTCAGTTTGAAGTAAATGGCCCAGATGTTTATGGAACTTTAAAGTTTGAGGCTGGTGTGCATCGTGTACAAAGAGTGCCGCAAACAGAAACGCAAGGTCGTGTGCATACATCTGCGGCTACTTGTATGGTTTTTCCGGAAGCAGAAGAGTTTGATGTAGAAATTAATCCGAAAGATGTAAGAATCGATTTTTTCTGTTCATCAGGTCCTGGAGGTCAATCGGTAAATACAACCTATTCTGCTGTTCGTTTAACACACACACCAACTGGTTTGGTAGCGCAGTGTCAAGATCAGAAAAGTCAGCATAAAAATAAAGAGAAAGCTTTTAAAGTATTACGTTCGCGTTTATATGATATGGAATTAGCCAAGAAAAATGCAGAGGACGCTTTAAAGCGAGGTTCTATGGTTTCTTCGGGAGATAGAAGTGCGAAGATTAGGACCTATAATTATGCACAAGGGCGAGTTACAGATCATAGAATTGGTTTGTCATTATATGATTTACCTAATATTGTAAATGGTGATATTCAGAAAATTATTGATGAATTGATGTTAGCAGAAAATACAGAGAAATTAAAAACATTAGGAGACGGAATTTAAGTTCTAATTCTTTTAAACAAAAAAACCTCAAAATTTATTTTGAGTTTTTTTTTGTTCACTTAATTTCTTTGCACAAAAAAAAGCGATCATAGCCTAGGGAACTAAAGATCGCTTCTTTTTCTAACAAATAATTAAAAATTGGTAATTACTGGGGGTACATAATTACACTACAAAGTTACACTACATTCTAATACTGCACAATCCTTGTTTACCATGATATTTACATCTCCCTGTTTTCAGGGAGCAGCCTCCCCATAAACAAGGAGGCATCTCTAAAAAAAAATCAAAAAATTAAGTTGATTATTTACCAAACAAATGCAGCTCTGTAAACTCTTTATTTACTGTGATAGATTGAGATGTACTAGTTTTCGATTGATTTACTTCTACCTCTACATTATCTATTTGAACAGAAGTAATTGTAAAAGGTAAATTGTGTAAAACAATATTGAATTTAGTATAGGCTGCATCAAACGTACCTTCTTTATGTTGTTGTAAAATAAATTCTTTCTTTTTGCCTGTTAATTTAAAATTACGCAAACTATATCTTCCTTTTTTATAATCGTACCCATCATGAGCATCATCATATAATTGAGATTTTTCTTTACCATGTTTATAATAAACATCTAGAGTAACTTCATCAAACTTTTTTTCACCAACATATTGTTGAACAGGATATTTAGGAATTACAGCTCCTTCTTTGATAAAGATTGGCATGTTATCTAAATCAGCATCTACCCATATTTCCTTTCCACCTTTTACGACTTCATCTGTCCAGAAATTATACCATTTACCTCTTGGAACATACATTCTTCTTCCTTTAGCATTTGGTTCTAAAATTGGACAAACTAAAATATGTTCACCATATACAAATTCATCACTTCTATAATGTGTATGAATATCTTCTTGATCAAATAAAACCAACGACTTTAAAATGGGAGTTCCTTTGTCAATATGATTCCAAAAAGCAGTGTATAAATAGGGTAATAATTGATATCTAATTTCTACAAACTTTCTAACAATATCCGTAATTTCTTCACCAAAAACCCAAGGTTCTTGATCTCCGTGATCTCCAGAAGAATGCACTCTACAAAAAGCATGAAAAACGCCCAATTGAATCCATCTTGCAAAAAGTTCACCTTGCGGTTGTTCTGCAAATCCACCAATATCAGATCCTGCGAAAGAGAAACCAGACATGGCCATTCTTTGGGCTTGGTTATTTGCAATCGCTAAATGTTCCCAAGTTGCAACATTGTCTCCCATCCAAGTAGAGGTATAACGTTGAGCACCAGAATAGGCAGATCTTGTAATTACAAAAGGTCTTTTTGGGTAGGCATATTTTTTTAAACCATGATAGGTTGCACGCGCCATTTGTGTTCCGTAAATATTGTGTGCTTTTCTATGAGAACAAGGATTTCCATCATAATCATGACGGACATCATCTGGAAAAGATTTGTTCGGAACGTCCATTACGGCTGGTTCATTCATATCATTCCAGACACCTTTTACGCCAATATCTTCTATTAATTCTTGAAACAAACCAGACCACCACTCTCTAACTTCTGGTTTTGTATAATCAGGAAAATAGCATTCTCCTGGCCAAACTTTACCTTTCATATAGGGACCATCTGCACGTTTACAAAAATAATCTTTATCTAATCCTTCTTTAAAAACGTCATATTCTAGGTCGATTTTAATTCCTGGATCTATAATAACAACCGTTTTAAAACCGTCATCTTCTAGCTCTTTTACCATTCTTTTTGGGTCAGGAAAGTATTTTTTATCCCAAGTAAAACAACGGAAACCATCCATGTAATCAATATCTAAATAAATAGCATCACAAGGAATTTTTAAATCTCTAAACGTTTTTGTAATTTCTTTTACATTACTTTCTGGGTAATAACTCCATTTACATTGATGAAACCCCAAAGCCCATAAAGGTGGTAAAGTGTGGGGTTTACCTGTTAAATCTGTGTAGTTTTTAACAACATCTTCCATTTTCGGACCATAAATGAAATAATAATTCATTTCACCTCCTTGCGCCCAAAAGCTAGTTACATTTCTTCTTTCGTGTGCAAAATCAAAATGTGTTTTAAAAGTATTGTCAAAAAATATTCCGTAGGCTTTATTATCTTGAATTGCTGTGTAAAACGGAATTGCCTTGTAAATTGGGTCGGTGTTTTTGCCAAAAGCATAAGAATCTGTTGCCCAGTTTTCAAAACGTTTCCCTTTTAGGTTCACTTCTACTGGTTTATCTCCTAAACCATAAAAACTTTCAGATTTCTGGCAGGCTTTACTCATCTTTACGATATCGCCACCAAACTCGTAACTTTCATCCCAATGAAAGCCAATTTCATCTTCATTAATCAATTTTAAGTCAAGAGCGTCGTACAGGCTTACTTGTAAACTTAATTTTTCTACTTTACAAATAAGTTTTGATGTTTTTATGATATAATGTGTTTTATCCTCCGCTACATCTAAAAAATTATAACCTCTAGATGCATGTATAGTAACACCATAAGAAAAATCTTTTTCAAATTTACCAGAGGTGGCATATCTAAACCTAATAACACTGTCTCTTACAACGGTAACTTGTAAAACAACATTATTTTTGGTTGTAAAAGATAGTGTGTCTACATCTTTTTTGTAATCTGTTATCTCGGATGGAAATAAATTCCCTTTTTGTTCTAACTCTGTATTAACAATCATGATTTACTTGAATTTTTGCTTACAAGAATGATAAAAATCAATAAAAAATAAATTTTAAAATCTTTCTTTACGATTCATTAAAAGTCTTAATATTAGGTAAAAGTTTTGTTTAATTATTTATTATTAATTGATCTATGCTTTTTTTTACTTATACTTAAATGCTAACATACCTAAAGGAGGCAAGTTTAGTTCAATCGAGTTTTTTCTATTGTTCCAAACTTTTTTATCAGATTTTAATGTATTATTTTTAAAATTATCGGTTCCATTGTATTTTTTAACATCACTGTTAAAAATCTCCTTTAAAGTACCTGCTTTTGGCAGCCCAATTCTGTACTGATTTCTAGGAACAGGCGTAAGGTTTAAAACAACAATAATATTATCTTTTTCATCATTTCCTTTTCTCATGTAAGTCATTACAGAATTTTGGTGATCGCCATGATCTATCCATTCAAAACCTTCATGAGAGAATTGTTTTTGATGCAGTGCTGGCTCATTTTTATATAATTTGTTTAAATCTCTTACTAGACTTTGTGCTCCTTTATGAAAGTCGTTCGCTAATAAATGCCAGTCTAAACTTCCGTTAAAGTCCCATTCAGAATTTTGACCAAATTCGCCACCTTGAAATAATAATTTTGTTCCTGGATGCGTATACATTA
This sequence comes from Polaribacter sp., assembly GCA_034110665.1. Taxonomy (GTDB): domain Bacteria; phylum Bacteroidota; class Bacteroidia; order Flavobacteriales; family Flavobacteriaceae; genus Polaribacter. The sequence continues at coordinate 15,013 of JAWUYT010000002.1, forward strand.
AACTGTATAGAAGTCTTAAGTTTCCGAATTTTTGCCATTCATCACCTGGCATTTTTTGTATGATTGATTTTTTACCATACACTACTTCATCATGAGATAAGGGTAGCATAAAGTTTTCTGTAAAAGCATAATTTAAACTGAACGTTAAATCGTTTTGATGATGTTTTCTGTACACAGGTTCTTTTGCAAAATAATCTAATGTATCATGCATCCAACCCATCATCCATTTCCTGCCAAAACCTAAACCACCATCATAGATTGGTCGAGAAACTTTCGGAAAAGAAGTAGATTCTTCAGCAATTGTTTGTACATCAGGAAACGATTCATACACCGCCGCATTCATTTCTTTTACAAAATCAATTGCTTCTAAATATTCATTACCTCCAAACATATTTGGTTCCCATTGACCTTCATCTCTTGAATAATCTAAAAATAACATCGATGCAACAGCATCAACTCTTAAACCATCTGCATGGTATTGATCTAACCAAAAAATGGCATTACTAATTAAAAATGCTTTAATTTCATTTCTTCCATAATTGAAAATTAAACTTTTCCAATCTTGATGATATCCTTTTCTTCTATCAGGATGTTCATATAAATGAGAACCATCAAAGAAACCTAAACCATGGTCATCTGAAGGGAAATGAGAAGGAACCCAGTCTAAAAGTACTCCAATTCCTTTTTCATGAAATTTATCCACTAAAAATTTAAATTCGTCAGGATAGCCAAAACGCGACGTCGGTGCGAAATATCCTGTTAACTGATATCCCCAACTTGGGTCATAAGGATACTCCATGATGGGCATAAATTCTACATGTGTAAAATTCATATCCGCCACATAATTCACCAATTCTTCGGCTAATTCATGATAGCTTAAAAATCTATTTTCTTCTGTTTGTTTTTTCCAAGAACCTAAATGAACTTCATACACAGAAAAAGGTGCATCGAGTGCATTATTTTTCTTTCTATTTTTCATCCATTTTTTGTCTTGCCACTTGTAATCATCTTCCCAAACTTGCGAAGCAGTTTTTGGTGGATGCTCACATCTCCTGGCAAATGGATCTGCTTTTTCGGTTGTAATATCGCTATTAGAACTGTGTATTTTATATTTGTAAATAGCACCTTTAGCAACTTTAGGAATAAAACCTTCCCAAATGCCGCTGCCATCCCAACGAACGTTTAAGTGGTGTTCTCCTTCTAGCCAGAAATTAAAATCTCCAATAACAGAAACCGATTTTGCACTTGGTGACCAAACAGCAAAATAAGTTCCTTCCACACCATCTAAAGTTGTAATGTGTGAGCCGAATTTTTCGTATAATCGATAATGTTTTCCAGCTTTAAATAAATTAATATCAAATTCTGTAAAAAGACTGTGTACTTTCGTTTGCGCCATAGTTTTATGAGTTCAAAATATTTGAAATACCTTTTAATGGAATAATTGTCCATTCTGGTCTTGAATTAAGTTCGTAACCTAACTCGTAAATTGCTTTTTCTAACAAGCAATATTTTAATAAAAAAATTCTTTCATTCGTATAACCAATATGCAGATTGGCTTTTTGGGTTACTTCTCTATACGTTTCTAAAAAGATAGCAACCATGTATTTGTATAATAACTCGCCATATTCAAAAAGCTCTTTTTGAGGTTTGTTATAGTTTTTTGTATTATTAAAAATAGTCGCATAAATTGCGTAATGAAAGGATCTAAAAAGACCTGCAACATCTTTTAAAGGTGGTTGTTTTACTTTTCGATCTCTAATCGTACTTTCGGGTTCACCTTCAAAATCTAAAATACAAAAGTCATCATCTTGCACTAATATCTGTCCCAGATGATAATCTCCATGAATTCTAATTCTTTCTCCTTTCAGTTTAGTCCAATCAAAATTTACCAAACGTTTTCTAATTTCATTCTTTTTTTCTAAAAATTCTTTTGCCAACTGCAGGGTATGTCCTTCTAACTTATGAAGGTTGTTCTCTGTTAAATTTAATCGGTTTTGAAATTGATAGGTTAATCTATTTTTTAACCAAACGGTATAATCTCCATTAAAACGTGCAGGAGTAAATGCAGTTTCTTCAAATTCAGAGCCCAAGGCAATGTGCATTTCTGCAGTTCTTTGCGCGAGTAAATTTACTTTATGAATTAAATTTAATCCCATCCAATCTGTAATTTGAGAAGGAAGTTCTGAAATTTTTTTTCGCTGAAACATTGTTACGGCTGGTAAATCTTTAAGAGAAATCTCTTTGGTATTTATATTTAAAAATATTTGATGAATTTCTTTTAAGAAATATTCCCAAGCATCACCATTATTTGGCACTAACTTTTGCATTAGCCCAATGGTAATATTGATGTTTTCTGAATCTATAATATTGATGCTTCCTAAATAAGGTGGCGTCTGTCTAAATGCTGTTTTATCTGATAAAAAACGACTCATTTCATAGTCAGGATTTTTATCAGCATAAATTCTTCTAAAAAATTTTAAGATAACAGTATTGTTATAAATAATTGAAGTATTGCTTTGGTCTACTCCTATAAATCGTGATGATTTATAAGGAAGGAAATTAAATTCTTCTGTTTTATGATATTGAACAGGAGTTTTGTCAACTAATAAAGCTGAACTAATTCTTTGATAAACTACTTTTCTAAAAGACTCTAAATAAATTGCGTCTACAATAAATCCTTCTTGGTTGTTTAATAAAATTGGAAGAATTCGGCTTTTCGGTGCTATATTTTTGTCAGAAGTAAATGCAATGGGTATAAAGTAGTGATGATAAAACGCTTCTACAAAATTTACTTCTAGAAGTAAACCGAAATAGACCTCACCATCTTGCTGAATTTTGAAATACTCGCTTAATTCTATATATTTTAGTTTGTTAGATTTACCTCCAAACCATCGCTGTTTTTGAATATATTTCTCTAAAACACCCGACAATAGAACATTTACAAACTCTGTGTCTTCTATCAATTCTTCCCATTTTTTATTGGATGAAAATATAGAAGTACCAGAATTTGCAAATATTTCTGCTGTCATTATTTATTGATTTTAAAAATATGGAATGGTAAAGTTGCGTGTAACTCCACATAATTCCATTCATGATACCAGTTATAAGAATTTTTTGTTATTAAATCTACAACTTCAATTTTATGACCATGAGGAATTTTTAACGCATTTAGCGGTAATTGAATAGAACCAGATTGCGAGTGGTAAGCATCTAGACTTATTACCGTTAAGGTTTCATTAGATCTATCATCATTCCATTTATAGAAAGCCATTAATTTTTCATTACCAGTTTCTAAAAATTGAATATTATTTGTTTGTTGATAGGACTCGTTCTCTTTTCTAATTTGATTTATTCTAGAAATAAGGAAGGTAACTTTGTTTTCTTTAAACCAGTCATAGTTGCATAATTGGAATTTTTCTGACATATAGTACTCCTCTTTCCCTACAATTGGAACATCAATCATTTGCTCAAAAACGGGTCCATAAATTCCTATATTCGAACTTAATGTTGCCGCTAATGCATACCGCTGTATATATTTACTTTCTGGAGCCCCTTGTAAATGATATGGATTAATATCTGGTGTATTTGGCCAGAAATTAGGTCGCATATATTCGCGTTGGTTGGTTTGGGTCAATTCATTTATATATTCAATTAATTCATGTTTTGAGTCTCTCCATGTAAAATAAGTATACGATTGCGTAAAGCCCTGTTTTGCTAATTGATGCATTATTTTTGGTCTTGTAAATGCTTCGGCTAAAAATAAGACATCTGGATGTTGTCTCTTTATTTCAGCAAGCACCCAACCCCAAAAATAGTAAGGCTTTGTATGTGGGTTATCAACTCTAAAAACGTTAATTCCACAATCAATCCAATATAAAAAAGTGTCTAAACATTCTTGCCAAAGGTTTTTATAATCTTTAGACTCCCAATAAATGGGGAGAATGTCTTGGTATTTTTTCGGAGGATTTTCGGCATATTGTACAGTGCCATCTGGTCTCCATTTAAACCAATCTGGATGTTCTTTTACCCAAGGATGATCTGGAGCAGCTTGCAAAGCATAATCCATAGCAACTTCAATGCCCAGTTCTTTTGCTTTAGAAACGAGATTTTTAAAATCTTCTAAAGAACCTAGTTCTGGATGAATATCTTTATGACCTCCATGTTTAGAACCAATTCCCCAAGTTGAACCAACATCTCCATCTTGTGCAACGGTTGTGTTGTTTTTACCTTTTCTGTTTATTTCACCAATGGGATGAATAGGAGGGAAGTATAAAGTATCAAACCCCATTTTCGCAATTCTTGGCAGCAATCTGTGGCAGTCTTTAAATGTTCCATGTTTACCTTCTTGTTCTGATGCTGAGCGAGGAAAAAACTCATACCAGGTAGAAAATCTTGCCTTTTTTCTGTCAACATAAACAGTATATTCTTCAGAAGTTTGTGTTAACGTTTTTTCAGGATTATTTTTAAGGATACGTGTCAGCTTGTCTGAAATAACTTCTTTTACAGCCTCTGCGTAGTTTTCTGTATTTTTAAAAATAAAAATAAGATGTAATAAATACTCTTTTTCTTTCAGGTTAACTTTATCTATAATTCTAAATAAAAGTTCCGCTCCTTCTAATAATTCTGAATTTACGTGCTGATAATCATCAATTTTCCGACCAATTCCGTGCTGCCAGTTCAAAGCATAGTCCACCCAACCTTCTATCTTAAAGGAATAAGAACCTTGTTTGGTAGTTTGAAAACTGGCCGTATATTCGTCATTAGAACTGGAATACATTCTTTTTTCTGACCAAGATTTTTCTGATTCGTGTTTGTATAATAAACTCGCTTGAAGTACATCATGACCATCAACCAAAACATCTGCAGTTACATTTACAATTTCATCTACAACACGTTTTATTGAGATTGTTCCTTGATTTAATTCTGGAGCAACATTTTCTATGACAATTCTACTCTGGTTTTGCATTAAGTTAGATTGATTTAAATACTAAAAAAGTAAGAGATTTTGTTTATCCTATATTAGTTCCGTTAGGGATTTTGGCGTCCTTTTTAATAACTACAATACCATCTTTAACCATATAAGTATCTGTTTCTATATCATCTATATGTGGCCCTCCATTAATTCTAACATCGTTTCCAATTCTACAGTTTTTATCAATGATACAATTATGAATGTAACACCTATCTCCAATACCCATCATAATCTCTATATTTTTATTGGCAACATCATCTAAAGATTCATAAGAATCATTACCCATCATATAGGTGTTAGAAATTAATGAGTTTTTACCAATTCTAGAACGAATACCAATAACAGATCTTTCAATTTTTTCTGCATGAATTAAACAACCATCACCAACAACAGCTTTGTTCAAAATAGAACCAGCTATTTTTGACGTTGGTAATATTCTTGCCCTTGTATAAATACCTTTATTATCATATAAATTAAATTCAGGTACATCATCTGTTAATCCTAAATTTGCCTCGAAGAAAGAATCGATGCTACCAATATCTTCCCAGTAACCTTCATATTGGAAACTTAACGTTTTATGTTTATCAATTGCCTGTGGTATAATTTCTTTACCAAAATCATTGGTGTCTGGAGTTTCCATTAATTTAACCAAAAGCTCTCTGTTAAAAATATAAATACCCATAGAAGCTAAATAGTCTCTTCCTTGAGATTTCATTTCAGCTCCCACATCAGAAGTCCAATCTGGTAAAAGTTCTAATGCTGGTTTTTCTATAAAAGAAGTAATTACATTTTCGTCATTTGTTTTCAATAAACCAAAAGAGGTAGCATCTTTAGCGTTTACGGGGTAAGTAGCTATTGATATTTCTGCACCGCTTTCCATATGTTTCTTAATCATATCATTAAAATCCATTTGATATAATTGATCTCCAGAAAGTATTAATGCATATTCAAAATCATGAGCTAAAAAATGATGCATACTTTGTCTAACGGCATCTGCGGTTCCTTGAAACCATTTGTCACTTTGCATAGTCTGTTCTGCCGCTAATACATCAACAAAAGCTTCACTAAAAAAACTAAAGTGATAGGTGTTTTTTATATGCGCATTTAAAGAAGCAGAATTAAATTGAGTCAATACATACATTCTCTTAATATCAGAATTGATACAATTAGAAATTGGAATATCTACTAATCTATATTTACCTGCAATTGGCACAGCGGGTTTAGATCTATCTTTTGTTAAAGGATATAATCTTGACCCTTGTCCTCCACCTAAAATAATTCCTAGAACTTTATTATTTATCATAGCATTAGTTTTTTACAGATTTATATAATTCTTCTACTTGTTTTGCAATTGCTATCCAATCAAAGTGATCTTCAACTCTTTTTCTTCCTTTTTTCGCCATAGAGTTTCTTAACACGTCATCTTTTGTTAATAGATTAACTCCATCGGCTAAATCTTTTGCAAATTTATCTGGATTTACAGGTTCAAAAGGAGCAGTATTTTGTTGTTCTACAGGAATTAAAATACCCGTTTCTCCATGAACAACTACTTCTTTTATACCCCCAACAGCACTTGCTACAACTGCAGTATCACAGGCCATGGCTTCAATATTTATAATACCAAAAGGTTCATAGATTGATGGGCAGCAAAAAACATCAGCATGAGAGTACAGCTGAATAATCTCTTCTTTAGTTACCATCTTATCAATCCAAATTATATTGTTACGGATTTTTTGCACCTTAAGAACCGCATCTTCCATTTCTTTGCCAATTTCTTTGGTGTCTGGAGCGCCTGCACAAAGTACTACTTGAGTATCAGCATCTATATATTTAATAGCATTTACCAAATGAATAATTCCTTTTTGTCGTGTTATTCTGCCAACAAAAAGTACATAAGGTTTTGTCTTATCGATTTTATAGGCATCTAAAGTAGCCGATTCTGTGGTGGTTTTATATTGTTGAAGGTTTATTCCATTGTAAATAACTTTAACTTTACTTTCGTCAACATTAAAATACTTTAAAACATCCTCTTTGGTTTCTTGCGAAACTGCAATTAAAGCATCTGCCATCTCTATAGCTGTTTTTTCTATCCAGGAAGAAGCATCATAACCACGGCCTAGTTGTTCTCTCTTCCAAGGACGAAGAGGTTCTAAAGAGTGCGTTGTAATTACTAGAGGAATTCCGTAACAAAGCTTTGCAATTATTCCTGCAAAATGTGCATACCAAGTATGACAATGAATTACATCTGCTTCAATTACATCTGCATTCATATGAAGACCTGTACTTAACGTTTTAAATATGGCTTTTAATTTATCCTCAGCATTATCAAAAATTGGATTTTCATAAGGAAATCCTTTCACACTTAAACCCCCTTCTTTTGAGTCTTGATCTCCAAAGCATCTTACTTCGATATCCATCAGTTTAGATAATTCAGCTGCAAGATATTCTACGTGAACACCGGCACCACCGTAGACATAGGGAGGGAATTCTCTAGTATAAAAAAGGGTTTTCATAAATTTCTAAGTAATTTAAATTATTTTAATTTTTCAAAACCAAAAGATAAGGAAATAGTATGTAATGTGCTAGAAATTGAGATTCATTTAATCATAGTTTTTTATTATTATGAAACTTATAATAAAAGCTAATGATTTAGTTCTTTTTTAAAAAATTATCATCAAGTTTTTAAAAACATGATGAATACATGAATCATTTTTTTTAAAAGTTAACTGCTTCTTAGTTTATTTATTTCATCTTGCAGTTGTCTTCTTAACTTCTGTTCTCTTTCTATAGATTTTTTTCGGTATTCTTCAAACTCTTGCTCAATATCTAATAAATTATTTTGAGCTTCTTTTGTTAGAATGTTACTTTTAGAAAATTTAAATATAAAATAAAATAAGGCCAAAAGCGATACAATTATAATACTCCAGAGTAGAAAATTATAATTCGTTTTGCTTAATTGAGCACCAAATAAAGAAATTGAATTTTCTTTTTTATTAGCTACTTTTAAATCTAACTGCGTTTTAGATAAAATATTTTTAGTTTTTTTGATGTTATTTCTTTCTGCTTTTAAGAGGCTTTCTTTTTCAGAAATTAAACTTTTACTATTTTTTAAGGAGTCTAAAACGTTAACTTTAAGTTGCTGATAACTAACTAAATTTATAACCTTGTATTTTTTACCGGTACCAGGAGGTCTAAATGTAGTTGAGGTTCTGTAAATTTGATCAAACTGATTTTCAACTGAATTTGAATCTATTATTTCTTCTTGCGAAAACGAAACAAAAGACATTGCTATAAAGAAAATAGCGAATATGTTAATTTTCATGGTTTTTTTTTTTTTGATAATGTAAATTTATGAAAAAAACCCAAACTTTACGTTTGGGTTTTAATATAAGCAAGTAATTTATATTTATTTAATTTTCTCTACAACTGCCTTAAAAGCGTTTGGGTTGTTTACGGCTAAATCTGCTAAAACCTTACGGTTTAGTTCGATACTATTAGCTTTCACTTTTCCCATAAATTGAGAGTAAGACATTCCATGTAAACGAGCTGCGGCGTTAATACGCACAATCCATAAAGAACGGAAGTTTCTCTTATTGTTTTTACGGTCTCTATATGCATAAAGCATACCTTTTTCAACCGCATTTTTTGCTACTGTATAGACGTTTTTTATACGTCCGAAGTAACCTTTTGCTGCCTTCAAGATTTTTTTTCTTCTTTTTCTTGAGGCTACTGAATTTACTGATCATGGCATAATTTCAATGTTTTTTGTAGTAGGCGATTCTGTTACGAATACTTTCTATTTTGGCCTAACTCCATGGTTAATAATTAAATTCCCTAATTAAGATTATTTCAATCTTAATTGTTGCATAATGTTAGACTTATCCACTTTGTGAACTAAAGTGTCATGAGTTAACCTTAATTTACGTTTTTTAGACTTCTTTGTTAAGATGTGACTTTTAAACGCGTGCTTTCTTTTGATTTTTCCAGTACCAGTAACTTTAAATCGTTTTTTGGCGCTAGATTTTGTTTTCATTTTAGGCATTTCTCCTTCGTTTTTAACTTGCTTAATATTTTTTCTTACAATGCTTCAAAGACCTTGTAAGTAATTTGTAATTGTTATTTTACTTTTTTAGGAGCAATAAACATAATCATACGTTTACCTTCTAATTTTGGTAACTGCTCTACTTTACCATATTCTTCTAATTCTTGGGCTAATTTTAATAATAAGATTTGTCCTTGCTCTTTAAAAATAATAGACCGTCCTTTAAAAAAAACAAATGCTTTTAATTTAGCTCCATCTTGTAAAAATTTTAGGGCATGCTTCTTTTTAAACTCATAATCATGCTCATCTGTTTGAGGTCCAAACCGTATCTCTTTTATCGTGACTTTTGTTGCTTTAGACTTTAAACTTTTTTCACGTTTCTTCTGTTCATACAAGAACTTCTTGTAATCAATTATTTTACAAACGGGAGGTTTTGCTTTGGGAGAAATCTCTACCAAATCTAATTCCTGTTCAGTTGCTAGTTCTTTAGCTTTGTCTAAAGGATATACACCAACTTCTACATTATCGCCCACAAGACGAACTTCGTCAACATATTTTATTTTTTCATTAATTCTATGCTGATCTTCTTTGATTACTCTCAACGGTCTTCTCGACCTACTTCTACGAATTGCTATGACTTATAATTTTTAAATTTAACTTATGCTTTTTTACTAACTTTTATCTTCATTTGAGGAAGCTCAAATTTACTTAAAATTTCTTCAAAGTTTTACTTTCTTCTGTTTTAATTAGAGATATAAATTCTTCTAATTTAAATGTACCTAAGTCTCCTTCACCGTGCTTTCTAACAGAAACTGTACCGTCTTGCTCCTCTTTTTCCCCAACAATAATCATATACGGGGTTTTACTGACTTCAGCATCTCGTATTTTACGTCCGGTTTTCTCATTTCGATTGTCTACGAGGGCGCGAATTTCGGAATTTTCTAACGATTCTAAAACTTTTTCTGAATATTTTTGATATTTATCACTGATAGGCAATAAGATAACTTGATCTGGTGTTAACCAAAGTGGGAAGTTTCCACCCGTATGTTCTAGTAATACTGCAATAAAACGTTCCATTGATCCAAAAGGCGCTCTATGAATCATAAAAGGTCTGTTTAATTGATTATCTGCTCCTTTATAGGTTAAATCGAAACGTTTTGGCAAATTATAATCAACTTGAATGGTTCCAAGTTGCCAATTTCTGCCTA
>JAWUYT010000003.1:0-7786 GCA_034110665.1 Polaribacter sp.
TTTATAGTTGTCAAAACATAAAAAGTGAAGCCACGAAAACAAAAGAAACATCAGAAATAAAATCTCCTGAAGGTATGATTAGGGTAGCTAGCAAAACCTTTTTACAAGGCGCAAAAGAAACCGATAAATTTGCTATGCCAAGAGAAAAACCTGCGCATTTAGTTACAGTTGATGATTTTTATATGGATGCTACAGAAGTTACCAACAAACAATATATAGCCTTTGTAGATGCTACAAAATACCTAACTGTTGCAGAAAGAAAAATAGATTGGAAAAAAATGAAAACACAACTTCCTGCAAATACAGCAAAACCTCATGATTCCATTTTACAACCGGGAAGTTTAATTTTTAATAAAGATATAAATGCCGTTGTAGATATGAATAATTATGGACAATGGTGGATATGGAAAATTGGTGCAAATTGGAAACATCCAAAAGGCCCAAATTCTAATTTGGACGGAAAGGAAAACTATCCAGTTGTGCATATCGCTTTAGAGGATGCTTTGGCATATTGTAAATGGGCAGAAAGACGTTTACCAACAGAATCTGAATGGGAATCTGCTGCTCAAGGAACAAATTCTGATGCTATTTTTACTTGGGGAAATGATGCTACAATTTTAAATTCGAATGCAAATACTTGGCAAGGTGTTTTTCCGACCAAAAACGACCCTAAAGATGGTTTTGAATTTATTTCTTCTGTAAAATCGTATCCAGCTAATAGTATCGGCTTGTATGATATGGCTGGGAATGTTTGGGAAATCACCAGTGATTTATTTAACGCAAATTATTATAATGAAATTGACATTTCTCAACCCATCTTAAATCCAAAAGGTGCCACAAAATCTTACAGTCCAAGCAATCCGTATCAAGAAGAACATATTATGAAAGGAGGTTCCTTTTTATGTCATGATTCTTATTGCGCAAGTTTTAGAATTTCAGCAAAAATGGGTGTTGCCAACGATTCAGGGTCTGACCATATGGGTTTTAGAACCGTATCAACTCCTCAAATGTTAGCTTCAGAATAAACATATTTATGAAAAAAAATCTTAAAAACTGGTTTCTTTTAACCCTGTTTTTATCCATAAACCAAGTTGGATTCGCTCAATTAACTGGAAAAATTTTAGACAAAGACGACGCTACTCCATTAGAATATGCAACCGTTGCGCTATATACTCAATCTCCTAAAAAATTAATTACAGGAGTTATCACCAACAGAAATGGCATTTTTATTTTTGATAAGCTAAAGAAAGGAACCTATGCTATTGAAATTTCATTTATCGGATATCAACCTAAAAAAATAGAAAACATTGTTTTTCCCGGAGATAAAAAAGATCTGGGACTTCTAAAATTATCTCTTGGAAACTCTTTAAACGAAGTAATTATAGCATCCGAAAGAGCTGCTGTTGTCAGCAAAATTGACAAACAAGTTTTTGATGCGACTAATTTTAAAAATAGCCAAGGAGGCACAGGAACTGACGTTATAAGAAACCTACCTTCTGTTTCTGTAAATGGAATTGGTGAAATTTCTGTAAGAGGAACTACCGGTTTTGTGGTGTTGTTAAATGGAAAACCTGTGCAGGGAAATGCAGCTACCATATTAAATCAATTGCCTGCAAATGCCATTGCTAAAGTAGAAGTAATTACAGCACCTTCTGCAAAATATGATCCTGAAGGAAAAGCAGGAATTATAAATATTTTCACCAAAAAAGGTGCTTTAAATGGAACTTTTACCCAAATTAATATTAGAGCAGGTGCGCCATCTATAGAAGATTATAATAATTCTGAAGCTGCAATACGATATGGAGTTGATGCAACATTCAACTATAGAAAAGATAAATGGAATTTATCTCTAGGAGCAAGTTATCAAAGAAATGATTTGGCTGGCCGACGAGAAGGCGACGTTTTTACGATTATAAATGACCTTAAAACGAGCTTCCCTTCGGATGGTGAGCGTTCTTTTGATGAAGAAAATTATAGTGGTCGTTTTACTGTTGATTATACTCCAAGTAAAAGTAACGAATTCTCTGTAGGATTTTTCGCAGGAAAAAGAAGTAAAGACAGAAGAGCAGACATTGTCTATTTCGATAACAACGCAGTGCAACCAGCAGATAGCAATAACAGATTATACACCTTTCAATATTTTAATGAAAACCTACGAATTAGAAAAAGTGACTTTGCTTTAGGTAGTTTTGAATATGCACATACTTTTACCAATACTTCAAAATTTTCAACTTCTTTTTTATATGAATACACGTTTTTAGGTGGCCCGACAACCAATAGAAATTTAGGTTTCCCAACTACTTCTCAAATCATTCAAGATGAATATAACACTAATGACAATCCATTAAATGGAACGCTTTTAAGAGTAGACTACGAATTCGCAGATTTCTCTTTCGGAAAGTTAGAAACTGGTTATCAATATCGATTTTTAGATCATCAAGGCGATTTCTTATACACAAGGAGAAATAATAGCACAGGTGTTTTTGAAACTGTACCTGAATTTACAAGTGAAATAGATTTAAAAAGAACCTTACATTCTGGATATGTGAATCTATCTGGCAAAAAAGAAAAATGGGAATATATAGCAGGAATCCGTTTAGAAAAAATGGATAGAAAATTGACTTTACAAGGAGCAGACCAAACAAATTCAGAAGTAATTCCTTATGATTATTTACAATTATTTCCGTCCGCAACCATTCAATACAATTTAAAAAATAAGGCAAAAATAAAAGCTGCTTATAGCAGAAGAGTGCAAAGAACAACCACATTTAAAATGAATCCTTTTAGAGAAAGAGAACATTCTGAAACTTTAGAACAAGGTGATAAAAACTTATTACCTGAATTTGTAGATTTGGTTGAAATTGGTATTTCTAAACGCTATAAAAAAGGAAATTCAGTCTATGCAACTGCCTATTTAAGAAACGTAAAAAACTTGGTTAACAGAGTAAATGAAGTTTTTAATGATACTATTTTAGATAGAATTTACACCAATGTTGGCCGTGGAAAATCATTAGGTTTAGAGCTTGGAGCGCAATTAAAACCGACAGAAAACTGGAGTAACTTTATAGGTGTAAATGTATTTAATTTTGACATTCATGGCGCTTATAAAGAAGATGAAATTAGTAGTAATGCCACGCAATATTCCATCAACTTAAACTCAACCTATCAATTAAACAGAACAACTTCTCTACAATTTACCTTCAACTATTTGTCTGATCGCGTTACTGCCCAAGGTGAAGATTCTAGATATTATTCTCCCAATTTAACCCTTCAAAGAACATTTCTAGATAATAGATTGTCGGCTACTTTACAATGGCAAAACATAGATTTAGGATTGCTAGAATCGAACGAGCAACAAATTACTACTTTTAAAACAGGTTCTTTTTTTACAACAACAAATTATGTATATGAAGTAGATATGCTTACCTTAAATCTTTCTTATAATTTTAACTCGAATAAAAATAAATCCAAATTTATTGAAAGCGAATTTGGTGCAAAAGAGTTTTAAAGAGTTCGTTTTTGTATCTTTATATTCATTAATAATCTGTGATGACTTTTGGAATTTAAAGTTCCAAATTAAGGCGTAACCTCATAGACACATAGTTCCTGTTTTCTATGTGGTAGATTCAAATAAAAGTAAAAGCATTTTAATATTTAAAAATAATCAAATTGGAATTAAACGTATTTAACAAACCTTTAGAATCTTGCTGTACAGAACCTGCCACTGGTTATTTTAGAGATGGTTTTTGCAGAACAGTCTCTCATGATGTTGGCACACATACCGTTTGTGCAATTGTAACGCAAGATTTTTTAGACTATTCTGCTACTAGAGGAAATGATTTAATGACGCCAATTCCGCAATGGAGTTTTCCAGGATTGAAAGCTGGAGACAAATGGTGTTTGTGTATTTCTAGATGGCTGCAAGCTGAAAAAGTTGGCAAAGCACCTTTTATTCTTTTAGAAGCTACACACATAAAATCATTGCAATATACGAGTATGGAAATGCTACAAAAATATGCCTTCATTAAAAAGTAACTGATTTTGGAATCTTCACAAATTATTTTACAAATTTCACTTTTAGTTGATGCAGGTTTGGTGGTACTTATTTGGATGGTACAACTGATTATCTATCCTAGTTTTACTTATTACAAACCAGAAAATTTAATTAAATGGCATCAAAAATACACGGCTGGTATTGCTGTTGTTGTCATTCCTTTAATGCTTGCCCAATTAGTTTTGGCAATCGTTGCTGTTTTTTATCAGCCTAGTTTTACAAATATTTTTACTTTAGCTATTGTCCTTTTTCTATGGATTTTTACTTTTTTAAGTTTTGCTCCACTACATTTTAAAATAGCTGAAGGAGACACCAATTCAAAAATTTTACAGCTGTTGATTCAAAGAAATTGGATTCGTACTTTTGTATGGTCAGCTTTATTGCTATTTCATCTTTTTCTATATATGTCTCTTTTATAAACCCAAAAGGCTATTTTTCTTAAAAGGGTAGCTTCTTTAAAACTAACATATCCATAAATTATGGTACACTTAATTTTAACACATTAGCATACACACTAAAATGGAAGAAGCAGAAAGATTAAGAATAGGACGTTATTTTAGAAAAATAATGAAGTTGGTCGCTCTAGAGGTTTTAGCCAAAAAAATGCTTTCAAAAGACGACTTGTATCATTTATTTGAAACACATAGTATTGCCGAAGAAATTACGACTTCACCGGTATCTATAAAGTATAAATTCACAAAAAAATCACTTCCAAAAGTTACGCTAGAATGTGAATTTATGAGTTTAAAAATGCCTTTAAAAATCTCTTTAAAAGGAAGTTTTAAAGTTCTAAAATCTAAAAAAAATCGAAATAAATTATCGGCTAAAAGGTTTTACATGGAAGCGTGTAATTTGAACTAGCATTTGTACTTTTAGATATATATTACTTTTTGCCAATATATTAAGTGTATGAAAAACGATAGTAAAAAAAAGCTTCTCAAAATTGAGAAGCTTCTATAAAATACAATTTAAAAGTTTTTATTCTTTTGGTTTAAAAACAATCTCGTATGATTTACTATTTTTTATTAATTTTTTTGCAATATTTTGTAAATCTTTAGCCGTTATATCGTTTACAATGTCTTGATAATTCTTCGGATCGTTCATGTTGTAACCTTCCATCACATAATTCTTGAGCAAACTCATATCAAACCTATTATAGTTCTTACTTTCTTCTTTTTCTTTTAAATAGTTCGTAAGTGTTTTATCTAAATCAGCTTGTTGAATATCTCCATTTTTAATCGCTTCGATTTCTTTATTCACAATACTAATTAGCTTTTCTGCTAAATCTGGGTTGCAATCAAAATTCACAGAGATTGATGCTTCTTGGGTTGGTCTTCTAGAAATTGAACCTCTAGACCTTGCTCCGTAAGTACCACCTTCTTCTTCTCTTAAAGACTCTGTATAACGCAATTGTAACACATCGCCCATTGCTCTCATTAAGATTGAATTTTTTAAAGAATATTCCATATCATTTTTAATCACTACACGAACCGATGTTTTAGGGTCTTTCATCTCTAAAAACACATCTTTATCTATCTTATCACTTATCCAACTTGTTGAATTGTCTTTCCAATTTTCTCTTTCAGTTGTTGTTGGTATGCTCGCAATATAATTTTCTAACAATGGCTTGATCGTTTCTTTAGGTACATCGCCCACAATAAAAAAGGTAAAATCTCCTGCATTACCAAATCTACTTGCATAGATACCTTTCATTTTATCAAAAGACATATCTGCCATATATTCTTTATCAAACAAACGCTCTGTAGGATGATTTTTTCCGTATAAAATAGTCTTTACACTATCTTGCATTTTAGATTGAATTTGCTCACTCTTTCTTATTAAAAAGGCGTCTACTTGCTGCATTAATACGTTATAAGACTGTTCATCGAAACGAGGTTTTGTAAAACGTAAGTTCACCAATTGCATCATGGTTTCTACATCTTTTGTAGAAGAAGATCCTGAAACAGTTTCATTGATACTACCAACACTTGCGGTAGAATTTGCTTTTTTACCTGCTAAAACTTTTGGTAAATCGATTGCAGAAAACTCGCCCAAACCAGACATTTGTATCACATTACCAAGTAACGCCGTTGATGGTAAATCTGCTACTTCTAGTAAAGATTGACCTCCATAACTAACGGCACTTAAATTTACATCATTCTTATTTTTATCAACAAACTTATAGTGCACTTGAATACCATTGCTCAATTTAAAAATTGTTGAACCAATTTCTTTATTTTCTTTTTCTGAAACAATAGATCCTGCAGTTAAATCAACTCCAGACATTAAAGATTTCGTATTCTCTTCTTCTACATACCCCTCTAAAGTTGCATCATTTTCAACGGTAGAAATAATTGCAAGAGCGTCTTCTTTTGTTAAGTTCTTATTCCCCTCAACACCGGTAACAACAAGAGATCTGTTATTTTTAAGATATAATTTTTGTGTTTGAGCTAACAACTCTTTTTGTGTTAACTGACTAAAAATTATTTTAGCTACCTCAAATTCTTTTGATAAATCTGTTATGTGAGCATTTTCTAAATAGTTCGTTTGCATCGCTCTCACAATTTGTCCGTGACTTCTATTTCCTAATCCTGCAATTTGATTTTCATAAGAACCTGTATATTCAGCAACAACTCTTCCTATTTCTGCTTTTGTAAATCCGAATTTTACAGCTCTATTAATTTCAGAAATCACCAATTCAAATGCTTTGTATTGCATATTCGGTTTTGGAACGATACGCGCACTAAATTGATTATTTAATCTAGAAAGACTGCCATAATTAACTGCTGCATATAGAAGAGGAGATTCTGGTTTTTGGTTAATCTCGTCTAGTCTTGTAGAAATAATTGAGGTTACCATGCCGTTTAACAAGCTTTCTTTTAAATCGCCTAATGTTTCGTTTTTCAAAGATTTATCATGACGAATCGCAAAAGCAATATTTGAAGAAGTAACTTCTTTATCCATTCCGATATCATAAATGAGTTCTTCATTATCTTCAATACGAACTTCTGTGCGTTCGATAGGGTTTTTTACTGCTGGGATTGTTGAAAACAACGTTTTAATTTTTTGCTCAATTTCATCAACATTTACATCGCCAATAATTGCGATTGCTTGTAAATCTGTTCTGTACCAATCGTAATAAAAATCGCGCAATGCTGAATACTCAAATCCTTCTACGATATCCATTTTACCAATAGGCAAACGTTCTGAATAGATAGAATTGTTAAACATAGTACCAATAGTTTGCTGCAATACACGCATACCTCCGCTTTGGCGCGTTCTCCATTCTTCTTTCACAACACCGCGTTCAGAATCAATTTCTTCGTCGGTTAATGATAAGTAGTTAGACCAATTATGCAAAACAGACAACCCTGTGTCTATTAACTCTGGCGTTGTTGGTATGTTATTAATGTTGTAAACTGTTTCATCAAAAGATGTGTACGCATTAATGTCTTTGCCAAAAACTAGTCCATGTTCTTGCATCTTATCTAAAATTCCTTTTCCTGGAAAATCTCTTGTGCCATTAAACGCCATGTGCTCTAAAAAATGCGCTAATCCTTGTTGATTATCTTTCTCTAAAACAGAGCCTACATTTTGTATGATATAATAACTTGCCACATCTTTCGTAACTTTTGTATCATGAATGTAATAGGTCATGCCGTTTTCTAAAACTCCTTTTTTAATACTTTGCTCTTCGGGTAAAGGCATTTCTAAGTTGATAGCTTGCGCGAA
>JAWUYT010000004.1:0-28236 GCA_034110665.1 Polaribacter sp.
CTAAAGCTATTAATTTAGTATCTCTTAGAAAAGGAGATATGTTAATTATGGAACCTAAAGGAGATTTACAACATTTAGAATTTTCAATTCCTTCGAGAGGTTTAATTGGTTTAAGAAATAGAATTTTAACAGCCACAGCAGGTACCGCAATTATAAATCACAGATTTAGTGAATATGGGCTTTATAAAGGAGACTTTACTGAAGAAGTAAAAGGTGCAATCGTCTCTTCAGCAGCAGGTAAAGCAACTGCGTATGCATTAAACCGTTTACAGGATAGAGGTCGTTTCTTCATTGATATTAATCAAGAAATTTATATTGGTCAAGTAATCGGAGAAAATAGCAAATCAGACGAGATGGCTGTAAACTTAATTAAAGGAAAGCAATTAACAAACATGCGTAAATCTGGTACAGATGAAGCTATGAAAATTGCACCGAAAGTAGATTTTTCTTTAGAAGAAAACATGGAATATATTAAAGGAGATGAATATTTAGAGGTTACACCTGCAAGCTTACGTATGCGTAAGATTGTTTTTAAAGCGTAATTTTTTTTAACTCTGTTATTCTGTGAAGGAACAAGTAGAAATCTTACACAGATAAAATTAAAAAGCTCAAGTTTTAAACTTGAGCTTTTTTTATAAGTTTTTTCAATATTATTACGATTCAGTGGTTGCATCAATTTCTTCAATCATTTTTATGGCTTCTGCTCGTGGAGGATATTTTTTTGAAACGATAAAACCAACAAGCATAGCAACTGTAAAAGAAGGTGCAAGTACATCAATCGCTATAAAATATTCACCAATATTCGCCATTTCTTTAAAGACAAAATTGAAGATGATAACTGCCATAAACCCAGAAATCATTGAGGCAATCGCACCTTTTTCTGAATATCCTTTCCAGAAAAGAGAGAGAATAATTACAGGGCAAAAAGTTGCTGCAATGCCCGACCATCCAAAGAGGATTACCCAAAACATTTGTCGGTCAGGAGAAACATAGTTCATAATCATAGCAATTATCAACGCGGTAAATGCCATTATAACCGTTGAAATTCTAGAAATTTTTGTTAAGCTTTCGTCTTTTATATCGGGTCTAAATATTTTCTGATAGAAATCTCGTGTAATCGCACTAGAAGCCAATATCAACAGAGAATCAATCGTAGACATGATTGCAGATAAAACAATGGCAACAAAAATGGCCACTAAAATTGTGGGTAAGAATTCTTCAGTAATCATACTTAAAACATCTTCGCCATGATTTCCAAGAATGGCTTCAGGGTCTTGTCCTTCTTTCGTAAAATAGATACGCGCCAAAATTCCAATAGTTACTGCGGCAGCGTCAGTAAAAAGTGTAAAAGCAGTTGCCACCCATTTTCCTTTATCGATTTCTTTTTCGTTTTTTATAGACATAAACCTAACGTATACTTGTGGCGAACCTAAAAAGCCAAGCCCTATCATAGAGAATCCTAGAATTGTAAAAAGATTCATCCAACCGTCAGTGCTTCTGCCCATTACTTGGGTTAGCGTCGGGTCTATTGCGTTTAATCCTGCTGTGATTCCTGCGCCATGATCCATAGAAAACCAAACAACGATTGGTAATAGAACCAGACCCAAAAACATAAGTAATCCTTGAAAAAAATCAGACCAAACAGCCGCAACAAAACCACCAACAAAGATATAGGCAAGCACAATAAAAAAGCCGATCAATGCGCCAATTTTATAATCAATCCCAAGCATCGATTTAAAGGCAACACCCGTAACGTCTATTTGTGAGGCCACATAAATAACAATAAAAATAACTAAAACAGAAGCAGCTATAATTCGAAGTGTATGGGTAGATGTTTTAAAATGACTTTGCAAATAATCGGGAATTGTAATTGCGCCATAAGCGTCAGATCTTTTCTTAAAGCGTTTCGCCATAAATTGCCAAGAAATAAAAACACCCAACAATTCACCAACAACGACCCAATACCCAGAATATCCAGCCATTGCGCCCATTCCTGTAAGTCCTATTAATAACCAACCAGATTCACCAGTTGCTCTTGCCGAAAAGGCAACTGCCCAAAAGCCCATTTTTTTTCCGCCGACATAATAGTCGCTCATACTTTTTACACGCCGAGAAGCTAAAATTCCGATTAGAAATAAAATTCCAACATAAATTGCGAGTACAGTTATTTTGATGATAAAATTTTGGTCTTGCATAGTGATTGATAAACGGGTTTAAGTATGGTTAATTTAGAGAGGTTAAAACCTCAAAGTATTTAAAAGTAGATATAAACATATTTTTAAAGATTTTGAAAAGTAGTAAAAAAAACAGGAAATATGATTGTTTGTAGATTAAATCGTTTGTTAAATTGCTAAAAATTGAATAAAAAGGCTTAAAATTCATTATATTTGCATTATTGGGTTTTTGGTATGCATCGACTCAATTGTATAGTAGGATTTAGGGAAAAACCTTGGATTTGTGCATTGAATGAACAAAAAAAAGAAAACCATTATTTTGAATTCTAACAAAAATACGAGTGAAACACTTCAAACCTTAACTGAATTAACGACAGCACTTTCAGAAGGGGAGAGGACGACGTATAATCATATTATACATACTACAAAACTTCAAGTGAGCGATTTAGAGCGCTATGCTTCCTGGTCTGATGCTTGCTATACTCGGAATTGTATTGCCGATACAGAAAAATTTGAATTAATTTTAATTTGTTGGTGTCAAGGGCATAAAACGGCCATTCACGATCACGGCGGAGAAGAATGTTGGGTAAAAATTATAGAGGGCGAATTCAAAGAAACGATTTATAAACAAGATGAAGAGGGTGTCTTAAATCTCGTTAAAACTTCTTTTTCAAAGTCGAATGAAATTACCTATATGAAAGATTTTATGGGATTTCATCGATTAGAGAACATCGCTAATAAACGAAGTATGTCGCTTCATTTATATGCCAAACCTATTCGTACCTGCAATATGTTTGATGAAAAACTAAAAACTTTTGTGCCTATAGATTTGTGTTACACGACCATTGCAGAACCAATATTAAAAGAAAAAGAGAAAAAACAACATGTCTGATATTAAAAGTGATTTAACCTTATTTAATGAACTTGTAGAAGTTTTAATCAACGAGGAAGTACAAAACCCAGTAGCGGAAAGAATAGATTCTAGTAAGTTATACGATGCTATTGATCTTTCTTTAAATAATGGGGCAATGATCGATGATACGTTTAAAAAGGTACTTCGTGAAGTGCTCATTTCTACTCCAAAAACGGCAACAAACTTATTTTTTAATCAACTTTTTGGAGGAAGACAAAGCAAAGCAATTTTAGGAGATTTATTGGCAGTAATGCTAAACAATAGCATGTATACATATAAGGTTGCAGGCCCACAAGTGGGCATAGAACAAGAAATTATCAGACAATCTTGTAATTTAATTGGGTATAGTGCTAACAGTAATGGTACATTTCCAACAGGTGGTTCTATGAGTAATTATATGGGTTTAATTATGGGGCGTGACTCTAAAGATCCTGCTTGTAGATTAAACGGAATGACAAAACCATTGATTATTTACACCTCTAAAGAATGTCATTATTCAAATGATAAGAATGCGAGTTTTGCAGGAATCGGGAGAAATAATATCCGGTATATAAACGCAGATTCTAAAGGAAGAATGATTCCAGAGCATTTGGAAGAACAAATCCTAGAAGATATTGAGAATGGCAATATTCCCACCTATGTAAATGCTACCGCAGGAACCACGGTTTTGGGAGCTTTTGATCCTCTTGATAAAATTGCTGATGTCACCGAAAAGTATAAAATTTGGTTACATGTAGATGGCGCATATTGCGGAAGTGTAATTTTTAGCGAGAAATACAAATATTTGGTAAAAGGAGTAGAAAGATCTAATTCTTTTAGTTACAATGCACACAAAATGTTGGGCACACCCCTAACTTGCTCCATTATTCTAGTAAATGATAAAAAACACCTGCATGATTCGTTTAGCAATGATGCAGATTACTTATATCAAACCGACGGAGACGATTTTAACTTGGGTAAAACTTCTTTTCAATGCGGACGAAGAAATGATGCCTTAAAGTTTTGGACACTTTGGAAGTCTGTTGGAACCCTTGGTTTGCAAAAAATTGTAGAACAACAATTTGATTTGGCAGATGTTGCTTTAGACTATATTAGAAGTAACCCAGATTATACCTTATATAGTTTTGATGATTCTATTTCAGTTTGTTTCAATTATAAAAATATAGACCCGATGGCACTTTGTACTGCTTTATACGAGCATCAAATAACGGTTGTAGGCTTTGGTTCTTTTGAAGACGATACATTTGTGAGGTTAGTAACTATCAATGCAAATAATGAAAAAGTAGATATTTTGAACTTCTTTAAAGTTTTAGAAAATTTTGCTAAAAAAACACCAAGTTTGCCGAAAGTAAAGGAGTTAAGTCTTTAGATAGGTTCTTGAAATTTTCGAGATAGTTAAGTTACTTTTATTAAATAATATAAAAAACAGCACTTTTAAGTGCTGTTTTTTGCTTTAGTGAGATTGGTATTATATGTTATATACTTCAGACAAACTCCATTCAATAACTAAAAGCAACAAATCTAAAATTATAGATTGTAAAAATAGAAGAAAAAAAACAGAGCCGATTTTATCGGAAAGGAAGAGTGCAACTTAAGCCTCTTTTAAATGAAAATAAAATAAAATCCCAAACTGTTAAAGCACTAAAAAGAACACATCTAGTATTGCTAAATAAGTGAATAAACGGGAGTAAAATGAGGAAAGTATTTAGGACGCAAACCGCTCATATTGGTGTTTCAAAAAAGAGTAGGTAAACAAAAGAAATCTTGACAAAATAAGTACTTATTCATTACTGAAGCTATCTGTTTATACAAAACTTTTATTTAATTGGATCTCAGAATAACTTTATGGAAGAGGTAAATAACGATATCCTAATAATCTGATACTATGTATTTTATATGAAGCTATACTTAGAACCATCTAGACAAGTTTAAGCGAAAACCTAGGCAAAAACGAATCAAATTGTACGGTGTGTATAAGAAACATGTAGAATTCTTAAAAAAAGCATAGTGGCGAAGGTCAAATTATAAACCAAATTAGTGTATCTTTTTAATACTAAAAGATTAAAACATTGTTTTGTAGCAATTATATCTAAAAAGATCAAAATGTCTGATTTGTATACTTCGTTTTGGCTAATTTAACATTTGAAATAACACAATCAAAATACTTTTTTTTTATTATTAATCACATCAAAAACATCACTTTTTAATGATGTTTTTTGCTGATAAAGAATCTACCTTTGCAGTATGAGTGAATTTAAAGAGTTTTTTGACGCCTTGCAACAGAGTATTGTAAATGACGAATTTGTAAAATTAACCGTAAGTAAACCTCACAGAAAAAACGAAGGTTTGTTAAATGTATATGTGCGCTTGTTTGTTATTGATGGTAAAGAAACTTTTGAATTCAAATACCGCCATGCGACTGAAAACATCTATAAAAAATTTTCTTTAATAGATGCCAGGCTCGAGTTAGAAAAACTGCTTTTAGAAACTTTTAGAGCAGGAACTTTATTTACCTTGAGCTACGATTTATTGGTCATGGTTTCTAAAAAAAAGCAGGTTTCTTGCAGAGATACTGCACCAAGTTTTAAAAATAAATTGCCAGAAATTTTTCAAGAATCAAAAGAATCAGAAGACTTCAAAGAGCTTTAAGATTTGTTCACTAGTGCTCGTTTTTAATGAGTATTTAGCCTGTCATTCAGAAGGAGTTTTGACCGAATAATCTTGGTAATAGCTAATATCATTTTGTATTACAATGGGGTGTTTTCCTTTGATATCAATTTTTATGGGCTTATAAATTTTATATTTGGCTGATGGTAAAAAAGTATGACAATAAATTACAGGTCATGATTTTAGAACTATTAAATTCATCCATTAAGACCAAGCAAGTGACTGAAGATTATGGTTTAAGTCTTAACATGGTTGAACGTTGGAAACCCCAATACAAGTTGACATCTGGAGATTTTTTTAAAAAGAAGGAAATACCTTTTTAAGCTCAAGAACTCACAGTACTAAAGAAAAAATTAAAGAATTTAACAGTGGAATGTTACATCTTAAAAAGGGCGGTGAGCATCTTCTCCGAGAGCGAATTATAAGATATTAATTTATATGAGCAAAATTAAAATCTTTAGGAAGATTGATAATTGATATAAGACAAATGTCCAAAAATAAAATTATTTCTAATGTTGCTTCGTTTGAAATACAACAACAGAACTTATTCCAAATGATAAAAGTCTTTTAATTATTTTAGAAAAAAACAAACAAAATTTTGAAAAGGTATTCTATCCTTATCTTAATAAAAAATCAAGAAAATTATAGATCTACAACTAAATCAAACTCAGCATAAATCGCTTTATCTTTTCAGCCATCAAAGAAACTTTTAGAACTATATTTTATATCGAGTTTTGTTCTATCTATTTTTAAGGTTACATTGGCCTTGCTTCCTTAAACAGAAACATTAAATGAAATAGTTTCTGTTTACTTCTAATCGTTATGTCTCCTTTTACTTTATAAGAATTTTTTCCAAGTGACTTTACTTTCGTAAAATGCAATGTTATGGTTGGAAACTTTTCAACTCCAAAGAAATCATTAGATTTTAAATGACCTTCTAATTGCCCCTAATATTCATCTTCTAAATCGGTAACTATAATTGTTGACATATCTATCTCAAAACTTCCCCCAGTCAATTTTTATTTATCAAAATTTAGCTGTCCATATTTAATTGAGATGCTTGCTACGTAAGAGCCAGTTACTTTATAACCTTTCCAAACCTGCTGTAACAGTATTCCCAGAGAAATCTAATGATACACCGTGAGAATAATCAAAAATAAATCGATTGTGAATGCAATCAGGTGCAAGTTCATCTTTACTTTTAGTGGGTATTGATACCTCATAAATAAGATAACCTTCGAACACTGGGGATAACTCAAATCATTTACGCATGACCTCTTTTTTTGTCGAAACTAGAACCGTTAATTTCAGTAGAATCTCCATTCAATCTAATTTACAGCTTTATTAGGTGGAAGATTTATAAATGAAAAATAAGTTATTATCTAAATAAATAGCAGGATGTTAGTTTTCGCCCAGCTAAGAACTAATCAACTTGCTCAATTGTACTCGTTTTTTTATCTGCAGTAACTGTGACAATATATAAACTAGCGTTGTCATTGTCGTCCATGTTTCCATAAACATCTGTCCGTTTCAATTCACTATTTTCATTAAGAATTTTATTAGCAAAACTTGGCGTTGTATTACTATGACCAACCACTAAAACTCTTTTTCCTTTGGTTTCTTTTTTAAAAATAGAATCATACATTTTACTAGGATTATAATACTGAATTTCTAATTTTTTGGTTTTTGCTGTAGGTGTAGCTGTTTCAATGGTTCTATTATACTTTGTAGAATAAACGGCATCTAATTCAATTTTTTTGAAATATTCAGCCCAATTTTGAGCTCTTTTTTCTCCTTCAAAATTAAGACTTGGATTTCTATTGGTCTGATCTGTTCTATCTTTTTCGGCATGGCGAATTAAATAATAAGTAGTCGTTTCACCGGTAGAGCAGGAGCTTAACATGCTGAAAGCGAAAACAAAAAGAAAGAAATATTTTTTCATAGTACCTAATTTAAATATCAAATATAATTAAAAAAAGAGAAAGCGATGTTTTTATCAAAGATCGCTCTCCCCAAACTAACTGATTAAACCAATCTTACATTCGCCTTTACGAAGAAGAAAGCAATCTTATGTTTTGTCATTCACCTATTATTTCAGCCATACTAACTTTATAATGAAGATTTAGGAGTTCTCCACCAAATCTGACTGATTTCTAAAAACCAACGTATCATCAAAAGCATCTATTAAAATAATGCTATCTGTTGTTATTTTTCCTGATAAAATTTCTTTAGAAAGTTGATTTAAAACTTCTTTCTGAATAACTCTTTTTACAGGTCTTGCTCCAAATTCTGGTTGATATCCTTTTTTTGCTAAATATGTAATTGCTTCATCTGTTGCATCTAAAGTTATTTCTTGTTTGCCAATCATTTTCTTTAAAAGATCAATTTGCAGTTTTACAATTTTAAAAATATCACTTTGATTTAAAGGTGTAAACATAATTACATCATCAATTCTATTCAAAAACTCTGGCCTAACCGATTGTTTTAATAAAGCTAAAACTTCAATTTTGGCTAATTCTGTAATCTTGTCTAAACTTGCTTTTGGATCGCTAAATTTCTCCTGAATTATATGACTTCCAATGTTTGATGTCATAATAATAATGGTATTTTTAAAATCTGCAATACGTCCTTTATTATCCGTTAACCTTCCTTCATCTAACACTTGCAAAAGCACATTAAAAGTATCTGGATGGGCTTTTTCAATTTCATCTAATAAAACCACAGAATAAGGTCTTCTTCTTACGGCTTCTGTTAATTGTCCGCCTTCATCATAACCAACATATCCTGGAGGCGCTCCCAGTAATCTACTCACAGAATGGCGTTCTTGATATTCGCTCATATCAATTCTTGTCATGGCATTTTCATCATCAAACAAATATTCTGCTAAAGCTTTTGCCAATTCTGTTTTTCCAACCCCTGTAGTTCCTAAAAACAAAAAACTACCAATTGGTTTATTTGGGCTTTGTAAACCTGCTCTAGAACGCCTAACGGCATCAGAAACTGCAATAATTGCTTCTTCTTGTCCCACCACTCTTTTATGCAATTGATCTTCTAATTTTAGCAGTTTTTCACGTTCTGACTGAATCATTTTAGTAACAGGAACTCCCGTCCATTTTGCAACAATTTCAGCAATATTATCATAGGTTACTTCTTCTTTTATTAAAGAATTTTCAGATTGGTTTTCTTCTAAAATTGTATCCAGCGCTTCTAAATCTTGCTGTGCTTTTTTTATTTTTCCATAACGGATTTCTGCTACTTTTCCGTAATCTCCGTCACGCTCTGCTTTTTCAGCTTCTACTTTAAAATCTTCAATTGCTGCTTTTGCATTTTGAATATTATCAACAACTTCCTTCTCAGACTTCCATTTAGCATTCATTTCATTACGCTCTTCTTTCAAATTTGCCAAATCAGATCGTAATGATTTTAACTTGGTTTCATCTTTTTCGCGCTTAATAGCTTCAATTTCAATCTCTAATTGCATCACTTTACGATCCAAAACATCCAATTCTTCTGGTTTGGAATTGATTTCCATACGAAGTTTTGCCATCGATTCATCCATTAAATCAATAGCTTTATCAGGTAAAAAACGATTGGTAATATACCGTTGAGACAATTCTACAGCGCCAATAATTGCTTCATCTTTAATCCGAACTTTGTGATGCGTTTCATATTTATCCTTAATTCCTCTTAAGATTGAAATCGCACTTTCAGTGTCTGGCTCATCTACGATAACCTTTTGAAAACGCCTTTCTAATGCTTTGTCCTTTTCAAAATATTTTTGATATTCATCTAAAGTTGTTGCTCCAATTGCACGTAATTCTCCACGCGCCAGAGCAGGCTTTAAAATATTTGCAGCATCCATTGCGCCTTGTCCGCCTCCGGCACCAACTAAAGTGTGAATTTCATCAATAAAAAGTACAATATCACCATCGGAAGTGGTGACTTCTTTAATCACTGATTTTAGTCTTTCTTCAAATTCTCCTTTATATTTTGCCCCCGCAATTAAGGCACCCATATCTAAAGAAAAAATTAATTTACCTTTTAGGTTTTCTGGTACATCACCATCTACAATTCTGTGGGCTAATCCTTCAGCTATGGCTGTTTTTCCTGTTCCAGGTTCACCAACTAAAATTGGATTATTCTTTGTTCTACGCGATAAAATTTGAAGTAATCTTCTTATTTCTTCATCTCTACCAATTACTGGATCTAGTTTACCTTCTTCTGCTAACTTATTTAAATTTTTTGCAAATTTATTTAAAGAATTATACGTTTCTTCTTGGCTTTGGGAAGTAACTCTTTCCCCTTTCCTTAACTCATCAATGGCAGCGTTTAAATGCTTTTCTGTTACACCTTGATCTTTTAAAACTTGCCCAATATTACTTTTTGATTTAAAAATTGCTAAAATCAAATGTTCAATTGAAACATAATCATCTTTCATTTTTTTAGCAGTAACGGCTGCTTCAGAGAAGGTTTTACTAGCTTCTCTAGAAATCATTAATTCTGAACCAGAAACTTTAGGCAAACTTTCTAATTGTTTATCTAAAATTTGGGTTATCATAATAAGATTGATATTTAATTTCTTTAATAGAAAGGGCAAAACATTTTCATCAACTTGAATTAAAGCTTTAAAAATATGTTCATTTTCTATTTGATTATGACCAAATCTCTGCGCAATCTCTTGCGCTAATTGTATGGTTTCTTGCGATTTTGTTGTGAAATTACTAAAATTCATTTTCTTTTATTTTTTAACAAATAAGCCGGCTCACTTAATTTGGGAATCTTTTTGGCTATGTATTCAAAAAGCAAATTCAATACCAATTAGAAGACCATTATAAAAATAGTCAAATTGTCGTTAAAAACGTTATGTATACTGACCTTTTGACTGCTTAAAGTTCCCTATATTTGTCTTTTAAAAAGATATAAAACAAAATGGGAATACTGAACAACATATTTGGAGGAAAAGACGGAGAAAAATCAAAAGAGGAAAAAAAAACATATTTACATTGGATTCCATTAACTTCATTAGCGCAATTAGAAGAAATCAAGGAACAATCTAAAACGGAGTCTGTTTTCATGTTTAAACATTCTACGCGCTGTGGAATTAGTAAAATGGTGATTAAGGAGTTTGAAAACTTGTTTTTAGAAGAGCATCAAAACTTAAAAGTCTATTACTTAGATTTATTAAACCATAGAGATATTTCTACGGAAATTGGTGCTATGTTCGAAGTTATGCATCAATCACCACAATTAATTGTAGTGAAAAATGAAGTTTCTGTGCACCATGCGTCTCATTCTGAAATCACTGAATTAAATTTATCAAGATTTGTCTAGTATAAACTTGCATTAAAGCTTAATTTTGTTACCTAAAATTTTTTACGTTTGACAGAAATTAAGACTTCAGAAACTAGTATCGGAAAAGAATTATACGGCTATCAAAAAGATGCTCTTCAAGAGATTTTTGAAAGGTTCGAAACAGCTCCTCAAGATTATCATTTATTATATCAATTACCAACAGGAGGTGGTAAAACAGTTATTTTCTCTGAAATAGTAAGACGTTATATTCAAACGTTTAAGAAGAAGGTTTTAGTGCTGACGCACAGAATTGAATTGAGCAAGCAAACTTCTAAAATGCTTGTAGAGTTTGGCGTTAAGAATAAAATCATTAATTCTACTGCAAATTTAGAAGATCAAGAAGACTTTCATTGTTTTGTAGCGATGGTAGAAACCTTGAAAAACAGATTAAATGACGACAAACTAGACATTTCTGATATTGGTTTGGTCATTGTGGATGAGGCGCATTACAATTCTTTTACAAAAATCTTTAAATTTTTTCATGATTCCTTTATTTTAGGTGTGACTGCAACTCCCTTGAGTTCTAACATTAAATTACCAATGTATGAGAATTATCAAGAACTTTTTGTTGGTGAGTCTATTCAAGATTTAATTGAAAGCGAATACCTAGCAAAAGGTAATATGTATTCTTACAATGTAGGTTTAACTTCTTTAGAGGTTGGTGCAAATGGAGATTATACGGTAAAGTCTTCAGAAGATTTGTATACCAATACAGATATGCTTTCTAAATTAATTTCAGCTTATGAAGAAACCGCGAAGGGAAAGAAAACATTAATATTTAACAACGGAATTAATACGTCTATTCAAGTATATCATGCCTTTAAAAAAGCGGGATATCCTATTGCACATTTAGATAATACCAATTCTAGAAAAGAAAGAGAGTTTATTTTAAAATGGTTTCATAAGACGCCAAATGCCATTATTACTTCTGTAAGTATTTTAACGACAGGTTTTGATGAGCCAAGTATAGAAGCCATTATTTTAAATAGAGCAACCAAGTCATTAACTTTGTATTATCAAATGATTGGTCGGGGTTCTCGTATTTTTGGGAATATCAGCACATTTGATATCATAGATCTCGGAAACAATTTTCATAGATTTGGTCCTTGGGGTGCAGATTTAGATTGGCAAAAAATGTTCAGAGCACCTGATTATTATCTGAATGCCATTTTGTCTGACGAGGAAATAGAAAGTACATTTAGATACGAATTACCTGCGGATGTAAAGAAAGAGTTTGCAAAATCTAAAGACACGTATTTCGATATGAAGTACATTTATATTGATACTATCAGATCTGGAGAATCTTCTAAGCGAGTATTAGAGAAATCTATAGAACATCATGCAAAAATGTGTATTGAAAATAGTGAGGATGTTTTTGATGCGTTAATTTTAGCAAGAATGCTAGGTGAGGAGATTGATGATAGAATTAATAGATATGCAAAATGTATTTCTAAAAGTACCCATAATTTTATTACTTGGTTAAAGGACGATTACAGGAAGAAATTGAATGCCTATTTACGTTCTAATTTTGATGAAGTTTACGAAGAAGTTTTTGGTCATCCACCGATAGAAGAATAATATTAATTAAAAAGCTCTGAATAATTTTCAGAGCTTTTTTTTTGTTAAATGTTGGCGTTTTATTACTTTCTTTCCGAAAACTTGCTGTTTTTTGCAAAGACATACTTTTTAGCCATCTTAATGAAGATTGAATGGTACAACTTTATCAATATATGTAATTCAGCCTTGGGAATTCCGTTTAGTCTCTGAGATAACTATCAGTTGATGGAAATAATAGTACAATTCCTTTTGGTTTAATTTTAAAAAGTAGTTCTTTTTTGACAACTCTACCTTTCGAGTTTCGTTTAATCGAAAGAATTCTTCGATGGCTTTAGGTGGCTTATTTATTAAAGAATGCTGGCTTGTTGAACCAAGTTTAGTGAAAGTAATCATAGCAAAAATTCACCAATAAACTCAACAAAACCATTACAACTATTTGTAAGTCAGAGTTAATGGAATTTAAACTAAATTTAAAAATATTTTAATTTCTCCTTTCGTATTAAAAAAATTAGGGCTCACTCTAATGTTTTCTCCTTGTAATGTTACAATTACTTTATGGTCTTTGAGTTTTTTATACAGCATTTTAGTAGTTTCTAAAGAACCTGTATTAAAGTGAATAATAGCCGTTCTTCCTTCTCTTTTTTTGATTGGGGATATTATTTTGTACTCTTTTTTGAGAAGTCCATCAATAATAAGATCCGTGTTTTCTAAAGCTTTGTCGTAAATATTTTCAACTCCAATAGCAAGAACTAATTGAAGACCTTCAGACCAAGCATCAAATAATGAATATGCAATAGTTCCTGTTTCAAATTTTCTAGCATCATCAAATAAAGAAAGTTTATCGTGAATTCTTTCTGCAGCATACATACCAGGTAAAACTGGGTGAATCATTTTTACAACGCGGTTACTTACGTACAAAAAACCAGTACCGTGCATCCCTAATAACCATTTAAAACCACAACCTGCTAGCACATCAATTTGATATTTTTCAACATCAATAGGAATCATACCAGCCGCTTGTGCAGCATCTACTACAAATAAAGCACCTTTTTGATGTGCAATTTTCCCGATGGCAGAAAGATGAGGCCTAAAACCACTATTATATCGAACTGCGGCAATTGCGACAACTTTTGTATTAGTATCTATCAACTTTTCAATTGCTTTTGGATCGATACTTTCGTCTTCATTCAGCTTTGCAAATCTAATTTCGACACCTTTTTGTTTCAATTGTAACCAAGGGAAAGCGTTATTCCAATGTTCGCGTTCAGGAATAATAATATTGTCACCTTTTTTGAAATTTAAACCTTGTGCTACAGTTCCTAAACCAAGACCAGTACTAGTTGTTAAGGCATATTCTTCAGGTAAACCTCCTAATATTTTGGAAAGTAAATCTCGTATAACAACACGATTAAACCCTTTTTTTTCTAAAGGATTTATTTCTGTTTGTAAATGTGCTTGAAGTCTACTATATACTAGCGAATTTAGAGGAGCTTGTGATGCATTATTCAAATAAATCACTTCTTTTGTTACAGGAAATAATGCTCTAATCTGTTCTATATTCATGCTTGTTCGTTTTTTAGGAATTCTGAATTACTATTAAATTTTTGCTAGCTTTTTTTGATTAAAATAATGGGTGTAAGTTAGGTATTTAGATCAAAATAATATTTTTTAATTAAAACAATTAATAGGAAAAAACATCTATTTTAAGGGGTATTCAAATTATTTTTGAAACGGAATTTTGTTCATATTATTATAAAAGGTAAGCGTATGTAGCTAATAAAATTTGATAAACAAATTCACCAAGACCAGAGTGTTTTTTTACAGATTTTCAATTTTGTGATCGGTCAAATTTTGAATATTCTTTGTTATTTTTTCAAGATCCCAATCCCACCATTTTAACTCTAAACGTTTTTCTATGGTCAGTTTTGGGAATCTTTTTTTGATTTTCTTGGCCGGATTCCCACCTACAATTGTGTATGGTTTTACATCTTTAACGACGGTTGAATTTGTTGCAATTATTGCTCCATCGCCTATTTTTACTCCAGCCATTATGGTTGCATTGTATCCTATCCAAACATCGTTTCCGATAATAATATTTCCTTTGTTTGGATACTTTTTTCCTTCCATAGCATTTTCCCAACCATTTCCAAATACGGCAAAAGGATACGCTGATAAGGAATCAGTCAAATGATTTGCTCCATTCATAATGAATTTAACGCCAGAAGCGATCATACAGAATTTACCAATTATTAATTTATCACCGGTAAAATCAAAATGGTATTTTATGTTTTTCTCAAAATTTTCAACATTTTCGAAATCACCGTAGTAGGTATAATCTCCGACAATAATATTAGGATTGGTAATGATGTTTTTCAGAAAACAAAGTTTGTCATAACTTTCTAAAGGAAATTTTATATTCTTATCAGGTCCTTTCATATTTTTAATCTTTTAGTATCAATAGCCTATAACGAAATTGGTTTTTTACGTTGTTATAAGGTTATAATTTAACAAATAAAAACTAATTATAGTAGCTATTTAATTCGTGATAATCAGATTTTGATACATTGGGTATGTTTTGACTATTTTAGATTTTTATACAAATCAAATCAAGGTTTTTATCCGACATTAAATTAAATAGTTATTGAAGACCGTTCACATCTGAACAGGCAATTGAATTTTTATAAATATATTGACACTGAAATCAATTTCAGTAAATGAGTTTTTGGGGATACGTACCTTAAGTTTGTAGACCCCTCTGTTCCTTTTAAATCCGTAATTTCATCGTTACTAAAAAATCAAGATTTAGAGCAGTTATCTTTTCTACATCTATTCTTAATATTTGTTGCTTGACGATGCTATCGGATTGGAAGCAATTTTCTATTTCTTCCTTTTAATAGCGCAATCATAGTCTCAACCATTTCAATATTTACAAACGGACTCTTCCCTTAAAAATAACTTTTTGCACTGCGATCGGTAGAGGTTGAATTTGATGGAACAATGATTTTTATATTTATTTCTGGTAATAATCTTATTTTGGCAGTAACACCAGTAAGTAAACCACTGTGGTCTACTTATTTTTGGCTCCTTTACTTTCAGTTTTTCATTCTAGCCCATATTCCGATTCATTTATACCAATGAGCACATGTATTAATATATAGTTTATCAACCGTTGATTTTAATAAAATTCAGTTTTCTATAGCCCTTTATAAAGTTACATAAATCACCTTTAGAAGCATTCATATTTCTAGCACTAATTATCCAAGATGAGTGCATTGGTTAATGCAATTTTTTAAAGAAAAATTTTATATAGCTGCATTAAATCTTATAGAAACCATTAAATGACTTTGTGTGGTCCTTAATTGTAAAGAAATTCTGATAAGTGAAAATTATAGGGAATAGTTTTAAGCGATTATAGAAAAAAGGAGTTTAGATAAAATATGCATCTTCTAATTATTTAATTACGGAATATTTTAAACTAGTAACTTATATTCCGTGTGATCTACTTTAGTTTTTTTAAGGAGAAAGTTAAGCGCAAAAACATCCATGTTGTTAAAACAAAAAAACCTTGCTTTTAGCAAGGTTTTAAATTTTATCTTTTCAAAAAAAAGCAAACTATTTAGCCGGTAAAACTTTACCAATACATTCACCAAAACCAATACGTATTTTGTCATTTTTACAATGAGCACGCATGATTACAGTATCATTATCATTGATAAATTTACGTGTTGTGCCATCTTTTAATGTAATTGGATTTTGTCCCTTCCATGTCAATTCTAACATCGAACCAAAACTATCTTTTGTGGGGCCAGATATCGTTCCAGAACCCATCATATCTCCAGCTTCAACAGGGCAACCATTTACAGTATGATGCGCTAATTGTTGCGCCATCGTCCAATACATGTATTTAAAGTTAGATTTGGCAACCACAGTTTCTTCGCCATTTTCTGGCTGAATTCCTACTTGTAAATGAATGTCATAACTTCCTTTTCCTTCTTGTTTTAAATAGGGTAAAGGTTCATTAACTTGCTTTGGGTTGTCTGTTCTAAAAGGTGCAAGCGCAGCTAAAGTTACAATCCAAGGAGAAATTGTAGAGGCAAAACTCTTTCCTAAAAACGGCCCTAAAGGTACATATTCCCAAGCTTGAATATCTCTTGCAGACCAATCGTTAAATTGCACTAAACCGAAAATGTATTCTTCTGTTTCTTCAATAGGAATTCTTTCTCCTAAAACATTCGCATCTGTGGTAATAAAAGCCATTTCCAGCTCAAAATCTATTAATTTACTTGGGCCAAAATTCGGAACATTGCTTCCTTCAGAAGGCTTTGTTTGGCCGTAAGGTCTTCTAATTGGAACTCCCGAAGGAATTATAGAAGAACTTCTACCGTGATATCCAACCGGAATGTGCAACCAATTTGGCAACAAAGCATTTTCTGGATCTCTAAATAGAGAACCGACATTTGTAGCGTGTTCTTTACTAGAGTAGAAATCGGTATAATCACCAACAGCAACTGGCAATAACATTTCTACTTCATCCATTCTAAAAATAATTTTATCTTTATGATTTGCATTATCTCTTAAAGTACCGTTTGTAACATCAAAAACTTCCGCAATTCTATTTCTTACCAAACGCCAAGTTTTACGACCGTCTGCAATAAAATCGTTTAAATTATCTTGTAAAAACATATCATCAGTAAGCGGAATTCCTTCAAAGTACCCTAATTGATGAAAAGCACCTAAATCTATAGCAAAATCACCAATTCGACTTCCTATAGTAATAATATCATCTCTGGTGATAAAAACGCCAAAAGGAATATTTTGAATTGGAAAATCTGAATTTCCCTTTACTTTTAGCCAAGATTTTCTTTTTGGATTATTTGCTGTAATGATCATTCTTCTAAATTTGATTAGTTCATCAAAGCTAATTAATTTTTTATCATTTTAAACTAAAAAACATGCGAAAAATGTCTTTTTAACATCACTTTATCATCTATAAATTAAAACACTATAAAAGTTATTAAATTTTGTTAAAACTTGTTTTTTAAAACCTCGTTTTTAGTTACTTTTGATACTTCTTTTAAAAATACAAAAATGCAAATAGACAATCAAATTTTTGACCTTATTCAGGAAGAAAAAGAAAGACAATTAAACGGTTTAGAGTTAATTGCTTCAGAAAACTTTGTTAGTGATCAAGTTATGCTAGCGCAAGGTTCTATTTTAACTAATAAATATGCTGAAGGATATCCTGGTAAAAGATATTATGGAGGTTGTGAAATTGTTGATATAGTTGAACAAATTGCTATTGACAGAGCAAAAGAATTATTTGGAGCTGAATATGTAAACGTGCAACCTCATTCTGGTTCCCAAGCAAATACCGCTGTATTTTTTGCATGTTTAAAACCTGGTGATACTATTTTAGGGTTTGATTTATCTCATGGAGGTCATCTAACACATGGCTCTTCTGTCAATTTCTCTGGTACTCTATACAACCCAACGTTTTATGGTTTAGAAAAAGAAACCGGAGTTTTAAATTATGATAAAATTCAAGAAACTGCGACTAAAGAGCAACCAAAGTTAATTATTGCGGGTGCTTCAGCATATTCTAGAGATATCGATTTTAAACGTTTTAGAGAAATTGCTGAATCTGTTGGCGCTATTTTATTAGCAGATATCTCGCATCCTGCAGGTATGATAGCGAAAGGAATTTTAAACGATCCTTTGCCCCATTGTCATATTGTTACTTCTACAACACACAAAACATTACGTGGACCAAGAGGTGGTATTATCATGGTAGGTAAAGATTTTGAAAATCCGTTTGGACAAACCTTCAAGAATGGAAAACTAAAAATGATGTCTAGCTTATTAAATTCAGCTGTTTTTCCTGGAAATCAAGGTGGGCCTTTAGAGCATGTAATTGCTGCAAAAGCGGTCGCTTTTGGTGAAGCGCTAACAGACGAATTTTTAGAATATCAAATTCAAGTAAAAGAAAATGCTGCTGCAATGGCAAAAGAGTTTGTTGCCAAAGGATATGATTTAATATCTGGAGGGACAGATAATCATTGTATGTTGATCGATTTACGTAATAAAAATATTTCGGGAAAAGATGCAGAAATTGCTTTAGGAAAAGCTGAAATTACAGTAAATAAAAATATGGTTCCTTTTGATGATAAATCTCCATTCGTAACATCAGGAATCCGTGTTGGAACTCCTGCAATTACAACAAGAGGTTTAAAAACTGAAGACATGAAAGCAGTGGTTGATTTTATTGACGAAGCGCTTCAAAATGCGGATAATGATGAAGTATTACATGATATTAGTGAAAGAGTTTCTTTTATGATGCGCTCTCGTAGATTGTTTGTAATGTAAGATAATAGTCAGGTATTAGTCAGTCAGACGTTCAATCGGTGCCAAAACTGTTTTAGTTGTTTTTTTTAATCTAGAACTGAAAATTTAGAGAATACTTTTACATAAAAATAAAAAGCATCAAGTTTACTCTTGATGCTTTTTTATATCTTTCCAATCAAATAATTACGTTTATGGATGCTTATTTTATTGCTACAGTTTTAATTTTTTTGTCTGCAATCTTTGGATATATCAACGTACGCTTTCTAAAAATGCCAAACACCATTGGGTTAATGATTATTACAATCATTTTTACAGTAATCGTTTTGTTGATAAGTGTGGTGGATTCTACTTTGTTAGATCTCGAGAAATCTATTATTGCGAGTATTGATTTTAAAACGGTGCTATTAGATGAAATGTTAAGTTTCTTATTATTTGCAGGCGCATTGCATACTAATTTTGAGCAGTTAAAAATACAGCGTTGGCCAATTCTTTTATTCTCTACATTGGGGGTTTTAACATCTACTTTTTTAGTAGGAATTGCGATGTTCTTTATCCTTAAGTTTTTAAATTTTGATATCAACTTTATCTATTGTCTTTTATTCGGAGCGCTAATTTCGCCAACAGATCCTATCGCTGTTTTAGGTATTTTAAAAAAAGCGGAAGTTCCTAAAAAACTAGAAACAAAAATTGTTGGAGAATCCCTATTCAATGATGGTGTAGGAGTTGTTATATTTTTAACCATCTTTCAAATGGCAAATTTGGGAGTAGAGAATACGAGTGTTACCGACATACTTCAATTATTTGGCCAAGAAGTTTTAGGAGGAATCGCTTTAGGTGGTTTATTAGGTTGGATTTCTTATAAATTGATGAGTTCAATTGATGATTATGATATTGAAGTAATTATTACTTTGGCGGCGGTAATGGGAGGAACTGTAATTGCACATAAATTACATGTATCTGCGCCATTAGCTATGGTTACTGCGGGTTTAATTGTGGGTAATGAAACTGTTAGATCTGCCTCTATGTCTGATGTTACTGAAAAATATGTTGATAAATTTTGGGAATTGATTGATATTCTTTTAAACGCAGTTTTATTCGTTTTAATTGGCATGGAGATGTTGCTTTTAGTTTTTGAAGGAAAATATATTATTGCCGGTCTTATCGCAATTCCTGTTGTTTTGGCGTGTAGGTATATTTCTTTATTTTTACCTATTAATTTGTTTAAAAAGAAATTAGATTTTGTTCCTAAAACGAATGTAATCATGACTTGGGGTGGGTTAAGAGGCGGAATTTCTATTGCATTGGCTTTAGGGTTAACTTCTGAAATGCATCGTGATTTGTTCTTAGTAATAACGTATGTTGTAGTAGTTTTCTCTATTATAGTGCAAGGTTTAACTGTTGGTGCATTGGTAAAGAAACTTAAAGAAATCCTAGAATAGATGCTTTAAAACCGTAAAATACTCAGAATGCAATAAATACTTTTTTAGTTTTACAATCCTTCTTTAGTGTACTTAATGTATCAAGATATTTCACATTTATCTATAAACACTTTATACTATTTTGCCCTCTTTTTTAGCGCTGTCTGACCGTTCTTTACTTTTTTTCGGAAGACTAGGTATTTATCTATTTTCTAATTTAAAATGAGCCTTAAAATTCAAATTGTAAATAAACGAACTATAAACCCATCAAAGTATCTAAGAATGCATTCGAAAATTAGTCTTCTCTCTTTGCTCTATCGATAATATTTTCAGGTATTGATTTTTTGGCTTTCGCACCCATTTTTTTAAGTTTTTCAACACTATGGATTAAATTTCCTCTGCCATCAAAAAGTTTGTTCATAGCATTCGAATATTCTTTTTTACTTTCATCAATACGTTTGCCAATGCCCACTAAATCCTTTAAAAGACCGTCAAATTTATCATACAATGCACCTGCTTGCTTTGCGATTTCTAACGCATTTCTTTGTTGTTTTTCATTATTCCACATGGAATCTATAGTTCTTAAAGTTGCTAACAATGTGGACGGTGTTACAATGACAATATTTTTTTCAAATGCTTTGTTATATAAATAGGTATCTGCATTTAAAGCTACTGCAAAAGCGGGTTCTATCGGAATAAAAAGAAGTACAAAATCTGGTGATTCTATTTGATAGATGTCTTCATATTTTTTTTCTGATAATTGTTCTATATGTCGTTTTAAAGATGCTACATGTTCTTTTAAAAATTGTTCTTTTAATGCTTCATCATCTTCATTTATAAAGCGTTCATAAGCCGTTAAAGAGACTTTAGAATCTACAATCATTTTTTTGTTATCTGGTAAATGAATGACTACATCTGGTAGTATTCTTTTGCCTTCTTCTGTCGTAAAGCTTTGCTGTACATAATATTCCCTATCTTTTTCTAAACCAGATTTTTCTAAAACACGTTCTAAAACAAGCTCACCCCAATTTCCTTGCATTTTACTATCGCCTTTTAAAGCTTTTGTTAAATTTAAAGTATCTTTACTCATTTGTTGATTTAGCTCTTTTAAACCCAAAATTTGCTGCCTTAAAGCGGCATGATAATCAATACTTTCTTTGTGAGTTTTATCTACTTTATCCTCAAAAATCTTTATTTTTTCTTGCAGCGGATTTAAGATAATTTTTAAGTTTTCTTTATTTTGTTGGGTAAATTTATTTGATTTTTCCTCTAAAATTTTATTGGCTAAATTCTCAAATTCTTTGGTGAATTTATCTTGTAATTTCTCAACTTCACTAGTGTGCTCTGCTAATTTTAATCGTAAATGCTGTATTTCTGAATCCTGACGAGTTTTGACTGTTATTAATGCTTCTTTTTTAAGTTGATTATTCTTTATATCTTTTTGAAGTTCTATAAAATTATCTTCCATGATATCTTTAGATTGTTGCAATAAAGCTACACGTTCTTCTAAAGTCGATTTCTCTTTTTCTAAACCTGTTTTTTCCTTTTCGAAGTTCAATTTTGAGAGTAACTTACCCATAAAAAAACCGATCAAACTAAAAATCATTCCTATTAAAAAGTAAGTAATTAGTTCTGTCATATCATAAATTTTAATATTGTAAAAGTAAGTAAATATTGTAGTTTGTCTCATCGGTTAATCTTGAATGAACATTTTAAAGTTTATTTGATCTAAATGAGGCTAAAAAAAATAATATTTTAAGGGTTCTTTAGTTATCCTTAGAATGCTGTATAGCTTCGCAAGCTTTTAACAAGAAATTGCAATTTAATTCTTAAAAAAGCCATAATTAAATGCTTAATTTTGTCGCTAACCAAAAGCCTTAAAATGAAAAAAGTAGCAAGTTTTATATTATTTACAATTTTAGGATGGAAATTGGAAGGTGATTTTTCTAAAGATGTAAAAAAATATGTTATAATTGCTGCTCCACACACAAGTTGGATAGATTTTCCGATTGCTATTTTAGCGAGAATGAGTTCTGGTATTATGATTAACTTTGTCGGAAAGTCATCTCTTTTTAACGGCCCTTTTGGGTTTTTCTTTAGGGCTTTAGGAGGTACGCCTGTAGATAGAAGTAAAAGCAATAACTTGGTGGAAGCTATTATAGAAACCTTTCATCAAAAAAAAGTTTTTAGGCTGGCTTTTTCTCCTGAAGGAACCCGTAAAAAAGTAACTACATGGAAAACAGGGTTTTATTATATAGCTAAAGGTGCAAAAGTGCCCATTGTAATGGCTACGTTAGATTTTGAAAATAAAAAACTAAAAATTTCTGAACCCTATTACATTACAGGCGATAAAAACAAGGATTTTGCCTTTTTTAAAGGTTTTTACTCGGATGTAAAAGGGAAATACCCTGAACTTTCATAGCACATTTTTAACGACCATAAAAAATAAGTATTTTTATGATCAATCTCTTTTTAATAAAATTTGTTTGGATTTTTTATGGATTACAAATTTAATTATTTGAGTTCTAAATCCTCAAAAAGTATTTTTTGGAGATTTTTTTTAGGATGCATATTTTTCTGAAACTTTTTGAGCAATGCCCACAATTACTTCAGTAGCTTTTACCATCGATTCTACGGGCACATATTCAAAACGTCCATGAAAATTATGACCACCAGCAAAAATATTAGGACAAGGCAACCCTTTATAGGCGAGTTGAGAACCATCTGTGCCGCCTCTAATTGGTTTTATTAGTGGTGTAATACCAATATCTTTCATTACTTCTTCGACAATATCAACAATATGCATTACTGGTACTATCTTTTCTTTCATATTCAAATATTGATTGTTCAGTTTAACATGCACTACATCTTGTTCTAAACGTTCAT
Organism: Polaribacter sp.; assembly: GCA_034110665.1. Lineage (GTDB taxonomy): Bacteria > Bacteroidota > Bacteroidia > Flavobacteriales > Flavobacteriaceae > Polaribacter. The sequence goes on from JAWUYT010000004.1 coordinate 23,310, forward strand.
TAAAATCGAAGGCTATTTTTTGCATCAAATATTTTCTTTTTTCAAAAATATCTAAATCATGATCTCTAATAATATATTCTAAAACAGTTTCTTCTACATTTCCATTCATATCATGTAAATGGAAAAAGCCTTCATAACCCGTTGTCTTTTCGGGAACTTCATCAGCCGGAACTGCGGCAATATAATCATTGGCAATTAACATCGAATTAATCATTTTTCCTTTTGCATATCCAGGATGTACAATTTTACCCGTAATCGTAACTTTGGCAGAAGCTGCATTAAAATTTTCATATTCTAACTCGCCAATTTGGCTTCCATCCATCGTATAAGCCCATTCAGCGCCAAATTTTTTCACATCAAATAAATGTGCCCCTTTGCCAACTTCTTCATCTGGCGTAAAACAAATCCTAATTTTCCCGTGTTTAATTTCTGGATGATTGATTAAATATTCCATCGCAGAAACAATTTCTGTAATTCCCGCTTTATCATCAGCACCTAAAAGTGTTGTGCCGTCTGTTGTAATTATAGTCTGACCTTTATATTGCAATAAATCATCAAAATAATCTGAAGATAAAATAATATTTTTCTCTGTATTCAAAATGATGTCTTTACCATCATAATTTTCTATAATTTGAGGTTGTACATTTGCCCCTGTAAAATCTGGACTTGTATCCATATGAGAAATAAAACCAATTGTTGGCACTTCATAATCCAGATTACTTGGTAAAGTAGCCATGATGTAACAATTCTCATCCAGTTCTACATTTTGCATTCCGATTTCATTGAGTTCTTTTTCCAAAATTTTGGCTAAATTCCATTGTTTTGCCGTACTTGGAAAAGCAGGGTTGTTAGGGTCAGATTCAGTATCTATCGTTACATATTTTATAAAACGACTTGTAATGTGCTGTTTATCAATCATTTTTATTCCTTGATTTTGATGTTTTCTACGAATGTAAATGCTTTGCAAAAACGTTTATGAACTAAAGAATCTCCATAAACTTCAGTTTTGGCCAAAATAAAATTTTCTTCATTTACTTTGATAAAGGTATTACAAATTTGATAGGGAAATTCTCCTTTTTTTCCTTTATAAATAATGTAAATAGATGGTTTTTTATGAAATATAAACTCCTTTGATTTTATTTTGATTAAGTTTTTAGTCAAGTTTTCTTGCTCTTGCTCCAATAAAAATAATGCATCAAAATCTATTTTTTTGTTGATAAAAGTAACATCTAACAAAACAGTTTCTGTTAAATTTTTTGTGGTGTCAGCAGTAAAAATAGAAGATTGAATTTCATCCTGATACAGATTAATTTTCCAATCTTTTGGAATATCAATCGAGAATAAATTCTTAAGATCATCTACTTTTTCTAAAGTATGAAAAGTTGGAGTTTCACAATTAAAACTTTCTCTAATTTCTGATGTTTCATTGCAAGAGAATAATAGGAGGAGAGCTAGGAAAATAAAACGATCACTATTTTGAAATAAAGGTTTCAAAGATTTGTGTAAATGATACATTGTTACAATTTAATTTAATTTAAATTCAGTTTTCCTATTTTTTGATCTCCACTTAACCAAGCAGTATTGTTATCTATAAATTGAATCGAATAATAAGAATATTTAGAAACTTCTTTCCAAGAAATGCCACGATCATTAGAAAAAGAAACACCTGTTTTTCCAACAGTAAAAACTTCTTTTCCATACGTGTTTGGAACGTATTGTACACAACTTTTATAATTAGGGTTTTGTTGATCAGCAATTAAAGTCCATGTTTTGCCGCCATCTTTTGTAATGGCCTTATTTGCTTTATTTTCTAGAGGTTTAGAATAATCTCCCCCAATAATAATTCCGTTATTTTTGTCAATAAAATCGATAGAATAAATTCCTTGAGGCCCAGTTCCTTGAATGATGGGTGTTTCATATACTTGCCAAGTTTTACCAAAATCATCAGACTTTAAAACACGAGCTTTTTTGCCTCCAGAAGCAATCCAAACGGTACTTCCCATTGTTTTTATATTGGTGTTGCTCGCAGCAAAAAAAGCTTCACCTTCTTGAAATATTGGTAAGGCGGAACAAGCAATTTTACCCCAAGATTTGCCACCATCAAAAGTAACTATAATTGAAGCGCACTCATTTATCGGATCTCCAACCGCAATGCCATGCAGACCATCATCAAAAAACTGTAAAGCATCATAAAAAACTTTTTCATGTTTTTCAGTGTAAACTAATTCAGTTTTTCCTTCATAAATTTTATACATCAAAGCCGGACTGCCAATTGATAGGGCAAAAAAATTATGACCATTTTTGGCTAGACTTCTAAAATGAGGAATAATGGAATCTTGATATTTAAAATACATGGTAGTCCAAGATTGGCCATTATCTTTAGTAAAACCAACATCGCCAATAGAGCCAGCATAATAAACTGTTTCTGAATTGATTACTTGAATTGCTCTAATGCTCGTGCTATCTATCTTAAACTTCTGAACTTCAATAGTTTCTATAGTTCTAGGAACATATTCTTTTGCACAAGAAATAATTAAAAGGAATGGAAAAATTAGTATGGTTATTCTTTTCATTTTTTTTATTTTTATAAAACTAAAGTAAACAAATTATAACAGACTATGAAAAAAGCCTTGGTAATCTCTGGTGGTGGAAGCAAAGGAGCCTTTGCAGGTGGTGTTGCTCAATACCTGATGAAAAAAGAAAAGAGAAGTTACGATTTGTTTATTGGTACTTCGACAGGTAGTTTAATGGTTTCTCATTTAGCTTTGGGTAGGTTAGAGGAACTAAAAGAAATTTACACAAACGTAAATCAAGAAACTATTTTTAGTAATAACCCTTTTAAAATAAAAGTTGTTGCGGGTGAAAAAGTGGTCAGCATTAATCATTTAAACACTTTATGGAATTTAATCAACGGAAGAAAAACGTTTGGAGAAAGTAAAAACTTACGAAGTTTGATTAAACACAAAATTACCAGAAAAATGTTTGAGCAGATTAAAGTAAGCGGTAAAGAAGTTGTGGTTACAGTTTCTAATTTAACGGCGAATCAAATTGAATACAAATCTAGTAATGATTGCACATATGAAGATTTCTGTGATTGGATTTGGGGTTCTTGCAACTACGTGCCTTTTATGAGTTTGTTAGAAAAAAATCACTGCCAATATGCAGATGGTGGTTTTGGTTCTTTGGTACCCATTAGAGAGGCTATTTTAAGAGGAGCCACAGAAATTGATGCCATTATTTTAGAAACGGAAGTAACACAAATTAATAGAATGCCCTCTAAAAATCCTTTTTCATTACTTTTTGATGTGTTTGATTTTATGTTGGCTCATGTAGAAAGACATAATATCACCATCGGTAAATTAGCGGCAAGGAATAAAAACGTAAAATTAAATTTATATTATACACCTACCATTTTAACGACAAACTCATTGGTTTTTGATGAAACATTGATGCGCAAATGGTGGAAATCTGGTTTTAAATATGCAAAATCAAAGCGCGAGAAACTGATGAGTGAATTTAGACCTGATGTTTTAACGGATCAAGAAGTTGAAGAGGGCATTGATGATGTTGAAAAGTTAAAGATATAGATTTCTAGTATTTTTTTTTGATTTATGTAATTATCAAAAAACCTTTTTAAAAACAAAACACCGCTTAAAATATTTTTTAAGCGGTGTTTTGTTTTTAAACTATAAAAATGTGTTCCTATCTTATTTTATACGTATTATTCTTAATGAAGAACCGTTAGGAACCGTTTCTACTTCTGAAGTTGATGAATTTGGCAGTACATTGGCTCCTACACTGATACTCTCGCCAGCCAATAAAAATACAATTCTGGTTGCAGTTACGGTAACTCTATCGTCAACAGCTTTATAAGTACTTGAAGAAACACTTCCGGGAATAATTACACGAGAAGCAGTCGAATTATCTGCTTTAAAAGCCGCGAAATCTATACTAATTTGATTAATATACGTTGTTGTTACTGAAGTAACTCTATAGGTAATTACATATTCACCATCATGAAGTACTGTTATTTGATATGGAGTAGAGGTATAATTAGGGTCAACAATTCCTGGTGCATCAAAGAAGATTCTATCATTTGCCGTTGCATTATCTATCGGTGTTGCAACGGTACCATAACGCTCAAAATAATGTATTCCAAAGAGGTCGCTTGGGTCTCTTGTACTCATAACACCTGCACCATCTACTACTAAAAATTTATCAGCAGGATCAATACTATCAATTAAGCCTTCTATTGCTAAAGTTTCGGTAGAAGATGTTTCAATACTTGTTGGTTTGTTTAAAACACCACCTATTTCTATTTTTCCATTTACTGGGTCGATAGCAAGGCCGTTGTCAGCTTCTAAATAGTTAGCGGCTGGCATCCAATCAGTGCCATCATAAATTACTAAGGTTGGGGTTGAGGTTGATATCGTTCCATTTGAATAATTACTAACCAATACTATTGCATTAAGTTCTTCTAAGCTTGCTGGAATATCACCTATAGATGCAAAACGTTCTGTTTTGGCAATGCTAAATTGTTCAATCCATGCTGTACCGTCATAAACGTCAATACTGTTTAGGTCTAAATTAAAAAATTGATCGCCAGCAACAGGAGAAGGGAATTTTGTAGCTCTATTTGCGGCAACATCTACAATAATTCTTTTATTGTTAACAGGAACCCAGTTATTTGCATTATTAAAAATAAATAGAGAAGGATTATTATTCCCATCAGCATTTTCCACCCAGATCGTTGTTCCTGTTTCCGGGGTTGGCACCGTTGGTAAATCTGCTATATTCGGAAGAATTTCTATAGGATTAGATGCTGAAATCCATGCTGTACCGTCATAAACGTCAATACTGTTTAGGTCTAAATTAAAAAATTGATCGCCAGTAACAGGAGAGGGGAATTTTGTAGCTCTATTTGCGG
>JAWUYT010000005.1:0-22947 GCA_034110665.1 Polaribacter sp.
GTCAATTCCGTTATAAACGCTTCCGTTTTGAATTAAAATATCTGCTTCAATTTTCTGTTTTGAACAAGAAAAAGCAACACATAAAATTAATAAAACCGCTATTTTTTTAGTTTTTTCCATCTTAACTTATAAATCCGGGAACTGCAATAGTTGCCATTGTTTGTAAACCTGCTGGTGCTTTTAATACACTATGAATACAATTAATTGTAATGGCACAGGTCGCAATATCACCATTAATTCCACCATCAATTTCTGAAGTAAAATTTGGCACACCTTTAATGGTTACTTTATCAAAAGAACGCGACTCTCCTATTGCAGCTTTAAAATGCATTTTTATTTTACAAATTCCATTTTCATACCCATGAGCTATTTGCTCAACACCTCTAGCATCGCCTTTATCAACATTAATAGCTTGAGATGCAACTGCTGTTTCTGCAATTACAGGATGTAAACTTTCTGTAACTTCATCTAGCTCTAAACCCATACTATTTGCTAATAAATAGACCGATTCTTGCAATCCAACATGCCGTAAAGTTCCAGTTGCTTCTTTCTTTTTAAATTCGTCTAAAGTTAATCCTGCGCCAATTTTTCGTTGAAAAGGAACCCGTCTTGGTGTTGCATCTTGCACTCTTTCTACTGTAATCTGCTCAATTTCTTTTGAAATAGACGTAAAAACAGCCGGTAAATAATCCATTAAAAAACCGGGGTTTACACCTGTTCCTAGACAAGTAATATTGTATTTTTTACAAATAGTATCTAATTTCTTACTGAGCTCTGGCTGCAATATCCAAGGATAAGATAACTCTTCACATGTTGAAATCACTGGAATTCCGTATGCTGCGACCTCTTCTATCTGCGGAATTAATTTTTCTAAACTAGAAACCGTTGTTATAATTGCGATATCTGGTTTGATCTCTAAATAGTCTACAGCCTCTTTTACTGAAGCAAAAATAAGTACGTCATTTGATAAGTTATGATCTAATTCTGAAAGTGGTTTTCCTATTAAATTGGCGTTAACATCAACCCCAACAACAGTTTTAACGGTTGATTTTTGAGCAATATACTTCCCTATCTGAATCCCTAAAGGACCAAATCCTATTTGTAAAACATGTATCATTTAGTGATTTTTTAACTAAAACAAGGTTGCTTACTCTTTTACTTAAAACAACCTCATCTATCTAAAACAAAATTTATTTTTATCAATTTATATGATCGAGAATAGAAAACTAATCTTCTGGTACATAAATTAAAATATTATCAAAATCAAAAGATTCTGGTGTTGCTCCAGAACTAGGTTCTAGCACCAATTGGTAAGTAAGTATCCCTTTTAAAAAACCTGTATTAAAGGTTAACCATTTACCAGCAACTGCCTCTATATCATCGTCATATAAATTAGCCATTTCTATAACACGACTGCCAGTACTTGTTGTAACATTTACATATGCGTTTAACCCATCTTTAGATTCCCAAGAGGAGTCGTTAAAATAGACTTCAAATGAAACTCCTGAATTATTTTGTCCTGATGGTATTGTTACCGTATCAAAAGTGATTCTTATTCCACCATCTGGATCTTCGATATGATATCCTTTTGTTCCGTCTGGATATTCATCATAATCTTCAAATAAGCTAAATACACCAATACGTTCTCTTACAAAACCTATACTGCTACTACTAATACCTGATACAGCAAAATATTCGGTATTAAAACCAAGCTCATCAGTGGCAGAAGTGCCAACAGCTGTATAATCTACATAAGGTGGATTCGCACCATTTATTAAATCCCCAGTTTCGTTATTTCCTCCATTTCTATCATAAGTATCTGTAGTTGAACCAATAGCTACCTCTTCAAAAGATGCTTTTCTCACCGTTTTTGCTGGTGGTTGAAAAAAGGTTACATCAAACTCTATCGCATCTCTTAACCCAGCTGCTTTTAATCGTACGGTTGAGTTACCTCCTTGATTTACATTATTACTATCGTAATCAGGTGTTAATCCAGAATAAGTACCGGTGGGTGTAACAATAGTAGCTACAAAAGTAAATTTGGAGTCTAGGTTTAGGTCATCCAAAGTAATTCCTAAAGCAGATGTAAGTTCTGCTATTGTAAAATCTAAAGTAGTAGGGAATGAAGTAAGTACTCTAAAATCATTCACTACAGTTCCGTTGTGCATTAAAGCTAATGAATAACTCGTCGCATTATTATTAGGATCTATTAATTTTTCTGATATGATTTCTGTATCTGTGGCAAGTATGTTTAAGTTTAAACGAGGTACTTCCTCAAATTGGATGAATCCTCCTCTTACAGCAATATCTTCTAATAAATTATTGTCATCAAAGCACCCTGTAAAGATAAAAAAGCAGATTATTAACTTGATTGTTATTTTTTTCATGATCTATATTATTTAATAAAATTATCTGGATTTGTATCCCAAAAAACTTTAGTGGCGATTGATTTTTGATTTAAAGATGAATTTCTTTCTACGGCCGTTCTAGCGTATGGAAAACTTCTAGGAAATGTAGGTGTATCATCATCAATTGGTATTTGCAGTGTTGATGGATACCCTGTTCTTCTGTATCCATTATAGGCTTCAATTGAGTTCCCGAAGGCTGCAAGATAATATTCAGTCATAATAACATTTAGCTTATCGTCATTATTTGCTGCATCTGTATAACTGGTATTTACCTCTGTTACATAATCATCAACATCTAAACTACTTGGCGCAGAACCAGATGTTACAGCACCAAAATTAAGTACTTTAGACATGGATGCTCTAACTCCTTCTTCTAATAATAATGCTGGATCTCCATTAGTGCCAATTGTAAGCGCTGCTTCTGCACTTAAAAATTTAACAAAAGAAGTTGTTAAAATTGGTAAAATTCCTGCCCCTAATAAATTAGAAGTATTTGGAGTTCCTGTAAATTGATCTTGATCAAAAGCTCCACCAGCAGGATAAATTCCGTAGGCGGTTCTAAATAAATTATCACCTCTACCTGTTCTAGTCTCTCCATGATCTAATCCCCAATACTGATCGCCAACATAACAATAATCTACTTCAGGATCTCCTTGACAAGCTAAATAAGGAGGGCCAGTAAATGGATCTATAGATGATTGACGGTATATATAATAACGAATTCTAGGATCTCTTCTATTTTTAGAGTCTTTAAGCATCCACATAAATTGATTTCCTATGTATTGTGAAAATCCGCTTATGTACGCTCTTCTAAAATACGGGTGTCTGCTCTCTGGTTCTTCTACCACAGCAAATTGCCAAACGAAATCTTCGGAAGGTGTATCAATAATATCTTTACCTAACAAAGAATTAATTTCACCTTTTATATCAGAAATTCCAATATCTGCACCTGCTAATTTAGCCTGAATTAGAATTCTTAATTTAAACGTATTTGCAAAAGCAATCCATTTAGCTTTATCTCCACCATAAAACAAATCTGAATTAACCGAAAAAGTAGCTGCATCAATATCAACAATCGCTTGATCTATATTGCTTAAAACCATTTTATATAAATCTGAACCGTTATCGGGTTTTGGACTAGGAAATTCTATTGGATTCCCTGCTTCAGAATACGGAATATCTCCTACATAATCTACCATCGTAATGGTTAAATACCCCATTACTAGTTTATTAATTGCATTGTGAAATAATAAATTAGAGTCTTCATTTGCTAATTCATCTATTGTTTTAGATACGTTTACGGCTTCATAAAAACGCTCCCATTCTACGTTTAAAACATTTACATCTGCAATATCTCCATAATTTCCTGTCATTGCTTCATACCGCATAATATCATCTGTATTCGTAATCATATCACTCATGATATCTTGAAACAAATACTGCATTTCATTTAATAAATATTCAGGGTTCGCATTGTTAGGACTTAAAAAATTTGGATTCTTTTGTAAGTCAAAATTTGTTGTTTCACATCCAGTCAGTAAGAAAACGATTACTAGCACATTACAACATTTTAATAATTTTTTCATTTTTTTCATTTTTTGATTCGTTTAAAATGTTGCAGATATTCCTAAAGAAATTCTCTTAGTTGAAGGCACATTATTTCTCCCTAAACCTCCATCATTTTCTGGATCGTAATTAACATACTTTGGAAAGTTTGGTGCCTTATACCAAAGATTTCTACCAGAAATTGTAAAGTCGATTGTTTTAAAAGGTAATTTATTATTATTTGGTTGATAAGAATACCCTAAAGAAACCTCTCTAATTCTAAAAATAGAGGCGTCCCACATTCTTAAATCGTTCGCGTTATAATAATTTGAGAAAACAGTTCTTAACCCATTTAATTGAATTGTATTTGGTATTTGACTGCCATTTGCGTCTAACAAAGGAGCTCCTGTATCATCATCAGCTAAAAAACCAGGAACTACAAAAGAACCTTCTCTATTCTCGGTATCTCTAGTTACACCTCTTTCTAATAAATCTTCTACATAGCTTGATGAAATTTCTCCACCATGTCGATACTCTATTTGAGCTGATAGTGTAAAGTTTTTGTAACTAAAACTATTGATATTTGTGAACCTCCAATCTGCATTGGGATCGCCAATTACCTTATTTGGTAATCCAATATCTGAACTTGAAATAACTTCACCTACTTTAGAGGACGATCCGTTACCACTAATTAATAAGTTTCCGTTTTCATCTCTTAAAGCGTAATCTCCAATAATAGCTCCTAATGGCAAGCCTTCTACCGCCCATCTATCTGCTGTTAAACTAATATTTGCGCCACTAGGTGTCGTTTTTACAACTAAAGATTCATCCGCGGTAAAAATATTTCTCATGTTCCAATTAAAATCAGTTGTTTTAATTATTTTTATCCCTAAATCTATTTCAATTCCTTGATTATCTACCCTACCAAGGTTTATAACCTGACTGTCATAACCGGAAGAGACAGCCAAAGGAGCTCTTACAATTTGATCTTCTGAAATTCTTTTGTACAAAGAAGTTTCTAGAGTTACTCTATTTTTAAATAATTTAGCTTCAATTCCAATTTCAAATTCTTTGTGTAATTCTGGTCTTAAATTAGGGTTTGCAAAAGTAGACCCAAATCTATTTGTTACGGGTAAAGTTCCGTCTGCAGCCGCAAATCTATTTGCATCAATTATTAAAGCATCTCTTGTGCTATAAGCACCTGGAAAACCAGAAGAAGTTGCATAAGCTGCTCTTACTTTTAAATAATTAACAAAAGTATTCTCTCCGAAATCGAATGCTGATGTTGGAATAAAAGAAGTAGAAATTCCTGGATAGAATAATGACTGATTCTCTTTCTCTACTGAACTACCCCAATCATTTCTTCCTGATATCGTGGTATATAAGTAATTTTTATAGGCAAATTGAAATTGCCCAAAAACACCAGCAATATTTTCTTCAGTTGTTCTAAAAGTAGCTTCACTTTGAACGAAATTACTTGGTCTTAAAAAATCATAAACAATTTGTAAATTAGAATCTGAAGAAATACGTTTTCTGTTGGTTAATTTAGAATTAATTCCGACTTGTGCATCTAAACTAATATCTGTTGTTATTTTCTTATTGTAGTTTAATATAAAAGTTTGATCTACTACGACTTCTTTAATATAATCTAAATTTAAATATCCATCTCTAAAACTTCCTTCATTAAAACCACCTTTATTAGAATAATCAAAAATATCTAAATGCTCACTATCATAACCAACTCTATAAGTCGCATCTAAATTATCTGTTAATTTATAATTTAAGTTTACAGTACCAAATACACGAACTCTGTCATCAGTTACGCCTGAATTATTTAAAACCCATAAAGGATTGGTATCATTTCTATAATAAACAGATTCTCCTGTCAACGGATTTTGATAGGGTAATTCTGTTAAATCAATATTTCTGGGTAAGTAAAAAGACCTTCTAAACACTTCTTGTGATTGAATACGCTTAACTTTTCTAGTAGAATAATTTAAAGTTGCAGATAAATTAAACTTTTCGCTAATTTGTGCATTCCCTCCAATTCCTAGATTGAATCGTTTTAAACCGTTATTCAAAACAATTCCTTTTTCATCTGTGTAGCCAGCAGAAAGATTAAATGCTAATTTTTCTTTAGAAGTTGAAACAGAAAGAGAATTAATAGTACCAAAACCATTTCTAAACATATTCTTCACATTATCTGGTTTTGCAGCATAAGGAATCGTTGCGCCATCGTATTGTGGAAATATACTACCTAACCCTGCATATGGATGAGCAACATCAGAACCATCAAATTCAGGACCCCAATTGGATAAAAAGCTAGGAATAAAACTTCCTTCTTGCCCTTGACCGTATTTGTTTTGATATTCTGGTAATTGAGAAACTACGTTGAGATACGAAGTTGCAGAAAACGAAGCTGTCGTTTTATTTTCACCTATTTTTCCGTTTCCACTTTTAGTTTGTATTAAAATAACGCCATTTCTACCTGCAGAGCCGTATAATACGGCAGCATTAAACCCTTTTAAAACACTCATATCTTGAATATCGTTGGGATCAATATCTCTTAATAAACCATTAAAAGGTACATTATTAACCACTATTAAAGGGTTATTATCTCCGGTTAAAGAAATACTACCTCTAATTCTAATTGGAGATGAAGAGCCCGTTTGACCATCGGCAGTGCCAATGATAACACCCGAAATTTTACCCTGCAAGGTTCTAGCCAAATCTGCCTCGGGTCTTTTAGAAACTTCTTTAGCGTCTAATTTTGTTATCGCATACCCTAGTGCTTTTTTAGATTTCCTAATACCTTGAGCAGTAACCACAATTTCTCCTAAACTCTCTGCATCTTCCTGTAAAAAAATATTTAGTGTTGTTTTTCCTACTACAGAAACTTCTTGAGTTTTAAAACCTAAATAGCTAATGCTTAAAACTGCATCACTACTGGAAACATTTATACTAAATTTACCATCAAAGTCCGTTTCAACTCCATTATTGGTTCCTTTTTCTAAAATAGATACGCCAGGTAATAAACCCGAAGCATCGCTAACGGTCCCAGAGACTGTTTTTTGTCCTAACATTGTACTATTGGATAGTAACAATGCACAGACACATAAAAATATTTTTTTAATCATCATAATGAATTTAATTTCTATTTTTTTTATATCAAAAGAGCTTTAAATTTAAAAAACAATTTCCCATTATTTAATGATCAATTTTGATGTTGCCCAACGATCTCCTGAAGAAATTTTAAGTACATAAAAACCGCTCTTTACATGACTAACATCTAATCTGTTAGATGTTAATTTGACCTTAAGAATGCTTCTTCCGCTAACGTCAAATAAGTCTATGGTTTTTTCTCCAAGTGTTTTAGAGTTTATATATAAAAACCCGTCATTAACTGGGTTTGGATACATTTTAAATCCTAATTGCTCGAATGTTTCATTTGACAAAGTAGTTCCAGCCCAAGCGCCTGGATTCAGACGACCATCTGCTACATTTTGCGCCCCATTACCGGTAGGCTGGTCGCTGTCTATTTCCCATTCATTGATATCAAAAGTAGCACTAGCCGTAGTTACTGTAGCTTTTCTGGCAGCTCTTCCATCTTGAAACTCCCAAGGCTCATCAGTTCCATCTGTACCAGGTACACCATATAGATCGACGATGGTACTGCCATTTACTAACTGTATTGAATCATCTCCGTTACTCATGGTTTGGTTTGATAACTCATTAGTCCCTTCCCATTGATTTGGAGGAAACCCAAAGGCCTCATTAAATCTAGTGTCTTCTGCACCAACAGCAAGAATATAAAATCCTTTTGAAGTTATGGTTCCTGTAAGACTTACGGAGTGCGTTGTAATTTCTGAAGCATCATTAAGGTATTTTTCTAATTTCCACCCTGTAGATAAATCTATATCAGTGTCACCAGCATTGTATAATTCTATAAATCTAATGGCACTAGTATCATTTGGGTCCCCTATTTCAGTAATAAAAACTTGTCCAAAAGATGCAGAAGATATTAAAATTGTGAGTACTAAAAAGTAAAGTTTTTTCATAATATGTTAATTTAATTTAGGTTATTTATTGAGTAATATTTTCATCATTTCTTCCGCGGTAACTTTACCTACTAATTTTATTTTATTCCTTGGGGTTGCATCTCCTATTTCATAGGTGATGCCCACTGCATTTTGCCCATATAAAAACCAGCCTTTTGATACTGGTTTTGTACTATTTCCTGCAGCTTCATTTACCTTATAATTAGGAATATTTGCTTCTATAGCTGCAAACCAATCTTCTATAAAGTTAGGTAATGCAGTCGATTTTCTAATTTTGTTAGTATAAAAGATATCTTTATAAGTTGAATGAAAATCTAATCCTAAAATTATTTTTCCTTTATCTTTTTTGCTTGCTTTCGTAATAAACTTAACTACTTGTCTAATCTCTAGTTGGTTGTATTTAGACCAATCTCTGTTTGTATCTACTCCTCCAGCATTATGTCTCCAATGGCCTAAATCTACCCCATCTGGGTTCACTATTGGAAAAGCTAAAACTCTATATTTATTTAAAAATTCGGATGTTAGATTGTTTTCTTTTAAAATTGTTGTTAAAAATTCTTGAAAGGCAAAGAAACCTGTTACTTCAGGAGGATGCTGCCTCGTTAATAGTACAACAATAGGTTTCTGTTCTTTCGTCCCCTTATAGATATCTAAAACAGGTAAGTTTCTCCCTAATCTCGATTTTCCAACACTTTTTAAGTGCACATAATTTGTTTTATCAACAATTAAGTTAGTGTACCATTCTTTCGTGTCTGCAGAAGTCATTAATTCTTGAGCAGAAACCCATGTTGTATCTCTAGCAATAGCTAACTTAATGGAAACAAGGTTATTTTTTTTATAGATGTTTTCTTCCTTCAATCGCTTCCAGTTACTAGCAACTGTTTTAAGCTTGGGAATATACCGATGCTTAAAACCTTCTGGATAATCGAATTGTATATGGATTATTTTATCTTTTTTAGACCAGACTTTAAAAGAATAATAGGCACTGTTATTAATAGGAGTATTCTCTGGCTTGATCATTACCTTTACAGTACTATCGTTTACTTTTTCAAAACCATTTAAGCGAGCGCCGTCAAAGTTATTAGATGCATAAACCCCGATATCATCAATAGCATAGATCGTTTTTTTCTGTATGTCAATTTTTTTTGTGGTTGTGTCTATAGGAGTCTTAAACTGAACTTCTTTTAAAGAAGAACAGCCAAAAGTAAATAATAATAGAATTATTAAAAGTGTTTTTTTCATTAAATTAATATTAATTATTTGTTAAAAGTACAATTGAAACACATACATTGCACTTACCAGTTTTTTATATTAATACCTACCAATTTTGACTTATAATATTATTGCTCACTTAATGTCGATAGAGAATATAAAGGAATCTAAAAATCTTCCTTTGTATAAAATAACCTTCAATAGGATTAAAGAATCTATTATAAATGGCTCTATACCCAACAAAACCAAGCTTCCGTCTTCTAGAGAATTGGCAAAAGATTTACAGATCTCGAGGAGCACGGTCATAAAAGCATACGATTTATTAACTATTGAAAAGTTAATCATTGCAAAAAAGGGATCCGGTTTTTCAGTTAGTTACAAGTTTGATGAAGAGCATAACAAGAAAACCCAAAAAAAGGATACTAGTAAACATCCAAAAATTTCTAAACGAGCAAAATTATTTCAGAAATATAATTATTTGATAACAGATAATTTTACAAAAGATAATGTAGCGTTTAGACCTGGTTTACCGCCGTTAGATGTCTTTCCTATAAAAACTTGGAATAAACTATCTAACACGTATTGGAAAAAAGCTACACCAACAGAATTATCTTTTGCACCGCCTGAAGGTTTAGATAGTTTAAGAATAAATATTTCTAATTATTTAAAGATTTACAGAAATATAGACTGCGACTATTCGCAAATAATGATTGTTTCTGGCTCACTGCATTCTTTATATTTGGTGGGGAACACTTTATTAGACAAGAACGATAAAGTTGTGATGGAAAACCCGACATTTCCTAGGGCTTATAATCTATTTAAAAGCCTCAAAGCAGCTGTAGTTCCTTGTGAAGTTGATAACAAAGGCATTATGATTCATACCATTAAAAATGATTCTAAAACAAAACTTATTTATACAACTCCTTCAAACCAATATCCCTTAGGTATAAAAATGAGTAAAGGTAGAAGGTTAGAATTATTAGATTGGGCCTCAAAAAATAATTCTTTAATTATGGAAGATGATTATGATCATGAATTTAGTAATTGGAAAAATCCAGTCTCATCCATTTACAGTTTAGATAAAGAAGAAAGAGTAATATACCAAGGTACTTTTAATAAGTTACTGCACCCATCCTTAAGAATAGGATACATGATTGTGCCAAAATATCTTATAGATCCGATAAAATCGATTTATGAACAATCAAGTCGGTTTGTATCAACATCTAGTCAATCTATACTAAACAGTTTTATTACTGGTGGGCACTTTAATAATCATATTAAAAATGTGATAGAAGTATCTCAAGAACGAAAAAAACTTTTTATCAGTCAAACAAAAAATACATTTAATTTTTCAAAGAAAAATAGTGGTCTTCATCTCATTGGAAAACTTAATAATAATTTAGATGATATTTATTCTTATAAAAAACTTCTAAAAAATAATGTTGTTGCCTATCCATTAAGTAAATACTACATTGGTAAAGAAAAAAAACAAGGTTTAGTTATGGGATATTCTTCCGTAAACAGCAAAGTCATGAAAGAGAAAACAGATTTAATAAACAAATTACTTTCAACTGATTAACCCTATTCAATTAGACCAACAATAAATAATAATGCGCTAGAGTTAGATGATAGCTATTTAACCTTATAATGTTGTAATAAATCGTTTCTCTTGCAATTCCTTTTGAAGCTGAAGTAGAGTTTCCATAAACTATACTTCCTATGTTTTCAAAACTTTTTTCGAACCCTGCTGCTTTGTTTATTTTGCTCTTTAACATGATATGCTGTTTACTTCTGTAAAACTTCTTGTTGTTTATTATTCTAATCTTTAATTTTACACCCCAAAATAGCAAAAAAAAGATGAGGATATAACAGGGGATTAAGATCCAATAACTGCTTGCAGAATCTACAGTCATTGCCTTCTCTTCCTATTTTCATTGGCCATGGTAGCGAACAACATATTTTTTTCTAATAAAGTTATGCCACTTTCTATAGGGCCTAAAATGGTGATGTATGGATTTGCTGCTGTTTGTAAAATAGTCTTTTCAACTCATTGGATAAAAATACCCATTAAAAACAACCATTAAGTTCTTGCCTCTGCTGAAGGTATAAAGACTAAAGCACCAATTGCCATGATCATTAATACTGAAGACATTCCTTTCTTATCGCCAATTTTATTCAAAATAGAACAAGCTGGTAACGCCTATTACATCAAACGAAATATAAGAGGCAGAAGCAACTACATAAGATTGCGCATCAGTAAGCTCATTAATAGTCTTCATAAATAGAATTAATGCTCCATTTATCCAAGTAGCAAAGTCAAAAACGAAAAATAAACTTGCAATAATTACAATGGCTATAGTGTTCTTTTATTGTTTCATATTGATTACTATTTACATTATTTGTAGCATTAAATTCTATTTATTTTAATGGTTTGGCAACTTTTCAGAAAAACTTTCTATTAGTTTAAATTGATTTTTAGCCCTGTCTAGATTATGTTCTTCGTAGTTTGTTTTGTAATACATATCATTGTTTAGATAATCTGTTAAAAAACGAAGTCCCATTAAAAAAATCATTGTTTTTACTGCTAAAGGCAAATAATTTAATTCTATTTCGGATAAAGAATTTTTTGTTTTTTCTAAAAATCCTTTTTGGTATGCTTTGTAGTATTCTAAATTGAATTCAACTTTAAACAAGTCTTTTTCATCTTCTGCGGCAGTATTACAAATTGTTCTAATAGCATCCCCAAAATCATAATGAATAATTCCTGGCATCACGGTATCTGTATCTATCATACAAATACCTTTATTGTCTTTATCAAAAAGTGAATTTGATATTTTAGTATCATTATGCGTAACTCTTATAGGAATTGCTCCTATTTCTTTTAATTCTTGAAGAATATGCATTTCATCCTTTAAATCAGCAACAATCTTTCGATAGCTAGCAACCTTTTCTAAACGTTTTTTAAAAGCACTTTGAATAGAACTCGCATATTGTTTGTAGCGAAAAGACATATCATGAAAATTAGGAATTACATCTATTAACTGGCTGCTATCAAAATCTGAAGTTAGGTTTAAAAATTCACCTAAAAGTTTTCCTGCTTCGTAGGCAATTTCTTCATCTTTTACAATTTCGTGTGTAATGCTGTCATCAATAAAAATCATTGCATTCCAGAAATTTTCATTTTCTCTATGATAATAAAAAGGGGTTTTTTTTGTCTTAACAAAACTTACTACTTTTTTACCCAATTCCTCCTCTGAAAGATTTAGATATTTACTTTTGAGATGCTTGCTTATTATTACTTTATTATTTATTAAACCAGGAACATTTTTAAAAATGTTTTGGTTAATTCTTTGAAGAATGTAGTGCTTAGAACCCTCTGTTTTTACTAAAAAAGTATCATTGATATGCCCAGAATTTATTTCTGAATGACTTATATAATTTGATTGATGGTCGAACTCGTTAAAAATAGATCTTATAGTTTCTGCTTTCATATTAGCCCCATAATTTAGTTGGATATACTCCAGTTTTTTTCAGTTCATTAATCTCTTCTTGTACGTTTTTTTTGTCTTCAAAATACGTAATACCAAACCATTTGGAGTCTGATGCTAAAACTTTTACAGACGTCTTTTTAGAGGCTAACATTTTATTTACAATGGCAGGTAAATAGAATTCTGCATTTAAGTTCTCTCTATTATTTTCTAAAAAATCTAAAAATAATTCAGTCCCAAATTCAAAACATTTTGGCGTAAAACCCCAAAAATTCATGGAAACAGTGGTGTTTTCATCAATAGGATTCATATTTTCATATTCATCTTTACTTTTTAAAGTTCCATTAATTTTTTCAATTCTTACTCTTTCTGTAACATCCGTTAAAAAACCTTTTTTATTAACCGTGCACTCTCCCCGAGAAACATAACCATTGTCTGAAACTGTATTTTTTAAAGAAAAGGCAACCATGCTAAAATCATAACTGTTTTTGTCTGTATTTCTCAGTTGGGCTGCAATAACATTAAAAGCTTGTCTGCTGTAAAAATCGTCTGCATTTATAATGGCAAAGTTTTCTTCCACAACCTCTTTTAACATTAATAATGCATGCCCGGTTCCCCAAGGTTTTACTCTTTCTGAGTTTACATATTTTTTAGGTACATTCTCTAATTCTTGAAATACATATTCAATGTGTAATTTTCCCGCTAATTTTTTATTAAAAATTAATTTAAACTCTTTTTCAAAACTTTTTCTGATGATAAAAACTACTTTACCAAAACCTGCTTGAAGTGCATCATAAAGCGAAAAATCAATAATTATATCTCCTTCTGGTGTAATTGAATCCATTTGTTTATTCCCACCATAGCGACTGCCTAATCCTGCTGCTAAAATTGCTAATGTTGGTTTTGTATTACTCATCTTTAATTTACTTTAATACTTGATTATTTTTTTAGTATCGATATTTATTATTAATACACAAACAACTTTTAACCAAGTACTTGTTTGCTTTGTGATTTTATTTATCAAAATACAAAGTGTAATTCTGCAAAATAGATTTTCCGTTACTTTATGAAAAGTCAATTTTTGTAGTATTACTATCAACATTGTTATTCGTGTCTAATACCATAATATCTTCTTTTGGATTAGGGTACGGTCTGAAAGAGTTAAAATAGTCTATAAATTTAATATATAAACTACTATCTACCTGAAAATAAATGTTATCAAGGGGATTACAATCAAAATAATTTATATAAGATACCTTGAAGACCCCATTTTTTTATCAGTTATACGGTTGAAGTGAAACAGGAATTGACAATCAATGCAACTATTAATACAACTTGGCAGGTAATAGGTACTGAATTATCTGAAGTTGATATTTGGGCAGCTAACTTTATAAAATCCGAAGCAAGTGGGAGTAAAAAGTTCAAGGATATAGATTATTCAACAAGAGTCACTCTAGCTAAAAACGTTAAAAACACACAAGCATTAGATGACTTTGACCCAACAAACCATCAATTAAAGTACAACATTACCAAAAAGAAGCCGGGTATTGCCAGAGAGGCAAGTGCTATGTGGTCATTAGTTGACCTTGAACCAAACAAAACAAAAGTCATTTTAGAATTTAAATTAGGTACTAAAGGGTGGATAGGTCAATTAACATTGGGTAAAATGCAGAGCAAAATAAATAGTTCTTTAAGAGAAATTGCGGAAGAATTGCAATTTTATATGGAAGACGGAACTGCCACCACGAAAAATTAAATCATCTAAAAATTAATTGTAAGTAATAATAAATGAAACAAAAAAAAGAAATATCAGCAGCAGTCCCATTTGAGTAAAAATACATTAACGTGATGGGGAGTAAAATGCACTATATAGATCAAGGCGAGGGTGATCCTGTATTATTCTTACATAGAAATCCTACTTCGAGTTACTTATGGCGAAATATTATTCCCTACATGATTGATAAAGGGAGGTATATCTATTTAGATCATATTGGAATAGGTAAATATGATAGGCCAGAGATCGATTATGGTTTTATTGATAGCTACAATTATTTGGAGGGATTTATAAGGCGGTTAGGGCTTAAAAATGTCACCTTAGTTTTACACAATTGGGATGCAATGCTGGGCTTTCATTATGCCAAAATGAACTGGAATAATTTAGAAGCAATTGCCTTTATGGAAGCTTCAATTGATGTTTCTCGTTATGATACAATGCCGAGGAGCATTAAAGGTGCACTCAGCTTAATGCATACAAATTTCATAGGAGAACTATTGGTGAAAATAGGTAATCTCTTTATTCAAAAAATGCTTTCAGATATGATCGTAAGGAAATTAACGGCAGGAGAAATGGCTTAAAAAAACAAAAATACCCAAATCATGCTTTTACGTTACCCCCAACATTGGTATTCAAGAACCAGATCTTGACAAAATACGAAACGAATTTAAAACCACAACTATAATTAACCTTGGAGAGGGGTCGCATTTCCAACAAAAAGATTATCCACATGAAATTGGTGAAGGAATCTCCAAGTGGCATGAAGAAATTAATTGACAGTATTTTAAGTTATGAAATAACTAAACGTATTAATATATAATAACAATGGTGGTTTGGGTGTAAACTCAAACCATTTTTGTGTTTTAATGAGTAAATTGCGATGTGAAGGTGACTATTTTTATCGATAGAATTCCCGAACGCTCTGCGTCGATAGTCAAGAAGAAAGTTTGAAAACCTGTGTTTTCATGAAATTAAAAATACGGTTTTTTTTCCGCTAGACACCTCTATGGATCTGCCTACCTTAGATTAGTAAATGAAATATACTCTTAAAATATAAGTTGGACTCGTTAGAAGGTGCCTGCCAAATGGGACTAATTTTAACTGAATTTATCTAAAACAACTCCAGAGTATTCAAGAAAAATTTAAACAATATACCTCGCCAAATCATAAGATATAAAACCTCAAAAAGAAATAATGAATCTTAAACTAAAATTTGTAGTTTAGTAACATTAAAATACACAAATAATTTGATGCGTTAGAACGTTAAATCCAAGACATTAAAATGAAGTATTTACTAGTGTTTTTTGTATGTAGTATCAATAATTTAACAGCACAAACAATAAGAATAAATGAAGTAGTTTCCTCTAATTCTGATTATTTAGATGAAGACGGCGATACTCCAGACTGGTTAGAAATTCATAATTTTGGAAACCAAGATATTTCAATGAATGGCTGGTCTTTATCTGATGATATAGATGAACTTACAAAATGGACATTTCCAAATATTACATTAACTCCTAATCAATACATACTTGTATGGGCTTCATCAAAAGATCGAACTACAATTAGTACTCCTAGAACACTTATTAACCAAGGAGATGAATTTAAATACTTAATTCCAACTTCTGAACCCAATTCTAATTGGAATGCCTTAAATTTTGATGATTCAAGTTGGCCTCTAAGTTCTTCGGGGTTTGGATATGGTGATGGAGATGATGCTACCATTATTCCAAATGGTACACAAAGTATATACCTTAGAAAAACATTTACAATTAATAACCGTTCTGCTATTTCTTCCTTAATTTTAGATATGGACTATGATGACGCTTTCGTTGCATACATAAATGGGATTGAAGTTGCAAGAGCTAATATTAATGGCACACCACCGGCTTATAATTCAGGTACTATTACAGATCATGAAGCGCAAATCTATACAAGAGGAAAACCTGAAAGGTTCCTGATAACAAATTTCAATTCAATTTTAAATGAAGGTGAAAATATAGTAACAATTCAAGCGCACAATATCAGTTCAGGTTCGTCTGATTTTACCATAATCCCTTTCTTATCAGCATTTTTTTTAACGCCAAATAATTCTGGTATTGAACCGCCCGCTATTTTGGGTCTAACGGCAAATAATCTTCATACCAATTTTAAAATAGCATCAAATTCAGAAATAGTAAGCTTAACAAATGCTTCGGGAACTATTGTTAATCAAATAATTGCAGAGAACCTTCCTACAAATACATCTATTGGAGTATCTGCAACTTCCGGAGAGATCGTAAGTTATTTAGAGACCACACCAGGTTATAAGAACTCTAGCCAAGAATATTTAGGAAGTATTCAGAGTGAAGTAGTTTTCTCTCACCAAGGCGGTCTTATTGATGCACCTATGCGTTTAATTTTATCTGGAAAAACTTCAGAAGAAGTAATACGATATACAGTGAATGGAAATACTCCAACTGAAAACTCTCCTATATACACAAGCCCCATTCAAATCAGTGAAAGCGCTACGGTGCGAGCACAAATATTTTTAGAAGATTATTTACCATCTTCTGTATTTATGAGATCATTTGTTTTGAGCCCAAGCGATATGACATTTACAGACAGCAACTTACCTATTGTTATCATCAACACACAAGATGGTGCTGCAATTCCTGATGAACCCAAAATACTTGGTACTATGAAAATAATTCAAAGACCTAATGGTGCTCGGAATTTTTTAACCGATGCCGATACTGATGAATTTTTAGATTACTCAGGAACTATTGGTATCGAAACTAGAGGTTCTTCCTCTCAAGCCTTACCCAAAAAACCTTACGGAATTAATACCTTAGAGGAGGATGGTATAGAAGATAAAAGCGTAAAATTATTAGGGATGCCAAAAGAAGATGATTGGGTTTTAAATTCATTTGCTTTTGATGATAGTATGATGCGAGACTATATTAGTTATGAAATGGCAAGACAAATGGGGCAATATGCTACCAATTTAAAATATTGTGAGGTTGTGCTTAATGGAGATTATATAGGTTTGTATGCACTTTCAGAAAAAATAAAACGTGATGGAGATCGCGTGAATATTGCAAAATTAGATGCCGATGAAAATTCATTTCCAGAGGTTACAGGAGGATATCTTATGCAGACTGATAGACCTGATGCTGAAGATCCAGAAGCTTGGTTCAACAACGGTGCTGGATATATTCATGAAAAACCAAACGCAGATGATATTACTTCAACGCAATCGGCATACATTGAAGCTGTTTTTAGAGACTTCGACAATAAAGCAGCTAACGCTAGCATTACAAATGGCTATCCTTCTATCATAGATGTGCCTTCTTTTGTAGATTATATGTTGATGGCAGAAATTGCTTCAAATGTTGATGCATATGCGTTGAGTACATATTTTCACAAAGATAGAGGTGGAAAGTTAAGAGCAGGTCCGATTTGGGATTATAATTTAACCTATGGCAATGACTTATTTAACTTTTTTGGTAATATATTTGACCGAAGTTCTACAAATGTGTGGCAATTTAATTATAGCAATACAGGTGCTTATTTTTGGAATGATCTTTTTAATAACCCAGCATTTAAATGTTATTTAGCCAAACGTTTTAATGAGGTTACAAGTGCTGGCGAACCGTTAAATTATGACTATATATCTAATTTAATTGATACTACTGTTGCATTAATTTCTGAAGCTGTAGTGCGCGAGAACGAAAAATGGAATACTATAGATAATTTTTCTGGAGAAGTAACCAATATGAAAAATTGGTTACAGCAAAGAATTACATGGATGCAGAACAACCTTGGTGGGTTTTCTAATTGTAATGCAACAGCAACACCTTCTTTGGTAATTACTAAGATTAGTTACAATCCGCTAGAAACTGATGCTTTTCCTGAAAGCCAGGATTTAGAGTTTATAGAAATTCAAAATACAGGAACTACAACTGTAAACTTAACAGGAGTATATTTAAGTAAACTAGGTGTATCCTATCAATTTCAAGAAAATGCAACTATTGCGCCAGCTCAAGCGATTCAATTGGCTGGAAATACAGACGTTTTTTTAGCTAAATTCGGGGTTGACGCTTATGATAAATTTGAGAGAAATTTATCAAATAGTAGTCAGAATTTAGTATTAGTAGATGCTTTTGGGAATCTGATTGATCAAGTAGAATATTCGGATAAAGCGCCTTGGCCAGAAGCTGCTGATGGTGACGGTTTTTATTTAGAATTGATAAATGTTAATTCGGATAATGCTTTAGCGAGCAATTGGAAAGCAAGTTCTGATGAAGTTTTAAGCATTAATCGTTTTGATAATAGTGAAGTTGTTTTTAGCGTATATCCTAATCCAGCAGAAGAAAAATTGATGATAAGAGCTGAAAAAATAATACAAGAAATTTCAATTTTTAATCTTCTTGGACAACAAATAAAAACGTTTCAAGTCAACTTCAGATCAGGAGGAATTAATATTAGTGAGCTTAAGAAAGGAATGTATATTTTAAATATTAAGCTATTAGATGGTGCTAATAGCTCGACTAAATTTTTTAAAAATTAAGTGGTGCTACTAATGTGTCTGAATCAATATTCTTCTTTTTAGTGCATCATTGAGTTTACTGCAAAAAAAACGCAACTATTTATGGTTACTCCTTAATAGCGAGAACAGAACTCTGTCGTACTCCTAGTTTCGGAAAGGACTAAACGAAAAACAAAAAGCGTACAACGTTTTGGATATTTTTTGTGCTTCCTAAAAGTTCAAACTTCTTTCATTTTTAAAAGCACAAAAAAAACTCTTGATTTTTCAAGAGGCTTTCTTAGAAGCGGGAACTGGATTAACTCGAATTCGGTCGTTGGACCAGAATATGGGAAACAAACCAAAGAAAACCAGCCACTTTGCGGCTATTGGTTTTCTTAGCAGAGTACTCTATCGAAATATCGAACATTAGTTTTACTCCAAAAGATTTTGAGTTAACAAACTATTTGATCAAGAAGCTTGTTACTAAATATTATTTATAATCCCAGGATTTATTTTTTGTAAGTCTTCAACAAATTTAGTCTTGTGTTTTGGAGAGATTATTAATTCGTCAAACTTACCATAAGTAATTTCAATCCTATCAAATGAAGCTGCAGGAGAGGAAATAATATTTGATGATTTAGAAATTTTTTTCATCTCCCCAATGTTTACAGGATTATAGTTAAAAAACCCGGATTTTATATAAAGTTTTCCCTTCTCAATCTTGTAGGTGGTATTGAAAAACATATGTAAAATAAATCCATATAAGACAACCATAGCTAAAAAAAGTATAGTTGTACTGCCATTAAAACCGTTACTTATGAATGTGGGAACCAATGATCCAAAAAAAACTAAAAACACAACAATCAATAGCGTATATGATACTTTCGAATAATAAATCATCTAATAAAATTAAACGTAAATATAAAAAAACGGCTACACTTTATAATAGTATAATCGTTTTATTGTTTTAGTCGATAACTCAATTGAGATATCGAAAATTAATATTACTTGCAAAGAGTTTTTACAAGTTTATAAAACAATAATATTATTGATTAGTCCATGAAAGTATCTTTCTATTGTCTGGATAAAAATCCTGCGTTTAATTCCCATTCAAGATAATTCGATGTGCCAGAATAACCAGTATTAAAAAACTCGACTTTACCATCATTATCTTTATCGCGAAAATGACTCCATCGAATCCATGAACCTGTTGCATCGTAAAAATTATTAAGAAAGCTATTTGTCTGATCAGTATAGGTAGTTGCTGATTTTTTTAGAATTTGAATAGACCAGCCGATGTAAAAATTATTAGCATCTGTTTGATTATCCCCCGTTCGAGTTAAAATAATTTCTTCAATATTATCACCGTCCAAATCATAAAAGTTAAAATCAGTCACTATCCCTTGACCATTAATTGAAGATTCTGGAAGTCGTAAAGTTTCATTTCCAACATAATTATTTCCGTCTCCAAAAATAATTAAAGGAGTATTGTCATAACTATTAACGTTACCGTAAGTCCAATCATGCCCTCCACAAATAATATCAAGAAATCCATCTTTGTTAACATCATAAAACTCTGCATTATACATCCCTTCCATGAGGTTTTGATCAATTAATTCAGCAGTTGGAGAAAAAAACCCGTTGTTGTTTTCAAAAATGGCTGCCTTTCCTCTACCTGCATCTGTAACAAAAACATCTAAATCACCATCATTATCAAAATCTCCTGAAGCTCCACCATGATAAAAAGACTCTAAACTTGTATAATTGGTTTCTATATAACCACCATTTCCATTACTAATCAAAGACTTATTAAATTCCCCAGGAAAAGGTTGTTTATCGTACCCATGTCCAATTAGAAAGAAATCTACATAGCTGTCATTATTGAAATCTCCAATAAGAAATTTTCGTCCATGAACTAAACCAGAATACATATTATCATTCTGACTATCTGGAGTAAAGTTTCCATTACAATCTCCAATAAAAAATTTTATCAGCTGTTTTCTATCGTAACCAGTATAGCTTTGAGGATAATCAATATAATTGTCGTAGTTATTTCTATAACCAACAATGTCTAATATTCCATCATTATTATAATCAACATAAGCACCTCCGAACCCATATTCCCAATCTTCACCTAACCAGTAAGACATATTCATATTAATATTACCTGATAGCATTAATGGGTATTTTATATCAAATAAATCATATGATGTCTTGTTTAAATCAATTTGCGGTGCATTATTAATACAATTAAAAATAAAATTAGCATTAAGAGAGATGTCAGCGGTAACTAAAATTATTTTTGGATTATCAGTTGAGCCATCAGACCAAGCATCAAAAGCATAATTTGAATTTGGAGTAGCTTTTATACTTATTTCTGAACCTTGAGGAAAAACACCTCCTTGAGAACTAACTGTACCACCTTCACCAGCAATTATAGTTATTGTAAAGTCTAATTCAGACCCCGAAACTATATCAGTTTCATTTGAACATGAGATAATTACAATAAACAGCAGATATAATACTCTTTTCATAAAAAATTAATTAGTAGGTTAAAGATAATCAACTTAAAATTAACAGAGTAGCAATAAAAAACGGTTATACTTTATAAAAGTATAACCGTTTTATTGTTTTAGTAGACAACTCTATCGAAATATCGAACTATGATATTACTCGCAGAGAGTTCATAAATACCTATAGATGATTGAAATTTTAATTTAAATTTCCCATTACTAATTCTGCGGTGATAAATTTTGAATCAATCATATCTATTTGATGAATTATTTTATCATTTTCCCATTGAATCCATACATTAATTGGAATTGCATAATCTTCTTTTGAGAATTTCCCTTTCGCGTATAATTCACCAAAATAAGATGACCATATCTCTCCATTATTTAATTCAAACGTTTGAAGTCTACCTTCTGAAAATGAAATGTTTTCATAAATCGTATGAATTCCATTCCAATATTCAATGGCACTTTCACGACCAGTAGCAACAACGGCCGTATCTCCTGCAGTGTTAAGTGTGAAATCTTCTGTCAAAAGTTCATTGACATAGGAGAAATCTGCATTAGCAAAAAAGTTCATGTTTCTTTGTAATGTCTGTGCTTTCGTATCACGAGATGTAAATACACCACTATATGGGTCCTTAGTTTCTTTATTAGAACTTTCTTTTGATGTTTGATTACAAGAGAAGATAAGTACTGATGTACATAAAAGATATAATATGTTTTTCATTTTTAATAATTTTAATAGTTTTAATAATAAAATATTTATAGTTGTGAAATAAAAATAAATGCATTATTCCATTAACCCAAGCTGTTTCATAAAAACATTATTGTCAAAATAATCTTTCTCTTGGAAAATTTTCCCATTTTTCATGACCGCCAATGTAACACCATAAATATCTACCTTATTATTTGTTGCCGGAATTCCAAACAAATCTCCGTCATGAGTTCCTTGAAAACGCCAATGCTTTGTCATTAAATCACCTTGTCCATACAAATCAATTATAGTCATTTTGGCGTCGGAAAAACCTGTAAGATAGCTATTATAATAAGCTTTAAAACCCTCAATACCTGTTATTTTTCCTGTTGCAGTAATAACGCTAACCTCAAGATCAAAACTATCCGTGTTAATTAAATCAATATCGCGGTCATTCATAATCTTCCCCCAAACAGCAGAATACATAGCGATATTGGTATCTAAATTTACCTTAGCTTGTTGCAAAATTTTACATTCTGGATTAGGTGTTTGATTACATCCAAACAAACTCATAACAATAAAAAATACATAAAGTTTTTTCATAATAATAAAGTTAAAAATTAATTACTTTTGTTTCGAAAGCAAATATATAAAAATTTATTATATTTGAATAAAATCTCACAAATGAAAAAGCTTGTTTATCTAATCCTAATTTTATCTATTTCCGCTGTTTCTCAAGAATTAG
>JAWUYT010000006.1:0-8525 GCA_034110665.1 Polaribacter sp.
ACGAGCAGCAAAATTAATCAATGATGATAAGATTGCTGGTGAAATGAATGATTTACCAGATTCTTTAAAAGGAATTGTAAAAGGTGGAGGTTCTTTAACTGCATTGCCAATTATTGAAACACAAGCAGGAGATGTATCAGCATATATTCCAACAAATGTAATTTCCATTACTGACGGACAGATTTTCTTAGATGGAGATTTATTTAATTCAGGTGTAAGACCAGCAATTAACGTAGGTATTTCTGTATCTCGAGTTGGAGGTAACGCGCAGATTAAATCTATGAAAAAAGTAGCTGGTACTTTAAAATTAGATCAAGCTGCTTATCGTGAATTAGAAGCATTTGCAAAGTTTGGTTCAGATTTAGATGCCGCTACAATGAATGTGATTTCTAAAGGACAACGTAATGTTGAAATTTTAAAACAGGCACAGAATGATCCTTTTACAGTGGAAGATCAAATTGCAATCATTTATGCAGGTTCTAAAAACCTATTAAAAGATG
This sequence comes from Polaribacter sp., assembly GCA_034110665.1. Taxonomy (GTDB): domain Bacteria; phylum Bacteroidota; class Bacteroidia; order Flavobacteriales; family Flavobacteriaceae; genus Polaribacter. The sequence goes on from JAWUYT010000006.1 coordinate 501, forward strand.
TTCCTGTTAATCAGGTAAAGAAATTTGAAAGAGATTATCTTGATTATTTAAACGCAAAACATAGAGACACTTTAGACACTTTAAAGTCTGGTAAATTATCAGACGAAGTAATTGCTGTTTTAGTAGCAGCAGCTAAAGAGATCTCTACTCATTTTTAAATTAGAAGTTAGGGTTTAGTCGTTAAACTTTTGTTTAGCTACTAGCAACTAATTACTAACAACTGATTATTAAAAGTTATGCCAAATTTAAAAGAAATACGTAATAGAATAACCTCAATAGGTTCTACCATGCAGATTACATCTGCCATGAAAATGGTATCTGCAGCAAAGTTAAAAAAGGCGCAAGATGCAATCATAGCAATGAGACCTTATTCTTCTAAATTAACTGAATTATTACAAAATTTAAGTGCAACTTTAGACAGTGATTCTGGTGGAGCATATTCTACAAAGAGAGAGGTTTCTAAAGTATTATTAGTTGCGGTAACTTCTAATAGAGGTTTGTGCGGCGGTTTTAACTCATCAGTATCTAAAGAAATTATTAAAACAGTTGCAGAAAAATATTCCGATAAAACAGTAGATATTTTTGCTATTGGTAAAAAAGGAGCTGCCGTGTTATCTAAATCTTTTAATGTTGTTGATAAAAGAAATGATATTTATGACGATTTAACTTTTGATAACGTTGCCATTATTGCAGAAGAGTTAATGGATTTATATGTTGATGGAACCTATGATAAAATTGAATTGGTCTATAATCAATTTAAAAATGCAGCGACTCAATTGCCACAAGTAGAGCAGTTTTTACCAATTAAACCTTTGGAGGGTGCAGATATATCAGCGGTAAATTCTGATTATATTTTTGAACCATCTAAAGAAGAAATAGTATTAGCTTTAATACCTAAATCTTTAAAAACACAGTTGTATAAATGTATTAGAGATAGTTTTGCTTCAGAACATGGCGCCCGTATGACAGCGATGCACAAGGCAACCGATAATGCTAAAGATATGCGTGACGATTTATTATTAAAATACAACAAAGCACGTCAAGCAGCAATTACCAATGAAATTTTAGAAATTGTTGGTGGGGCGGAAGCTTTGAAAAATTAGAGGTAACGTTGGTGGAGTCAAATTTTAAAACGGCGGAAGCTTTGAAAAATTAGACGTAACGTTGGTGGAATCAAAATTTTTGGAAAATTACATATACGTTTTTAGTCATTAAGATTATCAATTTCATACACAAAAGCGAATCAATCTGATTCGCTTTTTCTTTTTTTATAATTCGATTCATGTTTAAAAAACAGGTTTCAGTCTTCGGTATATCTTGGCATAAGAATTGAAATCGATTACAGAAATAGAATAAATGAAAACTATGAAAATGTTATCAATCTTTTTAATTATAGTTGGATTTTCTAGATGTGGAAGTTTAAATTTTGAGAAAAATCCACCATTCAAGATTACATCCGCAGTATCTCAAAATTGGTCTGAAAGACAAGCAGGCGTTCAAGGAATCAACGTTAAAGTTGCCTATTCATCAAACAAAACTATTGAGTTTGACAGTATTTACTTTGCTAAAAGAATCATTGATTTGCAAATTAAAGATTCAAAAGCAGCTAAAATGGTTGTTGGTTATTTTATAACGAATCAACAAAGGGACATGATTTTGGATGAAAATCCTATTAGAGAACTTGAAAATCCAGTTCCTATTATTCGAAGTTTTCCTTTTGAATTAGATGAAAACGAAGCTGTAATCAGTTATAAATTCAAAGGAAAAATAAAATATTTTAAAATAGCATCCGTTAAAAAGGAAAAGTCGCTGTTTTTACCTTCAGCACTTAAATAGGTTTAATTGATGTCGTTAACCGATTCTTCAACATTGATTAATTTTTGGCACACATTTTGAATATTCATAAAGGATAACCATTAAATTGAAAGCTTATGAAGACTTTAAAGCTACTTTTAGCAATATTTATTACAGGAACACTCTTAAGTTCGTGTTCATCGAATTCTTTTGAGAACTATCAACCTACATTAGAAGACGTAGTTTCCGGATATGATGTTTGGTATGTCGATTATCACAGAACTTCAGGATCTGGAGATATTCCCTTCGTTTCAAGAGCATTTACGTTGTCTTTTATCAACGGAATTTTATATGCAAACAATAATATTGTAGATATTGGTAGAACAGGAAATGGTTTAGGTATCGATGTTGGAACCTACGATACCTTTAATGGTTTGTTAGAAACCAATCATGATTTAGATGGCATAAATGATTTTGAAGTTACTGTTTTATCCGACAATGAAATAAGAATCTATAACTTCCGACAGAATGTAAATTATTATCTAATAGGATATAACACCGATAACTTTAATTACGATCAGTTGTTTTATGAAAACATAGAATACTTTTTACAAGAGTATATCGCTTGGGAAAAGGTAGATGCAGTAGGAGGAACTCCAAATGCATTTGATGATGAAAATTATTTACAATTTACACCAGAAAATATAACAACATTTTATAGTTCTCAAGATAGTTTTGGCGCACAAGCTGAACTAATTAGTTGGGATTATGTAGGAGGATATGAAATATTTGACGTTGCAGGGTATGAAGACCTAAAAATTTTAACACTTAATTATGATGGCGGAGATATTGAAGAGTTCGAATTGAGCGTTATAGATGATGGTAATATCAGTTTATATCATTTAAATTCAGATACAACCTATGATTTTTTGGGAAGAGGGTTTTTACAATATCTGAAAGATGAAAATACTGTTAAAAGTGCAAAAGACCTTGTAAGAAATAACAACAGAAAACGTACTAAAATAGAAAGAAAAACAAAGATTAGAAGAAATTTAAAATAAAGTTTGGTTAGTTGATTTTTAGTTGGTTATTTTTCAATAACCAATTGAAAGAGGAACCGTCCTGAGGAGGACGGTTTTTCTTTGTTTATAATTCAGTAAAAATTCAAATTTTAAAAAAGTAATAGTTTTTATAGTTTTATATTTGTTACGTCGTTTCTGTTGTACTTCTTCGGGGCAAATTAGTATCAGACTAATTTAACACTTAAGATGTCTTAATAAATCGTTTTTTTTCGCTTACTTTTTATTAAAAAAATTACGGTAACGAAGGCTATGCTAATTGTTTTAATTAGAACTTATCAAAAAATAATTCAATTTTTACCAGACAAGCGCTAGCCAGTATTTCATCAAAAAAAGATAAAAATATTAAATGATAAAAACAGCATTCATAACAGGAGCAACTTCTGGAATCGGAAAAGCAACGGCAGAAATCTTTGCTAAAAATAAAATCAGGTTAATTCTTTGCGGACGTAGGAAAGAACGTTTAGAAAGTCTTCAAAAAGAACTCTCAAAAATAACTGAAGTAACCACTTTACAGTTTGATGTTTCTAAAAGAGAAGAAGTATCCACGGCAATAAAATCACTTCCAGAAAATTTTAAACAGATTGATATTTTAATTAATAACGCGGGCAATGCACATGGCTTTTCAAACATACAAGAGGGTAACATTGATGACTGGGATGCTATGATAGACATTAACGTAAAAGGATTATTATATGTATCTAAAGCGATTATTCCTCAAATGATAGAAAACAATACTGGTTTTATAATTAATATTGGTTCTGTTGCTGGAAAAGAAGTCTATCCTAATGGGAATGTGTATTGTGCTTCAAAGTTCGCTGTGAACGCTCTAAATAAGTCTATGAGATTAGATTTGAATCCATATAACATTCGGGTTTCGGCCATTCACCCTGGTTTGGTTGAAACCGAGTTTTCGGAGGTACGGTTTAAAGGCGATACAGATAGAGCAAAAACAGTTTATAAAGATTTCAAAGCCTTACAAGCGGAAGATATTGCAGATATTATTCATTTTGTAATTACAAGACCTTATCATGTAAACATTGAAGATTTAGTTGTGTATCCAACAGCGCAGGCAAGTACTACTATTTTAAATAAGAATCAATAGCTTTATTTAAAAGAATATTGATAGTTTGAAAGATAGAATTCATTTTACAAAAAATAAAAATTAGCACTACATTCTTTTCAGAAAAATGAAATAAAATAGCAAAAAATGAAAAGAAAAAACACAGCTTTAAATTAAATACTTATGACGAAACTCTATCTTATTAAAGGAAAAATTCAAAATTATGCTTGGGGTGGATCTGAATTTATACCAAATTTATTAGGAACAGAGTCTACTAGAGAAAAATGCGCTGAATATTGGTTGGGTGCGCATCAAAAAGCACCTTCTGAAGTGCTTATTGAGAATGAAAAAAGACCTTTAAATAATTTTTTAAACACTGATTTAATAGAAAAATTAGGACAAAAAATTGCTAATAAATTTGGTAGATTATCTTTTTTATTTAAAGTTTTAGATGTAAAAGAGATGTTATCTATTCAAGTGCATCCAACAAAAATAGAAGCAGAGAAAGGTTTTAAGTTAGAGAATGAAATGGGCATTCCTTTAAAAGCTGCCAACAGAAATTATAAGGATGACAACCATAAACCAGAAATTATGGTTGCATTAGGTGAGTTTTGGTTACTTCATGGATTTTTACCAGAAGATAAATTAACAATGACCCTTAAAAATATACCTGAATTTACACCTTTTTTACCCGTATTTGAAAGTCAAGGTTATTTCGGATTGTACAAAACAGTTATGGAACAGTCAGATGAAGAAAATAATCGCATATTACAGCCTTTGATTAATAGAATTCTACCCCTATACAAAGCAGGAAATTTAGAAAAGTCAAACCCTGATTATTGGGCTGCAAAAGCCGTGGATTCCTCTACAAATACAAATATTTTAGACAAAGGAATTTATTCAATTTACTTTTTTAATGTTGTGAAAGCGCATAAAGGAGAAGCTGTTTTTCAAGATGCAGGCATCCCTCATGCCTATTTAGAAGGCCAGAATATGGAATTGATGGCAAATTCAGACAATGTTTTACGGGGTGGTTTAACGCCAAAACATGTAGATATCCCAGAATTGCTAAAACATACAGCGTTCAAGGCAACTGTGCCTAATGTGATGCAAGGTGCATTACAAAAAGATGGTTTAGAGCGCATTTATAAAAGTCCTGCTCCAGATTTTGAATTAAGTCAAATTACTTTAAATGCAAATCAAAATTACAAATCTGAAACAAAAACAGCTCAAATTTTAATTTTGTTAGACGGTGAAGCAACGATCAAAGAACAAAACACCACCTTACATCTTAAAAAGGGAGCATCTGTGTTGCTTCTTGCAAATGCGACCTATGAAATTTCAACTTCTAAAAAAGCTACCTTATACAAAGCTACTGCGCCAGATTAAAAATAAGAACTAAAAAAAGTAAATACTTTCTTAAAAATAAGGATATTGCAAAGTAAATGATGAATGCTAGTCATTTTATATCCAGAGCCACTTCACTATATTTGTTTTTAACAAAAAACTGGCTAGGGAAATCGATAAGCAATTGCAGCACATATAATGAATGGTAAGGAATCGTTGCGTTAATTGAATAGCACAACCCTTCATGTTTTATTTAACAAAGTCTATTATGAAAGATTTAAGGCATATTAGCGGAAAGAACAAGGCTCTTTATGAATATCGAAACCAATTATCCAGAGCTTTATCGTAATTTGGATGAAAACTCAATGACACTGACAGAAAATAACCATGCGCACATGGATAAAAAGGCTTTATAATACTATTTAGAAAGCTTAAAATAATTGTTAAAACGTCATATTTAAACGTATAAAATAATCGTATATCTAAAAAAAATTATGGGAGAAATAGCTACCTCAAAGAGGCAAATAACATTGTTTTACAGTTCTGAATCTGTAATTGCAAAACAAACTTTAGCCTATGCTAAATCTAAAGGATTGCCTATTCAGGAAATAGATCTCTTAAGAGAAAAACTTACTGGAACTCAAATTGTAGAACTTGCAGAAAGATTAGAGATGAAAGTAGAGGATTTAATCAATCAAGAACATCCTTCTTACACCTCAAATTTTGAACCGCATAATTTTTCAACGGATGGTTGGATAAAAATGATACGGAATAACCCAGAGATTATGAAGCAACCCATTGCCTTGCGAGGAGACAGGACTATTTTGGTTGAAACGCCTACAGATATTATCAAAATTTAGTCTAACAGCTAAATAGTTATAATCCATATATTTGATTCTTTATCTGATATTTTTAGTATTGTAGAATCATTGTAATTCGATAAACGAAGCAATCGTGCTTTGTTTTTAGAGCCAAGAACCAGAATAAAACATCTTGGGTATTACAGCTAAATTTCATAAGGAATGTCGCAAATTATCTAAACACATTAATAAAAAACGATAAAGACAAAATAATTATCAGAACCCTTATCGATACAATCAAAACAATATAAATAAAAACAGAAAGCGGAAAAAACAGTAATTAAAGTAAAACACTAAAATCTTACTTAAACTGCAAATATGATTTTTGAACTCCTCGAGAATAATGATGTAAATGTTAAGAAGGAATTAAAAGAATCAAATTAACAACTATCAACCTATAAAATGTGGTATTTTAGTTCTGTGAAAAATAGATAAGAAAAACTATAATCGATAAGGTTTTCTTTGAAGCGATGCCATTAGAAAGGCTTTTTAAAAATAACATCGTTAGTAAATAGATTAAAAATTATAAGTTTGCTGGAATTAATTAAGGTAATTTAACTATAATTCCATAAAATAACAAGCTGTAACCACTCACTTCAATGCAAATTCAGGATTCAAATACACAAATTAAAAAAGAACTCGCAAATAGTATTGTACATGGTTTTGGAATTATTTTTGGCATCGTAAGTATTCCTATTTTAATAGCATTTGCCATTAAAAGTAATAATATTGTTGGGATTATTGGTACCGCTATCTATGGTTTTTGTTTTTTACAACTTTTTACTTTTTCTACACTCTATCATGGATTTCAAAATGTACAAGCAAAACGCATATTCGAAATCCTTGATCATATTAGTATTTATTTTTTAATAGCAGGTACTTACACGCCATTTTTATTGATGTATTTAGATACTCCTTTTGGTGTTACCTTGCTATCTGTTTTGTGGGGTCTAACAGCGTTGGGAATCATTTTTAAGATTTTATTTTTAGGAAGGTGGAAGATTTTTTCAACACTAATTTACATCGCAATGGGCTGTATTATGGTTGTTGGCGGCCGTACTTTTTTTGAAAGTATTCCCTCTAATATCCTCACTATGATTTTAATTGGATGCGCACTTTACCTTATTGGTGTTATTTTTTATTTATGGGATAAATACCCTTATAACCATGCAGTTTGGCATTTTTTTGTACTTGCAGCTGCTATTTGTCATTACGTGGCTATTTTATTGGCCGTTGCAATGAATTAATTACAAAAGGTTATAGTTTTTCATATTGTTGGCAACCTTCTTAGAAGGTTAGTTACCTGTTTTAAGCACTAACCAATAAAGTCCACGAGTATGTCGTACGTATTAAAAAAAACAATTAACGATACACATTGTGCCTGTTGTACAAGTTATAAATACTTCGTAATTTAATGTATGCAAAGCAAGAAGTATTAGAATTGCTAACCTAAATACTTTCCTCTATTCTATTCGTTTTTTTGTTAGAAATTAAATCAAATTCATTTTTAAAAATGTACATCAAAGAAGATATTACAAATAAAATCAAATCGCTTTAATTTCTTTTAAGACGATTTATTATCTTGCATCAAAAAGTAAAAATGTCAAAAAATCTTGAACTAGAACTCGCTTTAAACTTCATAGAAAAAACGGATAGAAACCTTTTTATCACAGGGAAAGCAGGAACAGGAAAAACTACTTTTTTACATCAAATTAAAAAGGAATCTTTAAAAAGAATGGTTATTGTTGCGCCCACAGGTGTTGCCGCAATTAATGCAAAAGGGGTTACGATACATTCGTTTTTTCAAATGCCTTTTGGACCTATTTTACCAAATCAGACGCAGAGTAATCAGCAACAACGTCGTTTTTCTAAAACAAAAATT
>JAWUYT010000007.1:0-88841 GCA_034110665.1 Polaribacter sp.
TTGGTAAGAAAATTCATACTGCTCGTTCTAGAAATGATCAAGTTTTAGTGGCTTTACAATTGTATTATAAAGAAAGTTTAGCCATTATCAATGACAAAACGAAGACACTTTTTGATACGCTTTTGGGATTAGCTGAAACACACAAAGAAAGTTTATTACCTGGTTATACACATTTGCAAGTTGCGATGCCGGCATCATTCGGGGTGTGGTTTTCTGCTTATGCAGAAGTATTGATTGACGATGTTTACATGCTCAATGCAGTTTCTAAAGTGGTAGACCAAAATCCTTTAGGTTCCGCTGCTGGCTATGGTAGTTCTTTTCCTATTGATAGAGAGTTAACCACCAAAGAATTGGACTTTGCCACCTTAAAATACAATGTGGTTGCAGCGCAATTAAGTAGAGGTAAAAGTGAGCGTTCTATCGCCTCCGCATTAGGTGGATTGTGTAATACCATGTCTCGTTTTGCCATGGATATTTGTTTGTATATGAGTCAAAATTTTAATTTTATCTCTTTTCCTGACGAATTAACAACAGGAAGTAGCATTATGCCGCACAAGAAAAATCCTGATGTTTTTGAATTGATTCGTGGAAAGTGTAATAAAATTCAGGCACTGCATACAGAAATGGTGATGATTACTAATAATTTACCAACGGGGTATCACAGAGATTATCAATTATTGAAAGAAAATGTTATCAATGCTTTTGAAGATGTAAAAGATATTTTAGACATTTTTAATTATTCTATTCAGCAGGTAATTGTAAAAGATATTGACTTAAATGATGAAAAATATCAGTATTTATTTACGGTAGACAGTATCAATAATTTGGTCGTTGAAGGCATGTCTTTTCGAGAGGCGTACCAAAAAATTGGTGGTCAAGTGCAAGCTGGATCTTACAAACCAGATTTAGGAAAACAACATTCTCATTTGGGTAGTATTCACAATTTATCTTTGGATAAAATTAGAGAAAAATATCCAAAATAATCTTTTTTAAAAAACTTAAATGGTAATTACTAAAATCAGTTTAGATTCAAAAAAGAAACTGAAAATATTCCTTTTGAGACCAACAAACAGGACGCTCTAGAATAATTATCAGAAGATTCTTTTAAAGACAGCTTTGATAAAATTTTTAGGAGGCATTTTTAACATGACTTGTAAATCCTCATAAAGGAGTGTTTCCTCATCCAGAAATTTAAATATCTTTTGGACGGCGGTACGCTTGAATAATTGGGAAAAAATAGAAGACCCTAAATGATTCTTTTCATGTAATATATCTAATAATAACAAATCATAATACCAAAATTTACTAACTTTATGAAATTTAGATAAGGGTTGTTTTTGTTTTAGGTACTCGATTAATTTGGCAGTTTTCTTCGTTGTGTTGTTAAAAGTAAAACCAGTACTTGCTTTGGACCAACCTCCTGCCGTGCCAATGTGAATGATATTTTCTGAGTTTTGTTCCCAAAACTTATAGCAAGTCATCGGAATGGAACCTTGCTCTTTTTCTACAATTTCGTAATCGGTAATGTTTTTACTTTGTAAATATTTTTCGATTTCTGTATTATAAACTTCATACGCTAATACGTTTTGTGAAAACAAGGTATATTCAAACAAAGCTTCATTTTTACTAGTCGGCAAAATGTACATAAAACGGGTATTTTCTCTCTGCTCAACCGTAAAATCCATAAAAGTAGCTGCCGTGTCATCAAAAAACTCCTCTTTTGTTTTGATAAAAAAACCAACAAAATGCTGTTGTAAAACCGGAAATTCTGTTTGCTTTTTGTAAGCATCATTAAAAAGAATACTATTCATAAGAATCTTTGTTTTAAAAACTTGATTCCCTGTTATTACTTCTGCCTCTTCATGAAGCTGATTGATACTTAAAACCGACTCTTTCTGAAAACTAATATTTGTCTTTTGGTCTAAATGACTCCAGATTAGCTCGTAAAAATCTTTACTTCTAATCATTTTATATTGATACGGTATAATCTTTTCTTTCGCTTTATGAAAATCACTTTTAAAGATAATTTCATCCCAAGAAGCACTTAAAATAGCATCCCATTCACCGTTTTTTTTCCCCCAATAACACCAAGTTCTATCGTTTGTGTTTTTTTTTTCTTGATCTAAAATCAATATAGTTTTATCATCAAAAAAAGTATCTTTTGACATTCTATAGGCCATCATTAAACCAGATGCTCCTCCACCAACAATTATGTAGTCATAATAATTCATAATAGTTATAATGAGTCTAATTTAATCATAAATGAGAAAACACAAAATTTAAATCCTATTCACTTTTATAAAACCGCCGTACAATTAAAGTAAATTTAGGATAATGCAGATTCAGTTTGAATCTGATGACATTTAAAATCCTAAATTTTTGCCTTTTTAAAATATTTAAATGGTACGAATAGCATTCCAAAACACTGGCTTTCTTCTTTGCCCATGTTTTTATGATGAATTTTATGGGCCTTTCTTACTCCCTTTAAATAACGATTATTTGTGTGCTTAAACCATTTAAATCGTTGATGAATTAGAACATCATGGATTAAAAAATAAGCAATACCATAAAATAAAATACCTGAACCGATAGCTAATAAATACGTGTTTTGTGCATCACCTCCAAAATATAAAAGCAGCATACTTGGTAAGGCAAAAATCACAAAAAAGGCATCATTTTTTTCAAAACCAGTATATTTTGGCTGATGATGATCTTTATGCAAAAACCATCCAAAACCATGCATGATATATTTATGAGTACTCCATGAAACACCTTCCATTGTTAAAAAAACACTTATGGTTATGAGTAAAAACATAGCTAAATAATATTCAATTTATATTTTACATAACTTCTTGCTAACAAATTAATTTTCATTGGATCGGAGATTCGAATCCTTGTATCCATAATTTTTTCAGAAGGTAAATTACTCAATTTTTTTAGCAATCTTCTATAATATCTATACGCCATATACACACCAAATTTAGCTTCTACGGGTAATTTTAATATTCCGTTTTTATAGGCATAATCGAAATCGCCTTCTATTTCGTCTATAATTATTTGTTTAGATTCTTGGGTCAATTTTCCTAAATCAATATTCGGAAAATAAGAGCGATTTAACACTTCAAAGTCATCTTTTAAATCTCTTAAAAAATTAACTTTTTGAAAAGCAGAACCTAGACGCATTGCTGCACCTTTTAATTCCTCAAACATTTTATCATCTCCATTCACAAATACTTTTAAACACATTAGACCAACAACATCTGCGGACCCATATATGTATTCGTCATATTCTTCCCTTGTTGCATATTCTGTTTTGTGCAGATCAGCTTTCATACTTTTTAAGAAAGCTTGGACCATATGATCTGGAATATTGTATCGATTAACCGTTTGTTGAAAAGAGTTTAATATAGGATTTAAGCTAATTTTATGTTCCATTGCAAAGTAGTAATCACGCTCAAAATGCGCCATTAATTCTTCTTTATTATACTTATGAAAAGTATCTACAATCTCATCTGCAAAACGCACAAAGCCATAAATATTATAAATATCAGTCCTTATTTTTGGAGATAAAGTATTCACAGCCATCGAAAAAGAGGTACTATACCTTTTAGTAACCAATTCACTACAACTATTAGAAACACTATCAAATAATTCTTTCATACTACTACTGATTTTTAATAATTAACTCTGATGCTATTTTACCAGATATTAGTGCAGGAGGAACTCCTGGGCCAGGTACTGTTAACTGACCTGTAAAATACAAATTATTTACAATACTGCTTTTAATACTTGGCCTTAAAAATGCAGTTTGCAATAATGTATTCGCCATTCCGTAAGCATTTCCTTTGTAAGAATTATACTCATCTTTAAAGTCTTTTACACAAAAAGATCTTTTAAATAGGATACTGCTCTTCACTTCTTGATTTGTTAATTTTTCAAATCGATCTACTATTTTATGAAAGTATTCCTCTCTTAATTCTTCTGTATCTTCACTTCCTGGTGCTAAAGGCATTAAAAAAAAACCAGCTTCTTTACCCTCTGGCGCAGAAGTTAAATCTGTTATAGAGGTGAAATTGGCATAAAAAAGTGGGTCTGTAGGCCATTTCGGATTATCATAAATTTCCTTTGCATGCTGATCGAAATCAGTGTCAAAAAATAGTGTATGATGACTTGCATTTTTAATTTTCTTATCAAAACCAATATAAAATAACAAAGAAGATGGCGCAAATGTCTTTTTGTCCCAATATTTTTCTGAATGCTGTCTTAAGTTTTCATTTAACAATGTTTCTGTATGATGATAATCTGCACCACTTAAAACTAAAGTAGTTTCAATAGTTTTGCCATTTACAAGCAAACCAGAAACATTACTCTTTTTATCGGTTAAAATTTTCTCAACATTTGCATTTACCTCTAAAGTCACTCCCAGAGAGGTAGCCAATGAAACCATACCTTCAATAACTTTATACATGCCTCCTCTTGGATGCCAAGTACCTAATCCAAAGTCGGCATAATTAATAAAATTATAAAAAGCGGGAGTGTTGTCTGGTTTTGCACCTAAAAATAATACTGGGAACTCTAAAATTTTAATTAATTTAGGATTCTTAATATTTTTTCGAACCTGTTTTCTAACCGTAGAAAAGAACTGCGTAACTCTAGCCACTGTTGTAGTTGTAACTAACTCTAGTGGAGAAATACCTGGTTTATAAACTAAATCTAAAATGGCTGTTTCATAATTTGCCTTTGCAGAGTCTAAAAAAGATTTCAAGTGCTTTGCACTGCCTTCTTCTTCTTTCTCAAACATCTTATAAATATCCTCTATATTTTCGGAGATTTTTAATGAAGAATTTTCACCGAAATAAACTTCGTAACCGGGACTTAACTTATCCAAAATATAATAATCTGATGGTTTTTTACCAAAATCACCAAAAAAACGTTCAAAAACATCTGGCATCCAATACCAAGAAGGACCTAAATCGAAGGTAAAACCGTCTTTTTTATATTGTCTTGCTCTACCTCCTAAAGTATCGTTTTTCTCTAAAACAGTAACATTGTAACCAGCTTTTGCTAAATAACAAGACGCCGATAGAGATGAAAAACCAGAACCAATTATATATATGTTTTTATTCATTGAAGTTATTTGTTGAACAAAGATATCATTTTATTAAACAAGAAAAATACTCGATTACTATTTTATAAGTCTTTTAACAAATCTGACATAGAATCAAATAATGAAATATTAGGGTTTAATCGAAGATGTTTTACTTTGTCCACTTTTCTACCAACGGCAATAAATTCATTTTTTGTACCTTCCATTATATCATTTATTTCATAAAAATAGTCTACTATTTTATCATCATAGGGCTGAATAGTAAATGATGAAATAAAACATATTTGACGATCACTATTTAGAAAATAGTTAAGATTGTTAAGAGGTAAACTTTGCCCTAAATAAATAGTATTAAATCCCCTTAAAACCAATTCGTAATTCAAGTATAATAAACCTAATTCATGGATTTCATTTTCAGGTAAAAACAGCACATATGTTTTAAATGTATCGGTTATATTGTATTGTAATTTCTCTGTGTTCGTTTGAATTTTTTGTGCAATTAAATTTGATATGAAATGTTCATGTGCAGGTAATAATGTTTCTGTTTGCCATAACAACCCAATTTGCTCTAAAAAAGGTATAAAAACATCCTTAAAAATTTCTCTAAACGTTTTTTTGTGAAGTAAGGTGTTATAAGTATTATTAAATATAATTTTATCAAACTGAAACATTGATACCTTAAAAGAATTTATTGCTTCATCGTTCATTCCTGAATTAAATGCTAATTCTCTTGACTGCAAACTAATATCGTTTTTCGACATTTCCGCAATTTTTGATATTTTAAATCCATTTTTATTTAACAAAACGATGTTTAATAGTTTTGTTAAATTTTCTGTGGTATAATACCTTATATTCGTCTCCGTTCTCTTTGGTTCAAGCAAATTATATCTCTTTTCCCAAATCCTTATGGTGTGTGCTTTTATCCCCGAAATGTTTTCAAGGTCTCTAATTGTAAAATTTTGCTTAATATTGTTCAATGGAATGTGTTTTGTACTCAACAAAGCTAGTACTATTATTTAGATAAAAAATTTATTCTTGAAAAATGTAACATATTTATTATTTTGTCCACTAATCATAAAAGCTAGCTAACGGAAGGTGCAAAAAGATTTAGAAACTAAATTTTTATCGGACTTTGAACAAAACCAGAATATAGCGCATAAAATTTGTAGAGTATATACTACAAATCAAGATGAGCATAAAGATTTGTTTCAGGAAATTACCATTCAACTTTGGAAAAATTATTCAAAGTTTAGGGGGGATTCAAAATTTAGCACTTGGATGTACAGAGTTGCCCTAAACACAGCAATTTCTTTGAATAGAAAATCTACGCGAACAATAAAAACCCAAGACATTAGTGATGTTGCTTTTAAAATAACATCTTCAGATTTTGATGATACTGAAGAAAAACAATTGAGTGCTTTGTATGGAGCAATTCATCAATTAAATGATATTGAAAAGGCGCTAATTTTTTTATATCTAGAAGATAAACCTTACAAAGAAATATCAGAAACTTTAGGGATTACTTCAGTAAATGCAAGAGTAAAAATGAACAGAGCAAAAGAAAAGTTAAAAAATATTTTAAACCCATAAGCATGGAGTTATTAGAAAATTATAAAAAAACTTGGGAAAATCAACCAGAAGAGGTGAATAAACTTTCATCTGTTGACATTTATAAAATGGCGCATTCGAAATCTTCATCAATCGTAAAATGGATTTTTATTGTGGGTGTCTTAGAACTTGCTTTTTGGGCGGGTATAAACCTATTAATACCAGATAGTTTTTACAAAATTTACGAAGATTTAAATTTAGAAAAGCAGGTCAGCTTTTTTATGATCTTGCACTATTTGGTGATAATCGTTTTCTTATATTTCTTTTACGTTAATTATAAAAAAATATCTATCGTAGAGAATACTAAAAATTTAATTCAGCGAATTTTAAATATAAGGAATACGGTAAAATACTATGTGTATTACAATCTTGCTATAGTTTTCTTATCTAGTTTTATCATAAATGTAGTTTTGATAAGTGATTCTGATACCTTAATGAAGATAATGAATCCAGAAAATTTACCCATAAATGTCAATCAATTAATTGCTATTACTATCTTTAGCCAATTAATTGCAATTATAATTTTCATGGTGTTGTTATGGTTATTTTATAAATTGATCTATGGAATTTTACTTAAAAAATTAAATAGAAATTATAAAGAATTGGCTAGATTAAATAACGAAAGCTAAATCAGTGTTTATGAAAAAAATACTATTCTTTTTATTTTTATATTTCTCTCTCACTTCTTTTTCTCAACAAAGAAATAATTTCTGGAAAAAGGTGCAATTTGGTGGCGGATTTAGCGCAGGTTTCGGAAACCAGACAACCATCGGAATTTCACCAAGTGCTATTTATAATTTTGATAATGGTTTTGCTTTGGGTGCAGGATTAAACTATTTATATTCAGAAATTAGCGATTTTACAACACAGGTTTATGGAGCAAGTATAATCTCTTTATATCAGACACATTTTGGAATTCAGTTTTCAGGCGAATTTGATTATAATTTTGCAAAACAACAAGACCCATTCGGTTCTATAAACACAAAATTCCCTGCACTCCATCTCGGAATCGCTTATAACCAAGGTAGATTTGCAGTAGGTATTCGATACGATGTTTTGTTTGATGAAAACAAAAGTGTTTTTGCTTCTCCTATTTCTCCTGTTGTTCGTTTTTATTTCTAAAATATTTCAAGTTCTTTTAAAAGAATTTCATGCATTGCACTTGTGTAATCTAAATGCGTAACAATTCTAATTCTTCCCTCGCCCATTGGGGTTAAAAGAATATTTTTTTCTTTCATTTTGTTGATAAAATTGTCTGCTCCTATTTTTTCATCCACATAAAAAATGATAATATTCGTTTCAATTGGCGCTACTTTAGTAACATAAGAAAGCGACTTTAAAAGAGCACCTATTTCTTTTGCTTTTTGATGATCTTCTGCCAATCTTTCTATATGATTATCGAGTGCATAGATTCCTGCTGCTGCCAAAAAACCAGCTTGTCTCATAGCGCCACCAAACAATTTTCTAATTCTTAATGCTTTTGCAATATGCTCTTTAGAACCTAATAAAATAGAACCAATTGGCGCTCCTAAACCTTTGGATAAACATATAGAAATTGTATCAAATAGCCGGCCGTATTGGTTTGGCACTTCATTTTTTGCCACTAATGCGTTAAATAAACGCGCGCCATCTAAATGAAATGCTAAATTATTTTCTTTGGCTACTTTCTGAACCTTCTCTAATTCAGAAAAATCCCAACAAGCTCCTCCTCCTTTATTTGTAGTATTTTCTACACAAACCAGTCTCGAATACGGAACGTGAATATCCGATCGACCAGCAACAGCTTCTTGCAATTGCGCGGCAGTAAACATTCCTCTATCTCCATCAATTAATTTACAGGTTACACCTGAATTAAAAGCGGCTCCTCCTCCTTCGTAATTATACACATGGGCATATTTATCACAAATTAATTTGTCTCCGGGTTGTGTATGTAATTTTATAGCTGTCTGATTTGCCATGGTTCCTGATGGAAAAAAAAGTGCATCTTCCATTCCGAATAATTTCGCAGCTTTCTCTTGCAATTCATTTACCGTCGGGTCGCTTTTAAAAACGTCATCACCAACTTTTGCGTTCATCATTACTTCCAACATTTTTGGCGTTGGTTTGGTTACGGTATCTGAAATTAGGTCTATTATCATAATAATTCTTTTAATCTTCTTTCTTCTATAGGTTTTGTCAAAACTATCCATTTTTTATGAGAAAATAGATTTTCTTTCCAGTTATGCATTCTTCTTTTTCTATGCCAATAGGTTTTAAATATCCAAAAAAAAAGACTCTCTTTTGAAAAAGTTCTAGTAAGAGATTCATAATTTTCTCCACAACATTTTTCTTTCAAAAATACTCTTCTATATGTTCTAATAAAATATCTTCTTAAAATTAAATTTAACGGATAATCTAACCAAATAATTAACGAAGCTTCTTGCCAAACAGTATCTTTTAATAGTGTTTGATAACTTCCTGTAACAATCCACTTATCGAGTGTTTTTAACTCCTTATGTACATCATCAACAAAAACTTTATCTTCTTTTTCAACCCAATTTGGCAAAAAATGAAAATCATCTAAATATACCTGTTTTATTGAATACACTTTCGCTAATTTCTTACCTAAAGTGGTTTTCCCTGTGCAAGTTGTACCCGTAATAATTATTTTTCTATTCATTAAAATTTATCGCTCCCGATAGGCGAACCATCCGGTATTTGAGGCGCACTTGTTTTCTTAAATGACGTCGGATTTTTCATAAAACGGTCAATCATTTTTACCATGGCTTGGTCATATATTTTTTGCGTTCCAGTAGCTTTTCTATTTTTTAAGATGGATGTAATTTCTTCTAACTTAAAACTCACAATTGCATTCACTTGTTTGTATTGGTTTTTTAAAGTGGATACATAAAATAATTGCTCTAAAACTTCCATATTAATTACGTTTTGTAATTCTTGATAATAGTTGTCTTGGTGATTTTTTTTGATTGTTTTTTCAATTAATTCATCTAACAACTCCTCTAAACCTAATTGTCTTTTCTCTAAACTTTTATGAGCTATTAATCTCGATAGCCTTTGTGGATGCAATAATAAACTCAAAGACATTTCAGAAGCAGTTTCTACCGCAGAAAATG
This sequence comes from Polaribacter sp., assembly GCA_034110665.1. Taxonomy (GTDB): domain Bacteria; phylum Bacteroidota; class Bacteroidia; order Flavobacteriales; family Flavobacteriaceae; genus Polaribacter. Next base: position 9,829 of record JAWUYT010000007.1, read on the forward strand.
CATCAAAAGAAACTCCTAATTTACTTTTAAAAGATTCACGAGTTCTACTGTAACCGATGGCTCTTGGTGGAAATAAGGCTAATTTTTCTTTCGGAATCGCAATTTCATCCACCGCAATTGTTTTTAAAACCGCTTGCAAAGCAATTCGTTCTGTAACCCCCGAAACTCTTTCTACTACTTTTTGATTTCCACCTTTTACAGCATAACGATAATTTAAACCACCAATCAGTTTTACGGTTGCTTCTGTTTGAAAACGGTGGAAGAAATAAAGTGGCACAAAAACATCTTCTAAAACAGAATACGGTTGATTTGTTTTGATATTATCCACAGAAAAATTTGCAATCGCAGTTTTCCTCACTTTTAAAAGGTTGTACAATTCGTCATGAATATTACCACCATTATCCCATAAATGAGCAGATGCACTTGCACTTCCGGCTGGTCTTGCATCTGAATCTGATAAATATTTTAATCCGCTAGCAAACGCATTTTCTAAAATTAGATTTAATGCTTCTAATTCATTTTTATCTTCTGTAAAATCTTGATAGGAATAGGCGACGGTCACTTTATCCCAAGCACCAATTTTTGTGTCATAGGCATCAGAAAAATCAATTTTATCATCTTTTAACGTAAATTTTGGATGCGGATAATCCATCACAGAAGTTCTTCCGTTGGTACTTGCTGCAAAATTATGCGCAAAACCCAACGTGTGGCCTATTTCATGTGCAGCTAATTGTCTAATTCTTGCCAGCGCCATTTGCAAGGCAAAATCATCATCCACTGTATTATTTTTATAAGGTGCTTGCAAGGCCTGTGCAATTAAAAAATCTTGACGAATTCTTAAACTTCCTAAACTTACATGTCCTTTTATAATTTCGCCAGTTCTTGGATCAGCAATACTTGCACCATAACTCCAACCTCTTGTAGATCTATGCACCCATTGCACCACATTATAACGAACATCTAACATATCAGCTCCTTCAGGCAACATTTTAAATTGAAAAGCTTCTTTGTACCCTGCAGCTTCAAAAGCTTGATTCCACCATCGTCCGCCATCTAATAATGCAGAACGCACAGGTTCGGGAGTTCCTCTATCTAAATAGTAAATAATCGGTTCTTTCGCCTCCGAAATTGCCTCATTTGGATTTTTCTTTTCTAACCGATGTCTTTTAATAAATCGTTTTGTAATCGATTCATTAACAGGAGTAGAATAATCCATATAACTCATTTGGTTTGAACCCGATCTTGGATCGTATTTTCTTGGCTTATACTTGTTATCTGGCAGTGCCACAAAAGAATGATGCTGATGCACAGTGACCAAACTCGCATCTGGCGTTACACTTCTAATATTATATCCTTTTGGCGTTCCTTTGAACGTCAACATCAAGTCGAACTCAACATTTTTAGGAAATGCTTTTGTTTTTTCCAAATAAAAAGCAGATTTACTGGTATCTAATTTATAACTTCCTTGGTTATTTCTTGCCAAAGTACCAACTACACCATGCGCATCTCTCATAAAAAAATTAGTTGCGTCCACTAAATAGCTTCCTTTTTTCTCCTCTTTGATAATAAATCCGTGCAAAACCGATTTTGCAAAGGCTTCTTTTACAGAATTTTTTTCTTCTACGTTATCTGTAATCGCTCTAAAATCTTGATTGGGTTGAATTAACAATAACTTATTACCAGCCTTTTTAAAATGGACAACTACCCCACTTCCTAATTGACCTCTATCTAATCCAATATCATTAGAACCTATTCCTTGTGAAAGTGAACGCACGTAAAGAAATTCATCTTCTAAAGCATCAATTTGAAGAAACATTTTATCTTTATTTTCATCATAGTAAAAAGTAAAATAACCTTCATATTTAGTAATTCCTTTTTCCAAATCCTTTCCAGATTTTTTAATAAAAAATTGAGAAAACCCTTTTAAACTGAATGTGATACAAAGTAAAAAAAGCAGTATTTTTTTCATGATTTGATTATTTTCGATAAATCTATAAAATAACTATCAGCTTTTAAAACAAGTATTCTTAAAATTTAAATTATTTATTATTTATTTCAAAGGTTTGCAGGAAATTTTTGTTAAGTTTCGCAGATAATTTGCACTAGCACTCTAAAGGTCTCTGCGTTTTCCTCTGGGAATCATTGTATAATCCTTTTCTAATATCTGTCAACTTTTAAAAGAAGAGTTCTTAAAAATTAATTTATTTTTGTAATTCCTATGATTACACAAGACCAACTTAAAGATATTGCCGAAAGAATTGAGAAACTAAAATCTTATTTAGAGATTGATAAAAAACTCATAGAGATTGCTAATGAAGAAGAAAAAACGGTAGACCCTAACTTTTGGAACAATCCGAGAGCAGCAGAAATTGTGATGAAGGAACTTCGTTTTAAAAAGAAATGGGTAGAGGATTATAATAAGACTATAACTTTAAGTGAGGATGTAAATGTTTTGTATGATTTTTACAGAGAAGATGAAGTTGAAGAAGATGAAGTCATTGAGCAATTTGAAAAAACATGTACTTTTTTAGAAGATTTAGAATTTAGAAATATGCTTTCTGAAGAAGGAGATGCGATGTCTGCAACCATACAAATTACTGCTGGAGCTGGCGGAACAGAAAGTTGCGATTGGGTAGAAATGTTGTCTAGAATGTACACAATGTGGGCAGAAAAGCAAGGTTTCAAACTCAAAACACTCAATTATCACGCTGGTGATGTAACCGGAATTAAAACAGTCACCATAGAAATTGATGGCGATTATGCTTTTGGCTGGCTAAAAGGAGAAAATGGTGTACATCGATTAGTTCGTATTTCACCTTTTGATTCTAACGGAAAACGCCACACAACTTTTGGCTCTGTTTATGTTTTTCCTGTGGCTGATGATTCTATTGAAATTGATATAAATCCTGCTGATATAGAAATTGTTACCGCAAGATCTAGTGGTGCTGGTGGACAAAATGTAAACAAAGTTGAAACGAAAGTTCAGTTAACGCATAAACCGACCGGAATTAAGATTTCATGTTCAAATTCGCGCTCACAGCACGATAATAGAGCAACTGCAATGAAAATGATAAAATCGAAATTATATGAAATTGAATTGCAAAAACAACAAGCTACAAGAGACGAAATTGAATCTGGAAAATTAAAAACCGAATGGGGAAGTCAGATTCGTAATTACGTAATGCATCCTTATAAATTAGTAAAAGATGTAAGAACTGCTTACGAAACAGGAAATGTAGATGCCGTGATGGATGGTAATATCAATCCGTTTTTGAAATCTTATTTAATGTTGAATGGCCAGAAGAAGGGCAATTAGCTGTTGGCTGTTGACTGTTGACTGTTGGTGAAAATGAAAAACCAATTATAGTTTCTTGTTAATAAAACTTATTTTTTAAAAAAATGATAAAAATTTACCACAATCCACGTTGCAAAAAATCTAGAGAAGGTATGGCAATTTTAGAAAATTCTGGAAAAGAGTTCGAAATTGTTAACTATTTAAATGATTTCCCTACTGAAAAAGAACTTTCAGAAATCATTAAAATGTTAGCTATTTCTCCTATTCAATTAGTCAGAAAAACCGAAAAAATATGGAAAGAAAATTACAAGGGAAAAGCACTTTCTGATGCTGAAATTATAACTGCTATGATTCAAAATCCGAAATTAATTGAAAGACCCATTGTTATCCATAATAACAAAGCAGTCATTGGTAGACCTCCAGAAAATATTTTAGAACTTCTCTAAATAATTGCCTTAAAATTTGTTTAACGTTTTTTTAACTCGATTAAACTAAACTTAAAGTGAAATTTGCTGTCTTATATGAAAAACCAGATAGTTTTGACTAAAAAAATAACTTCACTTTTACTTTGCCTATTTTCAGTAACCATTCTTTTTTCTCAACAAGCTAAAGCACAAGATGAAATTTTCATCACGGGAAAAATTATTGATGCCAGATCAAATCAACCTTTAGAATACGCAACGATTATTTTAACGAATGTCGAAACTCAAAAGATTTCTGGAGGCATTACAGATGAAAAAGGAATGTTTAACATAAAAACTCCAAAAGGAACCTATATAATTAGTGCGGAGTATATTTCTTTTAAATCTAAAAAATATCCAAAGAAAAGCATATCAAAAAACCTAGATTTAGGAACTATCAAACTTTCTGAAGACACTGCTAGTTTAAATGAAATCGTAATTATTGCAGAAAAAACCACAGTAGACATTCGTTTAGACAAAAAGATCTTTAATATCGGTAAAGATTTATCGATTAGAGGGGGAAATGCAAGTGACGTTTTAGGAAATGTGCCATCTGTTCAAGTGGACGTTGAAGGTAATGTAAGTTTAAGAGGAAATGAAAACGTAACTATTTTAATTGATGGACGACCAAGTGCTTTAGTGGGCATGAATGGTGCAGAGGCATTAAGACAAATTCCTGCAGAGGCCATCGAAAAAGTGGAAGTAATTACATCTCCATCCGCAAGATATGACGCTGAAGGTACAGCAGGTATTTTAAACATTATTCTTAGAAAAAATAAATTAGTAGGATTTAATGGATCTTTACAATTAGATTTAGGAATTCCTGAAAGACTAGGAGCGGCATTTAATGCAAATTGGAAAACTGAAAAATGGAATCTTTTTACCAATACTGGTTTTCGATACAATGAAACTCCTGGTAACGCTTTTTCAGACGTAGACTATTTACAGCCTTCTGCAACAAATGCAAGGGTTGTGGAGCAAAGAAAATTTGGCAGATTAGGGAGGTCTATATTCACCAGCTTTGGCGCTGAATATTATCTGACTAAAAACTCTAGTATTATTGGAAATATTGTTTTTACCGGCGGCAATGATGATGATGTAAATACAAATGATATTGAAAGATTTAATCTAGATGGCGGAATAAATGAAGCCACATTTAGAACAGAAAATGAAAGTGAAGAAGAAGAACGTGTGCAGTATACTTTAGATTACGTGAATAATTTTGATAATGAAGGTAAAAGACTATCCTTTAATGTTCAATATTCTACAGAAGTTGAAGACGCTTTAAACAATATCACAGAAGTAGACATGCAAACAAATCTTTTAAATGATTTAGAATTGGTAAATGAAGATCAAGATGAAACAAGTGCCTTACTACAAATTGATTACGTGTATCCTGTCGGAGAAAACATCCAATATGAGGCTGGCTACAGGGGTAATTATAGAGATATTTTTAATAGCTTCTTTTTAGCAGAAAGACAAGATTTTGTGAATAATGGACCTTTAGTTCCAGATGTAAATTTAAATAATTCTTTTAACTATAAAGAATATGTAAACGCTGCTTACGTTCAATATGGTCAAAAATTCAATAAAATATCACTTTTAGCAGGTTTGCGTTATGAACATACTTCCATTGAAATTGTACAACAAACAATCACTACAAAAGATGAGCGAGCCTATGGAAACCTATTTCCAACATTAAATCTTGGTTTCGAGTTTAAAGATGGAGAAAATATTACTTTTGGTTATAATCGCCGAATAAGTAGACCCAGAGGTAGAAGTTTAAATCCATTTCCTAGCAGATCAAGTGAAAGTAACCTATACAGCGGTAATGTAGATTTAAATCCAGTAATTACAGATGCCCTAGATCTTGGTTACTTAAAACGTTGGGATAAATTTACACTAAGTACATCACTTTACTATAATACCAGTAAAGACAATTGGGAGAGAATTCAAGAAGTTACTGGGGAAATTACAGATAACGGAGACCCCGTTACCAACAGGTTCCCAATAAATTTATCGAAAGAAGAAAGGTATGGTTTTGAATTTACACTAAATTACAGACCCTTCAAAGTATGGAATATCAATAGTGATTTTAATTTATTTAATGTTAAAAGTGATGGAGACTACACGAACTCGATAACAAAGGTTACACAAAGTTTTGATTTTGAAAACACCTCATTTTTTATCAGATTGAATCAAAAAATTACTTTGCCTGGCAAAACCGATTTACAAATTAATACAAACTACAGAGGTCCTTCTCAAAATGCACAAACTAAAAGTGAGGGTGTTTTTAGCCTGAATATTGCGGCAAGTAAAGATTTCTTTGATGAAAAAGCTTCTTTAAGTTTAAATTTTAGTGATGTTTTTAATAGCAGTATAAGTCGAAGAGTCACAAATATTTCAGGATTTTTAGAACAGTATTCAGAATTTCAATGGAGAGAGCCGCAAGTTAGAGTAAGTTTTGTGTATCGTTTTAATCAGCAAAAAAAGAACGAAAAAAGAGGTAGAGATGAAAATGGTGGAGAAGGTTACGAAGGATAATTCTTTGGGCGTTTAAACGGGCTTAAAGAAGTCTATAGAAACTTTTTCAACTTCTTGAATGTAGTTGCATCATAATTTAATTATCAAACCACTAGTGCGGAGTTTACTATTCGTAGACATCGCAATTTTATATTTAAAAAAAGGATAAACGAACTGGTTCAGTATAGGTTACCTTAAAAAATAGAACAAATTTAGCAAACTGAATAAAAATATCTGTAGAAACGTATAGGTATGAAAAAGTTTTTATTTTTTGTAAAGTTGTAATTCAACTCTAAATAAAATCCACAAAAAACTCGTTCAATTTCTTAAACGAGTTTTTTTCTGTATGTTTTTTAAAACTACTTTCCGTTAGCAGCTTTTTTTGCTTCTTGCTTTAATTTAAAGTTTTCCCAAAGTGTTCCTCCAATCCAATATGGCACTACAAATGTTAATAAAAATATTAACAACCAAAAACCAGCTGTAAAAATAAACATGAACAGAACTAATCCTGAAAATTGAGAAAAATCGAGCATTTAAAAATATTTAATTATTGTAGAACAAAAATAGCATATATTTTCAAATTCTCCGAATAAATTAAAAAATATTTTTTTTATGAATTCTATAAAACTGTTTATAACTTATTATCCTAGATTTTGTAATTTTGTGTTTACATTTAAAACGCAATCAAAATGACAAAATACAGAGTAGAAAAAGATACAATGGGTGCTGTAAATGTGCCTGCTGATAAATATTGGGGAGCACAAACAGAGCGCTCTCGTAACAACTTTAAAATTGGTGCTGCTGGTTCTATGCCCCTAGAAATAGTTTATGGATTTGCGTATCTAAAAAAAGCTGCTGCATTTACAAATTGCGAATTAGGTGTTTTAGCCGCAGAAAAAAGAGATTTAATTGCACAAGTTTGTGATGAAATTTTAGATGGAAAGTTAGATGATCAATTTCCGTTAGTGATTTGGCAAACAGGTTCTGGAACCCAATCTAACATGAATGTAAATGAAGTAATTGCAAACAGAGCGCATGAAATTGCAGGAAAAGTAATTGGTGAAGGAGAAAAAACCATTCAACCAAATGATGATGTCAATAAATCGCAATCCTCAAACGATACGTTTCCAACAGGCATGCATATTGCTGCTTATCAAAAAATTGTAGAAAATACAATTCCTGGAATTGAACAATTAAGAGATACTTTAAAAGCAAAATCCGAAGTATTTAGCGACGTTGTAAAAATTGGAAGAACGCATTTAATGGATGCGACTCCACTAACTTTAGGACAAGAATTTTCTGGGTATGTGTCGCAATTAAACTTCGGTTTAAAAGCATTAAATAACACGTTAGAGCACTTAAGTCAGTTAGCTTTAGGCGGAACAGCTGTGGGTACAGGACTAAATACACCAGAAGGATATGATGTTTTAGTAGCAAAATATATTGCTCAATTTACAGGATTACCTTTTATAACCGCAGAAAATAAATTTGAAGCGCTAGCAGCTCATGATGCATTGGTAGAAACGCATGGCGCTTTAAAACAAATTGCTGTTTCTTTGAATAAAATTGCAAACGACATTAGAATGATGGCTTCTGGACCAAGATCTGGAATTGGAGAAATCATGATTCCGGCAAACGAGCCTGGAAGTTCTATTATGCCAGGAAAAGTAAACCCTACCCAAGCAGAAGCTATCACTATGGTTTGTGCACAAGTAATGGGAAATGATGTTGCGGTAACTGTAGGTGGATTGCAAGGTCATTATGAACTGAATGTTTTTAAACCAATGATGGCAGCAAACGTGCTACAATCTGCACAATTAATTGGTGATGCTTGTGTTTCTTTTGATATTAACTGTGCTGCGGGAATAGAACCTAATCATGCCAGAATTACAGAATTGGTAAACAATTCTTTAATGTTAGTTACAGCTTTGAATACTAAAATCGGATACTACAAAGCTGCAGAAATTGCAAATACGGCGCATGCAAACGGAACAACCTTAAAAGTAGAAGCAGTTCGTTTAGGGTATGTAACGCCAGAACAATATGATGAATGGGTAAAACCAGAAGAAATGACTGGAGGATTCAAATAATATAAAATTGTTAGCTACTTTATTTTTAAAAAAGATATGAGAAAAGACTTTTTATCACTTCTCCTTTTATGCCTCAGCCTGTTTAATTGTTCAGAAGATGATATTTATCGAGATGAAGAATACAGAAATATCGCTTTAGAATCAGAAATTTTTTTTGAATTTGATACTAGTAATATTGATCCGAATTTAAAAACAGTCGCTGGAGTAAATGATATCTTGTTAAATTCAAATAATAGTTATTTACAAAATTACTATTATTTGAATGTTTTAGAGGGAATTTCTAGAAGCAGCCTTTGGCTAACTGAAGAACCGCTAAAACCGACTGGTTCTAATCATGGCGGCAATAGCACATCTATTGCTTTTAACAATGATTTTAAAATTTCTAACAAATCTGACAGGACTTATATTTTAAATTCAACAAATGAGATCGGTGAATTATCGACTACTGAATTCTTTTTAGGTTCAGAATTTAATATTCTGAATATAAAGGATAAACAAAGTGATGCTTATGGCTATTATACTCCTGCAAATGATGCCGTTTTAACTTTAAAAATCGAGGTTTTTAAAAATTCAAATAAAATTAATATTTACTTGAACGGAGGAAAAATTACTGATAATAATAGAAGTCATCATTCTTATTTTTATGATAATTATTTTGGCTCTGAACCTTTTGATTTAAATGATATACTATTCATAGATTTGACTTTGTTAAACATTGATAATTTTTTCCCAAAAGAGTAGTACATTAACTCTAATTAAATATTAAAAATATACATGAGTACACATACAGAATTTATGAGTGAAGCTGTAAAAGCAGCTTTAAAAGGAATGAGCAATAATGAAGGCGGCCCTTTTGGTTGTATTGTGGTAAAAGATGGCGAAATTATTGGTCGTGGAAATAATAAAGTAACCTCTACTAACGACCCAACGGCGCACGCAGAAGTTACCGCAATTAGGGATGCTTGCAAAAATATAGGATCTTTTCAATTAGATGGTTGCATTATATATACTTCTTGCGAGCCTTGCCCGATGTGTTTAGGTGCAATTTACTGGGCAAGACCAGACAAAGTATATTATGGTAGCAACCAACAAGATGCTGCTGATATTGGTTTTGACGACGAATTTATTTACAAAGAAATTCCGCTTCCTTATGAAAAAAGAAGCATTCCTTTTGAACAAATAGCAAGAGATATTGCCCTAGAACCTTTTCAGAAATGGACTGAAAAACAAGATAAAATTGACTATTAAATAAGAGAAACCTGATGTAAAAAATCAGGTTTTTTTTATTTAAAACATCTCAAATTTTTACAATTTTTATATCTGTAAAATAGTATTTTTGTGGACTTAAACAAAGCACATGGCATTGACGGATTTTCATCCAATTATTGAAACAATAGAAGAGGCGTATGAAATTCCACATTTAAACGCAACGAGAAGAATTACAGCTTTATTGCCGCATAATTATTACGAAACAGACAAACACTATCCCGTATTATACTTGCAAGACGGGCAGAACTTGTTCAACCCAATGGCACAATATGGAGATTGGGCAATCGATAAATCATTGGCTAAATTAGCAGAAAAAGGAGGTGCAGATATTATCATCATCGCTATTAATCATGGTGAGGAAGAACGTATTAACGAATATTTACCTTATTATCATCCAAGATTTGGAGAAGGAAAAGGCAACTTTTACATTCAATTTATGACAGAAAAATTACTGCCTTATGTCAACAAAAAATACAGAACCTTAACCGATTTTGAAAACACCGGAATTGGTGGCAGCTCTATGGGCGGTTTAATTAGTTTGCATGCAGGTTTATCGAATCCGCATGTTTTTGGAAAACTCATGATTTTTTCTCCGAGTTTATGGATTTCTAAAAAAATATTTGAAAATACTAAAAGTTTTGCTCCATTAAAAGAAGCTAAAATTTACTTATACTCTGGAGGAAAAGAAAGTACCGAACATTTACCAAATGCAAAAAAATTAGGAGGTATTATCAAAGAAAAAATGATCAAAGGCTATCACATAGATTTTCACTTTTCTATCAATCAAGAAGGCAATCACTCTGAACTTCATTGGCGTAAAGAATTCCCAAAAGCAATACAATGGCTTTTTAACAAACAATAGTTATGAAATACAAACACATAAAAAATATAGATACCACCAAAGATTTTATTTTACCTTGTAAAAAAGGCGATTTAAAAACAATTCAACAATTTTTACCAGTCAAGAACCCTGATTTTGATGGGAGTTTTTTAACGCATCATTTAATCTACGGAAAAGAAGGCAATAGAATTTATTTGGTTGGTTTAGGTGAAGAAAAAAATGCTTCACAAATAGAAAATACCTTTCAAAAATTTGCTTTTGAAACTTGCACATTTTGGAATGCAGAAATTCAGGTTTTGGGAGATCATTTAAATGATGCTGCTATTTTAAAAACGGTTATCGGTTTAGAAATGTCTCAATATACTATTGGCGCATTCAAATCGACCAAAAAAGCTACAGAGAAAGTTACGATCTCATTTTCATCAAACGAAAATATTCAAAAAGTTCTTGAAGAAGGAAAGTTCACAGGAGAAGCCATCAATAAAATTAAAGGTTTGGTAGATGCACCACCGAATATTAAAACACCAGAATATTTAGGAGATTGGGCAAAAAAATCTTCGAAAGAAGCTACCTATACATGTACTGTTTTAAAACATAAAAAATTAAAAAAGCAAGGTTTTGATGCCGTTATAGCAGTAGGAAAAGGAAGTGTACATCCGCCAGTAGTGATCATCAACGAATACAAGGCAAAAGATACGGACAAAATAGATATTGCTTTCGTTGGAAAAGGCATCACCTTCGATTCTGGAGGATTGTCTATTAAACCATCCACAAATTTGCACTATATGAAAAGTGATATGGGCGGCGCGGCTGTAGTTTTAGGAGTGATCGAATTGGTTGCAAAACTAAAATTGAACATCAACATTGTGGGCATTGTTGCCTCCGCAGAAAATGCTGTTGATGCCAATAGTTATCGTCCTGGCGATGTGATTAATTCGTATTCAGGCAAAACAATTGAAATTATTGATACCGATGCGGAAGGTCGTTTGGTGTTGGCTGATGGAATTAGTTATGCCATTAAAAAGTTCAATCCAGAATATTTAATTGATTTGGCAACCTTAACAGGAAGTGTTGTGAGAACTTTTGGATATGCTGCTGCAGGCATGTTTACCGAAAATCAGGAAATGGCAAATACCATGTCTGCAGTTGGTTTTAAAGTTCATGAACGTGTTTGGCAATTGCCGATGTTCGAGGATTATGAAAAAGATTTACAATCTGATGTTGCCGATATTAAAAACTTTAACGGGAAGCCCATTGAAGGCGCTATCAATGCAGCAAAATTTTTAGAATTCTTTACTGAGAAACATCCAAAGTGGATGCATTTAGATATTGCAGGCGTTTCTTTTGGAGGTTCTCAATATGCACAAATGAAAAGCGCTACGGGTTTCGGAATTCAATTAATTACGAATTTCATTAAAGAAAAAGCGACTAAATAACATTCTATTTTATAAATTTAATCAATCTAAAAAATAAAGCTATGGCTCATAAACCACTAAATTTTCTTTGTATTACAACATATTTTAAAGGTGAAGATTTTTTAAAAAGCTGCAAAGCTGATGGCAATAATGTGTATTTATTAACCAAGAAAAAGTTAGAGAATGAAAACTGGCCTTGGGAGTCGATAGAAGATGTTTTTTATATTGATGATTGGAATCAAGAGGATGTTGCAAAAGGAATCGCCTATAAATTTAGAACCATAAAATTTGATCGTTTTGTCGCTTTAGATGATTTTGATGTAGAAAAAGTTGCCTTGTTGCGTGAGCATTTTAGAATGCCTGGAATGGGTAGAACTACTGCACATTATTTTAGAGATAAATTAGCAATGCGTATAAAAGCAAAAGCAGAAAATGTAAATGTTCCTGAATTTACATCGCTTTTTAATAATGATGATATTAATGCTTATGCAGATACGATTCCTGCGCCTTGGTTGCTAAAACCAAGGATGGAGGCTTCTGCAACCGGAATTAAAAAAATTCATTCCAAAGATGAATTGTGGCAAATAGTCCATGATTTAGGAGACGAAAGGGATAATTATTTAGTAGAAAAATTTGCTCCTGGAGATGTTTTTCATGTCGATGGTTTAAATGTAGACGGAAAAGTTGTCTTTTCTAGAGTTAGTAAATATTTAGACACCCCATTTGAGGTAGCACATGGAGGGGGAATTTTTAGATCTGCAACTTCAGAAATTGGTTCTACAATAGAAAAAGGACTGCAAAAAATGAATAAACAAGTGATGAAAGCATTCGGAATGCAATCTGGCGCTTCTCACACTGAATTTATACAATCGAAAGCTACAGGAGAATTGTTTTTTTTAGAAACTTCGTCTAGAGTTGGTGGCGCCAATTTAGCGGAAATGGTTGCATTTGCTTCTGGCGTAAATCTTTGGGGAGAATGGGCAAAAATTGAAGCTGCCAATCTTAAAAAAATTACCTATAAATTACCGAAAATCAGCAATAAGTATGCTGGTATTGTAGTTTCTTTAAGCAGATTTAAACATCCTGATACGGCTAGTTTTACAGAGGCAGAAATTGTTTGGAGAATGAACAAAGAATGGCATATTGGCTTAATTGTGGTTTCTGATTCTAGTGAACGTGTTTTAGAATTGTTGGATAACTACACGCATAGAATTGCGACAGCGTTTCACGCGAGTGCCGCTGCTCCTAATAAGTCTTTGTAGAAAAAATAAGCGAAAAACCTCACAGATTTTATCAACCTGTAAGGTCTGAAAATTATTAGTTCTCAAAAAAACCAGTAGTTCCTCCTACCCAAGTTTTATCCTTATTGTATTTTACACCAACCATTTCCCCTTTACTCAAACGAACTAAATTACTTACAATCTCTGTTTTATTCGTTTTAGAATTGTGCAACAACATCATTCTCACTTCGCATTTTGCAGGCTCATCCATGGTTTCTACCACGGGCGCATACACTACTTTTTCTTGTAATAAATAGTTTGATTTATTCGTGATATCATCAATCATTTTGCGAGTTACATGAATCTGAACTCCCGCTCCTGCAAAGGAATACAAAGGCTTTAAAACATAGTTTTCTAAATCCTCTGGAATTACTTCTAGCTGATCTAAATAATAAGATTTCGGCACGAATTCTCCTTTTAACAAGGGCATTGTGAATTTGCTAATTCTGTAAAACCAATTTGGATGCCCAATCCAAGTTACATCAACCTCATCCATAAAATCAAACGCTCTTTTTAAATCTTTTCTTTGCTGTAATTCATCAAAAATAATACGATTGTAAACTTTTAAGATTTTAATTTCTTTGCCTTCATCATCTACATAAAAAAGCGCTGTTCCTTTTTTAATTACTTTTGAAATACAGATAACCTTAATGCCCAATGCTTTTTCAGTCACGTAAAAATCAATCGCCGTAGCTTGTTTTTCTGGTTCTATTTCTAATAAAATAACTTGTTTCGGATTTGTATCGCCTACAATTTCTTGTTGTAATACGTTTAAATAATCTAGGTTCGTCATTCCGTTTACATGCTGCGAATACTTCGCTGGAATCGCGTTACCAAAATGTTTACGATACATTCTGCCCAACACTTCTTGAAAGAAATATAAAGAAGGAAAACCCTGTAATTCGATTAACTTCGGCACTAAAGCTCCATTTTCATCTTTGCAAATTCCGAAATCTAATTGAATAAATTTTGCGTTTTCATCTTCATCGGGTGTTTTTGTATCTGGCATAAAAAAAGCACCTTCTGTTAACTCTTTAAAATTTGGTTGCTTGATGACCTCCATAATTTCATGGCAAGCAGCAACCAACTTATGTTTTAATACTGCAGGAATAAAAATAGGTGTTTCTGCAATTTTAAAAGGCGGTGTATGCTTGTATGTTTTTATGATATCATCTAGAAAGCTTCTATACTTTTCTTCTGTAAACTGTTCATTATAAAACTGTCTGTCTTTCTGTATCATAAAAATTTAAGATAGTATCGGTTGTTTTATGTTGCTTATTGCTGTGCGGATAAACTTGGGTAAAATAATGTTATACGTCATCATCAATTTATTAGGATCATCCATTCTATGCATCATTTGATTGTATTTTTCTTCACCAAAATTTGTTACAATTACCTTTTTATTTTCTGGCAAAGCAAAATGAATTTCCATACTCACAGGATCTGCTTCTGGATGAAATTGGGTACCTACAAACTCATCAGAAAAACGAACGGCCATAATTGCGCGTTCTAATTCTATATGAGTTCTAATTTTCTCTAAGCTTAAAATGGCAGCACCATGTTCTTTAAAAACCTTTAATCTTGGCTGAATTAGCTGCCAATCTCTAGAATCTACGGCGTAAAAAGGATCATTTAAACCCTCTAATAAGGTATCTTTTTGTCCACTTTTCGTTTTATGCACTTTTAGAATTCCGAAGGAGGTGCTTTTTCTTCGTTTGATTTCTCCCAATTTAAAGTAATCACAAATCACTTGAAATGAATAACAAATAAAGAAAACGGCTTTTTTGTTTTCTGATTCTTTATTCTGATTCCATAAATTTTGCATTAATTCTAAATAGGGTTTTCTCCAAACCCCATCTTCTAACGGACTTCCAGGACCGCCACTTGAAATATAAATATCGTACGTAGTATCAGGAAGTTCATTTTTGTGTCTGACATCAAAGATCTCAAAATCTACTTCTTCGTGAAATGTTTCAATAATTTCTTTGATGCAACGCAAGCCTTGATTTGCTTGATTATTGTTCATGTCTAAAATCGCTACGTTCACTCTATTTTTATCCGCTAACATAAATCCTTATACACCTAAAATGGTTTGTTCTGTAATGTAATCTACTACTTTTTTGAGGTCTTTTGTTTCTTCAAAAATTTTTAATTGTCGGTCTGCTCCTGTTCCGTTTTCTAAAATTTTAAAAATGTATTCAACCTCTTCTCTAGAACCTAAATCATCTAAAACATCATCCACAAAATCTACAAATTCTGCCATTAAAAGTTTTGTTTCCACTTCTTTTTCAAGACCAAAATCAATCATTTTTCCTTCAATTCCGTAACGTCCTGCTCGCCATTTATTCTCATTAATTAAAGCTCTATGATAATTCATAAAGTTTAAATTTTGAGTTCTTAACTTGTATAATTTTGCGACTAAAGCTTGAATTAAGGCAGCAATACAGATGGTTTCATCAACGGTTAATGGAACATCGCAAATACGAACTTCTAACGTTGGAAAAACAGGATGGATCCGAATATCCCACCATATTTTCTTCGGATTATCGATACAACGCGTTTTTACAAGAAGATTTACATAATTTTCATACTGCGTATAATTATCAAAAACACCAGGAATTCCTGTTCTTGGAAACTTATCAAAAACTTTAGATCTAAAAGATTTAAAACCAGTATTTCTACCTTCCCAAAAAGGAGAGTTTGTTGACAAAGCGTATAAATGAGGTAAAAAATAACGCATAGAATTCACCAAATGCATTGCCATATTTTTATCTTCCATACCAACATGAACGTGTAACCCAAAAATTAAATTAGATCTTGCGATGTCTTGTAATTCATTTACAATTTCGTCATAGCGAGGATTTGGAGTGATCATCTGCGTTTCCCATTTAGAAAACGGATGCGTACCTGCTGCACCTATTTTATATCCTAAATCGCCTGCAGTGTTTGAAATTGATCTTCGAAGATGCGAAACCTGCTGTCTTGCATCCTGAATATCTTTACAAATATTTGTACCAACTTCTACCACAGCTTCATGCATTTCTGCTTTTACTTGGTCATTTAAAACCTTTGCAGCATTGGTGACTATTTGCTGATCGTGCGACGTTAATTCTCTCGTTACTGGATCTATCACCTGATACTCTTCTTCTATGCCTAATGTAAATTTCATAATGAAAAATGTTAAACTTCTATTTATCTCTTTAAGCGCAGTCGAAAAACTTAATAATAATAATAATAATAGTAATAATAATAATTAATGTATTAATTGTTTCTCGACTGCACCCGAACAGACATCAATTTACTTTTTACTCGATTTCTTTTTAGCCACGACTTTTTTAACTGGTGCTTTTTTAGGAGTCACTTTCTTTACGGCTACTTTTTTAGCAACTTCGGCTTTTGGCGCTATTTGATCGGTTACAAAACTTCCCCAAGTAAGGTTCATTTGGCCTTTCTTATATTGTTTTGCTTTTGCAATTGCCATGTTGGCAGCGTTTTCTACAATCCACTCAAAATTATCTGCACCTACAGAATTAATATCTGCATCTGGCGCAGGATTACAAAAATCAATTGCATAGGGTATACCATCTTTTACAGCAAATTCTACTGTATTAAAGTCATAGCCTAACGCTTTATTTAATCGGATACAATACTCATGAACGGTATCTAATATTTTTTGGTCTACCGGATCGCCATCTAAAACATACCGCAAGTGATGCGGGTTTCTAGGCTCATATTGCATAATATGTACATTATCAGTTCCTAAAACATAACATCTAAAGTATTCTTTAAAATCGATTTCCTCTTGCAACATCATCACTAAATGTTCTGTCTCGCCGTGTTTTCCCCATAAATCCTCCGGATTTTCAACTCTGTAAACACTTTTCCAACCTCCACCATCATGCGGTTTCATGTACGCAGGAAAACCGACAGTATCAAACATTTTATCCCAATTAAAAGGATATTTCATATTTCTAAAAGAGTTTTCATCTGTGTCAGGTGGTCTTTGAGAAGAGGGTAAAATAAATGTTTTTGGAACCGGAACCCCTACTTTTTCAGCCAAGGCATTGTTGAAAAATTTTTCATCTGCACTCCACCAAAAAGGATTGTTAATCACGGCGGTTCCTGTAATTGCAGCATTTTTTAAATACGCTCTATAAAAAGGAACATCTTGTGAAATTCTATCAATAATCACCGCATATTCGTCAGATTTTGCTTGCTCTACAGTATCTATGAATACTGCCTCTGCCATCATATCTTTAATGCCTTCTTTTTCAATTTTCTGATTCACTCTGTCTATAAAAGCTTGAGGAAATGTGCTTTCTTGTCCGAATAAAATTCCTATTTTTTTCATAATACTAAATATAGTGTTGATTGTGTTCGTTGATTTATTTTAAATTGTTGATAAATAGTGTGGAAACATTTGTCTCCATATAGGCCAATCGTGTTCTGCCCATTTTCTTTCATCAAACCAACACGGAATGTTTTTATCCGTTAATATTTTTGCTAATGTTTGATTTGCTTCTAAACAAATATCCCAATCACTTGTTCCTAAAATAATTTTCATATTCCATAGTTCAGAATGAGTACTTCCTGGTAAAAAATCTACAGGATTGTTATAAAAAACAGTGTCGTCGTAATACCCATCTAAAAAAGATTTGATATCAAAAGAACCGCTTAAACTAAACATATGGCTTACTCTTTCTGGATGTTTAAATGCAAAATTTGCCGCATGATAACCTCCAAAACTTACGCCAGCAATGGCTACTTTTTGAATTCCCCTATCATGGCAAATAGGATTTACGACTTCATCCATAATAAATTTATCATACCAAACATGATTTTTTACACGATCTGCAGGATGAATTCCTTTATCATACCAACTCAATTCGTTTATAGAATCTGGACAAAAAATTTGCACCAAACCTTCTTCTAAAAACCATTTTGCCGACTCTATAAGTTTAAAGTCTCTACACTCGTAAAAACGCCCACTTGTTGTCGGAAATAATACAACAGGATAACCAGCGTGCCCAAAGACCAACATTTCAATGTCTTTATTTAATGTTGGTGAATACCATTTATGATAGTCTTCTTTCAATAGATAATTTTTAAATTAATTAGAAAATATTACCGGGTAAAATTACACTATTTCAGCAACTTACATGAAACTTATAAAACTATTACCGATAATTTTTATCTGCATTTAGATTATTATAAATTCCTTATAATTTACCTGTTTTTATTATCTAAATGGGATATTTAGTGCTTAAAAAGTAAACTTATATTGATGCGCATTTAATCTACTTAAAGATGATACAATAAATAAGACTCAAACAATTATATTCTTTTTTATATTAAGTTAAACACCACATTAAAAACACATTGCGACTCCTTCTGCATCATCGCATAAAAAGTGTTTTATGACCATTGAAAATAGACTTTTGAAATATTTTATTTCAAGAAGGTGTATAAAAATTTCGGTTTTAACGAAAACTCAAATAATATAACGCAGTACATTTAGCGTAAAGCAAATATTTCTCTAAAATTATTACTTTCACCTATTTTGCGACTTTAAACTAGTCATTATATTCTTTCAAATACATAACCGAAAGTATATTCTCCTATATATGTGGCATTTGAAAAAACCATCCTATCTTCGGTTAGTTCAACTAAACGAAAACTATCTCCAGAACATCTTGTAGTAGTACCCGCTTTGCCATTCTCGTCTACCCTATCTTCAATGCTGCAGTATTCTAAAATTAATTTAGTTTCGATCAAATCTTCTCCGTTCAATGTATCTGGTGCGTACACTAATTTACCTTCAAAATGCTCTGCGTCACTAATCGTCTCAAAACAACGTGTGTCCCCGAGTTCAATTTTAATATCTTCGCTACTTTGGTATGTTGCCGAAGTAGAGATCGAAAAAGTATATGTATCATCTACAGCACAAGCTTTGTTCAGGGAACTTGGAAGATCTATGAATCTTTCAGGAAGAATTACTTCTGATAATTTCCAAGATTTATCAGATCCTCCATGTAGTTTTATTAACTGGGTCTTTGTAAAATTTGTAGCTTTTATTTTAATGGTTTCTTCCAATAAGTCATCGTTAGATTCACAGCTTGCAAATACTACAATTAAACATAAGGTAAAAAATAGTTTTGTAATCTTGTAATTTTTCATTTTTTTTTATTTTTAATGTTATTTAATTCTTTGACTAATAGACCTTAAATTATGCCACACAAATGTTCAAGCCACACCCGTTTTATTTTAAGTTATTAATTCTTAATCCCTATTACCAAATCACATGCCAAAAGACTTGTTTTTTATATTAATTATTATAAAATTTAAAAATTATATATAAAGTACTTATCATAGGCAGATTATAAAATAAGTTTTATTTAAAATGAAAAAGAGAAATACATGGACATAAGATAAAGGAGTTAAATATTATTTATTATAATTCAATTTCATTCACAGTGCGCTTCACACTTTCGTCATCTGAACAGGTCCTGATACAGAATAGTGTAGAATGTTTACTCACTTTTATACTATTTAATAAATAGGCCCTCGTAAAACACAAAAGTTGTTTCATCAACATAATTGAGAAAATTTTTAGAGGCAGCTATTTATCGTCACACTTATTGTGTCTTTTAAGTCAATAAATTAGTACTTATATGATTAATTTTGTAAAAAAAAGTGACCAAGAATTTGATGCTTATTTCAATTTGGTGGCATCTTGCAGAGAATATCTATCGGAAAGTCAAGTGGA
This sequence comes from Polaribacter sp., assembly GCA_034110665.1. Lineage (GTDB taxonomy): Bacteria > Bacteroidota > Bacteroidia > Flavobacteriales > Flavobacteriaceae > Polaribacter. The sequence goes on from JAWUYT010000007.1 coordinate 29,769, forward strand.
AAAATGACTTCAAATTTTTTAAATGTATGGATACTGCATGTCAAATCCGTGTAAATTATAATCCCACCTGCAACAAATGAAACCATGCGGGGTGAACTCCTGCATATACTCTTTTCCATAAAGTGAAATTCAGAATAAAAAAGACTTTATCATCTATATTAAAATGACAACCACTGCCCGAAGTTGATCCGAAAACTGCTTGGTAAAACGAATAGGTGTTGTAGTTTATAATCTCTGAATGTTCATCTAAAAGGTACGTGATACTATAAATTCTAGTGATTACTTTCCAATGATGAATTGTGATGAATGAGACGCATTTGTGATAAAGAAAAAAAGATGGTAAGGTTGGCACTGCTATCATACCAAGAAAAAAAGCTGTAGTAGCAATTAAAATAACAGAAAATAGAAAAGTGAAAAGAATGAACGTATTTTAAATAAATGACTTTTCTACTAAAGAACTGCATCCAAAATTTGAGAGGCATCTATCAAAAACATCAAGTATCAATAAGCATCTATAGCTTAGAAATGGCGCTCTTGCTAAAAAATATAGCATCGAACTGATCCCTAGTAATATTCGGAAAACTTCAAAAACGTACACACTATAATTTATCGAATAAAATCTTAAATTAAAACTAAGTATTCATGGGTAAGTTTTTCCATATTAGTGGATATGTTGATGAGTTTTGTGGCCGTTATCAAACTATCGATTTTAAATGATAACTAGTAAAGTGAACAAATCTCTTTACAAACGCTAGACATCCGTAAAAAACAATTTTAGTGATGAAAGGGCGTCTTGTGAACTGTCACGAAAATAACACTAAATTATTTTTGGGATACCCTTTCTGAAATTGATAAAACAAACAATAGCGATGTTAAAATTTACAGCTCACAATAATATTTTAATAATTGTATTTCTATTAGAATAGCCAAATATGTAAGTTTAAACCAAACATGTTTTAAACTTAAAAAGTAGTAGAAAATAATTTAAAACAACTCCTTAAATTTTAACTTTTAGAAACAAAATTGGATGTTTATATTGTGGTATTTTTAATTAAAATATAGAAAATATTTAAATTCGTATAATTAGTTACTTAAAATTTTAATTTAATAATTTTTTAATAGAAAATCTATAAACCATAAAAATATTCAAATTAGATCTTTTATATTTGCTTTATTATTTATAAAAGATTTAAAAATAATGTTAAAATATTTTCTTGTAACACTACTCTTATCTTCTTTAATACTCTCTGCTCAAATACCAACTGGATATTACGATTCTGCCAAAAATTTAGCAGATAACAATCTGAAGTATGAATTAAACCAAATCATAGATAATCATACAGAATACAAGTATACAAGTTCAACAACAGACGTTTGGGACATTTTAAAAGATACTGATAAAGACCCTAACAATTCAGATAATGTGATTCTTATTTATTCTGGAATATCTGTAAACGGTGCGCAAGAATACAATAGTGCAGCCGGTTGGACTCGAGAACATATTTGGGCGAAATCTCGCGGTGATTTTGGAAACGCCATTGGAGCAGGAACAGATGTACACGCATTAAGACCTTTAGATAATACCACTAATAGTGTGAGAAATAACCGTAATTTTAACAATTGTACTACCTGCATAGAGGTTACAGATAGATGGGGAAACCCAACTGGCTCGAAAAAAGATGCTAATGACTGGTCTTTTGAACCAAGAGATGAAGTGAAAGGAGACGTAGCAAGAATGATTTTTTATATGGCAGTACGTTACGAGGGGTTAGATATGCAACCTAATTTAGAGTTAACAGAAACATTATTACCCCAAGGAGATAAAGAACCCTTAAGTGGCGTACTCACAACTTTGCTAGAGTGGAACAGAAACGACCCAGTTAATGCGTGGGAAAAAAATAGAAATGATATAATTTACTATTCATATCAAAATAATAGAAATCCGTTTATTGATTTTCCTGAGTTAGCAGAATATGTTTGGGGAACACAAATGGGCGCAAAGTGGACTGGAGAAAAATCATTAAACATTGCAACTAATTATAAAATAACCTTAAGTATTTATCCAAATCCAGCATTTGATATTTTATATATTAAAGGATTTAAGCAGGCTGCTAAAGTAAATATTTATGATAATATTGGAAGAAAAGTATTTGTATCACAAATTGATGTAGACAATAATACAATTGATGTTTCAGGTTTCAAAGGAATTTATGTAGTAAACATTATTACTCAAGAAAAATCAATAACTAAAAACATAATAATCAGGTAACTACCGCTAGTATTCATTTATTAAAAGTACCCTCTAAATTTTGTTTTTCACTTATTAAAAACGAGCGCCAATAGTTCGTTACAGAAAATAAATTGGGGTTCCAGTAAGAAAATTCTTCTTTAAAACTTTGTTCCCTCCCATCCTATCTATAACTATCGTTGCATTAGACTGCATCCTTTTCTAAAACAGAACTTATAAAGTGAATACACCATTTTTAAAATGCAAAACTTCCATAAAAAATAGTGAGATAAAAATGGGATATATATGTAGAATCGCTTAAATAATACTAAATTATTTATTTCTCTCATGTTTAAAATCAAGATAACAACGAATAGCGGTGTTAAAATTTATGGCCAACAATAAAATTGTAAGGATGGTTTTCTTCAAGAATAGTGATGTATGTGCGTAAACCAAACCGATTTTAAACTTCAAAATTATTAGAAAACAGCATAAAAAGGGTTCTTTAAATTTTAACTTTTAGTAAGAAAAACGATTATCCATATTATCTATAGAAGGAACTTAAAACACTTATATTTATAAAAAATAAGCGAAATATAAAACAATAAATTACTGTATATCGTTTAAATAGGTAAGTAAATTAGGATAAAAGGTAAGCATATAAACAAGTTGTAATATATTAGAAAAATGAAAATCGCATTTAAAAGAAAACATTTAAATATTAACTTATTTTATGGATTGTTATTTATTTTAACAAGATTAATAACACTCAAGAGTAATCAAAATAGATGGTATGACATTTTTTCTTTTTTATTACCCATACTTTTTGTCACAAAATATTTTTTACTAAAACACAATAAGTATTTGACTATTGATAAGGGTATGATAAAGATTAACAGTTTGTTTGGCAAACAAGTAAAAATGTCTGAAATCAATACGATTGAAAAATACGCAGGAAAATATATTATACAAACGGACAACAAAAAACTAACCATTGACACTCACATAATTGAAAAAAAATCACTAATTGAATTAAATGCAGAATTAGAAAACGTGAACATCAAATGGGTTTAAAAAAACATTTCACAACACCGGTAACCTTTGCACAAGTAGCAAAAAAACATACTTTTTACTATTTTTAATCTGATGTAAGCTGTTTTTAGAACTACTAAAAAATAGAAAAGTACGTCAGTCTTCAAAATAATAAGATATTTAAAAACGCTAATTCTACTAGCTATTTGATCTATTTTACAAATAATTAAATAATTCAGTTCTCCTAGTTTACTATTTTATTGACGAATTTCAGATACTTCTTCGTGTTATAAGCAACTGCACAGGTAGGTGCATGATATTATTTGCTTTTGGATACCAATCCCTATATAAAGGCCAAACCTCCATAAAAAATAGAAAAAAATAAATAAAACGAATCGTTTACAACATTCCGTAGACAATACTAAATTATCTTTCATACTCTTGTTTAAAATCAAGAAGACAAGCAATGGCCCTGTTAAAAATTAAGACCAACAATACAGTTTCAAGAAGGACATTACCTCTGAAATATCAATGCACATAAGTTTAAACGAAACAATTCAAAATCTAAAAATAGAGTAAAAAGATCCTTTTAATTTTTAGAAACAAAAACGGATACACTTATTTTGTTATCTTTATGGGAAAAAAGGAGAACACTTATTTTTATACATATAAGAAGTTATGCTTCATTACAACCCACTAAATCTTCAATTATGAAATCAAATTCAAATTGTTTACTCTTTAAAAATGGTGTCTTAATACTTTTATTATTAGAAAATTAAAAGTGGCTAACACCGTATTTAAAAAAATTGCTAAATTACTGCTCAACTAAAAGCTAATTGCATTTTTGCGTACTGATGATTTTCCGTTGGATAATTCTCGCACACAAACACGCAACTAATTTTACGTAACAACGTTATCCGCAAACCAAAAATACACGAACTCAACAATGAAATTAGACAAAAAGAAACATTGGGAAACAGTTTATGAAACTAAAAATCCAGACCAAGTAAGTTGGACTCAAGAAATACCGAAAACTTCGCTTGATTTTATACATTCATTCGGACTAAAAAAAACTGCAAAAATAATAGATATTGGCGGTGGCGACAGCAAGTTTGTAGATTACTTGCTTGATGAAGGATTTGAAAATATTACTGTTCTTGATATTTCTTCTAAATCACTTGAAAAAGCAAAAAAACGCCTTGGAGAAAAAGCAAATAAAGTAAATTGGATTGTAAGCGACATTTCAGAATTTAAACCAAATATGACTTTTGATGTTTGGCACGACAGAGCAACTTTTCATTTCCTCACAACGACTGATCAAGTCAAAAAATACATGAAAACCGCAAGAAAATCCGTGAATGGATTCTTGACAATTGGAACCTTTTCAAAAAATGGACCAAAAAAATGTAGCGGACTAAATATAAAACAATACAATGAAAATGAATTAATATTGGAATTGAAAGAGGGATTTAAAAAAATTAAGTGCATAAAAGAAGACCATTTAACACCATTTGACACAATACAGAATTTCTTGTTTTGTAGTTTTAAAAGACAATTGAACTGAATGAAAAAGCAAGTACCTAACACCGTATAAAATTAATTGCTTGTTCTAGCCTACTTGCGAAAATCCTTGCGAACTTTATTGGTCGGTAATTATTTACTAGATTAGTTACTTGAAACACGCAATAAGTGTTAGACAACAGCGTAATGGGCAACCGCAAAAAACAATATTGAATGAATTAATTAATGACTACCCGAAGAATGCTCAAATCTACTAGCACAATGCCTGGCTTTGCGATAATATAGTAAGAGAAATTGAAGCTCGACCAAAATATGAAAAAGCACTTGAATTAGGATTAAGCGGTGAAGATTTAAAAAGTTGTTATAATGGGTTAGGTAGCACTTACAAATGTATTGGGAAGTATGAAAAATCCTTAGTTCTTTTTGACAAAGCAATAAAAGAATTTCCATTAAACAATGAATACAAATTTTTTAAAGATATGGCGCTATATAATTTGAAGAACCACCAAGAAGCAATGAATTTATTATTGAATGTTGCTGCAAAAACAAATACCGATAAAGGTATTCAAGAATATCAAAAAGCAATTGAATATTATTCGGATAAATTAGAAAAAAAAATCATTTGATGAAATTACCTTTATACCAGATTGATGCATTTACCGATAAAATATTTGGAGGCAATCCAGCTTGCATTGTTCCATTGAAAGATTGGTTGCCAGACGAAACTCTTTTAAAAATTGCAAAGGAAAACGCTGTTGCTGAAACTGCATTTTTTGTATACAGTAGAGACAAAATTCATTTAAGATGGTTTACACCTAATATTGAAATGGATTTATGTGGTCATGCTACACTTGCCACAGCTCATTGTTTAAAATCTATTCTGAAATATCCTAACAATAAAATAATATTTGACACGTTGAGTGGAGATTTAGTTGTTTCAATTGAGAATGATTTGTACTCAATGAACTTTCCTTCTCGAATGCCTATTATTTCAGAATTCCCAAAAATTATTGAACAATCATTAAATATTCAACCAATAGAAATTTTAAAATCTAGGGATTATGTTTTGGTTTACGATACAGAGGAACAAATAAGAAATATTAAAATTGACCGACAAATATTTGACCAAATAAATCTTGATCCAGGCGGAGTTGTTGTAACTGCTAAAGGAGAAAAAAGTGATTTTGTCTCTAGGTATTTTACACCCCAAGCGTCCATTTTAGAAGACCCAGTAACTGGCTCTTCTCATTGTTCTCTAATACCCTTTTGGTCTTTAAGATTGAAAAAAGACAAACTTAATGCTTTCCAAATTTCTGACAGAGTTGGGGTATTAGAATGCCATAATAAACAAGACAGAGTAATAATTAGCGGAAAAGCCAAAACATATTCAATTGGAAATTTATGGCTAGAATAAAACTACCGCTAACAATGTATATAAAAAATAGCGCAAGTCGTTGCTAAAACGAAGGTTTAGGCATTTTTGGAAAGTCGCCAATTTTTTTAAATTTGACAAAATCCCAAAAATAAAATAATTAGTAAATTTAAAAATTCGGCTTGTGTATAATCCGAAAATTGTCGCTTTTTTTCAGCGCTACTTTCCTTAAACAATAAGTTGTGCCTCATTATGAACCGTCCTAAATAAAGGCTACATAATTTTAAAGATTATGTACAGAAATAACAAAGTAATTAAACGTTAAAGTGAAACTATCAAATTAAAGATTTTAGTCTTTTAAAAGGAAAAGAAAAAGTAAATTAGCGAAATTAAAAAAAATGAATATGAAAATAATTTTAATTTTATTGTTGATTATAGGGTCAGTTTCGTCTGTTTCAGCTCAAGAAACATTAGATATATTAACAATATCAGGACATTTTGGTAAACCACAACCTTTTGAAGCCGAATCTCCATATAAAGGAGAAACAACTGAGAGAGGGGCTATGGTTAATTTAGTTGTTCCAATTGTATTGAATGAAAAACAAATTTGGTATAATAGTGTTAATTATATGCAGTGGAATGTAGATAATAATATTAATATGGCTGATAATATAGCGAACCCAATCAAGGTACATGGACTTATTTTAAGAACAGGATTGATTCAGAAACTTTCAAACGGAAATTCTATTCAAGTGCTTTTTAGCCCTAGGTTAATGACTGATTTTAAAAATATAGATTCTAAACACTTCCAATTTGGAGGTACATTTATTTATGAAAAAGTCTACCACGAGAGATTAAAAATCGGTTATGGAGTCTTGTATAACCAAGAAACATTTGGTCCTAATGTAGTTCCTTTGGTGAACCTAGAATGGAAAATATCTGAAAGATGGTCTATGTCAGGTTTACTTCCAATTTATTCTAAAGTTAAATACAAAGTAAACGAAAAGTTAAATTTAGGGATACATCATTTTGGCTTGGTAACTTCATATCGTTTGGGAGAGGAAGCTTATCAAAATGACTATATAGAAAGAAGAAGTATCGATTTAGGTTTGTTTGCTAGATACAATATTGTAGGTGGAATTCATATAGAAGGTAGATATGGATATTCTTTTGGAAGAAGTTACGCGCAGTATAATCAAGATAACAAAATTGATTTGGCTTTGCCTCTTGCAACAATTGGAGATGATAGAACGCAGCTAAATGAAAGCTTAAATTTTAATAATGGAGCATATGCGCACGTAAGACTAGTATACGCAATTAAAATATAAATTGATTTTTTATAGATTATATTTACGGTAATAAAATTTACTATTTCAAATAAAAAAGCACTAAAACCCAACACTGGCTATATAAAATTACTGTATTTGTTCTAACTTTATGTTTTAGTTTATTTAAACTATTTAATTTAGGCTGATAGTTTCGTGTTCATTTACACGCAACTTTTCATAACCAAAAACGTTGGCAACAAGCAAAAATCAAAACTAATAATGAACTTTAGAAAAGCGACAGAAAATGATGTTTCAATAATTGTAGAAATGATTGCTGATGATGAACTTGGAAAAAACAGGGAAAATATCCAAAACCCTTTACCAAAAGAATATCTAAAAGCATTTGAAAAAATAAACTCTGACGAAAATCAAGAACTTATTGTTGTCGAAAACAAAAATTCAGAAATTATTGGAACTTTACAATTGTCCTTTATTCAATATCTGACTTATCGCGGCGGAATTAGAGCGCAAATTGAAGCGGTAAGAATTAGAAAAGATAAAAGAGGACTCGGAATTGGAACAACGATGTTTAAATGGGCTATAAATAGAGCCAAAGAACGGAATGCACATTTGTTGCAATTAACGACTGACAAAAAAAGACCAAAAGCAATTAAATTTTACGAAGATTTAGGATTTAAAGCAACTCACGAAGGGATGAAAATACACTTTGAGTAAAGAGCCAGTTGACAACACCGAACAAAATTAGGTGCTTAACCACGAAACTAATCTTTTACAAACACGTTACCTGTAATTAAGCAGTTAACTAAAATAAATGAATTATGAATAAAAAAAATGTACCTATTTTTATTATGCTAATAGTTTGGAATATTTTTACTCTGAGAATATTTTTAAACAAAGGAATTGAAAGCGGAATAGAAAACTGGAGATTCTACGCTTCTTTATTTGGCTTTCTCATTCCATTAACTTTTTCTTATATGGTTTTTAAAAAACTAAAAAAAGTTAAAGAATAATTCCAAATTTTGAATTCAATATTTCATTTTTTCTGGTTAAAAATCGGAATAATGACTGAATTGAATAAATACAAGTTTACTCATTATGTTGGAATTTGAAAATTTACAAGAAAAAAATCGGAATTTATTCGAATGGAATGAATCTTATTCAGAAAACCAGAAATTGGAAAACAAAAACTACAAGTAACACCGTATAAATTTTATTGCTGTTTTTTTTGCTCACTTGCGAAAGTCCTCGTAGACTTTCTTGGTCGGTAATTATTTATTAAATTCACCACTAAAATAACGCAACAAAACTAATACAAAAACGTTGGCTGTAATTTAAAAAATGAGGAAACGAATATCAACAAATACAAGAAATTGGAAATATGTCCCAATTATTATTGGAATTTTAATGGTTGGAATTATTATTAAAATTTTGACTGAAAATAATGATAACGTTTTAGCACTCGGAATTTTGACTTTATTTATTTTCCTGCTTATTGGATTGTATTTTGTTTTTGATAAATCTAAATCAATTGAATTTGATAATGAATACCTATTCATTTCATCAAAACATTCAGATGAAAAAATATCCTTTAAAAATATTCTGAAAATAAAAAAAACACTAACGGAAATTAATGACCGAGACATTTGGAGAATATATTATCGAGATAGATATAATAATGAAAAATCCATTAAAATATGGCCTCGATGGAATTCAAAATATTTCGAGGAATTTAAGAATGTTGCGTTGAAAAATAATAACGAAATTGAAATTAAAAGTTGAATTAAAAAAAACTACATTCAACACCGTATAAAAATAATTGCTGTTTAGTGCTAAAACAAAAGTGGTTGCGTATTTGCTACCTCTGATTTTCCTGCGGTTAGTCCTCGCACGAAAACCCTTAACTATTCTTATAAAAACACGTTAGGCGCGATTATGAAAAAGAAAGTTAGAACATTAATTTATCAATATGACCGAAATTATTTTACTGACTTATGACAAGTTATTTGACATAATTTAGGGAAATAGATTTATAAACAAAGTCGATAAAAAGATTGCAGAAAAGATACTCGAAGTGGAAAATGATTTTGGAGATTGGAAAACTTCTGTCAAGAATTGGAATGAATTTATTCTTTTGTTGGAAAAAGAAATTAATGGGAAAACTACAAAATTACACTTAGAGAAATTATTAATACAACATAAAGAAAACCTTTCAAAATTTACTTGGGAAACTGAAACTTCTTGCTCACTACTCAAAGTTTTTGAGCTGACAAATAAAACGGAATTAAGAGAAGTTTTCCATAAGCTGATTAAAAAGTTAAAAGCAAAATAAAATCGAACTTTTACTAATTATTCTTATTCCAATTGTTATTTGGGTTGCAAGTATTGATATGCTTTCTAATTGGGTCAAGTTTAATAAATTTTTAATCGAAAACGGTATTTTAATAATCGCATATGTTGGAATCTTAATTTATAGAAAATCAATTTGGGGGCACGATGAATATGGTTTAGCGTTTCTCTTTAGATTAGCAATTTGCTTATTTACTCACTTACTAATAGTACTTAATTTAGTGATTGTAAAAAACCGGCAGTTGAAAAAATAAATATTGCCAGCAGCTTATATAATTTATTGCTAGTTATCGCCTACTTAAGTAAACCCTCGCAGATTTTCTATTCTGCTTTTATTTACTAGACTTGGTTGTTAAAATATAGAATATTCATATACAACCACGTTGACAAAATGCTGAAAAACAAAAAATCAACTACTAATTAAAAAATAAATGAATTATGAGAAATTTAAAAAGACTAAAACTACTAACTTTAATCCTTTTGGGATTAATAACTTACTCTTGTCAAAACCAAGATGATTATGTTATGGGAATACAAGATCCAATAGCAGAAGTTGACACCTCAAAATTAATAGATTTTAAAGGCTTACCTGTAAGTCATCTTTTTCTACTCCTGTAGAAGATTTAACTACCGAACACAAGAATGTAATATCGATATTAAAAAAGTATAATAAATCTAGAAATAAAGCTGCCAAAAAAAAAGGCTTTCTTATAAAGGTGAAAGTACAGAACTACCAAAAGCGGAAATAATTGTTTTAGCAGTGAATAAAATCATTGAGTAGATTCCTTATCAAGAGTCTGAAGAGCTTGCAGAAACGGAATTAAGAGAAGTTTTCTATAACCTGACTAAAAATTTAAAAGCAAAATAAACTCGAACTTTTACTAATTATTCTTATTCCGGTTGTTATTTGGGTTGCAAGTATTTATATGCTTTCTAATTGGGTCAAGTTTAATAAATTTTTCATCGAAAACGGTATTTTAATAATCGTATATGTTGGAATCTTAATTTATAGAAAATCAATATGGGGACACGATGAATATGGTTTAGCGTTTCTCTTTAGATTAGCAATTTGCTTATTTACTCGCTTACTAATAGTACTTAATTTAGTCGTTGTAAAAATCCGACAGTTGAAAAAGCAACTATTGCCAGCACCGTATATAATTTATCGCTAGTTATCGCCTATTTACTTAAACCCTCGCAGACTTTCTATTCTGCTTTTATTTACTAGACTTGGTTGTTAAACCACAGAATACCCATATACAACCACGTTGGCAAAATGCTGAAAAACGAAAAACCAACTATTAATTAAAATAAATGAATTATGAGAAATTTAAAAAGACTAAAATTACCAACTTTAATCCTTTTGGGGTTAATAACTTACTCTTGTCAAAACCAAGATGATTATATTGTTGGAATCCAAGAGCCAATAGCAGAAGTTGACACCTTAAAATTAATAGATTTTAAAGGCTTACCTGTAAGTCATCGTTTCTCTACCCCTGTAGAAGATTTAACTACCGAACACAAGAATGTAATATCTATATTAAAAAAGTATAATAAGGCTAGAAATAAAGCTGCCAAAAAAAAAGGGCTTTATTATAAAGGAGAAAGTACAGAACTACCAAAAGCGGAAATAATTGTTTTAGCAGTGAATAAAATCATTGAGCAGTTTCCTTATCAAGAGCCTGAAGAGCTTGCGGAGTTAGATCTACAAGACGATTTAATAAACAGCCTTCAGAAAAAACTTATAGAAGAAGAGAAAACACTTTCTGAAGAAGAAAAAGAACAATTATTCTCTGATATTGTTTTAGCTAAAAAACAAGATTCTATTGCGATAGCTGGCGCAAAAGCTACGTATCAGGCAATAGCAACTGTAAAAGCAGCAGAAAATACTGAAATGATAAAAGCAGATTTTCCTTCCTTATCAGAAGAAGAAATAGCAAAAAACATTGAAATAATAGACCAATATTATACTATAAATTTAGAACATTTAACCTTTGAACACATAGCAAAAAACGAAGAAGAACTTGCCAACAAAGTAGCTAATAATGAGCAAAAAAGAGCTAACAGGTCACAAAAAAAATCAAGTGGCACAGAAGAGCTTCTAGATGAATTTATAGTGAGTCAATGTACTTATGTGAAACTTGTTTTACATGACCCATACTACCTTACACAGTATATAAATTTTTCTTACGCTTATTTCAAAGCTGGCACTTATGCAGCACTATACGCCGATCGAAGATATGGGAATATGGCTGCTTCTGATACTAGAAAAGATGCATACAGACACATGATGTGGAACGCAATGTTATGTCAAACCTATTATACAGTTTCTTCCAAAAGTAGACGTGTAAGATTTGCTCGTTTAGTAACTGATGCTAGAGAAAATGACTGTAAAAGCCCTAATGCCCCTGATGGAAAAGCAATGGATATACACAACAATGCTGTAGGTAGAAAAGTTTGGAGCGACAATTGTGGCTATAGAAAAATTTTTGGATGGGTAGTAGGCCTCAAAAAACCTTCTATTACATTTTTATCCAATGAAATAAAAAATGTTATTGAATCTAGAAGTTGTTTTGTTGTGAAGAAAAAACGCAGCGATATATTTCCAAATGATCAACTTGAGGATACACAAACACCAGCGCAGGTAAAAGAGAAAATTGACTCTACCGACCCTAATATTCCTGTTTATTTTATGGGAGAGATAGTCCCAACAAAATATGTAACAGTAAAAGTATTTGTAGGCTACGGAGAATATGAATGTGATGACGGAAATAAAATTCTCAATCAACAAAAATCGCAAAAACTACCTGAATTAAAATGTGAAAGGCCAATTTACAAGTATGAAACAAGAGAAATCGTATCTTGCTATAAACTTTAAAATAATTTCAACTGTGAAAACAAAATTGATGTTAATTTTTTGTGTGATGCTATTTATTTCTTGCTTAAGGGACGAAAAAGAAGCACGAATTGGATTTATGTTTACGATTATAAATTCAACTAATTTAGAATTTAAAAATGTAAAAGTAACTATAGGGGGTTTGCAAAATGGGGGGGGGTGTTGGCACAGAATCCTATACCTTACCCAACATATGGATAAGAAGTCATAATTCTGAAGCACAAAATGTTGCCATTGATCGTAAGAGATGGCGTACTGATTTGAATTTGGTGAAAAAAATTTCATAACAAGCGTATTTTAAGGCTCAATTAGAAGGAGAAAGCCCAATACTTTCATTTAATTCATTTGAAAATGATGTACTAGTAAGTACTAAATTTACCGATAATGGCATCATAAGAAATAATTATGGTAGTGATTTAGAAATTAATCTATTGAGTAATGGTGATATAAAAGGTCAGGTTTTTGAACTGTGATAAAAATAAATACGCACATCTGACAACACAGTATATAAAAATAGCAGTTAAGTGTAAACTACAAAGTTTGTGATTTTCTGTTATTTTTGTTTTGTAAATTCATAGTAATAGCAATGTTCTTCTGCTACTTTTCATAGACATATTCCAAGATCAAATCCTAATTAAAATAGTTATATATTTTTTATGCTGCATAATTTTGAAGAACAACATAAGGTGTTCCTCTTTTTACTAAAGCAAAAGTTCTTGCTATTAGTTTATTTCTAACATTATTTATAGCTAACATTTTATCTTTTCCTTCCGTCAACTTTCTTTTGTAATATACCCGTAGTTCACTATCATATTGTATTGCTGAAATACTTACCATACTTCATAAACTCTTCATTGTTCTATCTCCTAAATAGTGACATTGTTTCCTCCTCTCTATACTTGTCCCTGATTCATGTGCAAATGGAGCTGTGCGACAATAGCTAGAAAATGAACGCCAATTATCAAACCTTGTGAAATTACCAGAATGATAAATCAGTTGACAAGCAACCAAAAAAAACACCTTTTAAACTGGATAATAACACATAATTCTTTTGCATTGAAGTTTCATCAAATATTAACTCTTGAATTCTAACTTCTATTGCATTTACTTGTTTGGATAAATAATCAATACTTCTTTTTAAACTAATACAGCCAGCATCCTTAGTAGCGCTAGATAATAATACTTTCATCTCTTTTAAAGTACCTTTTAAACCTGCATTATTTCTAACTAATTGATCTCTTAATGCTAATAATCTTCCAAATTCTAAATGAACTGTACTTTTTACTGCACTTGGTCTTAACTCTTCTTTATAAATCCATCCATAACGGGCAATTAAACTTGCGTCTAAACGATCTGTTTTCTCTTTTAAAATAACTAATGATCGCTTTATCTTCAAAGAACTCTCTCTAACATGAACAACCTTCTGACTATGAAGATAAAGTTCTAATTTTAAAGAGTAATATCCAGTATTCTAAGAACAATAAAAAACACCTGCTTCTTTCGTTTCTTTTAAAACCCACTTTATTAAACTTTTATAACCCGCAACATCATTCTTAAACTCTTTGTGGAATTGAGCTTGATAACAATAAGCATCAATTGTTTTTTTGGTACATCAATTCCTACTACTTCTTTGTAATTTTTCATATTTTTATATTTAGTATGAATAAATATGTTGCTTTAACTATTTACTTTATCGGGAGATTTATCTTTTGGTATTCCAAATCGCTCTTGGCAACTTAATAAAGAAAGAGGACTCGCACGTGCACTGGAGCTTGAAATCTAAAACACGTTATAGTTCTCCTCTTTCTTTTTCTAAAGATATTTAATACAAACTAAAGAAACACGCTGTGCTTCATTATGACCAACCAATAACCAATGATAAAATTCTTTAGAAAAAAACGATACGACCTTATGGAGAAAAAGAGTGTTGGGAAATACTTTAAATATGCTATTGGAGAAATTATTCTTGCGATAATTGGAATACTAATCGCTCTAGCGAATCAATAATTGCAATGCCGAAAATAATCTTAAAAGTAAGGGAACAACTCTTCTAATTGAAATGAAATCGAATTTAGAATCAGATTTAGAAGGTCTAAAGTGGGATATTAATAAAAATGAAAAACTGTTTAAAGCCAACCAAATTGTACTTAAAAGTTTAAACAATGGCGTTTACCACGATTCTTTAAATCTATATTATACAAGGATAAAAGGAAATACCATCTTTGTTAAAATACTTCAGCCTTTAAAAATTTAGAATCTTTTGTTCTAGACATTATAAAAAATGGCAGTCTACGAATAAAAATCACAAATTTATATTCTACACAATATGAATACATAAGGTATATTAAACAAGTAAGAGATGAGAAATTTTAATATGAGCAAATTATACCTCAAATTACCAAACACTTAAGATTAAGTTCTGAAAAGTTATATGAACCAATTAATGTTGACCAGTTATCACAGAATAATGAATTTAAGTCAGTTATTGCCTTAAAATGTGATCTGAAATATTATATAATCACCATATATAAAGATATAGAGAATATGATTACTGAACTTATTGATGCAATTAAATTAGAACTAAAAGACAAAAAAAATAACGAAAAACCAACAAAGTACTGTGCTAAAAAACAAGTAAAAACTCATTAATTTTTCACTAGCGTAGTTTTATATGCAGAAATAAATATTAATCCCGATTTTGCAATTGCAAATGCTTGTTTTAGGAGCTTATTACACACAGCATTTAAAACCAATTTTTTGCTCTTTCCCTTTGCAACTATTCTTTCATATAAATCTCTACATACCATATTGTATTTACAGGCCGTAAAACTGCACATAAATAATAAATTACGTAGTTTTTGATTGCCCATTTCACTAATTCTTAGCCTTCCTTTTTCACTGCTACCACTTTGCCTGATCATAAGAGTAAGACCTGCGTAACTGCAATTTTAAGTTTATCCGTTGATTTTGACGAAATTTTAGGAAAAAATAAATCTATGTATATGATTTCTATTTCAGGAACAGCAGTTTCTGTGAACTATTCATCTAACAAAACAGTCAATAATTTAAAAATAACTGAATTAATATCTAATGATGTTTTAATTCATGAATTAAATAAAAATAAAATAATAGATCAAGTTCAAAAAGATATATTGCTCAACCAAGAGTAGTAGTATTTTATAAAACAAACCTCGATTGTAGAAATATCTGAAAATTTATTAATGAGTTTTTTTTAAGAATTACTCAGACGATTAAATACCATTGGATAGTGATAAGTAAAAAAATTCTTCAGAAATACAGCCAACTATTTTAGAGTTTTAGATAAAGAAATACCAGTAAATATTCTTGATAAGAGCTTGATTAAAAGACCGAATGAGGTTTTTAAATTACTTCAAAAGAATAATCTTTTTTCCCCTGAAATATTATTATTATTATTATTATTATCAATTGAAAAAGGAGAAATAGCAATTGTTATTTTATATATCCATAAAGAAAATTACTCAATTACTGACTTATCAAGTATGCGTAAAATATCTGAATTATTTGAAAATTTAGAAAATAGAGAAAGCATTAAAGCATCGAAAAGCTTGTTTTGGAAAGATAAGAAAAAAAAATTGCGCTGATGGTCATGCAAACTTAGTAGGATCAGAATTTTGCGAAAACTTGAATTGTGCACAAAATATAAAAGAACTGACAAAAAATCAAATTAGACGAATTGAAAATTTCAAAAATAAGATAGAAACTCTAAATTCGTTATTTGAACAAGATTAAAGATTGATAATAACTAGCTCTTTAATATGAAAAGTATAAAAAGGAAAAAATTACCATTGTA
The DNA here is from genome assembly GCA_034110665.1 of Polaribacter sp. Classification (GTDB taxonomy): domain Bacteria; phylum Bacteroidota; class Bacteroidia; order Flavobacteriales; family Flavobacteriaceae; genus Polaribacter. The sequence continues at coordinate 46,284 of JAWUYT010000007.1, forward strand.
AGTTTTGTCCTTAACTATGTGCATGACACCTTAAATTATGTTTCCGGCTAAAGGCACAGACGCTATAGTAATGGATACTAAGAAGATGAGAAAGACCTACTTTTGGTATACAAATAAAACGATTTGTTAAACGCAAATAAAACTACTTTATTTATTGGCAGGTCGTCTTTAAAAATATTATTTTTGTCTTAGATTGAAGAATTTAAATATAACTATTTAACAGTTTACATCTAAAGTACAATATCGGATAAAGGCATTAAAAAAAAAATTAGTTTATGAAAAAAAATCCAACAATAGCAATTATCGGTTTAGGCTATGTAGGCTTGCCACTGGCCGTTGCATTTGCAGAAAAATTTAAAGTAATTGGTCTCGATATCAACACCCAACGTATCGCAGAGTTAGTATCTGGTCGAGATAATACACTAGAAATTGGGGACGAGGAACTAAAGGCTGCCCTTAAAGGAGCTGGAGATCACAAACTTATTGTTACTGCTAGTCCTGCTGAAATTGCAGAAGCAACGGTTTTTATAGTAACCGTACCCACCCCTACCAACAAATACAACCAACCCGTTTTGACGCCTCTAGTAAAAGCAAGTGAGACCATAGGCGCGTTGCTAAAAAAGGATGATGTAGTAATTTATGAATCTACCGTGTATCCCGGGGTTACGGAAGATGTGTGTGTACCAATCTTGGAACAGGTTTCTGGAATGACTTTTAACAAAGACTTTTACGCTGGTTACTCGCCAGAACGGATTAATCCAGGAGATAAAAAGCATACCGTTACAAAAATTTTAAAAGTAACTTCAGGTTCCACCCCTGAAATTGCTAAATATGTAGATGATCTTTACAAGAAAGTAATTACCGCGGGCACCCATCTTGCGCCTACCATAAAAGTCGCGGAAGCCGCTAAAGTAATCGAGAACTCGCAGCGCGATATCAACATCGCCTTTGTCAACGAACTTTCAAAAATATTTAGACTCCTAGACATCAACACGCAAGACGTGTTGGAAGCTGCCGGAACTAAATGGAATTTCATTAAATTTTCTCCCGGACTTGTTGGAGGACACTGTATTGGAGTAGACCCATACTATCTCGCTCAAAAAGCGATTGAAGAAGGATACAATCCTGAAATTATTTTAGCAGGAAGAAGAATGAATGACGGGATGGGTGCTTATGTAGCCGGAGAAGTCATCAAATTAATGATTAAAAAAGATGCGAAAGTAAAAAATGGAAAAGTACTGGTCATGGGAATTACCTTTAAAGAGAACTGTCCAGACATTCGCAACAGTAAAGTCATTGATGTAATCAATGAATTAGAAAAATTTAATTTAAATGTAGATGTGTATGATCCTTGGCCCAATGCAGCAGAGGTAAAACACGAGTTCGCACTGCCTTTAATTTCTGAACAAACAAGACTGGCAACAGACTATGATGCTATTATTTTAGCGGTGTGTCACGACGAATTTAAAGACTTTGATTTTAAATCACATTCCGCTGGAAATTCAATCGTATTTGATGTAAAAGCTTTTTACCCAACCCACTTAACCGACGGAAGACTCTAATGTATACTAACAAATATCACAGTGCAGATTTTTTAGACATTCAATTTTTAGTAACAGGTGGCGCTGGCTTTATTGGCAGCAATATTGTAAAATACTTGCTCAAATATGGCGCGAAGAAAGTACGCGTTTTAGACAATCTAGCCACTGGAAGCATGGCCAATTTAGAAGAATTTTCTTCCAACCCTGCTTTTGAGTTTATGGATGGCGACATTCGAAAAATAGCAGATTGTAAAAGCGCTATGGAAGGAATAGACTATGTAAGTCATCAAGCAGCATTGGGCTCTGTGCCAAGGTCTATAAACGACCCAATAACCTCTAACGATGTAAATGTAGGTGGGTTTTTAAATATGCTGGTCGCGCAAAACGAAAGCAATACCGTTAAAAAAATGGTTTATGCGGCGTCGAGTTCAACCTATGGAGATAGCCCAAACTTACCTAAAGTAGAGCATATTATAGGCAAACCATTATCCCCTTACGCGGTTACAAAATTAGTAAACGAATTATACGCAGACGTATTCTACAAAACCTACGGTACAAAAACCCTAGGGATGCGTTATTTTAACGTATTTGGTCCTAACCAAAGTCCTACAGGAGCTTATGCTGCAGTAATCCCATTATTTATGCAAGCGCTTTTGGATGAAAAGGCACCTACGATGAATGGGGATGGAGAGCAAACCCGTGATTTTACCTATGTAGAAAATGCCGTACAAGCGAACATACGTGGCATGTTTTCTGGCGACGAAGCCAATAATGAAGTCGTAAATATAGCCTACGGAGATCGCATTAGCTTAAATACACTCTGGGCCGATTTGAAAGAGGTTTCAGACACCAATTTAGAAGCTTTGTATGGCCCACCAAGAAGAGGCGACGTTCGTGATTCTTTAGCAAACATCGAAAAAGCAAAAAAATTAATAGGCTACGATCCAAAATTCTCGGTAGCACAAGGATTAAAGGTTACTTGGGATTATTATAAGAATTCATAAGGGTAAAAGATGATTATAATGATATGGATGATATCGTTACTGCTGATATCATCTCCTATTCTTATGCTGATCAAACTGACTTTACTTCGAACCCAACTAACACGAATTGGGATGCTGAAGGGCTCATTTCTTATGGTGAAAAACTACTTGTGTTTACCAAAAACTGGGCAGACAACGAGGTTAATGTTTACTCCACCCCAAAAACTAGTGGCACCCATAATGCTAGTTTAGAAAGCAACTATAATGTTAATGGACTCATTACTGGTGTTGATATTTCTCCTAATGAAAGTGAAATTTATCTTACAGAATATAGCTCTTCTGAAGCTCCATTTATGTACAATATACATAATATCCCGAATAATAGTTTAGATATATTTTCGGGAATAACTTCACATAAAATATCAAATATTGTTCCCATAGGCAATCAAGTAGAAGCAATTACTCTTTTTGAAATTACCACGAACATGCATCGTTTATAAATTTCGAATGAAAGATTTGTCATTCGCTTCGGATCTGCAACTATACCTTTTACTGCAAAACTTTGGATTATCGAAATTGATACCGATACAATGACCTTGACTGTCCAAATATTGAAGCAGATATTACTTTAAACATATACCCAAATCCATTTAATAAAATATTGAAATTAAGTAAAAGAGTTGATGAAATAATTATTTATGATTTATCTGTAAGAAGAATTATAAAACAAAATTTCGTAAAAGAACTTTCATTAGAAAATCTTAATAAAAGACTTTACATTGCTCATTTTAAAATTAACAACTCTAAATTTATTAGAAAAATAATAAAAAATAAATAATCTTTTATCTGTTTCATTAGATGTCAAAACTAGTTGAAAAAATATCGTTATTTAAATATTTAGCATAGATAGCCAAAAAACAAATGGATAACCAAAAGTCACTAATTAGCCGCTTTAAAAGATATCAAAAGGATACTTAAAACTTATGGAGCCTCTTTAGTGGAGTACTATATTAAAGATAAAATTCCAATGATTTTTTTTATAAACTTATGTACAATAAGTGATCTCATGAGGCAGTCTCATTTGTGGTAATAAGTATTTTCAACTATCTTTATACATAATTTGTATCATTACAAAGTTTAACTTTTTTTCTTAATTTTTTTAAATTAATATATTTTAAAATAAATTTCATGAATTTTAAATTGTTTTTGTTTGTTCTATTTATTTTAAAATGGTGCACTGCTATAAGTCAAACAACTTATTTTGAAGATTTTAACGCAACAGGTTACCCTAATAACACGCATGGATATTGGGATTTTTATAATGAAATTCACCCTTCACAAGATACTTGGGATGCGTTTGTTCCTGGTGATGGAAATGCTTATATCATAGTGGATGCGGATATTAGTAATGATACAGACGAAATTCATCCATATCAAACCATAATATTCGGAGGTGTGGGCGAAAATCACCGCATTGAAGTAAGAATGAAAGGAGCTGTAGTTGATGGTGGTTTGGTTGCGTTTCTTTTTACCTATCACCAAGTTGGGTCTGTCTTTAATGAAGTAGATATTGAGATAGTAGCAAATGATCGAGATTCTGCTCCACATGATAAATTTCCACCAGATGGTTGGACAGATGCGAGGTTTAATACTTGGAGAAATGCAGATGAAAAGACTACACTGCCCCATACAGGCTCTGCAAAAGCTATTGTGAACGCTTCAAATGATAAAATATCCCTTATGGATGATCAGTTTCATACATATACTATAGATTGGAGATCTGAACAAGTAGATTTTTTTATAGATGACATTTTACAAGAAACATTCACTACAAATATTGCCACAGGATGGTCCGAAGTAATTATAGGGTTTAGAAACTTACCTTGGGCAGATAATTTTCAATGGAGTGGTACACATACTTTAGTAATCGACTATTTTAAGATTGAGCCTTTAGCACCATTAACACCTTTATCATTGTTACCGATAAATTCTACGAATCCAACATCAGATATATCTATATTTCCAAATCCTACAAATGATGAAATCAATATTATTATTTCTGAAGCTCATGAAATTCAAAAAATGGAGTTGATTAATATTCTTTCAGCATCCATAATTCAAATAGAGGGATATAAAAAGAAAATTGATATTTCTAATCTTCCTAAAGGATTGTATTTTTTAAAAGCAGTGTTTAGCAACGGTAAAACAATTACAAAAAAAATAGTGAAATTATAGAACTTATACGCCTGTATATGACAATGAACTACCTTATTTTCAGATTTTCATGTCTATTTTTATCAATTTAATAAAAATTCACAAACTCTCGTGCTATTTCCTTTCATTGATTTTTTTATTCAGATATTTGTAAGTAAGATACATTTTACATTTTTTGATGATGGATATTGCAATTTTAAAAAATTTACACAACTCACTTTCTGGTGATGTACTTTTTGACAATTTACACAAAACATTATACGCAACAGATGCCTCTGTGTATCGTAAAATTCCGTTGGCAGTTGCCTTTCCAAAAGACGAAAACGACATTAAAATCTTAATTGCGTTTGCTACTAAAAACAACATCACCTTAATACCAAGAACTGCAGGAACATCTTTGGCAGGACAATGTGTAGGAGATGGTATTATAGTTGATGTTGCTAAACATTTTACCAATATTCTTTCTTTTAATGAACAAGCAAAAACCATTAAGCTTCAACCAGGAATTGTTAGAGATTCTTTAAATGTTTTTCTAAAACCTTATGGTTTATTTTTCGGTCCAAACACTTCAACATCCAACCGATGTATGATGGGCGGCATGGTCGGTAATAATTCTTCAGGAAGTACTTCTATAAAATATGGCGTAACCCGGGATAAAGTTTTAGAAATTGATGCTATTTTAAGTGATGGAAGTACTGCTATTTTTAAAGAAATTACTTCAGATAAATTCATCAATAAAACGAAAGAAAACACTTTAGAAGGAAGAATTTACAAATCAATTTATCAAGAACTTATTCAAGAAGCTACACAGCAAGAAATAAAAAAAGAATTTCCGAAACCAGAAATTCATAGAAGAAATACGGGATATGCTGTTGATGAATTTTTAACTTCTGATTTATTTGGTGGAACAGAACCAACTATAAATTTAGCAAAATTCTTGTCTGGAAGTGAAGGAACTTTGGCTTTTTCGACTTCAATTACCTTGCAACTAGATGATGTACCACCCGCAGAAAGTATTATGGTATGTTCTCATTTTAAAAGTATAAACGAAAGTTTAATTGCCACAGTTACGGCTATGAAACATAATTTATACAATTGTGAGTTAATGGATAAAACCATTTTAGATTGTACAAAAAACAATCGCGAACTTGCAAAAAATCGCTTTTTTCTGCAGGGAGATCCTCAAGCTGTTTTAATGCTAGAGGTTTCTGCCAAAACGATTGAAGAGGCAGAAGTTTTAGCAGACAACTTAATTGCTACTTTAAAGAAAAATAACTTTGGGTATCATCACCCGAAAATATTTGGAGAAGATATTGCAAAAGTCCATTATTTAAGAAAAGCAGGTCTAGGCGCTTTAGGAAATATGATTGGTGATAGAAAAGCGGTTGCCTGTATTGAAGATACTGCCGTGGCTTTAGAAGATTTGCCAAATTATATTGTAGAATTCACCCAAATAATGGATAAATACCAGCAAAACGCGGTCTATTATGCACATGCAGGAGCAGGCGAATTGCATCTACGTCCGATTTTAAACTTAAAGAAAAAGGAAGATGTTGTGCTATTTAGAAAAATTACCACAGAAACGGCAGAATTAGTAAAAAAATATAAGGGTTCTTTTAGTGGCGAACATGGAGACGGTATTGTGCGTGCCGAATTTATTCCATTGATGATTGGTGAGCAAAACTATCAATTATTAAGACGCATTAAAAAAGCGTTTGATCCCAACAATGTTTTTAACCAAGGAAAAATTACGGATGCTTTTTCTATGGATAAAAACTTGCGTTATGAAGTAGATCGAAAAGAGCCAGCAATTAAAACAATTCAAGATTTTTCTGATAGTGAAGGAATTCTAAAATTAGCAGAAAAGTGCAACGGTTCTGGAGATTGCAGAAAACCTGTAGAAGCTGGCGGAACTATGTGCCCAAGCTACAGAGCTACAAAAAACGAAAAAGATACCACAAGAGCACGGGCAAATACCTTGCGCGAATTTTTAACCAATTCAGACGAAACGAATAAATTTAATCACGAAGAATTAAAAGAGGTTTTTGATTTGTGTTTAAGCTGCAAAGCCTGTGCTTCTGAATGCCCTAGTAACGTGGATATTGCAACGATGAAAGCCGAGTTTCTATATCAATATCAAGAAACAAATGGCTACTCCTTAAGAAATCATTTATTTGCCAATAATGTAAAATATAACAAACTAGGAAGTATCGCGCCAGCGCTTACAAATTTAGTTTTAAGTACTTCTTTAGCAAAAGCTTTTATGGGAATTGCGCAAGAAAGAAAAGTACCCAAGTTAGCGCCAAAAACTTTGAAAAAGTGGTATCAAAAGCAACCAAAATCGAAAAACACCAAAAATGTCTATTTATTTTGTGATGAGTTCACCAACTTTTATGATGTAGAAATTGGCAAAGACGCTTTTTATCTATTTGAAAAATTAGGCTATAATTTACAAATTATCAATCATGAAGAATCTGGACGAAGTTTTATTTCTAAAGGATTTTTAACAGAAGCAAAAGCAGTTTGTAATTTAAACGTCGAAATATTTAAAGATCTAATTACTGCTCAATCTCCTTTAATTGGTGTGGAACCATCCGCAATTTTAACCTTTAAAGACGAATATATTCGCTTGGCAGACGATAAAAAATCCGCAGAAAAAATTGCAAAAAACGTATTTACTTTTGAAGAATTTTTAGCACAAGAATTAGAAAATAAAAACATTGATGTAGCCCTTTTTACATCAAGAAAAAAGGATATTAAAATTCACGGACATTGTCATCAAAAAGCATTGTCAGGAACACATTCAAGTTTTCAAGTTTTAAACATACCTAAAAACTATTCGGTAACATTGATCAGTTCAGGGTGTTGCGGAATGGCAGGTTCTTTTGGATATGAAAAAGAGCATTATGCCGTAAGTATGCAAGTTGGCGAAGACACCTTATTTCCAAAAGTAAGAAATTACAATGCAGACACTGAAATTGCTGCGGCAGGCACAAGTTGTAGACATCAAATTTTTGATGGCACAAAACGAATTGCAAAACACCCGATCACAATCTTAAAAGAAGCCTTATTATAAGTTTATAGTTTTAAGCCTTTGAATCAAAATATTCCGCCAAAGTATACTATTTAAAAGCTTCTCGATACACGTTTTTTCATTCCTCAAAAATTCAATCGAAGTGACACAATGTTCTTACTGTTGCGAATTGTCACATCGAGTGAAATTCTTTTTTTTAAAATTTTATATCGAGATGCTTTGAACTAAATAGTTTCCTTTAAATTAATTAATCTTTTCATCGATTGTTTTTGTACATTTAAACTCTAATCAATCAATTTTGCCAAAACATTCAAAAGTAACAACCATGTTTGCCCTCATTCTTGCAGGGGAAGCTATTTTTCTATTACCCTTTATTTTAATGCGTGTTTTTAAACCTATTATTCGAGAAGCCTTTGTTATTTCTGATGCTCAAATTGGTGAAGCACAAGCGCTGTATGGCATTACAGCGGTAATTTCCTATTTCTTTGGTGGTTTTATTGCTGATAAGTGGTAAACTAAAAAACTCTTATGCCTTTCTTTATTTTTAACCGCTATTGGGGGCTTTTGGATGACGATGATTCCGTCGATCTTTACACTTAAAATCTTATATGCCTTTTGGGGAGTTTCTACTATTTTATTTTTTTGGGCTTCTTTGATAAAAGCAACTAGACATTGGGGAAATAAACACAATCAAGGGTTGTCTTTTGGTTTGTTAGATGGCGGAAGGGGTTTTTTCGCAGCTTCTATCGCGCTCTTTGGAGCCTCTATTTTAACCTATTTTTTTCCAGGTAAAGGCATCGAAATTACCTTTGAAAATAAAGTTGAAACCTTGCAATATATTATTGGTACCATCACATGCATTGTGTTTTTAGTAGCTTTATTAGTTTGGAAAGTTCTACCAAAAGAAGAAACTAAATTTGAAACCGAAAAAGAGTTTCAATTCAATTTTAAAAAAGCGTTTGCTTTAATGCAACAGCGAAAAGTAATTTTCCATTCCGTTATTATTTTTTGTGCCTATTGTTCTTATAAACTAACAGGCGTTTTTGGAACTTATGCTAAAGATATTTGGAATTATTCTCTAGAAGAAGCCACTTATTTTGCAGTTTTTATTCAGTTTTTAAGACCAATTGCTGCGATTTCTATTGGTTGGATTGCAGATAAGTATATTCCATCAAAAATAATTGTACCAAGTTTTACTATCTTGATACTTGGATCTGCCCTATTAGGATTCGAATTTTTTAATCAGCAACCTATCTATTTGTCCTTTATAGTTTTTATCTTTATAGCTTTAGGAACTTATTCTTTAAGAGGCTTATATTTTGCTATCATTGAAGAAACAAAAACACCTATTCAAATGACAGGAACTTTAGTCGGCATTATTTCTCTTGTTGGCTTCACTCCAGACATTTTCATGTCCTTATTTATCGGATATATGTTAGGCGAAAATCCTGCAATAGCAGAATATCAACAATTATTTACAACATTTACAATCGTTCCTATTATTGGTTTATTAGCAACATTGGGATTTCGAAAAACGATACAAAAATTATGAGTAAAAAAAGCAATTATATAGCAGCTGAAAATCGCTATGAAAAAATGAATTACAGAAGAACAGGAAATAGTGGTTTATTATTACCCGAACTTTCTTTGGGTTTATGGCATAATTTTGGGGATCAAGACAATTTCAAAAATGCTATAAATTTATTAAAGTGTGCTTTTGATCATGGAATTACTCATTTTGATTTGGCAAATAATTATGGACCTGCTCCCGGTTCTGCCGAAAGAAATTTTGGAAAAATAATCAGGAAATATTTTAAAAATTATCGAGATGAATTGATCATTTCATCAAAAGCTGGCTACAGAATGTGGCCGGGACCTTATGGTGATAATGGCTCTAAAAAATACTTAATTTCGAGTTTAGATCAAAGTTTACAAAGAATGGGATTGGACTATGTGGATATTTTTTATCATCACAGACCCGATTACGATACCCCTTTAGAAGAAACAATGGGTACTTTAGATTTAATGGTACGCCAAGGAAAAGCTTTATATGTTGGTCTTTCTAACTATCAACCAAAAGAAGCAGAAAAAGCGTTTAAAATCTTGAACGATTTGGGAACGCCTTGTTTAATACATCAACCAAATTATAACCTTTTTAATCGATGGATTGAAAATGGATTGTTAGACTTATTAGGAAATTCAAAAATTGGCGCAATATGCTTTTCTCCTTTGGCACAAGGAATGTTAACCGATAAGTATCTCAATGGTTTGCCAAAAGATTCAAGAGCTGTAAATGATAGTCCGTTTTTAAATGCTAGTCAAGTTTTAGAAATGCTACCAAAAATTAAAGGATTAAATGAAATTGCAAAAAACAGAAATCAGAGTTTAGCGCAAATGGCAATTTCATGGATTTTAAAAGACGATAGAATTACCTCTGTGCTGATTGGTGCCAGCAAAACCGAACAAATTATAGATAGTGTAAAAGCGATTGAGAACACTGTTTTTTCTGAAGAAGAACTAGCAAATATTAATGCTATTTTAAAATAAAGAATCAGAAGGGTGAAGCGCGGTGCAAATGCTAGAACCTTTATGGAGTAAAATTTAGTAAAATATAGACTCAATGAAAAATACTACACATATCATTTTGCAATGCTCTGCATTTTTATGAGCACATCTGAACTAATATCACAAACAGTAAATGAATTCCAATTTTGCAAAAACTTACTTTCCAAAATAAGATTGATTAAAAATTTAAAGCTTAATTAATGATCGAAATTTAGAATAATACTCCTGCTTTATAAGGGTGAAAACACCTAAAACCTCAAAATCATTGACTTAACTATTTTTTTTTGAGTAAATGAGTATTTCAAAATTATAAAGTTTTTATAAATTAAAATTCATGTAACAGTATAAAATTTTCATTTTTCAGCTTTAACAAAAAATGATATAACCAGCTCCTAAACAACAAAACTACCTCTTGTAAAACCTAAAACACAAAAAAACTTCAGTATTTATATTTGACTCCAACTAGTCTTTCATATAATAATTATTACCCAAATACTTTTTAAAATTTTCAAACATCATTTCTTTATTTGTGTTTTTCACGTTTTTAAAAAAATTAAATGTCGGAATGTAATCATAGAGATGATTTGAGCAACTAAAATAATCTATTCTAGAACTATTTTTGCCATTCGTTTTGAAATCAAATAACATGTATAAATAATCAAAATAATTTAAGCTAGTTGCATCAAAAACAATAAACAGTTGAAATTTATTATGGCTCATTACGTGGAAATGAATACCTGCATAAGGAGTAACTTCAAAGAGTTTTTTTTAGGGTTTTTATTTTCTTATATATCTTGCCCCACAAAAAAATTCGTCATGAAAGTTGATCTATTCATTCCTAAATTCACAATATTGGGTTGCTCATTGTAAAACATAGATAGATTTCCTAATTCCCGAATTCTGCTTGAACCGATTGCACAAATAGACTCCTCATGCAACACAAGAGGATCTAAAATCTACTATCTAGATATTTTCTGCTAACCAATCACCTACTTCTTTTGTACCAAAAGCTTTTCCACCATCGGCCAAATCTTCGGTCACAATTCCTTTTTCTAAAGCACTATTTACAGCCGCTCTAATTGCTTTTCCCTCTTGGTGCAAACCAAAGTTTTCAAATAACATTGCCGCCGATAAGATAGTTGCCATTGGGTTTGCTATATTTAAACCTGTTGCTTGCGGATAGGATCCGTGAATAGGCTCAAACAAGGCATTTTCTTCCCCTAAAGAAGCACTTGGCATTAAACCCATAGAACCAGAAATGACAGAAGCTTCATCGGTTAAAATATCTCCGAATAAGTTTTCTGTGATTAATACATCATAACTATTTGGCCATTGCACCAAACGCATCGCAACAGCATCTACAAACTCATAAGAAACCTCCACTTCAGGATAGTCTTTTTCCATTGCCTGCACAGTTTCTCTCCATAATCTTGAAGTTTCTAAAACATTTGCTTTGTCTACACAACACAATTTTTTAGAACGTGTCATTGCCAATTCAAAACCTTTTTTAGCCAAACGAATGACTTCTGCTCTTGTATACACACAATTGTCAAAAGCCGTTTCTCCGCCGTCTCTTCTCCCCTTTTCTCCAAAATAAATACCGCCAGTTAATTCCCGTAAAAAAACCAAATCGGTTCCTTCAATGCGTTCTCGTTTTAAAGGCGATTTATCTAACAAAGAAGGAAATGTAAAGGTGGGTCTTACATTGGCAAATAAGCCTAACTTTTTACGCATTTTTAACAATCCTTGTTCTGGACGTACTTTTGCCGTAGGATCATTATCAAATCTTGGATGTCCAATAGCACCGAATAAAACAGCATTTGAAGACGCACAAATTTCATGCGTTTCATCAGGATACGGTTCACCAACGGCATCAATTGCCGCAGCTCCTGTTAAAGCAGGTCTCCAATTAATTTCATGATTGAATTTCTTTGCAATAACATCCGATACTTTTACTGCTTGTTCAATAACTTCAGGTCCGATTCCGTCTCCTGCTAATAATGCGATATTTAATTTCATTTTTTTGTGCTTTTGGCTGTTAGCGATTGGCGCTTGGCTCAATGAACAGCAGCTATATTATTTTAATTTAATTTATGGACTTCGACGAGCTCCGCCTGACATTGTTCTTTTTTATTGTTTTTCTAATGTGTATAACATTAGATATTTTAAACTGCTCTCAATACAAGCACGCCCAAAAGCGTGATCACTCTAACTGACAGACTCTTCTTAAATGAATCCTAAAAAAGCGCATAGTCACCTGCCAAGAGCTAACGGCCAAAAGCCCTTTTTAAATAATATTCAACATTTTCTCCGCAGCTTTAATCGCAGATACTGTTTGATCTGAATCTAGACCACGGGTAATAAATTCGTATTGACCTCTTCTCCACGTAATAATCGTTTCACATAGCGCATCAGAATGACTTCCTGGGGGAATTCTAACTCCGTAATCGATTAAAGCGGGTAATTCTTTTTTACTATTAATTTTATATAGTTTTTTCAAAGCATTCATAAAAGCATCAAACTGACCATCTCCTTGGGCATGTGCTTCATATACGACACTATCCACACTTAATTGTACGGTTGCAGAGGGCTTCATTCCTTTTGCATTACCCAGCACATAATTCTCTACAATGATGTGTTTTTCAATCGCATCACTATCTAAAACATCAGAAATAATATACGGTAAATCATCTTGTGAAACTACTTCTTTTTTATCACCCAGTTCAATAACTCTTTGGGTAACTTTCTTTAATTCCTCTTCATTTAAGCTAATGCCTAAATCATGTAAATTCTTTTGAATATTTGCTTTTCCAGACGATTTCCCTAATGCATATTTACGTTTTCTACCAAAGCGTTCTGGCATTAAATCGTTAAAATATAAATTGTTTTTGTTGTCGCCATCCGCATGAATTCCTGCAGTTTGTGTAAAAACATTGGCACCAACAACAGGTTTATTTACAGGAATACGAAAGCCTGAAAACGTTTCTACCAACTTACTTACTTTGTGCAAAGCTTTTTCGTTGGTGGTTATTATTACATCCGTTAAAAAATCTTTAAGCACAGCTAAAACACTGGCCATAGGAGCATTTCCTGCACGCTCACCCATTCCGTTGATGGTTAAATGCAAACCGTTTGCACCTGCTTTTACGGCTTCCATTACATTGGCAACTCCTAAATCATAATCATTATGACCATGAAAATCGATATGAATTTCTGGATATTTTTTACGAACCTCGTCGATGTATATAAAAGTTTCTTCGGGCGTTAAAATACCTAAAGTATCTGGTAATAAAACACGTTCTATTTTTTGGGTACTTAAAAAATCTAAATATTCAAAAACATAAGCTTTCGAATTTCGCATTCCGTTAGACCAATCCTCTAAATAAACGTTAGTTTTGATATCGTTTTTTGTGGCTAAATCAATCGTTGCCTTGATATCCTCAAAATGTTGTTTGGGTGTTTTTTTAAGTTGATGTGTTAAGTGATTTAAAGAACCTTTAGTGAGTAAATTCTGAACTTTTGCGCCAGATTCCAACATCCAATCGATAGATTTTCCTGCATCAACAAAAGTTAATACTTCGATATTGTTTAGAAAATTATTTTTAAAAGCCCAATCCGTTATTTTCTTGACAGCTTGCAACTCGCCTTCAGAAACTCTTGCAGAAGCAATTTCTAAACGATCTACTTTTAATTCTTCTATTAATAACTTTGCAATGGTTAATTTTTCTGAAACTGAAAAGGACACGCCTGATGTTTGTTCGCCATCACGCAATGTAGTATCCATTATTTCAATCTTTCTCTTTGCCATTTTTTTTATGATGAAAAATAAATGAGATTCTTCACTTCATTCCTCGCTCTGAAAGACAATTTAAAAAGGTCTTGTCTTCGCAAATTCAACAATATCATCTTCAATGTTTTTCAGATAATCGATGTCATCAAAACCATGCAACATATTGTCTTTTTTATACGTATTGATCTCAAAAGATTCAGAAACTCCAATAGCAACCAAGGTTACTTGCTGATTTGGTAAATCTACTTTGATTTCCGTTTTTGGATCTGCCATGATCGCATCAAACAAAATATCAGCAAATTTTGCTGAAACTTGCACTGGCAAAACACCAACATTTAAACAGTTATTTCTAAAAATATCTGCAAAAGCAGATGAAATTACACAGCGTAAACCAAAATCGTATACAGACCAAGCGGCGTGCTCTCTTGAAGAACCGGAACCAAAGTTTCTACCACCAACCAAAATTTGAGAACCTGCATAAATATCTTTATTTAATGGAAAATCTGCTTTTGGTGTTCCGTCTGAATTGTACCTCCAATCACGGAAAAAATTCACATCAAAATCGATACGCTCCGTTGCTTTTAAAAATCGAGCAGGAATGATTTGATCGGTATCTACATTCTCTATGGGTAATGGATATGCTGTGCTTGTTAATACTCCAAATTTATCGTATGCCATTTCGTTTGAGCTATTCGCCATTTGCTGTTTGCCATTTTCTTCTTACTGTTGGCTAACTGCTAAAGCAATTATTATAATTTATTTATTAATCTTTTTTAAATTCGCTGTTCGCTGTTCGCTGTTCGCTTTTGGCTAGCTTTTTATTCTGTATTTAAATTATTTATGTAGTTTTCAATATTGGAAGCCAAAAGCTAAAGGCTAACTCGCCAAAAGCGTTCTCGGGTCTGTAACAACACCCTCAACCGCAGATGCTGCTGCAACTAATGGGGATGCCAAGAGCGTTCTAGAACCTGGGCCTTGCCTTCCTTCAAAATTTCTGTTGGATGTAGAAACTGATAATTTTCCTGACGGTACTTTATCATCATTCATTGCCAAACACGCCGAACAACCTGGCTCTCTTAAAACAAAACCTGCGGCTGTAATAATTTTATCTAAACCTTCTGCCTTTATTTGATCTACTACTTTATGCGAGCCCGGCACTAACCAAGCCGTAACATTTTCTGCCTTTTGTCTGCCTTCAATGATAGAACAAAATCCTCTAAAATCTTCAATTCTACCATTTGTACAAGAACCTAAAAACACAAAATCAATCGATTTACCAATCATAGAATCGCCTTCATTAAAAGACATATATCCTAAAGATTTTCTATAGGTTTCTACGCCACCTGCTAAACTTTCTGCCGTTGGTATCGATTTTGTGACACCCATTCCCATTCCTGGGTTTGTCCCATAAGTAATCATTGGTTCAATATCCGCTGATTTATACGTAAACTCCTCATCAAAAACAGCGTCGTCTGCTGTATATAAAGTTTGCCAATAGTTCATAGCTTTGTCCCAATCTGCTCCTTTCGGAGTTTGAGAACGTCCTTTTAAATATTCGTAGGTTTTGGCATCCGGGGCAATCATACCTCCTCTTGAGCCCATTTCTATAGATAAATTACACACCGTCATTCTACCTTCCATAGACATGTTTTCAAAAACTTCACCTGCATATTCAATAAAATATCCTGTTGCGCCAGACGTTGTTTGTTTTGATATAATATACAAAGCCACATCTTTTGGCGTAACGCCTAAACCTAATTGACCAACAACGTTAATACGCATCTTTTTAGGTTTTGGTTGCATAATACATTGTGTAGACAACACCATTTCTACTTCCGATGTTCCAATACCAAAAGCAATTGCGCCAAAAGCACCGTGTGTGGAAGTGTGCGAATCTCCACAAACAATCGTTGAACCTGGTAATGTAATTCCGTTTTCTGGACCTACAACATGCACTATTCCGTTGTTTTCATCGCCTAAACCCCAGTGTGAAATTCCGTATTTTGCAGCGTTTCTTTCTAAAGCATTTAATTGGTTTGCGGACAATGGGTCTTCTACCGGTAAATGCTGATTTATAGTTGGTGTATTATGATCTGCAGTCGCAAATGTGCGCTCTGGATAAATTACCGTATTATTTCTACTTTCTAATCCTAGAAAAGCAACTGGACTTGTTACTTCGTGAATAAAATGACGGTCTATAAAAAACACATCTGGCCCGTCTTTTATACTACGTACTACATGAGAATCCCAAACTTTATCAAATAATGTCTTTGCCATTTTTGTATTTTTTTCTTGTATTTAATTTCGACTACCAAAAGTATCGTTTTTATTAGAAATTTAGCTACTAGTTTGAGTTTTCTTATGATACTCAATTTGTTTGATACGGTATATGTAACTCACATTCAGTTTATTAACTTATTTTCAACTACGATGCCTATTTATTTTGAAGTTTTGAATTTATAGTTCAAAAGAGTTTCAATTTTTTTATTTTTATTGAAGCCTTTGATGAATTCAATTTAGAATTCATCAAAGGCTTCAATAAAAATATAGACTGATTTTATTTTTATTAAATACGTTAGTTTACACTTTCTGTTGATAAATTTCGAAAAATAAAATGATATTTTATTTGGCTATTTTGTCCTTTAATAGAAAAATTAATTCTTCTTATTTGCTATGGAAGTATTTCTAAAAATATAACGGATTAGTCCAGTATATTCTCCAAATAGTGCCGTATATGATGCACTAAAGTAGCCAAATAAATACGTTAGCAGTGCTATTAGACGCACGAAAAGAATTCAACATCAAGACTATTATTTGAAGGGCAAAAAGGTGGGAAATACAGTAACACCAGTGCTCAAAAAGTATTAAAAAATGCGCTATTTAGAGCAGACATTAGAAAAAAAGCCACATTACATTCTTTGAGACATAGTTTTGCCACTCATTTATTAGAAAAAGGAACAGATATTAGGTATATACAAGAACTTTTAGGTCATAGCAAGTCCTAAAACAACTATGATTTATACACACGTTACAAAGACAAGTTTAAAAAAATTAAAAATCCGTTTGATGATCTATTTTAACCCACTATTTTTATAAAAATTTAAGTAGGATATAAAGACACTAAACCTCTGCATATCCTGCCAAATTAGGAGCAAAATAGGACAAAAGTTCCGCATATAAACAAGTTGTAAGTCATGCCAAAAACTATAGCCTTAAATAATGAAAATTAAATTTCAATGCTCTAAATGTTTTATGGAACGTATCGATACATATGATTTTGTTCAGGTTAGAGATGAAGATTTATATAAGTACGAATGTTCAATAAATCATACTAATTTATATTTCTTGAAAAACGAAAAGTTTGAACTATTATTAGAATCTGCCTTTCACGCGATAAATGATGGTTATTATCGAGAAGCAATTTCTTCTTTATCAGCTAGTTTAGAACGGTTGCAGGAATATTTAATCAAAGTACTTTTCAGAAAGCATAATAGGTCCGAAGAAGTGTTTAATTCTGCATGGTAAAAAGTCAGCCAACAATCCGAAAGACAACTTGGAGTATTTATTTTTTTATATGTAAAAGAATTTACGAGTTTACCTGACAATCTTAGTGATAATGAACGAAAATTCAGGAATGATGTTATTCATAAAGGAAAATTTCCAACATATGAAGAAACATTAAAATATGGTCAAAGAATATTGAATTTAATATATGAAAACCTAAATCAAGTAAGAGGGAAACTCGAATACGTTATAAGAGAAATGTCAGAAGAAAAACAACAAGTAATGATGAGGAAGTTTGAAGAGTTAGGTGTTGACCCTTTTACACATTTATCAAAAACTAGTATTAATATTCATCATGACATTTTTAGTTTTAAGAAAACTAATCTATCAGAATACCTAGAATTAATTAAAAAACATTAATCGCACGAACTTACAACAACGTATATAATTTATTGCTGGCTTCGTGCCTGCTTGCGAAAGACCTCGCGCACTTCACTTTCTTGGTCGGTAAATATTTACTAAATTAGATGCTTAAGCACGCAACTATACTTACACTAAACGTTGCAAGCAATACAAAAACAGAAACGAATTAATTAAAATAAGTTTCTGCCTGTTTAATAAGTGTGAATTTTATTGAATCTGATAAGAATCTAAACGTCTGATAATCCTTGGTATATTAATTGAAACAAACGACGAAGTATCATAAACAAGACCAAAACCACTTGAATAATAAAAACGGTCTAAACCAGGTAGTTGCTCATCTTTTGGATTTCTAGCATATCGTTGTGAATTTACACAATCAAATTCACCTGCTTCAACAGTTAAAGTGGTATTATCTTCAACTAGAATTTCATAGATATTTCCCCATTGATTTTCCTGTAACAAGCGTTCTTCATAATTATTATTTGTGAATTTAATAAAACCTTCTTCATTTACTAGGTTTCCTTCAAATTCTCTTAAAAACTCAAAATGTTCTCCATTTGGATTACAAAAAGTGATTCCTCCTTCATTTCCTGTTGTTAATCTTCTAAATTTAAAATAAGATTCTCCAGAAAAATCTTGAAGACCAGCAATACTTATCGAATCTATCACTCCTGTATCATCATAAGTTTCCGTGGTTGGATTGTAACGATAGTTTTTATATACCCAGGAATTACCAATTGTTAAGGCAAAAAAATTAGCATCAGGTGAATTAATTTGATTATCAGAATTATCTGATTCAGTGCAAGAAAAAGCAAATACAATAATGCAAAGACACACCAATAAACGTTTCATAATATTTGATTTAATTAGTTAATGATAAATTATAGTAAATATAATTGTGTGTCATATTTTTTAGTTTTTGTTTAGAAACTATATTACAAACGATAAAAAAAACACTAAAGTATGACTGATTGAAAAAAAGTATAGCTTGCAACAACTTATATAATTTATTGCTAATGTTAGCCTACTTACAAAAAGCCTCACATATTTTCTATGTTGGTTTGTATTTGTTAAATTAGGTGTTTAAAAACGCAACAAACCATACACAACCGTTAGGCACAATTATGAAGCGTCCTAGCTCCATTCAATAACCTAACGCAACAAATCTAAATTCATAAACCCAAATAGCCTTGCAACTATTGGCTAGACTTCTTTCAATTCTCGTATATTGCATTCATAAATAATATATATGAAGGTAAACTTATTGTCTTGTGATGCTCAAAGACCCAATAAAAGAGCGATTGCTCAATGTATTGCCGATATTTCGTCTAATATTAGTGCATCTTTATCCAATGAACTTGCAGAAATTCTTTTAGAAGGAGATGCGGTAGATTTTGAAGTAGACGATAAAAACGCTGGTTCGAGTTTAAGAGCTTTGCGGAAATTAAGTATCGATTACGAAATTATAGAATAAGTCTTATGAACGAACCCGTACTTTTAGAATTGCAATTTTAGGAAGATGCTTCCAGCGCTAGAAACTCATTTCTGAATAACATGCTAGATTTTACGCAAAGACAAAGAGCTATCACTTCGAGTGATTCCACTTTTGGACGGAATTGTATCGAGAAGTTTTTTAAAAGTTCTCTACCTGCCCCAAGCAAGTAAAATTTTTCTTTCCACCTTAAAAAACCACACGAACTTGCAAACTATTCTTAAGGGCATGCATGTATTCAGTTGGCTTGTAAACACTTGCAAAGACATTCTAGTTTACTTCCTTTATTTTATCCGTAAACAAAAACTTGTGCATCTCTGATACGATTAAATAATCTTATCAGAGATGCAATCAACGCATACAATAAGGCATAAAACGCTCAAATTTATTGCTTCTATTTCAGGAAAATTAGCAAAAAGAACAAAGCAACGGTTCCACTAATTTAGTTGATATTATGACGCTTCAATACTTCGAGTGGCGCTATTTCTGAATGCCATTAAAAGCTCTAGAGTTTACATACTATTCTAACACCTTTTTAGCCCTGATTGGTATGGCATCCTTTTTTGAGGAACGAAAAAAGATATAATGTAAAGCAGGAAATAGCTTCAAAAAAAATAATTTCGAACTTTTATAACCCCCTAAAATTAAAATACTTTTTGCAATTGCTTCTTCTGCAGCTAATGTGGTTCTTATGAAGTTGTTACTTTCATAAGCGTCTGCCGATACTTTGTACAATTATTCTGTTCCGTTACCAATCTTGAAGTATTTGTAGATTTTGCTACTTCGACTATGAGCTCGTTTTCGACCAATAGCGAACTACAGTTCACAAAAAAAAGTTTCTAAAATAGTTACAAACGCTCTTGTTTTCATCTATATAATTTGTTCTTTGTCCCTTAAAAAAGAAATAGTTTAAGATCAAAGAAGAAAAACTGTAACAAAACCACCAAATGGATCGTCTAAATAAATAACGAACTACAAGAACAACTAACTATGAAAATTCGAGCACTAGCACTTTTACCATTTCTAATACTCACTAGCTGTATCTCACAAAAAAATTCTAAAGAATTTATAACAGCAACTTCTGGTCGTTATTTATTTAATGCAAATGAAGTATTAGAAATCTATTTTGATGAAGATATTATGCTCGCAAAATGGCGTGGAAACGATGCTATAGAATTATTAAAAGTAAATGATAGTTCTTTTTACATGAAAGCATTAAACGAAAGAATGCTTTTTGTAGGAAATCCAAAAATGCATATTGAACTCGCTGTAAAAACAAAGCATGACGGCATCTTATATCATTTCAAAAAAATGGAAGAGGGTACAAAAACACCTAATGAATATTTTAAGGAAAAAGAATATGATAAAGCCTTGGCTGGCTTTTTAAGCATTCAAAAAGCAGATTCTTTAAACCGTAATATCAGAGAACGCAGTATCAATAGCTGGGGATATGAGTATAGAAGAAAGCAAGAATTTGACGCAGCCATAGAAGTTTTTAAAATCAATATTGCGCTATATCCTAGAAGTTCTAATGTGTATGATAGTATGGGAGATACTTATTTATCTAAAAAGGACACCATAAATGCAGTAATTTATTACAAAAAAGCATTGACGATCAATCCTGAAAACAGAAATGCAAATAAGGCTTATCAGAGGTTAACAGCTGAATAAACCTGACATTAGAAACCCTGAAATATCGGATAGGATTCACAAATATTCCTGAACATTCTACTCAAAAAAATATTGAAAATTGGATTTTCGTTTAAGAGAAATCCGCACAGGAATTAGAGTTTTTAAAGAAAAATTTATCTAAAAATCAATTAGATATAAGCTATAGAAAAGAGGGCTCAACACTAAATAGGTGTCTCTTTTAAAAAATGTATCAGATACATATTTAAAAAAATCGTTTGTGTATCCTTTACATATTAGACCATTAGCCTGAAAACAACTATCGGTATTTATACTTGACATTACAATGATCATTTTGAGCATATAACGCGCTTAATGTTTCGTGAAAATCGGAAATAATAACTATTTTTTGTTTTAAATTTATTTTTCTAGAAATGTGCTATCTTTAAGCCTAAAATTTAAACATGAATACTGCCAAAGAATATTTTGATGAATACGCATTAAGCCATAAAAATGAAACCAACCAAGCCATCCATTATATTTGTGTACCTGTAATTTTCTTCAGTGTTATTGGATTGCTAATGAGTATACCAAGCTCTTTCTTAAAAAATATAGGTCGATTAGAAAATCCTTTGTTAGAAAATTGGGCGGCAGTTGTTGCCATTATTGTTTCATTTTTTTATCTGAAATTAGGGTTTTGGTATTTTGTAGAAATGCTCTTTGTGATGCTACTTTGTATTGTTGGCAACTTTTGGTTGGGCAATCATATAAACTTGCTATATGGATCTATTGCTATTTTTGCTTTAGGATGGATTGGGCAGTTTTATGGCCATAAAGTAGAAGGTGTAAAACCATCCTTTTTAAAGGATTTAGAATTTTTGTTGATTGGACCACTTTGGGTGATTCAGAAATTAGGAAAGAAAAAATAACAGATGAAAACAGCAATAACCTTCGAAGATTTTTTAAAAATTGATATTCGAATAGGAACTATTATTGAGGTACACGACTTCCCGAAAGCCAGAAAACCCGCCTACCAACTAAAAATTGATTTTGGGGATTTGGGTATTAAAAAATCGAGTGCTCAAATAACTGATTTATATACCAAAGAACAATTACAAGACAAACAAGTTGCTGCGGTTGTTAATTTTAAACCAAGACAAATTGCCAACTTTATGAGCGAATGTTTGGTGATAGGTGTTTATAATACCGATGGAAATGTTGTGTTATTGCAAGCTACAAAAGCAATTAAAAACGGAGAACAAGTTTCTTAAGCTGTCTGCTTTTCTGGCTTGATAATTGTTATTTGATTGTTTTAAAAAATACTATGAAAAAAATCAAGTTGCTTACTGCGCTATTCTCTAATCTTGTTGTTTTTTCTCAATCGAAAGAATTCGTTTTGATAGATTCTATATCCAAAGAACCAATTGATTTAGCTCAAATTTCGTATCCTGAGCTAGCAATCGGAAGTATCTCTAATAAAGACGGCAGAATACGAATTCCTTTAAAAGAACAAAGTATCTTGATTTCTCATATCAACTATATAGAAAAAGTATTTTCTTTTGATGCTTTTAAGAAAAAAGACACTTTATTCCTCCCTCCAAAAACGAATCAATTAGATGAAATTCTAATCTCTAATTTAGATTTAAAAGCTAAAATTTCTAATATTTTAAAAAACACCTATTTAGAAAAATATTAACCAAAAGAGCCATCAACAAAAGTACTTATAAAGAAGTTTTTAGAGTGAATGATTCTTTAAGCAGATTATTTCAAATACAAATGGATTGGTGGAGTAAGAACGCTTTATTCAAAGGAAATAAACCAATAAATAAACAAAATATAATTAATTTAAAATCTGTAGATTATTCAAAATTAGAAAAAATAGATGCTAGTTTTGTCAATGGTAATGGAGCTTCTGTTAAGAATGAAGATTTCTTTAAATTTATACATCTTAATTTTTTATTAGAAATATTCAAAAATTTAAGTTCTGACCTTATTATTAAATCTATTGAGAAAGAAAAAAATTCGATTTCTGTATATTTTGATGCTACTTTAAAACAAAAATAATAGGGAAATTTATGATTACAAGAATAGTATCATTGTCTTTAATGCTGATTATAGTGCTATAAACTATTTGAAATTAAACATGATTTATAATACTGATTGGATTGAAGATATTTCAACAAAGACTAAAATTTCATATCAAAGAAAAACAACATATAACTCTTTAGAATTGCCAAACACAAAATTAAAAAATTAAAAACTAATGCTTAATTATTTTATTTTTGAGTTGCAAGACTTGATTAAAAAACCAAATTATAGATACAGTTTCTTCAAAACAAAGTTTATTTATTTCAGAAAGTATTTTAGTAAAAAAATAAAAAAAGGTAGTATCGATTTTTATAAACCTTTTTACGAAAACTTGCCAACCGGCTAAAAAACAAGCAACGTTAAAATTTTATTGATTAAAGAAGAAAAAGAGTATTTAAACCAACAAAAATGGTGAATTTTCAAGTGATTCAATAGTTATAAAAAGACTGATTTATTAATAAAAATAGTAGACTAAATTAACTTTTTGGGTTATTTAAAATTACCAAAGCACCAATTACGCCAGGAATCCAGCCACAAAGTGTTAATAAAAAAATAATAAAAAACGAACCACAGCCTTTATCAATAACCGATAATGGTGGGAAAATAATAGCGAATAATACTCTAAAAAAGCTCATTTATAATTTAATTAGTTGTAAAGTAAGACGTTTAATCACTTGTTTTGTTACAGGATTTTATGTCTTCTAAAAATGCCACGATTTTAAAGATTTAAAAATCGCAGCATTTTATTTTATTATTTCTTGACTTTTGGCTTTTGGCTTTTGGCTTTTGGCTTTTGGCTTTTGGCTATAAAGTATGTTCTATTGAGTCTTTCTAACGTTTCTTGTTTCTTCATTCTTGTTTCTTAAGTCTTGTTTCTTAAGTCTTGTTTCGTGCGTCTTATTTAGTGTGTCGTGTTTCCAAAACATTATTCCCGAAATACCCTACATCTGATCGCCAAAGAAAATTGCATTCATCAACAATTTATTCGTCCCGAACCAAAAAGCTCTAAAGTTAGTATTGTCAGTAAAAACAATCACTTTACCACTGCCCAATCTTTGTGCTTTAAAAGGCACGGTATTTTTAATCACTTTTGCATTTTCTTTAGAAATATAACCACTTAATAAAGGCTCTGAAGTATATTGAATCGGATTGTTATAACTGCGTTTGTCTGCTTTTATAAACATCGTAGAATTTCTAAATAAAGCTACTTTATCATTCTTATATCCAAAATTTATCGGATGCGACCTGTCTAATTTTGCTTCAAAAATGGCACCTCCAATTACCTGCGCTCCCGATTGTAAAGAACGGTTCTCAAAAGAAACATCTTTAACTGTATCCGTTTTTGACTTATCAAAATCAAGGCTAATCATTTTATTACTAGCCAACCATTTAGCAGTATTTTTATAACCAATAATAATTCCGCCATTTTGAACCCACGTTTTTAATTTTGCGATCGCTACTTTTTCTAAACGACTACTCGGAATTACAATATGTGTGTATTTGGCAAGATCAACTCTAGAAAAATTACGCATGTCTAAACGTGTGATCGCCATATCAAAACGTTGGTCTAATAAATGCCAAATTTCTCCAGAATCATTCCCAGCAATTCCGTCACCTACGAGCATGGCAACTTTTGGTTTGGTAATATTTCTAAAATTATTAGATCCTAAATCAATACCGTCATTTAAACCCGTGTTTACTCCGTTTATGACGACATGGCTCTCTGTAGCAGTTGTAGTTAAAAATTGATACAATTCAGTTTCGTTTAATTTTTGATTTTGAAGCGGGATAAAAACAGTCCCGTAATCATAAGAAACTCCACCATTTTTAAAGTTCTTCATCGATACTTTTGCACGCAAGCCTTTTTGTAAAATAGCGTTCAAAGCTTTGGGAGTATAATATTCATTCCAAGGCATTAAATACCCATAATCACTTCTAAAAGAAACGTTTCCAACATTCATTTTTAAATCAGTAATTTCATTTCCGGCTTTAGCAAGCGACACATTTTCGGCATAATCTACACCAAAAGCATGATTAAAAGTCCATGCAGAAACATCATAAAACAAGCTATCTTTAAACGTTTTACGTACATCAAACATCGCTTTTACCAAACGCTGATTTTTCTGATTCATCGGAACTACATAACTGTATCCCTTTTTAAAAGTTTTTCCATTTTCTGTAAAATCAGCTTTTACTTCATGGATTTTAATATGCTGTTTTTTCAGTACTTCTGCCAAATGAAAACTTTTTGCACCATCTTTTTCATCACCAAAAACAATCGCTTTATTGCTGCCTGTTTTTCTAGATTCTTTGTAAAAATCTTGCTGATACTGTAATATTTTTACACGCATTTTTCTAGCCGCTTCTAAAGTTGACAACGCTGCTGTAAACTGATTTCGAATCGTGAATGGAAAAGTTAATATGCCGTTTATAGTTTCTTGTGCATGTCCTCTAGAACTTCCTTGCTCAAACAAAACACCAATGCTTCCGTTAATATCTGGAAATGTTGACCCTTTTCCGTAATAAAAATCGTCATAACTTTCTTCAGAATAATATAAAGAACCAATCTTGTCTAATGCTTTTGCATGATAAGTTCCAATTTCTTTGGTCAAATCCTGATTCATTTGCGGCGTTAAAGGATTTGTTCTACTCGGAATTCCAGGTTGAAAAAAGAAGCTAGAATTGCTTCCCATTTCATGATGATCTGTTAAAATATTTGGCAACCATTTATGAAAACTTGCAATTCTTGCCGTACTTTCCGGCAATTGCACTGGCAACCAATCTCTGTTCATATCAAATTGATAATGGTTGGTTCTGCCTCTTGGCCAAATCTCTGAATATTCTCTATCATTAGGATCAGGATTGATGTTTTTACTTCTGTTCGTATTTGCCCAATATGCAAAACGTTGCAATCCGTCAGGATTCAGAGAAGGATCGAACAAAATAACGGTGTTTTTTAGCAAATCGTCAATTTCACTTCCTTGTGCAGCAGCCAAATAATACGCCACTGCCAAAGCAGCATTCGAGCCACTTGGTTCATTGCCATGAATAGAATAACCTTGATATACAACGATTGGATTGTTCGCAACATCAATTGAATCGTCATTTGTTCCGTCGATATGCTTCTGTCTGATGCTCTCTAAATTTTGATGATTTTCTAGTGATGAAAACGTTAATAAAAGTAAAGGTCTGTCTTCATAAGTTTTCCCTCTATTTTCAATCGAAATTCTATTTGAGGATTTTGCCAACACCTTCATATACTCAACTAACTTATCATGGGTAATGTGCCACTCACCTACTTCATGGCCAATAACAGATTGAGGTGTGGGTATGTTTTTATCGTACGTAACATCGGTTGGTAAATAATAGGACAAAGCTACTTTTTGAGCCGAAATAGAAAAAGAGACGAGACAAAGGAATACTACTATTTTTTTCATGTTTGCGTTGTTTTTTACAAAACAAATATAAGAATTCACTAACAACATGTTTTATACTTTAACATTGATTTAAATAAGCGCTGTATATCTGCTAAAAAAAAGTTAAAACTAGGTTTAGAAGCCAAATTAGTTTGGCTCTAACCTTATAAAAATTTATTTTCGCACCCCTTTAAATCGAAAGAAGTCTTAATTGAAAGAAAAAAAATTGTAAAACAAATTCATTTTGAAAAAAAAGTAGCACTCCTAGAAGAATTTCTAACCAATCTTTGTGATGAAAGCGAATACCATCATAAAATTTGATCAACCACTAAATAGCTAAACAAAGCCACTATGGACGAAAAGTACCTGAATTTAAAAATCGGACTGAAAGTTCTGATTGTGTTATTACGCAGTCTAAAGTTAAAGATAGAAAACATGTATTTTGATTTTATTTTTCCTTAACATAATATAAAAAATTAGTAATTGAAGCTGTTTGAAATAAAGCAGATAGTTTTAATTTCATTTAATATCAATAAAAAACTAATGAAATATTTAAAAATATTTTATCCAAAAACAATTAAAATTATTATGCTTTTCGGCATTTTAATGATGTTTACTGCCTGCGAAAATATTTTTGAATTTAGCGCTTATATGGCCAATGTTCAAGAAGAAGATAAAAATACTACGGCTAAAAATTTACAATTAATAGAAGATATCCAATCAGAATCTAAAGATTTTAAATTTGCTTTTGTGACCGACACTCATTTTTTTTTCGATAATTTAAAGACTGTTCTCCAAGATATAAATAAAAGAGAAGACGTTTCATTCGTAATCTTTGGCGGAGATTATACCGAGCAGGGATTACTAAAAGAATACGAGATTTTTTATGATATTTTAAAAAACCTTGAAAAACCTTTCGTCACTGTAATCGGAAATCATGATTATAGTTCAAATGGAGGCATTATATATGAAGAAATGTTTGGTGCTTTTAACTACTCTTTTCAATTTAACGACAACAAATTTGTTCTTTTTGATAATATTGTTTGGGAAAGTAATAAGAACCCAGATTTTGATTGGTTGTCTTCAGAATTAAGCACTAGTGAACTTTTCAATAAAGTATTTGTAATTGCACATATTCCGACTACAGACAATCAATTTAGCGATGTTATGGAGCAAACATATGCCGCTATCATGTTCGAAAATAATGTTTCATTGTCTCTGCATGGTCATAGACATAGCTATTCTTATGAAGAGCTTTATGGAGACGGTATAAAATACTTAACCGTTCCTTCACTTAAGAATCCTGAATATTCTATTATACATGTAAAGGATGGTTCTTTTGATATTGAAATCATACAACTCTAAACAAAATGAGTATTAAAAACATCTCTATAATACTACTTACATTCTTATTTTTTACGAATATTACTGCACAAGATTCAACATATGTAAAAAGTAAAACTAAAGCCAAAGAAAAAGCTTGGTATATTCCCGATTATGTCAAGATGCAGTTTGCAGGCAATTTAGGACTTCTATCTGTTGGAGCAGGTTACGAAGTTATCAATAATGTTTTGTATTCAGAATTATTATACGGGTTTGTACCAAAATCGATATCAAATGCAGAAAGTATTCACTT
Source organism: Polaribacter sp. (assembly GCA_034110665.1). GTDB lineage: Bacteria > Bacteroidota > Bacteroidia > Flavobacteriales > Flavobacteriaceae > Polaribacter. The sequence continues at coordinate 74,599 of JAWUYT010000007.1, forward strand.
GATAAGTATTAAAAATACATTTCCGATTTTCACCAAACAAATTGGTAATTTTACACTCTCTCCAATTGCTGGTTTTACGACCAGTATAGAAACAGGCAATAACTCATTTCTTACACTTCCTGATAAATATCCAAAAGGCTACTATTTTCCGAGCGCTATCCATTTTACACTATTTGTAGGAGCTCAAGTACATAAAGAATTTAAAAATCAGAAAATCTTTAAAGGAGCTGATCTTTATTTAGAAGTTGGCACGGTAGAAACTTATTTATTCTTTGCACTATCAACTAAAGAAGTTACTTTTAATGATGTGTTTAGTTCGGCAATTGGCATAAATTTCTATTTTTAATTTGGTATTGTTTTGCCAAAAAAGTAGAAGGCATATAATTATTCTAAAATAGTAGCCAGTTATCTAAAACTTCTAAACTTAAAGATATAATTTAACTAACTGCCTATTATTTTTTAAAATACATAATCTTTGTAGTTTTATGAAATCTCCAATCTAAAGTGTTTTGATCAAATAACAAAAGGCTTAAAAGTAACGGGGATTAGATGACCTTATATAAAAATCAGCTACATGAGCGCAAGCAATTAAAGTTCGTGCTTTTTTTAATACATTTATAGTATCCGAAAATACTGAAGTTATACAAAAACAACTTTTTATTTATAAATACCTCGGCGAACCTAGCTAAAAATTAATAATTATCGAGCACAGCAGAACCTCCAAGCTCTTTCTCTTCAATCAATTTTAAAGTCAATTTATTAAACCTGATAAATAACAACACAGAGGCTGTTGTTAATCCTGCCAATAAACCAAGCCAAATACCAAAACTTCCATACATTTCTTCTTTTCCTAAAAAATAAGAAACAGGAAAACCAACCACCCAATAAGATATAAAAGTAAGTATTGTAGGTACTTTCACATCTTGTAAACCACGCAATGCACCTAAAAAAACAACCTGAATACTATCTGAAATCTGAAAAAATGCTGCTGCTAATAATAAATCAGAAGCAATAGAAACTACTTCCATATTGTCTATGTAATTATCAGTATCGTTTAAATCTATATAAATATTAGGTAAACTTTTATGAAAAATAAAAAATATAACTGCGAAGAAGATGGCTAGTAAAATTCCTAATAAAAAAATAGAAAAAGCGATTCTACGCAACTCTCTATAATTCTGTAATCCTTTTTGATTCCCCACTCTAATCATAGAAGCAACACTTAAACCCATTGCTACCATAAAAGTCATAGAAGATAAATTCAATGCGATTTGATTTGCTGCTTGTGGATTTTTACCCAACAAACCACTTAACCAAATGGCAGCTGTAAAAATGGCTACTTCAAAAAACATTTGCATGGCAGTTAAAGAACCTAAATTGATGATTTTTTTAAGCATCAAACGATCTAAAACGAAGAGTTTTATATTTCTAACGATTTCTTTAGAACGTTCTTTGTATCGTAATAAAGTCCATAAATAAATTACCATAATAATACGTGAAGCCAAAGTACCATATGCTGCACCAACGATGCCCATTTCTGGAAATCCGAATTTACCAAAAATTAAAACATAGTTAAAAATTACGTTTATAATATTCGCAAGTAAAGTGGCGTACATCGGATATTTAGTCATGGACATTCCATCACTAAATTGTTTTATAGCCTGAAAAACAACCAACGGAATCAATGAAAAAGCCACCAAATCTAAATACGGAATTGCCAATTCTACCACTTCTTCGGGTTGTTGCATAAAGTACATTAATGGCTTTGAATAGAAAACTAATAAGAATAGTAAAATTCCGATTGTGGTGCATAAAAACAACCCATGTTTATAGGCCGATTTTGCTTGTTGCAAGTTATTAGATGAATCTGCTTCTGCAACTAAAGGCGTAATTGCCGTGGAAAAACCGATACCAATAGACATGGCAATAAACATAAAACTGTTTCCTAAAGAAACTGCTGCTAATTCTGCGGTTCCTAATTGACCCACCATAATATTATCAACAAAACTAACAAAAGTATGCCCTAACATTCCTAACATTACAGGCGCTGCAAGCTTCCAGTTGTACTTAAATTCTGAGGTGTATTGCGTAATATTCACTTTTAATAAGTTTTCAGGTTGCGAAGATACTGAATAAAGGATCTTTTAAAACCTATATTTCTTAAAGTAAAATCATAAAACTATTTGTTTAATTTTAGCTTCCATGTGGAAAAAATAAAACTCTTTATTTAGGTTCCCGTTTCCCAAAGAATGAGAATTTCAGAAGAAACTTGTATAAAGCTCAGATATGAGTTTTTTTTCGAATGAAATAAATGTTTTTCAATAAGAAATCTACTCTCTTAAAGGATGAAGATTCGATAAAAAACTGTATTTTTGGTATCCTAAAAAACAAATACAAATGGCAAATATCACCTTAAAAGGAAACGCAATTAACACAATTGGAAACTTACCAAAAGTTGGCACCAAAGCACCAAATTTCACTTTAACTGCGGTTGATTTATCACAAAAAAGCTTAGCTGATTTTTCAGGTAAAAATATTATTTTAAACATATTTCCTAGTGTAGACACTGGCACTTGTGCTATGTCTGTAAGAGAATTTAACAAAAATGCTTCAGAGTTAAAAAACACAGTTGTTTTATGTATTTCTAAAGATTTACCATTTGCACAAGCTCGCTTTTGTGCCGCAGAAGATCTTGACAATGTAATCATGTTATCAGATTTTACCACGGGTAGTTTTGGTCAAGATTATGAACTTCAAATTACAAACGGACCATTGGCACATTTGCACTCAAGAGTTATTGTTATACTTGATGAAAATGGTACAATTAAATATACTGAACAAGTTTCTGAAATTGCTGATGAACCAAATTACCTAGCAGCTTTAAAAGCTATTTAAAATGAAAAATCCTAAAGATGGTTTTATAAGAGGTAGAATGCGAAGTTTAAAATTTGCTTTTAAAGGCTTATGGATTTTAGTTTCTACTGAAGATAGCATTAAAGCGCAGTTATTTTTTGCCTTGATTGCTACTGTCTTAGGTTTTTATTTTGATATTGCAGCCATGGAATGGGCAGTGCAGTTTTTATCTATTGGTTTAGTACTGGTGGCGGAAGCAGCAAACTCTGCTATTGAAGAGGTTGCTGATTTTATTCATCCAGAATTTCACATAAAAATAGGATTAATTAAAGATATTGCTGCGGGTGCGCCCACATTTGCAGCTTTAATTTCTTTGATTGTTGCAGGTATAATTTACATTCCTAAAATCACTTTGTTATTTTAAGTAAAAATGTATATTTACTGAACAAAATAGACTCTAATTTTTAATGACTACTAAGAAACAAATCCTAAAAAAAACAACCGCTATTAAGGAAGAAAAATCAAATATTATTTCTTCTTTAAAAACAAGACAAGCACAAACCATTCTTGGTTTATTCTTAATGTTGTTTTCTCTTTTCTTGTGTATCGCTTTTATTTCATTTTTCTTCAGTTGGCAAGAAGACCAAAGTGGCTTGCAAAAATTAGCTGATAAAACGGTTGAAAGCAAGAACTTATTGGGGAAAATTGGCGCTAGTTTAAGTAATTTTTTTATCTATAAAGGTTTTGGTTTAGCCGCATTTACAATTGCTTTTCAGTTTTTTTTATCTGGATTTTATATTTTGATACAAAAAAAAATTTCTAGAATAATTATTTCTTGGAATTGGGGCCTACTAATCATGTTATGGATTTCTATTTCTTTCGGTTTCTTAAAGAATAAATATGCTGTTTTATCTGGTGTCATAGGTTTTGAAATAAATGAATATACACAGACTTTTATTGGTAAAACAGGCCTAATTCTTGTTTTAGCTTTTTTATTCATCACTTATTTAATAATTCGCCACAAGGTGACTTTAGATGCTTTTATTGAAAGTATCAAGCAAAAAAGAATAGAAAGAAAAGTAAAAGAATTACTGGATGCCAAAAATGCACCCGAAGAAAAAGGTACAGTAGAAGAAAAAGAACAATTACAAAAACCTTCTGCTAAAATTTCGAACCGAATAGAGGAAGAACATAAAACAAAATCAGAATTTGAGTTACCATTAGAAAATTTAAAACCTACTATTTCCAAACATTCTGATACAACAAAAGACAAGGAAGAAATTACCTTAAAAATTGAAAGAAAAATTACTCCAGAATTACAAGTAGAAGAAACTGTAGCGGATATTAATGATATGGGAATTGATATTGCTGTTGGTAGAGAAGAAGAACATTCTACAGAAAACTTATCCAATAAACTTTTAAAAGATTTTGGTGAGTTCGATCCTACTTTAGAATTATCAAATTATCGTTTCCCTACCTTTAATTTATTAAAACAATACAACGAAAGCATTTCTATTGACCCTGAAGAATTAGAAGCGAATAAAAACAGAATTGTAGAAACCTTAAAGAATTATAAAATTGGTATTGCAGAAATAAAAGCAACTGTTGGCCCTACAATTACTTTGTATGAAATTGTTCCAGAAGCAGGAATTAGAATCTCAAAAATAAAAAATTTAGAAGATGATATTGCCTTGTCTTTATCCGCTTTAGGAATTAGAATTATTGCACCAATTCCTGGAAAAGGAACCATTGGAATTGAAGTTCCCAATAAAAAATCGACCGTTGTTTCGATGCATTCAGCAATTGCATCCAAGAAATTTCAAGAATCTCAAATGGAATTGCCGATTGCATTAGGAAAAACAATTTCTAACGAAACATTTGTAGTGGACCTTGCTAAAATGCCCCACTTATTAATGGCGGGTGCAACAGGTCAGGGAAAATCTGTTGGTTTAAATGCGGTTTTAACATCACTTTTGTATAAAAAACATCCTGCAGAAGTTAAGTTTATTTTGGTAGATCCAAAGAAAGTAGAATTGACCTTATTTAATAAAATTGAGCGTCATTATTTAGCCAAATTACCAGGGGCAGAAGAAGCTATTATTACAGATACAACCAAAGTTGTGCATACCTTAAACTCTTTGTGTATAGAAATGGATAATCGGTACGACTTGCTAAAAAATGCAATGGTGCGTAATATCAAGGAGTATAATGTAAAGTTTAAGCAACGTAAACTGAATCCGAATGACGGACATCAATTTTTACCCTATATTGTTCTAGTTATTGATGAATTTGCCGATTTAATTATGACCGCTGGTAAAGAAGTAGAAACACCAATTGCACGTTTAGCGCAGTTAGCCAGAGCTATCGGAATTCATTTAATTGTAGCAACACAAAGGCCTTCTGTGAATGTAATTACAGGTATTATTAAAGCCAATTTTCCTGCAAGAATTGCCTTTAGAGTGACTTCAAAGATAGACTCTAGAACTATTTTAGACGCTGGTGGGGCAGATCAGCTAATTGGTCGTGGTGATTTATTGTACACTAATGGAAACGAGATAAAAAGAATTCAGTGTGCTTTTGTAGACACACCAGAAGTTGAAAAAATTACTGATTTTATTGGTTCTCAAAAAGCCTATGCAGATGCTTATTTACTGCCAGAATATATAGATGATGAAAATGGCACAAGTATTGATATTGATATTTCTGACAGAGACAAATTATTTAATGATGCTGCAGAAATTATTGTAACAGCGCAGCAAGGTTCTGCCTCTTTATTGCAAAGAAAATTAAAATTAGGATATAATAGAGCTGGAAGATTGATCGATCAATTAGAAGCGGCTGGTATTGTTGGCGGATTTGAAGGTAGCAAAGCAAGACAAGTTTTAGTTGCTGATTTCTTAGCTCTAGAACAATTACTAGAAAACGAAAAGCGCAAATAACATCTTGTATTTAGCAGGGTGATAATGATAAAAACATGAAAAAAATAACAATTTTATTTTTAAGTTTATTTTTAACGAGTAGCACATTTTCCCAAAGCTCAAAAGAAGCAAAATTTTTGTTAGATGAAGTTTCTACAAAAATGAGTGCCTACACAAATATGTATTTAGGTTTTAGCCAAACTTTAACCAATGAAGATGCAGGCATCATGGAAGGAGATGAACCACCAATAAGAGGCGAGATTAATTTACAAGAAGAAAAATACAGCTTAAATTATTTAGGAAATAAATTTATTTTTGATGGTAAAAAACTATATGTAATTAATAATGATGAAAAAGAAATATCAATTACTGATGGAGATTTAGAAGGAGATGATGGCTTTATTTATCCGTCTAAATTATTAACTTTTTATAAAGAAGGTTATAATTTTGAAATGGGAAATTTAAAAAACATGAATGGTAGAAAAATTCAGTTTGTAACGCTAAACCCTATAGATAGTAATTCTGATATTGTAAAAGTAGAATTGGGTATCGATGCAAAAACAAAGCATATTTATAAGCTAATTCAAACAGGTTCTAACGGATCTAAAACTAGTTTTACTATCACAACATTTAAAAGTAATCAGCAATTATCAGAAAACTTTTTTAAGTTTGATAAACAAAAATATTTAAGTCAAAAATACACCATTGATTAATTATTTCAATAACAGAAAATTAGTAGCATTTTGTTTTTTAAGAGGCTAATTTTATTTTTTTATGAAAATTTTAGATAGATACATCTTAAAGAGTTTTTTAGCACCTTTTATAGCTACGTTTCTAATTGTACTTTTTGTTTTGGTAATGCAAGCTTTGTGGCAGGCATTCGAAAACATTGCAGGCAAAGGAATTAGCATCATCTTTATACTAAAATTCTTGTACTACACTACTTTAATGATTATGCCGCAAGCACTTCCCATTGGCGTGTTATTGTCATCGATTATGGCGCTGGGTAATTTGGGTGAAAATTATGAATTTGCCGCTGCAAAATCTGCAGGAGTTTCTCTACAACGTTTGGTAAGACCAATAGGTATTTTAGCAATCGCTTTAAGTGGTCTTAACTTCTTGTTTCTTAATAATATTTTTCCCTACGCTAATTTAAAACAGAAAAATCTATATTTAAATATTAAAAAGAAAAAACCTGCCATGGCATTAGTTCCGGGTAGTTTTAATGCAGATATCCCTGGATATCAGATTAAATTTGATGAAAAATACGGTGAAGACGAAAACCTTTTAAAGAAAGTTTTAATCTATGACTTAAAAGGAAATAGAGGAAATCAAAAAGTAATTACAGCAGAAAGAGGCAAAATTGTTAGTCAAGAAGGTAGCCGATATATGACCTTTATTTTATATGATGGCAATTATTATGAAGAACACGTAAAATCTGCAAGAACGACACTTAAAAGAAAAAAAATGGCAGCTTCTAGTGCCACTTTTAAAGAATATGAATTTAATATTGATATTGGTGATGCGCTCGATAATGGATCATTAGACTCTATAAATGTATCGGGTAGCCCAATGATGTTTACTTTAGAGCATATTCACGACACCATACCGAAACTAAAAAACAAGTATGATGAAATTTTGGAATTAAAAGCTAAAAACATATTCATAAGCACACAAGCTAAAGAATTATATGAATATCCCGATTCTTTAAAAAACGACAAACTAGAAAGCATTCCACTTGATAATTTTGAGCTGCGAGAAAAAATCACCATTCTAAATGCAGCAATTACAAAAACGAGCAGAGTTGGAAGTTCTCTTAAAAATAGCACCTCTTCCATTAAATGGCATAGAAAGGTGCTAAACTTTTACGACACAGAATATTATAATAGGATGGCCTTTTCCTTATCTTGTATCATTTTATTTTTTATTGGTGCCCCATTGGGCTCTATTATTAGAAAAGGAGGATTTGGTATGCCCATGATATTGGCAATTGCTGTTTATGTAATCTATTTCTTTGCAAATACATTTGGTAAAAACCTGGCAGAAGAAAGTTCAATTAGCGCATTTTTAGGTTCTTGGATTTCAGCAATTATAATGATACCCTTTGCAATTCTTTTAACAAGAAGAGCTACGAAAGACAAAGGAATATTTAATTTAGATTCATTTTTACAACCTATTATCAATTTATTTAAAAAAATATCACCAAAAAAAAGGGATAACGTATGACCGCAATAAATCAACAAAAAAGCACGCAATTAAATACCATAGAAGAAGCAATTAACGATATTAGAAATGGTAAAATTATAATTGTTGTTGATGATGAAAATCGTGAAAATGAAGGAGATTTTTTAGCTGCGGCGGAAAAAACAACTCCAGAAATGATCAACTTTATGGCAACGCATGGTCGTGGATTAATTTGCGCGCCTTTAACTGAAAAACGCTGTAAACAATTAGAGCTAGGAATGATGGTAGACAACAACACAGATCCTATGGAAACTGGGTTTACCGTTTCTGTAGATTTACGCGGCAAAGGTGTAACTACTGGCATTTCTGCTTCAGACAGAGCGCTAACCGTAAAAGCTTTAATCCATAAAGACACAAAACCTTTTGATTTGGCGAGACCTGGACATATTTTTCCTTTAAAAGCAAAAGAGGGTGGTGTATTAAGAAGAACAGGGCATACAGAGGCTGCTATTGATTTTGCACGTTTAGCAGGTTTAGAACCTGCAGGTGTTATTGTTGAAATTATGAATGAAGATGGATCCATGGCACGTTTACCTCAACTTATAAAAGTGGCTGAAAAGTTTGATATCAAAATTGTATCAATAGAAGATTTAGTTGCTTACAGAATGGAACATGATTCTTTAATTGAAAAGAAAGAAGATTTTGAAATTGAAACACGTTTTGGTAAGTTTAGACTTAGAGCATATCAACAAACGACCAATGATCAAATTCATATTGCGTTAACGAAAGGATCTTGGACCCATGAAGATAGTGTTTTAACACGAATAAATTCTACATTAGTAAACAATGACATTCTAGGAACGCTCACCAATAATGCTGACAAAAAACTTGATCAAATGTTTCAAGTAATCAATGAAGAAGGAAAAGGAGCCATTTTGTTTATCAATCAACAGTATCAATCTAAAAATTTATTAAGCAGATTGTTTTTATTAAAAGAAAATCAGAAAAAAGGTGTTTTAAAAGCACCTGCAATGACGATGGATCAAAGAGATTTTGGAATTGGCGCCCAAATTTTACATGATTTAAACATCAGTAAATTAAAATTAGTGACCAATACACAACAAACGAAAAGAGTGGGCATGATTGGGTATGGTTTAGAAATTGTTGAATATGTAGCGTTTTAAATTATTTCATAAAGATACGGCAAGCAATTAAAGAAGTTCGGCATATTTTTTTAAACATAGGTTGCACAAATTTTCAGGGATGCTTATTCCTAAATTGTTGAATATATATATGCTTAAAGTTTAAACATAAAATAATAATTCCCTAACGAAGCTAAACCTTTCTCTTTGGGAAACGTATCAAAGATAAAGTGCCGCTTCACTCTCTAATTCCGAAGGTTTAGCGTTTTGCTTAAATAATCTTGCCGGATATTTTCCTTTTAAATATATTTCATTACCTAAAACTTCCAACCAAGAACCTTCTCGCAGACCTAAAACAGGAGTTTCGTTAAAAACATGAAACTCTTTAATTCTTGTTTCTCTCGTTTCACCTTTATGCGTTGAACCAATAATAGGATCTAAATAATGCGCATTGATATTAAAAGAAAGGCAACCCAATGTTGCAAAACTAGGCGGATATACAATTGGCATGTCATTGGTGTTTTTCATATTAACACCACAAATATTGCTCCCGGCACTTGCACCCAAATAAGGTATTCCGTTTTCTATAACTTTTTTTAAAGTAGATAAAATATCATTTTCATATAGCTGATTTACCAACTCAAAAGTGTTTCCTCCTCCTGTAAAAATAGCCTCTGCACTTTGTAAAGCCTCTTTTGGGTTTTTAAATTGATGAATTCCTTGAACATCTATATGAGCTGTAGCAAATGCTTTTTTTACGATTTGAGTATATTCATCGTAAGAAATTCCGCTGGGTCTGGCATATGGAATAAATAGAATTGTTTTTATATCCGCAAAAAAAACTTTTAATGTTGGCAGTAAATATTCTAAATATCCGCTGCCATGAATTGTTGATGTGCTTGCAATAATCATTTTTCTCATACCTCAAAAATAAATCAAATTTTTGAAACCTGATTTCTTAAAAGTATCATAAAACACATACTACTTTCATCGATTAACAAAAGTTTACGATTCTTTTAATAGAATTTTAAGAGAGCTACCTACTTTCTTTGTTAAAATGAAAAATCTACCACTACTCTTTTCTATTCTTTTTGCGATGATTCTTACAAGTCAAGAAAAAAGAAAAGTAATTACTGGACAAGTAAATTTTAATCATGCTGTTATTTCTGATGTGCATGTTGTAAATAAAAACTCAAACCAAGGAACGACTACAACTGATTTAGGATTTTTCGAAATTCCTGTTTTTATTGGCGATACGATAGAATTTTCTCATATTAATCTAGAAAAACAAGAAATGATTGTTACAAAAAGTAACATCTCTCAAAAAAAAATTGAAATAGATCTTCAAGAAAAAACATACGCTTTAGAGGAAATAATAGTAGAAAAACCAAGAAGTATTTTTTATGTAGATCCAGAAATAATGCCGCCCCCAATTGTGAATGCAATCACATTAAATTTACCTTATGCAATTACAAAGGCAAAAAAAAATGAAACTATTTTAAGTATAAGATCAGGTGCGGTTATAAGTTTAGACAATTTAATCAACTCAATAAACGGAACTAATAAACGGAGAAAAAAATTACAAAAAATCATTTTAGAGGACACTATACTCTCTAAAATAAGAAAGCAATACACAGATGATTTTTTTATCACAGATTTGCAAATCAAACAAGAAAACATCAATTTATTTTTAAATTATTGTTTTAAAAAAAAAATCATTTCACATTTTAATAAAAAAAACAATTTAAAGTTAACCAGAATTTTAATGGTTGAGAGCGAGACTTTTCTTCAAAATAATACAACCAAAGTTGGTCTATTGGATAAAAATTAAGGTTTTTAACTCAAGTTTTTAAATCCATTCTTTGATTTCTAGATATAAAAATCGTAATTTGTATAGATTAAAAAATGCTATGAAAAAAAAATTACTTCTTCTTCTATTCCTATTTACATTATCTAAAGTTACTTTTTCTCAAGAAAAAAGAAAAATAATTATTGGCAAAGTTATAGATTCTATTAGTATTATTAAGAATGCAAACATCATCAACCTAAAAACAAAACAAGGTACTTTTTCTAGTGAGCAAGGTTCATTTAGAATCTTTGTTTCTAAAGGCGATTCTTTAAGTATTTCTTCTGTGCAGCATAGCCCTAAAATAATAATAATTACAGAACGTATTTTGGAACAGAAAAATATCAAAGTAATCTTAAAAGCCGCAACGTATACTTTGGCAGAGTTTGAGTTAAAAAGACATAACTTAATGGGTAGATTGGGCATTGACATTAAAGAGGTGCCAAGAAATGTGCAAGACTCTTTATTAAGAAATATTCTAGATTTCTCAAATATAGATTTTAGTATAAATGATTTTGAAATTGATGCCATTGACTTGGTAAGACCACCAATTGTAAATACAATGGCTGGAGCCATAGGAATGATTGGCGGAGGATCTGGCGTAGTAATTCCTTTTAAATATTCTGAACGTTTATGGGCTTTGAGAAGAAATTTAGCACAAAAGAAAGCCTTTCCTTATAAAATCTTATCAGAACTAGGAGAAAAATTTTTCTTTGATGAATTAAAAATTCCTCTTGATAAATATTTTCATTTTTTAGAATATTGTAATCCTTTAAATATTGAAAATTTACATAAAGACGGAAAATTATTAGAATTGATAAAAATATTAAGAACTGAAAGTCTCTCTTACCATAAAATTATAAAAGGTTGAAAAAAATACTCTTTGCCATATTTATAATTTCTCTATCTACCGCTATCTTTTCTCAAGAAAAAAGAAAAATAATTACAGGAAAAGTACAAGATTCTTCGGGCGTTATTAAAAATGCCAACATCATCAACTTTAAAACAAAGCAAGGTACTTTTTCTAGTGAGCAAGGTTTATTTAGAATCTTTGTTTCTAAAGGCGATTCTTTAAGTGTTTCTTCTGTGCAGCATAGCCCTAAAATAATAATAATTACAGAACCTATTATAGCTCAGAAAAATATCAAAGTAATCTTAAAAGCGGCAACGTATACGTTGGCAGAATTTGAATTAAAAAGACATAATTTAATGGGTAGATTGAGCATTGACAGTAAATATGTGCCAAGAAATGTGCAAGACTCTTTGTTAAAAAATGTGATGGATTTCTCTAATGTTGATTTTAGCCAAATAGATTTTGAAATTGATGCCATCGAAAAAGAAAGACCACCAGAAGTAAACACTATGACAGGAATCATACCTATGATAGCTGGTGTTACAATTGTGATACCATTTCAAAGTTCTGCAAAACTTTGGGCTTTGCGAAAAGATTTAGCCCAAAAGAAAGCCTTTCCTTATAAAATTTTATCAGAATTAGGAGAGAAATTTTTCTTTGATGAATTAAAAATCCCTCTTGATAGGTATTTTCATTTTTTAGAATATTGTAATCCTTTAAATATTGAAACTTTGCATAAAGATGGAAAATTATTAGAAGTCATAAAAATCTTAAAAACTGAAAGCATCTCTTACCATAAAATCATAAAAAAAGAGTAATTTGGAGCCATATTCGATTTTACCAACTATATGAAATTCAATAAAATATTTTTACTATTATTTATTACACCAATTTTATCCTTCACTGCACACAAGTATTACTTGAGTTTAACGCAGATAAATTATAAAAGTGAAGCAAAGTCGATTCAAATTATTATTAATGTTTTCATGGATGATATAGAAGTGGCTTTAAACAGCGATTACACTATTGATTTACAGCTTACCACAAAAAAGGAATTAAAAAATAACGATGTCTATTTTGAGAAATACCTTAAAGAAAAATTAGATTTTAAAGTAAACGGTATTCACAAAAATTTTAATTATATAGGCAAAGAATACGATGGAGACCTCGTTTATTTTTATCTAGAAATAGAAAACATCAATCAAGTTGATACGATATATATTATAAATAACATCCTTACAAAACACTTCCCTAATCAACAGAATTTAGTAAAATCTAAAGTGGGCAAGAAACACAAAAGTGTTTTATTAACTAAAGATAAAAATTCTGAAAAATTAACATATCACTAATAATTACGAACCACTAAACTAAAATTAAATATTCATGAAAAAAATCGGACTTTTACTGTTATCTCTGGTTTTTGTTGCAAATTCTTTTGCTCAAAAAACAAAACAAGGACACACAAATCAAAATAAGTTTAAACAATTAAAACAAGAATTACCAACACCAAACGGAGAGAGAACTGCCTCTGGTGCGCCAGGTAAAGATTACACACAACAAAAGGTAGATTATTTAATGGACATCACTTTAGATGATGATAATACCAAGATTACTGGATCAGAAATGATTACCTATCATAATAATTCTCCTGATGATCTGGCTTATTTATGGGTGCAACTAGACCAAAACATGAGAGCTTCAGATTCTAAAACACCAGATATTCAACCAAATAAAGTTCCCTCAAAATTAAGCAAAAGTAGGTTTGAAAGAGCGTATCCAGAAACTGCTTTTGATGGTGGCTTTAAAATTATGAGCGTTACTAATAAAGATGGTAGTAAATTATCGCATACAATCAATCAAACCATGATGCGCATCAATTTACCAAAACCATTGGCTTCTGGAGACACCTTTATATTCAAAATTAAGTGGTGGTACAACATTAATAATCACAGAATAGAAGGAATTAGATCTGGCTATGAACTGTTTGAAGAAAATGGAAATAAGAATTATGTAATTGCACAATTTTATCCTAGAATGTGTGTGTATGATAATGTAGAAGGGTGGCAAAATGAACAATTTTGGGGAAGAAGCGAATTTGCTTTAGAATTTGGAGATTACACCGTTAATATTACAACTCCAGATGATCATATGTTAGGCGCAACTGGAATTTTAAAAAATGAGGAAGAAGTACTCTCTAAAAAGGAGATAAAAAGACTAAAAGAAGCAAGAATAACTTTTGACAATCCTGTAATTATTAGAACGCAAGAGGAAGCAGAAAAAATTGAAAAAGGAAATTCTAAGAAAACGAAAACTTGGAAATTCTTTGCAGAGAATGTGCGTGATTATGCCTTTGCAACCTCAAGAAAATTTATCTGGGATGCGATGGCTGTAGACATTAATGGTAAAACGGTCATGGCCTATTCTTTATACTCTAAAGAAGCAAACCC
>JAWUYT010000008.1:0-13051 GCA_034110665.1 Polaribacter sp.
AATTTGTTCTCTTTTTTAAGGGTATTCCGAGATGCTTTCTAACAAGTACTCGAACCACATTTCATGGTTAAATGTCGTTTAAGCATAATTTTAGATTTTAATAATAATTTCCTGATAATAATTTTCCAAACGTTTAAATCAAAACCTGTAAAAGATTTTTGAAATAGATAAAAATATTGTTAGACAAAGTCAAAAAGATATTTTAAAGTTTATTTTTTTATGCTTTTACAGAGTTAAGTTGTTGTTATTAATATTTTTAATAAAACCAAAAAGCATCTCAATACAGTTTTTCGAAAAAGCAAAATCACTCGATGTAAGGGTGCGTAAATAGTTGCGATAAAACACCTACTATCAATTTGTGAGAAATTTATTTTTTAGAAAATTTGTATCAAAAACAAAATACGAAATTCACCTCATTTTTTTCACTTCTAAAAAAACTATTTCAATCAATGCTATAATTATATTCTATTCATTTTAGTAAACAAATCCCAGATAACGACCCCTGTCGTTACAGAAATATTTAAAGAATGTTTGGTGCCCACTTGCGGAATTTCGATACAGAAATCACTCGCATTTACAACATCTTGGTGCACACCTTTTACCTCGTTTCCCATCACAATAGCGTATTTCTGATTTTTCTCTGGATAAAAGGAATCTAGTTGTGTGCTATTTTCTGCTTGCTCAATGGCCAAAACTTTTACGTTTTCTGTCTTTAACTTTTGAACTAAATCCATGATATTTTCAGCATATTCCCAAGCAACAGATTCTGTTGCGCCCAAAGCAGTTTTATGAATATCTTTGTTTGGTGGTGTTGCGCAAATACCACATAAATAAATTTTTTCGATCAAAAAAGCATCAGAAGTTCTAAAAACAGAACCAATATTATTCAAGCTTCTAATATTGTCTAGAACAACTATTATGGGTGTTTTTTGGGCCGATTTAAATTCATCAACTGAAATTCTACCTAATTCGTTATTTTTAAGTTTCCTCATGTATTTAGTTAATCATTTTTAGTTCTTGGCTCTTAGTTCTTGGTTGTTTAACTAACAAGCAAAAACGAAACACTAACAACTATATTTTATATCTTCGCAAAACTAAACTAAATTTCCAAAAACTTGGCAAAACCGAAACCAAAAAAAGTAACTCCTTTAATGAAACAATACAATGCCATCAAGGTAAAATATCCTGATGCCATGTTACTTTTTCGTGTAGGGGATTTCTATGAAACTTTTGGTGAAGATGCTAAAAAAGCGGCCGGTGTTTTAGGAATCGTGTTAACAAAACGTGGCGCAGGAAGTGAAACGGAAACTGCGCTCGCTGGTTTTCCGCATCATTCTTTAAATACCTATTTGCCAAAGTTGGTAAAAGCGGGCATGCGTGTTGCTATTTGTGACCAGTTAGAAGACCCTAAAATGACCAAAACCATCGTAAAACGTGGGGTTACAGAGTTAGTAACTCCTGGAGTTTCTTTAAACGACGAAGTTTTACAAAGCAAAACCAACAACTTTTTAGCGGCGGTTCATTTTGATACTTCGACACGCTCAACATTAAATAAACAACTCGGAATTTCATTTCTTGATGTTTCTACAGGCGAATATTTAGTGGCTCAAGGAAATGCAGAATACATCGATAAGTTACTCCAGAATTTTTCTCCGAGTGAAGTTTTAGTACAGAAACAACACAAACAGCAATTTTTAGAGTTGTTTGAAAATAGGTATTATACGTTTTATTTAGACGATTGGGTTTTTCAAAAGGAATATACCAATGAAACCTTACAAAATCATTTTGAAGTAAAAAGCTTAAAAGGTTTTGGCATTGAAGATTTAAAAAACGGGATTATAGCTGCCGGCGCAGTGTTGTATTATTTATCAGAAACCCAACACAATCAGTTAAAGCACATACAATTTATCAGCAGAATTGCCGAAGACGATTATGTGTGGATGGATCGGTTTACCATTAGAAATTTGGAATTATACAATCCGAATTCTGTAAATGCAGTAACGCTTTTGGATGTGATTGATAAAACCATTTCGCCCATGGGCGGAAGGTTGTTAAAGCGTTGGTTGGCATTGCCATTAAAAAATATTGAGGACATTAAAAACCGCCATGAATTAGTAAAATTTTTTATAGATTCTGATGATTTTTCTAAAACAGTCACCTATCAATTAAAACAAATATCAGATTTAGAACGATTGATTTCTAAAGTTGCCACAGGTAAAGCTTCACCAAGAGAAATTGTTTTATTGAAAAACTCTCTAAAAGCGATTTTACCGATTAAAACATCCGCAGAAAAAAGCAAAAATAAAACGGTAAAAAAACTCGGGAATCAATTGCATACTTGTGAAATATTGATTGCCAAAATTTCTGAAACCTTATTTGATGATGCGCCTGTAAACATCAATAAAGGAAATGCAATTGCTGCAGATGTTCATCAAGAATTAGACGAATTACGCGCTATTTCATCCACTGGAAAAAAATACCTAGATGATATGCTAAAACGTGAAACGGAACGCACAGGTATCTCTAGTTTAAAAATTTCGTTTAACAATGTTTTTGGCTATTATATAGAAGTAAGAAACTCGCATAAAGATAAAGTTCCTGCAGAATGGATTCGGAAACAAACCTTGGTCAATGCCGAGCGTTATATTACCGAAGAATTAAAAGAATACGAAACCAAAATTTTAGGTGCAGAAGAGAAGATTCAGAAAATAGAACAAGAAATATTTTCTAAATTGCTACACTATATCATTCAATTTGTACAAGTTGTGCAAGCAAATGCACAAATTATTGCAAAAATTGATTGTTTACTCTCTTTTTCGGTTTTAGCGGTTGATAACAATTATGTACGTCCGTTAATGGATGAAAGTACCGATTTAGAAATTAAAAACGGACGACATCCTGTTATAGAAAAACAGTTGCCGATAGATCAAACCTATATTGCAAACGATGTGGTCTTGAATAGAAATCAGCAACAAATTATTATGATTACTGGGCCCAATATGTCTGGTAAATCGGCTATATTAAGACAAACCGCCTTGATTGTTTTACTCGCTCAAATGGGAAGTTATGTGCCGGCTCAAAATGCAAAAATCGGAATTATAGACAAAATTTTTACACGAGTTGGCGCGAGTGATAATATTTCTATGGGAGAATCTACGTTTATGGTAGAAATGAATGAAACTGCTTCTATTTTAAATAATGTTTCTGATAGAAGTTTAATTTTATTAGATGAAATTGGTCGTGGAACATCCACCTATGACGGGATTTCGATTGCTTGGGCAATTTCTGAATTCTTACACGAGCATCCCTCAAAAGCAAAAACATTATTTGCGACTCATTATCACGAACTCAATGAAATGACCACCACTTTTGAGCGCATTAAAAACTTTAATGTGTCTGTAAAAGAATTAAAAGACAACATTATTTTCTTACGTAAACTAGTCTCTGGTGGCTCTAATCATAGTTTTGGTATCCATGTTGCTAAATTGGCTGGAATGCCTAATATGGTCATCCATAGAGCGAATAAAATACTCGCACAATTAGAAAAGAATAATAAAAGTGCCGAAGTTAAAGAGGCTTTAAAACAAACGCAACATGAAGAAATGCAATTGAGCTTTTTTCAGTTAGATGACCCACTTTTAGAAAATATTCGTGAAGAAATATTAACAATTAATATTGATACGTTAACGCCAATTGAAGCGCTGATGAAACTGAATGAGATTAAGCGGATGTTGGTGAAAAAATAGTTTTAATGTTTGTGGTTTTTTATTCCTTTCTTTTTAAAATAAGCTTCCATATCCCGCTTTATTTGCGGGCTTTCCTTAAGCAGTCTGTTAAAAAAATTACTATAAGGCCGAACTTTTATTTCTTTATTCAACCTTTTTTCTGCTCTCTTTTTTAAATTTTTAACGAATTTATTTTTTCATTTTTTATATTCTATGATTTATCCTTACTCTTTCAATTTTCAGAATTTAAACTCGTCTAACTATTTTAACAACTTTCTATAGCTTACACATATCTTGACATGAGATGGCGAATCTCTTTTTCTAAACTCATAGAATTTTTAGCAAATCTTATTTTCATAAAAGTAGTGATTACTATTAATACAAGTAAACCCCTATTTACTGAAATATTTGCGTCTCTATGAAAACCGCTGGAAGCCAAGTGGTAAATAGGGAGATTAAAAAATTATCTAATTAATAATAATTGATTTAAAAAAATAATATAAAGTAAAATAAATAATTTTACCAGCAGTTATTAAATAGTTTACTATAATTACTATTATCTTTGCGTTGTAATGAATATACAATTTCTATTTATTGGAGGACCTGAAGTATTTATCATCATGTTAATTGTGGTGATGGTTTTTGGTGCAGATAAAATCCCTGAAATTGCAAGAGGTTTAGGCAAAGGAATCCGTCAAGTTAAAGATGCTACTAGCGATATTAAAAGAGAAATTAGTGATAGTTCAAAAGACCATGGCTTAGACTCTAATATTGGCAAAGACATTAAAAAAGAAGTTGAACGTGTTAAAGAAAACATTGATGATTTAACCGGGCCCATTAAAAGACAACTATAAATTTACTATTATTTCAACTTATTTAACAACTTTATTAAAAGTACAAAAAAATCTTATCAGCGAAATAAAGTTCAGCTTTAAGGAAAAATTTACTTGACTCTACTTATCGTTAAACCGTCTCTTATGGGTAGTAAAACAGTCTCTATTCTTTTGTCTGTATTTAATAGTTTATTGTAAGCTAACAAAACCTTTGTGTCTATGTCTTTAGGGTCTAGAGCCTCCACAATTTTGCCGCTCCAAAGTACATTATCTGATAAAACAATGCCGCCAGAATTCATTTTGTCAATAATAAGGTGAAAATAATTTATGTAATTAGATTTATCTGCGTCAATAAAAACCAAATCAAACTTCTTGTCTAGAGTTGGAATAATCTCTAAAGCATTTCCAACTTTTTGCTCAATTTGATTTCTAAAACCCGACTTTTCAAAATATTTGTTTTGCAAAGTCTCTAATTCTTCGTTTTTATCAATCGTAATAATTTTTCCTTTTGATGCCAATCCCTCAGCAAAACACAAAGCTGAATACCCCGTATACGTGCCTATCTCTAAAATAGTTTTTGGCCTAATTAACTTTGAAATCATCGCTAAAATTCTGCCTTGAAATGCCCCACTTAACATCCTTGGGTTTAACTCTTTTTGCCAAGTTTCTCTACTTAATTCTTGCAGGATGTTTGGTTCTTTTTGCGAATGGTCAACAACATACTGATCTATGTTTTCTGGTAAAAAATCCATATTTCTATTTTAAAAAGCTCAGTTCAAAAATACAAAAATCGGAATCTATATTTATGTAAATCCCGTTTCAATCTTACAAAAATCAAAAATTATAGTTTATCACCCTACAAAACCTTTATGCGTTCACCTTATTTAGTGCTGTAGCTAACTTTTCTTTATCTACTTTAGAAAGGTGGTTTTTATGCTGACTGCAATCGGCTTTAACTTTAAATAAAATAGTCATTTTATTATTTTGATTGCTATATAATTTACAAATTTTACAGTGCAAAAAATGCCAATTTAATCTTAATTTTTCTAAAAACGAAGCTTCTTTATACTGGCTTTTGTTGCAAATTAGTGCAGCCTCATCACAAGTGATACCAAATTTTTCAAACATTTATTAATTATTAAACCAATTATCTTCCATACATTTTCTTAATTGAGTTCTAGCTCTATGAATAATAACCCATAAATTTGACGGTGTGATGTCTAATTCCTTACAAATTTCTTCCGTTTCAAATTCTTGAATTGTTTTCATCCTAAAAACCATGGCATATTTTTCTGGTAAATTGTTTATGCAGACCTCTAATTGCGTCTTTAATTCTTCGTTTTCTATCAGCTTTTCAGATTCATTGTCCCAATTTTGAGGGACGCGTTCTTCAATCCAACTACCCTCATTTTCACCATCATTATAGAAATTCATTTTAACTTCTGCTTGTCCTTTTTTAGAGTTTATTTTTCGATAATGATCAATAACTTTTCTTTTTAAAATAGCAACTAACCAGGTTCTTTCTGAAGCTTTTCCTTGGAATTTTTTTGCTGATTTTAGCCCCGCGAAGAAAGTTTCTTGAACCAAATCCTTAGCCAACGCTCCATTATTTACGCGCACAACAGCATAATTAAACAAATAATCTGCATACTTAACTATCCATTTATCGGGATTTAATATAATTTTTTCTTGAAGCATTTTAAATTTTAAGATACTCAAATATAATGCTATTTTTGTTCTTTTAGAGCCTTACAACTTTCTCTTATTATCATATCTTCTAAAAAAATAATTTCTTATTTCGATTGTTCTAAAACAGTTGAAAAGAATCAGCTCTAAATGACTAAAATTAACATTTCTATAAAATTTTACACTGAAGCTAGATTTCCATCCGTTTTAATATCCAAAGAGGATGATTTTTCTAAATAATTGCTTTTAGGTTATTATTCGCTACGGCAAGAAAAAATTTCTCTTTTCAATCTTTTTCTAGTCTCCTTTTTTCCATTTTTTTTTATGTTCTTTAAATTTTCAACTCTTTATGAAGTATACAATTTATAAAATAATGTTACTTTTATGTAGGCCATCAAAAAAGGTTTCAATTCCTTTTTTTATATGATTTTCTTCAGCCTTCTCATTGAGCTATAATGGGTATAGAAATTAAAAAAAGATAAATAACATATTCCTTTTTAGCATAATTGATTGATTTTAAAATCTTCAAAGTAGTGTTTTTTTTAGAAGTTAACTTTTTTGTCAACCCTAGTTAACGAAATATTAACTAGTAAAATATCTATTGATATTGCTTACTTTTACCCACTCAAAAAACGTGTATATGTCAACAGCAAAAAAACAGTATAAAAGAATCACTGTAAAATCATTAGTAGAAATGAAAGCAAACGGTGAAAAAATTTCCATGCTAACCGCTTACGATTATACCATGGCAAAAATTTTAGACCAAGCTGGTTTAGATGTGCTTTTAGTAGGTGATTCTGCTTCTAATGTAAGGGCTGGTCATGAAACTACTTTGCCAATTACTTTAGATCAAATGATTTACCACGCAAGTTCCGTGGTTAGGGCAGTTGAAAGATGTTTAGTGGTAGTTGATTTGCCTTTTGGAAGTTATCAATCTGACCCAAAAGAAGCTTTGCGTTCTGCTATTAGAATTATGAAAGAATCTGGTGGCCATTCAATCAAATTAGAAGGTGGTAGAGAAGTAAAAGAATCCATAAAACGTATTTTAAATGCTGGAATTCCTGTAATGGGGCATTTGGGTTTAACCCCACAATCTATCTATAAATTTGGAACTTATACTGTAAGAGCAAAAGAAGAAGAGGAAGCAGAACAATTATTGGACGACGCTTTAATGCTAGAAAGAATTGGATGTTTTGCAATTGTTCTAGAAAAAGTTCCTGCAACATTAGCAAAAAAAGTTGCAGAAGCTTTAAGGATTCCTATTATTGGCATTGGTGCCGGAAATGGTGTTGATGGTCAAGTTTTAGTTACCCATGATATGATCGGAATGACACACGAATTCAATCCTCGCTTTTTACGTAGATATTTAGATTTATATGCAGATATGACGGGCGCTTTTGAAAATTATATTACAGATGTCAAAAGTGGAGATTTCCCGACTGATAAAGAACAGTATTAAATAAAAAAGGTTAAATAAATCAATTTATGAAGAAGATTTAAAAACTAATTTTTTACTATTCAATTATCCTATTTCGGGTGCTTATTATTTCTTAAAAATTTATTGATTTAGGGTTTTTAATAGTCCTATTTCATAAACTTATTAATTACAATACGCTTAATATCAAGTACATAATTCTTAAAATTAATAATTATGGAAAAAGACTAACGCTTAACTCTCAACTCAAAAATAAATGATTTTTAAAGATATTTTCTACACAATTATTCATTTTGAAAATTTAGAGAAATCTATTTATTTTGATGATCCTGTTTGTAAGGAAATTATACCCCTTGGATAATACAAATGAAAATGAAAATACTACACTTAGACACAAATCACCCTCTTTTGATGAAGCAACTCGGCGAGTTGGGATTTACAAATGATGAAGATTACACATCATCAAAAGAACAAATTAAAGCTAAAATTCATCTTTATGATGGTTTTATAATTAGAAGTCGCTTTTCAATTGATAGCTTATTTTTAGACAAAGCGACTAACTTAAAATTTATTGGTAGAGTTGGCGCAGGTCTAGAAAATATAGATTGTGACTATGCAGCTTCTAAAAACATCGAATTAATTGCTGCTCCAGAAGGAAACAGAAATGCTGTTGGCGAACATTCTTTAGGAATGCTTTTATCACTTTTTAACAAACTAAATAAAGCTGATAATGGGGTTCGAAACGGAAAATGGATGCGCGAAGAAAACAGAGGAATTGAGTTAGATGGTAAAACAGTCGGTTTAATTGGTTTTGGAAATATGGGTAAATCTTTCGCCAAAAAATTAAGGGGTTTTGATGTTGATGTGCTGTGTTATGACATAAAACCAAATATTTCTGATGAAAATTGTAACCAAGTTTCTCTATCAGAAATACAAGAAAAAGCGGATGTTTTAAGTTTGCACACGCCGCAAACTGAACTCACAAAAAACATGATCAACACAACTTTTATCAACGGTTTTAAAAAGAACTTTTGGCTAATAAATACGGCACGCGGATCATCAGTCGTTACCAAAGACTTGGTAAATGCTTTAAAATCTGGTAAAATTTTAGGCGCGGGTTTAGATGTTTTAGAATATGAAAAATCCTCTTTTGAAAATCTATTCAAAAAAGATGTCACATCGAGCGTAGTCGAGATGCCAAAAGCTTTCAAATATTTAATCCATTCAAAAAATGTAATACTTTCTCCTCACATTGCCGGTTGGACCGTTGAAAGTAATCAAAAACTAGCACAAACAATTGTAAATAAAATTAAAGTTAAATTTTGTTAACTTGGGGTCTTTAAATCATCATTCAACAAACAAAAAAGATGACTTACGAAGCAAAAACTCTAGAAGAATACATTGCACAATTGACTGAAGAACAAAAATAAATAATTCGAAAATTAAGAACAACTATCAAAAAAAACTTATCAAAAGATTTTAAATAAGGCCTAAATTATAAAATGTTAAAGTAGTATATAACCCTTTCAATATATCCTAAGGTTTACGATTGTGCTCCAAAATTACCGTTTTTAAATATCGCTTCACAAAAAAATACTGTGAACTTATATCGCATGTTAGTTTACACAAATCCTTAATTGCATAAATGGTTTGTAAAAAATATACGAAGCACTGAGAGCCCAAATTAGATATGGTTAAGAGTTGCATCCGTTTAAAAGACATAGACATTATTCCTTATAATTTAATAGCAAAATTAGTGCGCAGAATATCCTTAAAGGAATGGATTAACCTTTACGAAACGGTTTTAAAGAATCGTTCGAAATAAAGCAGAATTACAAGTATCAATTTTTAAATATAATTTAAATCAAATATTCATGAACCTATTATCAAATTATCCAACAGAAGTTTTAGTGCTACTTTTTTTAATCGTCACTTTTTTACAATCCGGAATTGACAAATTATTAGACTGGAAAGGAAATCTGTCTTTTATTAAAGATCATTTTAAAAGCTCGCCACTAAAAAATGGTGTGCCTTTATTATTATCCATTATTTTAGTTTTAGAAATTGTTGCCGGCGTATTAATGTTATTTGGTGTTTACCAATTATATACTTCTGGCGCAAAAGAAATTGCTTTATTAGGAACAGAACTTTGCGCTGTCGTTCTAATTTTCTTGCTGATCGGACAACGACTTGCAAAAGATTATGCAGGAGCGATGTCTTTAGCAGTCTATTTTATCATTACGCTTTTAGGTGTTTATTTATTAAATAGTTAAAAACTATTATAAACTATAATGATAATAATTTTTAACTATAACAAAAGAGCTTAAAACATGCGTTTTAAGCTCTTTTCTCTTTTTATTAAAGCAATTGTATTCTAAACGAATTAATGTTAAGCCAGGTGTTTTAAAAATCGTTTTTACTGCTTTTTTAGCACATATATTATAGATGAATACTCATTTGTCCTTTTTGCTTTCCAATTAGACAAAAAACCTCGATACAAAGATTTTATAGGACTCATTTTCCCTGATTTGTATTTTTCACTTAAAAGAGAAACATAATACGCATCAAATTTCATTGGGATCGTTTTTTCTATAATCATATTTACATTAAAAAATAATTTAGAAATTGATGTTTGAGAGAAATGCCATAAATGTCTTGGCACATCAAAAGCTGCCCAATGTTCTTGATAATATTTAGAATCTTCACTTTTAAAATTAGGAACCGCAATTAATAATCGACCCTTTTCAGAAAGTAAATGATTTAACTTTGAAATATAATCCTGTAAATCTTCTACATGTTCTAAAACGTGCCAAAGTGTAATTACATCAAATTTTTGGTTTTTAATTTTTGATAAATCTTCTTGTAAAATAACTGCTTTTTTTACTGCAATATTTCTTGCATCCAAACTAGGTTCTGTTCCATAAACATTCCAAGAATTATTTCGGCAAATTTTTAAAAAATCTCCTGTTCCTGCTCCAACATCTAAAATATTTTTTGAAGATGTTTTAAAAGAATTAATTAAATTTAATTTTCTTTTTAGAGTAATGTTTTTTACGATTTGATACACCTTATCTAAAAGTGATTTTTTAGAATCCGTATGAGAAATATAATTTTCACTTTTATAATACTTTGCTATATTTTCAGGAACAGGAACTGTGACCAACAGATCAAACCCTACATGCTTTTTTACCTGATAAACTTCGCCAGAAACAGTATAGTCTTTACAGTCTAAAAAAGGTTCTAAATTTTTATAAAAATCTTTTTCTTTTCCCATTTAATTTGAATTGTTCCACGAGGAACATCATTAACCTTATAAACTTTATCGCCCCATATGCACTAGTAACACCGAAATATCACTTGGGGAAACTCCGCTAATTCTGCTTGCTTGTGATATAGAAGTTGGCTGAATTTTACCTAACTTTTCTCTGGCTTCATAAGACAGCGATTGGAGTTTCTGAAAATTAAAACTAGCTGGGATTTTTACATTTTCTAGTCTATTTAATTTATCAGCATTGTTCTTTTCTTTTTCAATATACCCTGAATACTTTAGATGAATTTCAGCTTGTTCTATAACATCTTTTTCAATATCATTTTCTTCCAAAAAACTGCTTAACTTCTTTATGTTTTTAAAATCAGAAAAGCTTAATTGTGGTCTTGCCGCAATTTTAAACAACTTCATAGATTGATTAATTAGCGCCAAATTCTTTGCTTCTAAAATTGGATTTATCTCCTCTTGACGAACACTTGTCTCGTTTAAAAATTTAATTAAAATCTCGGTTTTTCGTTGCTTTTCTAGTACTCTCTCCATACGTTCTTTTGAAGCCAAACCAAGCTTGTAACCCTTTGGAGTTAATCTTAAATCCGCATTATCCTGTCTTAACAAAGTTCTGTATTCTGCTCTTGAGGTAAACATTCTATATGGTTCTTCAGTTCCTTTTGTAATTAAATCATCAATTAAAACAGCAATATAAGCTTCGTTTCTTTTTAATATAAAAGGTTCTTTTCCTTGAGTTTTTAATGCGGCATTTACGCCAGCCATTAATCCTTGAGCTGCCGCTTCTTCGTAGCCCGTTGTTCCGTTTATTTGACCCGCAAAAAATAAGTTCTCGATTAACTTGGTTTCAAGTGAATGTTTTAATTGAGTTGGTTGAAAGAAATCATATTCAATTGCATACCCATATCTTAAAAACTTTACGTTTTCAAAACCTTCTACAGCTCGTATCGCTTTGTCTTGAATATCTTCTGGAAGTGATGTTGAAAATCCGTTTACATACATTTCAACAGTGGTCCACCCTTCTGGTTCTACAAATATTTGATGTCTATCTTTCGTTGCAAAACGGTCTACCTTATCTTCAACCGACGGACAGTATCTTGGCCCTGTAGCTTGTATTCTACCGTTAAACATTGGCGATCTATCAAACCCCTCCCGAAGTAATTCATGTACTTTAGGATTCGTATATGTTAAATAACAAGAACGTTGTTTTGTTAATGCTTTTGAACTCGGTAAATAAGAGAATTTTTCTGTAATTTCATCTCCAGGTTGTTCTGTCATTTTAGAATAATCCAAAGACCTACCATCCACTCTTGGAGGAGTTCCTGTTTTCATTCTTCCCGCCTCAAAACCCTTGGCAACCAATTCTTCTGTGATTCCTGTCGACGACCCCTCTCCTGCTCGTCCACCTCCAAAACTTTTATCCCCAATATGAATGAGTCCGTTCAAAAAAGTTCCCGCAGTAATAATTACAGTTTTGGATTTTATACGCAAGCCTAAAGCCGTTTTTACACCAATTATTTTATTGCCATCAAACAACAAACCATTTACAGAATCTTGATAAAAATCTACATTTTCTGTTTGTTCTAGCATCGTTCTCCAGCACTCTGCAAACTGCATTCTATCAGACTGCACTCTAGGACTCCACATTGCCGGCCCTTTCGATTTATTCAGCATTTTAAACTGTATAGCTGTCTTGTCTGTTACAATACCACTATACCCCCCTAACGCATCAATCTCTCGAACTATTTGGCCCTTTGCAATTCCTCCCATTGCTGGATTACAACTCATTTGCGCAATATTTTGCAAATTCATTGTTATTAATAATGTGTGTGCACCCATATTAGCTGCTGCCGCTGCTGCCTCGCTTCCTGCATGACCTGCGCCTATTACAATTACGTCGTATGTTGTTGAAAATAAACTCATTATCTTATAGTTTCACGTGAAACATTTGTTTTATTAATCTGATTATCAATCATTAAACAGTAGCAGTGCTAAATCCTCCTGCTTTCTCATTTCAAAACTCTCCTGTTCTGATTTGTCTTTCAAACCAGCATAATGCAAAATTCCATGAACCATCACTCTGTACAATTCCTCATCA
>JAWUYT010000009.1:0-20525 GCA_034110665.1 Polaribacter sp.
AACAAATTTAGAAGCGTTTCAAAGTTGTTTAGATAATAGTAAGCACAAAATGTATTACAATGGTGATATTACTTCTGTTGTTGCTTTTAAAAAACTACAAGAACGTTTCCCATCAATAGACAATTGGATGATTGGAAGAGGCCTAATTGCCGATCCTTTTTTACCAAGCATGATTAAAGCAAATACCACCGAGTATCCAAAAAACAGGTTTGACATTTTTAATGAATTTCACGATCGTATTTTTGCGGAATATGACGCCGCTCTTTCTGGACCAACTCCAATTAAAATGAAAATGCTGGGCTTTTGGGAATATTTCTCTCAAAGTTTTTCAAATCCGCAGAAAACTTATAAAAAGATTAAAAAAGCACAAAATGTAAAAGTATATGGCATTGCTGTAAAAGAGATTTTTAAGGAAGCAAAGAATGGTTAATTATTTTTTTCTCGAATCCCAGTGTCCTTCGAATACTATTATAAATCTTAAAATATCGTCTTTTTGTAAATTTCAAATGCCTCCCTAAAACTTTAATGGCAAAAAAATTGTTCCTAATGCTGAAGAAAATTGTTCACTTCTAATTATAAATTTAAAAACGCAACTAAATTAATCTTCTAGAAAGTACCGTTTGTTCCCATACATAAAACCTAATCCAAAGATATTTTCTATTTAGAATATTTGGTTTAAAACGCTACTTAAACCACACATATTAAGATACTTACATACTAAACAACCTAAAATTAGAATACATTTATTAAATATCTGAATATTTTAACTTCAAAAGTATTCCAGTCATTCTCCTTGTGCTTATTTCAACCATCGGTTGGTCTCAAACCAAATTAATTGAAAAAGTAACAAAAACAGGTAGCGAAGTCATTATTCCGTATGAAAAATACCCGTTACCTAATGGTCTTAAACTCATTATCCATGAAAACCATTCTGGTCCTCTTGCTCATGTGGACATTACCTTTAATGTTGGGTCTGCTCGCGAAGACTTTAAGAAATCTAGATTCGCACATTTTATTGAACATATGATGTTTCAAGTCTCTGAAAATAAAGCCACCGAGGAGCACTTTAAATTGATTTCTGATGCAAGTAGCCCTTTAAATGGCTCTACCAATCGTAACAGAACGAACTACTATGAAGCCGCATCTAGCAATCAATTAGAGTTAAGACTTTAGATAGAAGCAGCTTATATGGGTTTTTCCTTAAATGCCGTAACTCAAGAAAAATTTGAAGTACAGCGTGCCACAGTTAAAAATGAAAAAGATCAAAATTACGATCACAAACCTCAAGGACAGCAGTTTGAAGCAGTCGCAGAATCTTTATATACGCAAATATCCACATTCATCAGCGATAACAAAATATTACTTTTTCCTCAATCTAAACCTCATTTCTATAGGTAAATGATCAGATGCTTGTTCGAATTCATTTAAGACTTTTCCTGAAATATATTCAATAGAGTTTTTAGTATAAAAAATATAATCTATTCTTTCATAAGGATTTTTAGTATCAAAAGTATTGCCCGGATTATTCATATCAAAAGCAGCATTTCCAATATCTTTCATTGCGAATATTTTTTGAACAATAGCATTCTCATCCCTAGCCCTTGAGTTAAAATCGCCCAATAAAATTGTAGGATACTTACTACTATATTGATTAAAAATCACTAAAACTTCTTGAAATTGCTTCACTCTTGTTTCTTTTTCAAAAGCCTCTAAATGAATATTTATCAAAATAACATCTTTGCCATTTAAAACAACCTTTACAACCTGGGCTAAACGTTCTAAATAAAAAGCATTTCTATAAAAAGGAGCATTTGCAACTCTGGATAGTACAATTCTTTCTTGCTCCTTTAAAGGATACTTACTAATAATAGATTGCCCAGAAACTACTTTACCAAAATGCGTGCTTATTGGCCAATAAGGAAAAGGTAAATAACGTTCATCCCAATTGACGGTTTTTGCTCTAAAAGCATAGCCTAAATTGGCAATTTCCTCTTCTTGATTTATATGATAACTTCTAGATGCATCATAATCTATTTCTTGAAAAGAAATGATATCCGGATTTATCTTTTTTGTTTCTTTTAAAACTTTTTGCAAATTTTCATCAAATAATTCTTTCGGTTTTGCTACGGGAAGATTATTTGTCATCCCACTTAAATAACCAATATTATAAGTTACAATACTAAATATTGAATCATTTTTAGTCAATACAGCGCTTTCTACAGTCGTTAATTTCGAATAATCCTCTTCTTCTAAAGTTGATGAAGATGCCCAAAAAAAGAAAATTATAAAGGCAATTGCCGATAATAATAAAAAATTAAAAAAATATTTTAAGAAGCGTTTCATAAGTTTATTTTTTGACAGAATTTACTAAATCCTGACACTCTTTATTGACTAAAAGTATCTATTTTGTATGGATTTGTATGACACTTTAAATCTAGTGTTTTTTTTCAAGAAAGTCCTTAATGATTTCATTTGTTCATAAAAACAATCTAGATAAAACTGTGTGAAAAAATATCACTTTTTGAAGCTGCTAAAATTATAATATAACAGAGTTCCTTTGCCCCAACTTTTTAATGTGACTCGAAAAAAATTTAATTACGGTAATCTTTAGGGCAAATTAAATCAATTTTAAACTTATTGAATAATTGCAATCATCATCATAAAAACAAAAAGATACTAGATTCGTTTTTTTTTAATTTGGTAATTACTTGTTAATTTAGCTTTTAGATTTAAACCTTTTCAAATCTTTATAGTCAAAGAAAAATCAATAAAAAAATTTAAAATTTATCACATGAAAAAAACAGTAAGCATAATGCTTTTAGTCCTTTCATTTACCTTAACTGCTCAAGCACAGAAAAAAAGCGGCAAGCTAAAAGTTCAAGAAACGCTAAAACAAATGACGATGGATTTAAATTTAACTGAAGAACAACAAAATAAGCTTAAGCCCTTACTAATTGATAAAATGGCAGATAAAGAGCTACTAGCAAAAAAGAAAAAAGCACTTAAAGCTTCTAGCGGAAAACCATCTAAAGAAGAGAGTAGAAAAATGAAAGGA
Organism: Polaribacter sp.; assembly: GCA_034110665.1. Lineage (GTDB taxonomy): Bacteria > Bacteroidota > Bacteroidia > Flavobacteriales > Flavobacteriaceae > Polaribacter. The sequence goes on from JAWUYT010000009.1 coordinate 3,056, forward strand.
GAGAAAGCAGCCAAAAAGGCTACTAGGAATTCTAAAATCGCAAATATTTTAAACAAAGAACAATTTGAAAAGTTTGAAATCATGGCAAAAGCGAAGAAAGAGAATGCAAAGAAAAAAGATAAACAGAAATAATAAAATTAATTTTGACTAATTTAGTTTGTGTTTCAAACTCGGGTTCTTAATTGGATTCGAGTTTTTTTGATGCATTAAAAAAATATTAAAAAATTGTTAATCAGATAAATAGATTAAACCTTTTCGCTGTTTTGATGTCCAAGAATCATAAATAATAAACCATAACAATTTATATCATGAAAAAAGTAGCAAGCATTTTAGTATTCATATTCGCATTTACTTTAACAACTCAAGCACAGAAAAAAAGGAAGGATAACAGACCTCAATTATCTGTTGAACAGCTCACTGAATTAGCTGTAAAAAAAATAACGTTGGCTTTAGATTTATCTAATAAACAACAAGACCAAATAATACCTTTAATAAAAGCCCAAGCAACTGCAAAAAAAGAAATAATGGTTAAAAGAAAGGCAATGAAAGAGAGTAATTCAAAACCGTCAACTGATAAAGTTTTTGCTATGAAAAGCAAAATATTAGATGATCAAATTGCCCTGAAAACTAAAATGAAGGAAATTCTAAAAAAAGAGCAATTTCAAAAATTTGAGAAAATGGCAAAAACAAGAAGGATGAGAGACGAAAAAATGATGAATAAAAAAGAAATTATGAAAAGGAGAAAAATGGGTAAAGAGAAAAAGGTATAATGTAACTGATTTGGTTGATTCTTTTTTATTAAGCCCAATTTCTTTATTGAAATTCGGCTTAATTACTCTTTAAACCAACTAGAATATTTCACATAGTTATTCGCAATTCGGTCTATTTCTCCAGAAATTAATTCTTGAGAAATATCTTTTACTTTTTTAGCCGGAACACCTGCATAAATACTTCCACTTTCTACGATTGTATTTTTAGTAACCACAGCTCCTGCTGCAATGATTGAGTTAGATTCTATGACACAATCGTCCATAATAATACTGCCCATTCCAACTAAAACATTGTCATGAATTGTGCAACCGTGTACAATTGCATTATGACCAATAGAAACATTATCACCAATTGTTGTAGGCGATTTTTGATAGGTTGCATGAATTACTGCACCATCTTGAATATTTACCTTATTACCAATTTTTATGTAATGTACATCTACTCTAATAACAGCATTATACCAAATACTGCATTCTTTACCTAATGAAACTTCTCCAAGAATTGTTGCGTTTTCTGCTACAAAACAATCTTCTGGTATTTGCGGATGTTTTCCGTTTACGTTTTTTATAATTGGCATAATTTTTTATTTTTGAGTAAAACCTGTTAGTGAGTAAATGTATAAATTAAATAAAAACATCTCGATATAAATTACATAAAAAATGAAATTCACTTGAGACGGAAAACAGCTTTTTGAAAGTTTTAAAAATATAAATATTTATGAAGTAAATAAAACTAAAGCTACACTATCTAATTTAATAGCCTTAAAAAAGAAAAACAGGGTTACAGCGATTAAAATTGCCAAATAAGAAGCATATTATTTACTTTCTGCTACTGGAGAACAAACACGGAGACCAATGATAGTTAATGAGTTCATAAATAATGAGCAAGCTTTTGTGAATGCCAATTATCTAAATAAAACTCAAATTATCCAATGATAAAAGCAAAAGCCAGTGGTCTGCGAAAAAAAGTGGTGGAGTTTCAAAAAATAAACCTTTAAATCAAGATAAAAAGTAACAGTTTAGATGAGTTGTAATTGTTTTTATTCTAAAGCGTCTGCTTAAGTTTATAATGGCTATTTTAATACTAATTTTTGTCCAATAGAAATCGTGTTATCCTTTAAATTATTACGTTTTTTTAAAACATCCACGGAAATCCCAAACTTTCTACTTACGGAATATAGAGTATCGCCCTTTTTAACTTGATAGTATTTTCTGTCAATAGATTTCGAATCTTCATATTTTCTATTTAATTTTTCGTATTTGAAATCTTTCTTTTTTACTTTATCGAACTCATATAATTTATAATTACTAATAATTTTTAATAATTTTACTGGGTACTTTTTGTCTGTTGCATAACCTGCCTTTCTCAAACCGTAAGCCCATTTTTTATAATCTCTTATAGAGTAATCAAACAAAAAAGCATAGCGTTTTCTTTGTGTTAAAAAAAGTGAATGGTCGTTGTAAGAAGTTTCTGGATATTGATATTTTCTAAAACATTCTCCTTTTTCATCATCATCATGATATACCTTTTCCCCCGTCCATCGGGTATGGCATTTTATACCAAAGTGATTGTTAGATTTTAAAGCCAAAACACTTCTTCCATTTCCAGATTCTAAAATTCCTTGTGCCAAAGTAATACTTGCAGGAATTTTATATTCATGCATTTCTTTGACAGCAATTGATGCATATTTTCTTATGTAAGCTAGGGTATAGCTACTTAATTTAGGGTTCTTCTTGGCTAATCTTTTTGTAATCTCTTTTTCCTTTACAGAGGGCAAGTCTTTTGGTTTTTGCTCTGCAATTACAACTCCAGAATTTTTCTTATTAACCACTCTTTTTTTAGAACCACAACTGGCTAAAAAGAAAATACTACATAAAAATAAAAAAAACCTCAATTTCATATAACATTAATTATTTGCTGCTGTTCACTCATCAACTTTTTATTAATACCTTCAATCCCTTGAATTCCTCCTGTATGAATTGCTAAAATTTTGGTTCCTTCGGCAAACTTATCTTTTTTGATTAAATCTATAATTCCAAAGACCATTTTACCGGTATAAATAGGATCTAATAAAACGTTTGTATCCATTTTAAATTCATTGATAAAACGAATTAATTCTTCATTATATTTCGCATACCCTCCAAAATGATACTCCTTTTGTAAACTCCAATTTTTTCTTTTAATTGTATATTTTTTAATTTCTTCAGACAAAAAATTTCCTTTTAAAGCAGGAAATCCAATAACTTTTTGTTGTTTTCCTAATGAATTTATCAAACCAGAGATAGTTCCGCCTGTTCCTAAAGCAGAACAGATATAATTGAAATGTTTGTCTTCTTCTGTTAATATTTCTTCACAACCTTTCACAGCCAAAATATTTGTTCCTCCTTCAGGAATTAAATAAAAATCACCCCATTTATTTTTCAGTTTCTCTATAAAACCAAAAGAAGTTTTTTGCCTATAGTCTTCTCTAGAAACGAATTGTAACTTCATTCCGTTATTATGGGCCTCTCTTAAGGTGGCATTTTCTGCTATAGTTTCTGTTAAGTTTTTACCTAACTCTTCTCCTCTAATAATTCCAAAAGTTTTAAAGCCTGCTAATTTACCAGCCACAGCAGTTGCTGCAATATGGTTAGAATACGCACCACCAAAAGTAAGTAACGCCTTCTTCTTGAGTTTTTTAGCTTCTTTAAGATTGTATTTTAGTTTTCTAAATTTATTACCCGAAACAAAAGGGTGAATTAAGTCTTCTCTTTTGATAGAGAGCTCAACTTTTTTTTCTTCCAAAATTGGTAGAAAAATTTGTTGATTTTGAGTTACGAAAGTTTTATTGAAGTTCATCACATTTAATAGATTTCACAAATTTAGATACTGTATCAAGTTCAGTACAAATCTCAATGAAATCATTCTTATTTTAAGAAAATTTAGAAATCTGTTCTTCAACTTTTTCCCATTCTTCCATTAAATTATCTAGTTTAGCTTTTTTTGATTTATATTTTTCAAAAAAATGAGGTCTTGCAGAAACTTCGTCATAATTTTTGGCTAGTTCTAAATCTATTTTTTCGATTTCTTTTTCTAAATCAGCAATATCAGTTTCTATTCTAGACAATTTATTATTAATCTTTTTCAACTCCTTTTCTTGATCTCTAGAAAGCTGCTGTTTCTTAATTTTAGAATTGTCTTTTTGCTCTTTTACAACGGTTCTTTTTTCAGCTTCACGCAAATTTTCCATTTTGTGTTGCTCTAAGAAATAATCAATATCACCTAAATATTCTCTAATTACTTTATCTTTAAATCCATAAACAGATGATGTTAATCCTTGTAAAAACTCTCTATCATGTGAAACTACGATTAAAGTTCCTGTAAATTGATTTAAAGCTTCTTTTAAAACAGTTTTAGAGGCAATATCTAAATGATTTGTTGGCTCATCCATGATTAAAACATTAAAGGGCTGTAACATTAATTTGCATAAAGCTAACCTATTTCTTTCTCCCCCAGAAAGTACTTTTGCCTTTTTATCAGCGGCTTCGCCACTAAATAGGAAAGACCCTAACATATCTCTAACGCGCATTCTATTAGAATCAGTTGCTGCGTCTTCCATAATTTCTAACACAGTTTTTTCTGGTGGTAAATATTCAGACTGGTTTTGAGCAAAATAACCAACTTCTACATTATGACCTAGTTTTAAAAATCCTTCAAATGGAATTTCACCCACCATCATTTTTGCTAATGTTGATTTTCCTTGTCCGTTTTGACCTACAAAAGCAATCTTACTATTTCTTTCGATTAACAAATCAACACCTTCTAAAACATGTTTATCACCGTAACTTTTGCTTAAATTTTCTGCTTCAACAATAATTTTACCCGGTTCTTTAGAAATGGCAAAACGAACATTCATCGATGCATTATCGTCTTGATCAACCTCTATCAACTCAACTTTATCAAGCTGTTTCATTAAAGATTGCGCCATAGATGCCTTACTTGCTTTGGCCTTAAACTTATTTATTAAATGTTGCTTTTGCTTAATTTCTTTTTCTTGATTTTTCTGCGCCTGCAATTGTTTTTCTTTGATTTCTCCTCTCAATAATAAAAATTGGGAATATGGTTTCTTGTAATCGTAAATCTGCCCTAAAGAAATCTCAATAGTTCTATTTGTAACGTTATCTAAAAACATTTTATCATGCGACACTAGAACAATAGCGCCAGAATATCCTTTTAGAAAGTTCTCTAACCAAATGATGGATTCAATATCTAGGTGGTTTGTTGGCTCATCTAGCAGCAAAATATCATTATTTTGCAATAATAATTTTGCCAATTCAATACGCATTCTCCATCCTCCAGAAAAAGTATCTGTGAGCTTATTAAAATCTTCTCTTTGAAATCCTAATCCTTGTAATATTTTTTCTGTATCTCCTTGATAATTGTAACCTCCTAAAAGTTCATAACGCTCTGTTTTTTCAGTTAAATCGATGATTAATTGGCTGTAAATATCACTTTCATAATCTGTCCTTTCTGCAAGTTGTTTGTTGATTTCATCCAACTCCAACTCTATTTCCTTAATTTCTTCAAAAGCTTGGTACGCTTCCTCTAAAATAGTTCTTCCTTCTACAAAATCTATATCTTGTCGTAAAAAACCAATTTCAACATCTTTATCAAAAGCCATGGAACCTGAACTACTTTCAATATCTTTGGATAAAACTTTTAAAAGCGTAGATTTCCCTGCGCCATTTTTCCCAATCAATCCAATTCTATCTCCTTTATTCAGTTTAAAAGTGATTCCTTGAAACAACTCAGTTCCCATAAAAGAAACAGTTAAGTTATGTACGTTTAACATAAATATTTTGTAATTTTGTAGTGTGCAAAACTAGTTAAAAAATACAGTTTATCATGTTTAAAAAGGGGACAAAATTATACAGTATTGTAAATGGAAAATGTCCTAAATGCAATGAGGGTGAATTCTTTACGAATAAATTCACTTTTAATCCTTCAAAAGTCACAAAAATACATGATAATTGCGCCAAATGTAATTTGAAATATATGCTAGAACCCGCCTTTTTTTATGGCGCTATGTATGTTAATTACGGCATTACAGTTGCTATCTCTATTTTGGTTTTTTTGATTGCTAAATTAGGTTTTAGATTAAATTTATTAACCTCTTTTTTAAGTGTATTTGCTGCACTAATTATTCTAGCACCCCTAAATTTAAGATTGGCAAGAATTATTTGGATCAATATGTTTGTTCCTTTTAATGAAAATGCATCCGCTACGAAAAGCGTTTAATATCAGTTTCTACATCTAATTTGTCATCATTTTCAAGGTGATTAAAAAGCTCTTTAGCCACCGTTGGGGCAATCATTACTCCACGTGTTCCTAGACCATTTAAAATAGCTAAATTTTGATGTTTTTCATGAACACCCACTAAAGGTCTTCTATCTTTTACTGCGGGTCTTATTCCTGCGGTTTGATTAATGATTTTGTAAGGAACAGTAATTACCTTTTTTAGTTTCTCCACCAATTCTTGTTTTCCTTCTTCTGACGCATTAGAGGTTTTATCCTTATGGTTAAAAGTAGCACCTACTTTATACATTTCATCCCCCAAAGGCATTAGAAATAAAGTCGATTTTAATAGAAAATCGACTTTTAATTCTGGCGCATGAATAATAATGGATTCACCTTTTACCTCTTCTAATGGTAAATGATTAAAAAAAGGATTCTCTTTTACTCCAAAACCTTCTGCAAACACAATTTTCTTTGCCTTTAAATGCTGGTATTTAATTGAATTATTTTGAAAGGTAATTTCTGAATGATAAAATTTCTCAAATAGAATCCAATTATTTTCTTTTAAATACGCTCTATATGTTTCTATTAGATGAAGTGTATCTATTCTTCCTGCTTCTTTAACATTACCATAGTGAAAGCCTTCTAATATACCTGCATACTTTTGTTTGTCTAATTTAGCGTCTAAAAATGGTGCTACTTTTGGTTTATCAAAAGCGGAAAACCAATTATTTTGATCTGCTATTGATTTAAATACTTTTTTGATGAGAAACTTTTTATCAAATTTTGTGTTAAATTTTTTTTCTAATTTATCATAAAACGGAAGTGCGATTGCGAGTTGCTCTTTGGCGTTCCAAACTGGAGAAAATCGTTTTAAAATTACAGGATTATAAACGCCTCCGGCAACTAAAGAAGAAGTTTGAGAATAATTTTCAAAAACAACAAAGGATTTTTTTGCTTCTAATAATTCTTCTACAAAAGCTAAACCCGCCAAACCTAAACCAACAATAATATAATCTACTTCCATGTGATAAAAATAATTAAGTTTTCATGAAAATCATCCATTTTGTTTAACTTTGCAAGCAAATTCAGCCCTGACTACACCTTTAATCAAAAGCAAAACAGGCTATTTGTAAGAAATATTCTACTTTTTAACAGAAAGCGAATAATAAAAACAGGAAAAAGATTTCAATAAAAAAACGCTTACTTTTGTAAACGTTTCTATTCACATTTTGTAAAATGAATTTAAATTTGACATTCACGAAAAAAATAGGATTAGTTAAACGTACTAATAATTCCACATATCTATTTCTCTGTTTCTAATGTCTTCTTTAATTTTATCTGCTTCTAAAAGTTGAAACAACGAATTTCCTCGAATATAGTCTGCAATAGCTCTATTACCATAAATATTTTCTTCTTTCATAATTACAGAACTAAATCTTCTTGCGTTAAGTAAATGATCATAAGAAATTGGATGAGAAGCATTCATAGGGTTAAATACTTTAGATTCATGCAAAACCTCTCTGGCTGCCGGAAAGAAAATCCAGAATAATTCATATAAGTTATCATCTTCTATTTGCTCTAAACCTAATGTTTGCACATCTTTGCCCATTGGTGCTAAAGCCAATAATCTGTATTTCATTTCTCCTTGACGCTTATCAAAATACCACATTCCTTTTAGCATATAGCCTCCAACATCTTGTGTTTGAATTCTTAAAGTATCTGAATATCCGTTTTCTTCGCGAATGTTTATCAAACGAGTATCTATTTCGTTTTGAGTTATTTTAGTTGTAAAAAAAGAATCTGAATACGCTTCTTTAATTTTGCCTTGTTTTATTCCTTTCATTAAAGTGTCAAATAAAGATCTTCTTTCTGAAGAAATATTTGTGGTATCTACAGGGAAATAATAGGGTAAATTTATTTTTTGATTCAAATCAACGAACTCCCATACTATTTTAGACCACATTACATCTCTATCATCTACGTAACCATAAGGAATTGGTTCATCATTGTCTACCAATAATTGCTGCTCACTTTTCTTACCAATTTGATCCGCAGTTTTTGCATTTAATATATTGGCTTGCGCATGCACAAAACCTGCAGAGAAGCAAATAAAAAATACTAATAAACAATTTCTAAACATAATTTAATTTTTTATTCTAATTGATTAACTCTATGCTAACGGGTAATACTTTTTTAAGTGGAACACCGTTGGCAGTAGCTTTAATACCGTAAATATTAATAATATCACCTCTTTTAGCTTTTGCTAAAGCTTTTTTTGCTGCTGCATTAAGCCTTGAACCATTTACTATAATTGTTAACTGTCTAGGCACCTTAACTTTAAAACTTTGTACTGAAATCTTTAAATCAAACTCAAAATCTGGTAAACCCGCGGTAATTGGCGCATTAGGCAATCCTGATTTCGGCATTCTTACAGTTCCATATTGACCACGAACAGATCCCATTGCAGCCGGTATATCTTTAATTCTAAAAGTAGCTTTAGAATTAACAGTTTTACCGCTACTTAACTTTGCACTTACATTTATGGTTGCAATATTTCCTGATCCAGGTCTAAGGATGTAACCCGATCCGGTACTTGTTAATTTACCTCCTAAAGCATTTACATCTAAATTTCTAGAACTAACACCTGGCAATGAAACAGAAATAGGGTTATCTAAACCTCTATACACAACATTCATTTTATCCGCAGAAACAACGGCACTGCTTGGTTCTGCAATTACAGAATATTTACTTTCGAAATTCACCGGAACTTCAACACCGTTTTCAGTAAAATAGATAGTCCCTTTAATAGATTTCTCACCAACATTACCCGCTGGCATATTTATTATAACCTGACCATCTTTTACTGATTCTGTTGCATCTCTACCATTTAAAATAACCTTATTAGGCACTAAAGTAGCGTCGTAACGACCTAAAACAACTTGACCTTTTACGCTTTCTCCTGCAAAGTAGGCTGTTTTATCTAATCTAACAATTCCTTGATAGTTACTCAAAGATAACGATTCTTCTAATTTACCTCCTAATAAATCTGTCACAATATCGCTTTCTGTATTTTTAATATCAGCTTGCATTTGTGTCAGATTGGTTAAAGAAGCTATCAAAGGAAAACCTTCATATCTAGCTTTTAACCATTTTGTAGTTTTATTAGTTTCAGGCACAGGAACATCATCTGTGTTAAATCTTTTATTAATTTCAGTTATAAATTTACTATCCGTACCTATTATATTTGTTAAGTTTGTTTTGTGCTCGTTAACTTTTTCTATAAATTCCTGACCTTTTGGCGAAAACCCATCTCCTTTAAAGAAATAAGTATCTAAAAAATCGGTTTTATCCATCGATTCATAATCCATCTTATTCTCGATCTCAGATGTCATTTTTAATTTCAATTCGCCTAAATATGAATAAAAATCAGCCGAATATTTCTTTATTTGTTTTGCTTGGTCGTTTAATTTACCAAATTTAGCACTTTGTTCATCAGCTTTCGTAGCCAAATTAGCGTAAGATTCATTATTTCTTTCAGTCGTTGAAACATTATTTGTTTCTAACTTTTCATTCATAAAACCAAAAGCAGATAAAACTTCTTTACTCATGTTTAATGCTAACATTGCAATGAATACAAGATACATTAAGTTTATCATCTTCTGCCTTGGGGACATTTTTCCTTCTGCCATATTTCCTAATTAGTTTTTTTTTTTTAGATTTATAAGTTTTTGAACTAATTATTTACTAGACATTGCAGAAAGCATGTTACCATATACTCCGTTTAATGAAGATAGGTTATTTGCTAAAAATTCCATTTGTTCCTTTAATTTTTCTGTATTCTCTACAACAGCATTATTTAACAATGTCTGTTTAGTTGTATTTTCTACCTGTACCGCATATAAACCATTAAGAGACTCCATTTGAACAGCTGCTAAAGAGACCTGCTCATTATATTTATTTGTTGATGAAATAGACTCTGAGGCCGCAGACAAACCTTCTGCTGCTCCTTGAAAGTTTTTCATACTAGTACCTAGGCCTTCCATCAAGGCTGAATCAATTTGTGCCTCTTTTAATAAGTTATCTAATTTTTGAGATAAAAGACCTTCAACCCCAACTTTATCTTCCTGATTAAAAGCGTCTTCATCCAACGCTGGATATACTTTAGACCAATCAAAATCATCTTCTGGGGTGTCAAAGGCAGAAATAGCAAATACTAATGCTTCTACCAACAATCCTACTGTTAACATTACACCTCCTGTTAAAGGTCCAATAGTAATATGCTGAATTTTAAACAATGCTCCAACAATTACGATAGCCGCTCCCATTCCATAAATGAAGTTCATTGTTTTTTTATAAGTTCTTGACTGTGCCATATTTTTTAAATATTATTTATTTGTGTTTTATTTTTCTTTAATTATTTAACCGTGGTTCCAATATAATTTTGAACAGTTCTGAAGCCAATGTAACTTCTTGCCGTATCTGCATATTCATAATCCCTAGAACCTACTTCTAGATAATAGGCTACATCTTTCCAAGAGCCACCTCTAACTATTTTTCTTTTATTTTTTCTATCTTCCACATTCGGATTCATTGTTGACGCCATGTAATAAGAAGATAAGTTATAAGCTGTATTTGTCCATTCAGAGACATTACCGGCCATATTAAACAAACCATAATCATTTTCATTAAACGACCTTGCTTCCATGGTATACAAAGCGCCATCTACAGAATAATTACCTCTTACAGGTTTAAAGTTTGCCAAAAAGCAACCGCGATCACTTGTGGTACCTCCTGTTCCCCACGGATACGTGGCAAATTCTAATCCGCCTCTAGCTGCATATTCCCATTCAGCTTCTGTTGGTAATCTGAAGTCCGGAACTTGAATTGATCCCTTTCTTCCTCTTAAATAATCATTTTTATTTTTTGTTCTCCAGTTACAAAATGCATTTGCTTGTCCCCAAGAAACACCTACAACAGGATAATCTCCATAAGATTGATGATAAAAATAATCTTGGTGCATTGGGTCATTGTAAGAATAATTAAAATCTTTAACCCAAACTGTTGTGTCTGGGTAAATATTTAAAACTTCTGTCTGAACAAAATCTTTTCTATTCCCACCTTTTCTAGCTGCATCATCTCTATCAAACCAAGTATAAGAATAATTTAAAAACTTTGTATTAAACGTTCTAATTCCATCTACAGCTTCCTGTTTATTAATAAATAAGGAATCCATTACCTCTACATAATCCAAATCAGGATACTCTTCTTTTTCCCAAATAATATCATCTTCCCAACTTAAAGGTTGAATAGTATCAAAACTATAATAATTATCATACATATATTTTTGATACGCACTGGCATTTGCCGTGTCTGATGCTTTAAAAGCATAATTCTGAATTCCTGAAGTACGATTATTTCCGTTTGGATCTGGTGTTGCTCCCAAAGCTGCATATTCTGCTTGATTTGCTAGTTTAGCTCTTACTACAGAATCTCTAACCCAACTTACAAACTGTTTGTACTCTTTGTTTGTAATTTCGGTTTCGTCCATAAAATAAGGTCTAACAGTCACCGTTTTCGTAGGTGCACTCATTGTACCTAAAATATCTTGATCTTGTTTACCCATTGTGAAAGAACCCCCTGGAATCAGTGTCATTCCGTAAGGTTTTTCTGAAAACCATTTTTTCTTGACCTTTACACCTACCAATTCTCCTCTGTCATTAGAACCACAACTGCAAAAAACAGCCATTGAAAGTGCAAATATTGCTGCTTTCTTCATATTTTATTTTTGTCTTTACTAAAAGTCTGTAAACCTATTATTTTTTATGCTAAAATACAATCTTGAAATTGTTTTTAACGCACTAAATTTTACTTTTTATCTAACTACACCATTTTTTGCATCGCTTTAAACCATCTTTCTGGTATAATTTGCCTTGTTGCTTCCTTGTAATCTTTGTATGTACATGGTATTAACGCATGTCTTTTGTATTTATTATCTGATAAAATATTAATCTCAATCCACCATCTACCTGTTCTGTTGCTTTTATAGAAAACTAGAGGATCATCATCGTCTAAAAGCACCGTAAATTTTTGATAATTTTCTTTCCCTGAAAACGGATAGTCTTTCACTCTAAAATTAACGCCTTCAATAAAGTACCAAATCATTTGTGCAATTAAACTAGCAGTTTGATGGTTATTATCATATTTAGAGTTGTACTCGTAAATTCCGAATGATGAAACTTTATCACTAATGCCTGCATATCTCGCAATGGCACAAATTTCTTCACCATAAAAACCATTTGGAGAAGCGTTATTATTAGCAGGAGCTTCACTTTGCCTAACTGCGCCAATATCTATAGAAACAAGATCTGCATTTCTAAAAGCAGGTTCAATACTCTCTAATTCTTTTGCTTTTCCTAATCGGCACGTGTCAAAAAAAAGAGAATCGAATAATTGTATTTCATCTTGAGAATTAAAATAAGTTTGATAACCTACGTTACTGTAATTAAATAAATTATTCGGCTTTTGCATAATGATTTTACTCAAATAAGATTGCGAAGTTAAATCATCTTCTAAACTTCCTAAATCAAACCGGCTATCTACTGCAGTAATATTTATAGTCTGTTCTAATGTATCGTAAGCTCTATAATTTACATAGGTGATATCTTGTCCACCCCCAATAATTATAGGAATAATATTTTGTTGCAATAATTCTTTGATAATTTCAGAGACTGCAAAATAAGTATCCGCAACAGTATCTCCTTTTAAGACATTTCCTAAATCAGCAATTTCAGATTGCCATTCTCCCGGATAGAGTTCATAAAATTTTCTTCGGATAAAATGCAGATTATCTCCACAACCAAAATTATTCTCAGAATTACGATCTTCTTGTACTCCAAAAATCGCTAATTTAACATTGCGCAGTTGCGGAAAACCTTCCTCTAAAGTATGGATCCTTATGGAATTTGCTAGACAATATGGGGAATTCAACAATAAATGGCCTAAAGTATCTTCTTTTATAGGAGATAAAAAATCTTGATTCATCAATTTTTAATTGGATCTGCAATATACCTAAATCTTTATTTCTTTTCTACAGTTTTCTTCACTGTAGTTTTCTTTTTTGCAGCAGGTTTCTTTTTGGCTACTTTTTTCTTGGGTGTCTTTGCTTCAATCATTTTAACCGCCTCTACTTTCGAAAGATTTTCAATGTCTGTAGTTTTAGGCAATTCAATTTTAATTTTACCTTTTAACACATTAAATCTCCCCCATCTTGCTTTTTCCACACGAATACCAACATCCTCCCAATTATGAAGAACTTTATCTATTTCTTTCTGTTTTTTTGCTTCAATTAATTCAATAATTTCTTCTTCAGACAAATGATCAAAATCGTACTTTTTACTAACGTTGATAAACATTGAATTCCATTTGATAAATGGGCCAAAACGACCAACCCCTTTTTGCACTGGAAAATCTTCATAATGAGCAACTGGCGCATCCGCTTTTTGTTTTGCAACGATTAACTCTTCTGCTCTTGACAAATCAACCTCCATTGGGTTTTCTCCTTTATCTAAAGAAACAAACATAGTTCCGAATCTAATATACGGTCCAAAACGACCATTAGAAACGATCACCTCTTCATCTTCAAAAGTTCCTAAAGTTTTTGGTAACAAGAATAACTCCAAGGCTTCTTCGATGGTAATTGTTCCTAAATTCTGCTCTTTATTTAAACTTGCAAATGTTTTTTCTTCATCTTCTGGAGCACCAATTTGAGCAATGGGACCAAACTTACCTAATCGTACTAAAACAGTTTTCCCAGATTCAGGGTGTTTACCTAAAATACGCTCACCGCTTTCTCTTTCTGCATTTTCTTTTACATCTTCTACATTTTCGTGAAAATTAGTGTAGAAACCTTTAATCATTTCTATCCAATTTTCTTCACCTTCAGAAATATCATCAAAAGAAGACTCTACTTTTGCCGTAAAGTTAAAGTCTAAAATATTAGAAAAATTAGCAACCAAAAAGTCGTTTACAATATTTCCAATATCTGTAGGGATTAATTTATTTTTATCAGATCCTGTTTTCTCTGTCAGTGTTTGACTTTTAACAGCTCCGTTGGACAAAATCATTTGTTCATAAGACCTCTCAACACCTTCATTTATTCCTTTTTCTACATAACCTCTTCTTTGAACAGTAGAAATTGTTGGCGCATACGTTGAGGGTCTTCCAATACCCAATTCTTCTAATTGTTTTACTAAAGACGCTTCTGTAAATCTGTATGGCGGACTTGTAAAACGCTGCGTTGCATTGATAAAAGTGTACTCTAAACTTTCATTTACCTTTAAATTTGGCAACATGCCTGCTTGCTCTTCATCTTCATTATCATTTCCTTCTAAATACACTTTTAAGAAACCTTCAAACTTAATCATTTCTCCATTTGCAGTGAAAATCTTCGTGTTTTCTGAATTCTCAATTTTAATATTTGTTCTTTCTAAAAGCGCATCACTCATTTGCGAAGCCAAGGTTCTTTTCCATATTAAATCATACAATCTGTTCTGATCATATTCTGTGTTAATTGAGCGCATTTTCATGTTTGTTGGTCTAATCGCTTCATGGGCTTCTTGAGCTCCTTTTACTTTCGACTTAAAAACACGTTGTTTGCTATATTCTTTTCCGTAAGAATGCGTAATTTCCTCTTCAGCTTCATCTCTTGCATCCACAGATAAATTTACACTATCCGTTCTCATATAGGTAATTAAACCAGCTTCATATAAACGTTGGGCAACTTGCATGGTTTTACCAACTGGAAACCCTAATTTTCTAGAAGCCTCTTGCTGTAGTGTTGATGTTGTAAAAGGTGCAGCTGGTGATTTCTTTGCTGGTTTTTTCGTCAAATCAGCAATCGAAAAATCTGAGTTATTGCAAGATGTTAAGAAATTTTCTGCTGATTTTTTAGAATCAAAATTTTTCGGAATCCCTGCTTTAAATGTTTTTCCTTCTCTATTAGAAAATTCTGCAACAACCTTATAATGCGTTTCTGCACTAAACTCTTGAATACTTCTTTCTTTCTCTACAATTAAACGAACAGCAACAGATTGCACTCTACCTGCAGATAAGCCTCCTTTGACTTTTCGCCACAAAACAGGCGATAACTCGTACCCAACAAGCCTATCTAAAACTCTACGAGCTTGCTGTGCATTGACCATATTATAGTCTATATCTCTAGGGTTTTCGACTGCCTTTAAAATGGCTTTTTTTGTGATTTCATGAAAAACAATACGTTTTGTGTTTTCTTCTTTTAATTCTAATTGCTCTTTTAAATGCCAAGCAATTGCCTCTCCTTCTCGATCTTCATCACTTGCTAACCAAACAGTGTCTGCTTTTTTAGCTAACGATTTCAACTTTTTTACAATTGCTCTCTTATCGTCAGAAACTATATACTTTGGACTAAAATCTCCTTCTACATCAATACCCAATTCCTTGGATGGTAAGTCTGCAATATGCCCGTAACTAGATTCTACTTGAAAATCTTTTCCAAGAAACTTCTCTATGGTTTTTGCCTTTGCTGGTGACTCTACAATTACTAAATTCTTTGCCATGTGTCTTTCTTTTGTTGTCGTGAACACAATATAAATTGTGTATCTGAGCATTGCAAAAGTATGTAGTTTTTTTTTATAAATAATTTTTAACGCATTTTAAATTTTAAATTATCTAAAAAACTATGAGGAAATAACTAATTTATTTTATTGCAATGCTCCTAAAAAAAAATTCTTTATTTGTCGCAATATTGTCTGCATAAACGCCGGAAGAAAGATGCGATAGGTTATTTTTATTATTATTTATAAAATAAATACACTCTTCAAAAAAAAACTCATCCAAGACGTCAAAAAAATGAATACTAGTGTTTTATGAATTTATTTTTTTTAAGTATAATTTATTATTAAGAGCAATTATTATTATTTTAGAAGAGTAAGGGAGACTTTATAAATCTGAAATTATTGATTTAGTGTGCGCATAAAACCTGCATAATTCATTAAAATCTTGAAACATGTGAATGGGTAAGTTTTATATATTAAATAAGTTTTATTTTTAGAATATAAAAGTGTGAGAATATTTATTGCCTATCCTATGTATGTACTTTATCATCATTTGGAATACTTTCATTTTTACCACTGAATATGAAGTGTTCATTAGCAACTGCTTTTAAACCAATGGAGCAAACATCGTTTCGTTTTGATTTTCTGGTAAAGATTGAATCGTATAATTTATATCTTGATTGTTGTTTAATAATTGTGACTAAAAAAAAAACAAGAAATTAACCAAACCTTACTTTTTTTTAAAACAAAAATATTTATTCTTTGTCCTGTTTATTTCTAACAAAGAATCTGCAAGCACAAGTAGCGCATAAAAAGTTACAATTGGTTTAAAAGGCCTTAAACCTTCAAAAAAAAGGCAATACTATTAGTTTTTATTGAGTAAGTTTATTTTTTTATAAAAAAAATGACTTTCTGAAAAATACTATTATTTTTGTTAAAACGAGGTCGGTAATTTTATATTTTGTTGCTGATTAACAAACCTTCCGACTTCGATCAAGAAGAAAAATAAAAGTTTCATACTTTTCAGAGAGCCTGTTTTATTCCTTTTTTTATTTATTATTTAATAACATTTTTTTTGTGTCAACCTTTATGTTGTCAACAAATAAAGAATAATAATACATACCTGATGAAAAACGATCATTATCATACGTTATACTTCCTTCTCCCCTTTGAGTGATAGCTATTTTTTGTAGTGTTTTTCCATTATTATCATAAATCTTAATATATGCTTTTTGAATGTCTGATGGAATCTTAAAATCTATTTTCGTTTCACCATTAAAAGGGTTTGGTTTATTTTGAGATAAAGCAAATTTAGAACTTGTATTTTGGACACCAGCAACAGCGAGTGTTCCACCGCATGCGCAAGCCTCAACAGCTTCTATCCTGGCTACTAACGCTGTAATCATCGCCGATTGAGTATTTACCTCAGTCTGCAGAGACAACAAAACAGGCGATAAATCGATTGATACAGAATTTCCATTTTCTATTTCTATTTCTAAAACATTTCCTGAAAGTGTTGCTAATGTTAAATCTTGCGCATCTGTATTATCTAAATATCCAGATAAATCTACAGGGGTTCCGTCATTTGTTAAACTTAAGGTATTTGTGATTAAACTTAAATCCTGCGCATCTGTTCCAATTCCATCTTGTAAACTAGATAAGTCTACATTATTTCCGTTTGAGATTGCTAAAGTGGTTCCGGTTAAAGAAACTGTTTGTGCATCTGTATTATCTAAATATCCAGATAAATCTACAGGGGTTCCATCATTTGTTAAACTTAAAGTATTTGTGGTTAAGGCTAAATCTTGTGCATCTGTATTAACACCGGATAT
>JAWUYT010000010.1:0-93216 GCA_034110665.1 Polaribacter sp.
ATCTAAAATCATATTTAATGGTTTTTTATCTTCACCAAAAAATAAGGTTTGCTCAATACACCAATCAAATTCTTCTTCGTTCATCCCTTTCCAAGCATAAACCGATGTTCCTGTTGCAGCAATTGCAGCAGCAGCTTGATCTTGTGTAGAAAAAATATTACAAGAACTCCAAGTAACTTCTGCTCCTAAAGCTTGTAATGTTTCAATTAGAATAGCCGTTTGAATGGTCATGTGCAAACATCCTGCAATTCTTGCTCCTTTTAAAGGTTGTGCATTTCCATACTCTTCTCTTAATGACATTAACCCTGGAATTTCAGCTTCTGCCAAATCCATTTCTATTCTTACCCAATCAGCTAAAGAAATATCTTTAACTTTAAAGGGTACGAAAGCTTTTTTTGTGCTCATATTGTGTATATTTATATTCTGTTTTTCGCGTCCGCAAAGTTACAACATTGAATTTAAAAAATATGGCTCTTTACAAAACATTAACCATCAGTTCTTCAACCAAAGTTTTCATCTGGAAAATCGAAGAACCCCTAAACAAATTACAGCAAGGAATCAGCTTAACGCAAAGCAGTTCAAGCCGTTTAAACTCCATGAAGTCTGAATTACATCAAAAAGGTTTTTTAAGTATTAGACACCTGCTAAAATTAGCTGGTTACACAGATGCTGATTTAATCTATGATGAATTCGGAAAACCGCATTTAAAAGATGGTAAATTTATTTCTATTACACACTCTTTTACATTTACGGCAATTATTGTTTCTGATGATGCACCAGTTGGGATTGACATTGAAAAACAGCGTGAAAAAATTTTAAAAATTGCGCATAAATTCACGCCTTTTGAAGAGTACAAAACTATTGCAAATGTGGATGCTTTAATTAGTAAACTAACCATTGTTTGGGGAGCTAAAGAAAGCTTGTATAAAATTTACGGAAAGAAAAAATTACTCTTTTTACATCATATTTATATTGACGATTTTAACTTTACTGATAATAAAACGCTTGGCAGCATCCGTTTTGATGGTAAAGAAGCTTCTTACACTATTGAGTTTTTAGAATTTGAGGGATTTACTTGTGCATATGCTTATTAAAGAATTTAAGATTTATCTTTTAAACGATCGGAGAAATCTCATCGGTATTCTGCATAGCTTTTCCAGGTTAACTGTATTTCTAACATCTAAAACAAATTAACTTCTTATTTTTGACATTTCAATCCTAATAAACAAAATGATAGAAATTTCAGATTTCTTATTTGGCCAATATAAAGGCTACTCAACAACAGATACAACTTTAGAAATTATTGCGGTAATTTTTGGTTTTTTATCAGTTTTATTTTCTAAAAATAATAAAATTTGGGTGTTTCCTACCGGAATGATTAGCACCTCAATTTTTGTGTATTTGCTCTTAAAGTGGGAGCTTTTAGGCGATATGATGATCAATGGTTACTATTTTATTATGAGTATTTATGGCTGGTATGTCTGGACGCGAAAAGTAGATGAAACTCATGTAACACAAATTTCAACCACCACAAAAAAAGAGAAAAAAGCTGCTGTTATTATCTTTTTAGCAACGTTAGTTTTTGTGTATTTAGTATACATTTATTTTGATAAATGGACTTCTTGGGTTGCTTACGTAGATACTTTTACTACCGCTATTTTCTTTGTAGGCATGTGGCTCATGGCCAAACGAAAATTAGAAAACTGGATCTTTTGGATTGTTGGAGATTGCATTTCGATACCTTTATATTTTTACAAAGGATTTACATTTACAAGTTTTCAATATTTAGGATTTACATTTATAGCAATATTTGGATATTTAGCATGGAAAAAAAACTTACTCAAGACCCAATTAACCTCGTAAAAGTCGTTTTATTTGGCCCAGAATCTACAGGAAAAACAACACTTTCTCGTCATTTAGCGCGTCATTACAATACCGTTTGGGCACCAGAATTCGCAAGAAATTATCTGCAAAAAAAATGGAATAATGAACGTAAAACTTGTACGGCAGCAGATTTAATTCCGATTGCAATAGGCCAAATAAAGTTAGAGAATAAATTGGCGAAAAAAGCAGATAAAATTCTAATTTGCGATACTGATTTATTAGAAACTAAAGTGTATTCAGAAGAGTTTTATGGGGGCTTTGTTGATGATAAATTAGACAAAGCTGCAAAGGAAAACACCTACAATCTATATCTTTTAACCTACATAGATACTCCATGGGAAGAGGATGATTTAAGAGACAGACCAGCACATCGTTTAGAAATGTTTAATGCTTTTGAAAACGCTTTAAAAATACATAAAAAACCTTATATACTATTAAAAGGTGATAAAGAAACTCGTCTACAAAAAGCGATTGAAGCTATTGATAAAATAGTTTCTGAAAAAGAAAATTTACATTCTTTCTCCGATTCTTTTTAAGATTTATACATGCCTTTTTTGCATCAAAAAAATGATTTTAAAACTTAATTAGATTATTAATGTTTCACTAAATCTGGCGTAGCACTGCTAAAATTAAAATACACTTTAATTGGAAAAAAGCAAAAAATGCATACGGAACCTCATTAAACTGCCGTCCTCGCTAGATAAAACAAAGAGAAATGAACAAAGAAAACATCATAAAAGAACTAAACTTTAAAGCCACAAGAAGTTCTGGTGCTGGTGGACAGCATGTAAATAAAACTTCGTCAAAAATTGAATTATCTTTTGATTTAGCAAACTCTAATTCTTTAAACGAGAATGATAAATATATACTAAAAGGAAAACTTGCATCAAAATTAACAAAAGAAAATGTGTTGATTTTATTCTGTGAAGAAACAAGATCACAACACAGAAATAAAGACCTTGCTATTAAACGTTTTTTAAATTTAATAAAAACGAATTTGATACGTCCTAAAAAGAGAAGAACAACAAAACCAAGTAAAGGTGCTCTTAAAAAAAGGGTTGAAACAAAAAAAAGAACTTCTGTCAAAAAAGCGCTTCGTAAAAAACCTAAAATTGATTAAAAAATAAATCACTTTTCTGTTTCATATTAAATTTTTCCAACTTAATTTTGCAACGTTCTCTTAAAGGGGTGCTAATTTTAGTTGGAAGTTTTTAGTTGATAGTTATTCTTAACACATCATATAAAATTAAAAACTCAAAACTTTAAAAGGCTGAGATCATACCCAATGAACCTAGAACAGGTAATGCTGTATAGGGAGGCGAAAATCGCCATTTTACATAACGCGTCATCGCGAATGAAAAACGAATAAATAATTCTCTTCTTGATCAAAAGTGGTTTATTAGTTCGTAATTCAATTAGAATGACAAACAATTAATTATTCAATATTAATCACAAGAATAATTACCTCTTTTTATTCGTTTTAAAATTTTTTAAAATGAAAAAAATATCCATTTTTTTATTCTTGTTTGCAAGTATACTTGTAAACGCCCAATCGTTTGAACTCTCCGGAAAAGTCATCGATAAAAACAAAGATCCTTTACCAGGAGCATCTATTTTGGTAAAAGAACTTAAAAAAGGAACATCTGCAGACTTTGATGGAAACTTTAGCTTTGAACTAGAAAAAGGAACCTATACTATAGAAGTCTCTTTTTTAGGGTACAAAACAATTTCAGAAAAAGTTACACTTTCTAAAGATGAAGAATACGTGATTCAGCTAAACTCTGATGAGACTGTTCTAGACGAAGTTTTAGTATCCGCGGTTCGCGCCAATACAGACATTCCTGTTACGTTTTCTAATTTATCAAAAAAAGAAATTGCAAAACGTAATTTAGGCCAAGACATTCCTATTTTGCTAAATTACATGCCTTCCGTGGTTTCGTCTAGTGACGCTGGTGCAGGAGTTGGTTACACTTATTTGAGTGTGCGTGGTTCCAATTCAGAAAGAATTAATGTAACGCTAAACGGAATTCCATTTAACGACCCAGAAAGTCACGGTTCTTTTTGGGTAAATTTAGGAGATTTTGCATCCTCAACAGAAAGCTTACAACTACAGCGTGGTGTAGGAACATCTACCAACGGTTCTGGTGCTTTTGGTGCGAGTTTAAATATTTTAACAGATGCAGTCTCTGATGAAGCATTTGGAGAGATATCTAATTCTTTTGGTTCTTTTAATACCAGAAAACATACGGTAAAATTTAGCACTGGAAAATTAAATGATCATATTGAAATTGCTGGACGTTTGTCTAATATTTCTTCTGATGGCTATGTTGATAGAGCTTTTGCAAATATAAAATCGTACTTTTTACAAGGAAGTTATACGGATGAAAACACCTTGATAAAAGCAATTACTTTTGGCGGTAAAGAACAAACTTACCAAGCTTGGTTTGGTTTAACGGCTGATCAATTAGCCGAAGACAGAAGACAAAACCCGTATACCTACGATAATGAAACAGACAATTATGAACAGAATCATTATCAATTGCATTGGAATGAACAATTGAACGAAAATTGGTCTACAACTCTAGGATTAAATTATACCAAAGGTGCAGGATATTTTGAGCAGTTTAAAGATGGTGAAGACGCTGCAGATTTCAATAGTTTAATTGCAGATGACAGCGATGTAATTGTAAGACGTTGGTTAGACAATGATTTTTATGTGGTAAACTTCCACACGAATTACAAAACTGATAAAATTAATTTTATAACAGGAATTTCGTATTCTAATTATACCGGAGATCATTTTGGGGAGGTAATATGGGGTAGTGATTTGGCAGCAAATGTAAATATCCGAGATCGTTATTATTTTTCTGATGCTACAAAAACTGACTTTTCTGCCTTTGCAAAAGTAACATTTGATATTAGCAAAAAACTTACTGGTTACGCAGATTTACAAGGTCGTTTTGTAGGTTACCAGACGAAAGGAATTACCAATGATATTGTACCTATTAATGTCGATAGAACCTTTAATTTCTTTAATCCTAAATTTGGTTTTACCTACAACATCAATCCTGAAAATAACTTGTACAGTTCTTTTGCGATAGCCAACAGAGAACCTAATAGAAACGATTTCGAAAACGGAGTTTCTACACCAGAATCTTTAAATAATTTTGAATTTGGATGGCGTATAAACAAAGAGAAAATGAAAGTAAACACCAATATTTACTATATGGATTATACAAATCAGTTGGTTCTAACAGGTGCTTTAGATGATGTTGGACAGCAAATTAGAGCTACCTCTGGAAGTAGCTATAGATTAGGCTTAGAAATTGATGCAGATATTACTCTTTCTGATAAATTCTCTATCAAACCAAACGCCGCTTTTAGTGCAAATAAAAACAGAGATTTCTTTATTACGAGAGATGGCATAGATGAACCACAGGCTTTAGGAAATACAAATCTTTCTTTTTCCCCTGATGTAATTATAGGCAATATGTTTACGTATATGCCATCAGAAAACTTACAAATCTCATTTTTATCAAAGTATGTTGGACAACAATTCATGAGTAATTTTAGCAGTGCAATTTCAAATGCTGATGTTTTAGATAGTTTTTTTACTTCTGATTTAAACATCGTGTACGAAATAAAAACTACCAAAATATTTAAATCAATAACATTTACCGCATTAGTTAACAATATTTTTAATGTAGAGTTTGTAAATAGAGGATACTACTTTACTTTTGATGATGATTATTCTGTTGCGAACCAAGTAACAACCGTCGATGGTGCTGGATTTTATCCCCAAGCAACAAGAAACTTTTTAGTTGGTGTAACGATGAGGTTTTAACGCTACGAGCCTAAACGAATTCAAACAAAAAAATAGTAAAAACTTTAAAATTCGGAAAAATGACAACTTTAAAAATTGCTTTAGACTGGACACCCAACATCAATCATATTGGTTTTTTTATAGCACAAGAACTTGGCTATTATAAAGAAAACGGAATAGAGCTCGAAGTTATAAATCCGTTAGATGATAATTATACCCTAACACCAGGTAAAAAACTAGAATTAGATTTGGCTGACTTTGCTATTGCTCCTTTTGAAACAGTTATTAGCCTGAATAATAAAAAGAATAAAGTGGATGCAATTGCTGTTTTTACGCTCTTACAAGAAGATATTAGCAGTATTGCATCACTTAAATCTAATGATTTAACAAGTCCAAAATTATTAGATGGTAAAATTTACGCCTCTTACAAAGCGCGTTATGAAGACAAGATTGTAAAAGAATTGGTAAAAAATGACGGTGGTTCTGGTAACATAAAAATCACCTATCCTGATAAATTAGGTATTTGGAATACCTTAATCGATGGAAAAGCAGACGCAACTTGGATTTTCGATAATTGGGAAGGTGTTGAAGCGGAAGGTAAAAACATTGAATTAAATACTTGGACCCTAAAAGACAGCGGCATTCCGTATGGTTATTCACCAGTTATTATTGCAAGAAAAAGGAATTTAACAAAATTTAAAGACGAATATACTAGCTTTATAAAAGCTACACAAAAAGGGTTTTTATTTGCAACAAACAATGAAAATGAATCCGTTGCTATTTTAAAGAAATACCTATCGGTATCTGATAAAAAAAACATCAATATTGCCAGAGCATTGGCAGTAACAAAAAAGTATTTTGGCAGTATTGGTACTTGTGGCTCTATGAATCCAGACAAAATTAAATTATTTTTAACCTGGCTTATTGATAAAAATCTAGAAAATAATAAAATTTTAGGTCAGCATTTATTCACAAATGATTTGCTAGAGTAAAACAATTAAGGACAGAGATTAGGAAGATTTCTAAATACAGAATATGATTATGGATAATTTGTGATGCTCTAATAATTATACTTGGTCTGTATTTAGCAAACTAGTTCTTCAAATGATGAAATTATACCTAAAAACTTCTTAAGCGAAGTGGCTGTGAATTTATGAAAAAATAGCTTTTTTTATCAAAAACAATGTAAAATAGATAATAATAAGCCGTTTTTTAGTTAAAACGGCTTATTTTTTGTAATTTTGTATTTCATGAAAAATGCAGCAATTTATCAAAAAAAAAATGTTCGAGTTTATATCCTGAGCTTTAGTTTTTTTAAAAATCATTCTGATAAATTTATACTTCCTGCTTTCTAGCTGATTTTTGCAAGTCCTTTTTGCTTTAAAATCACCAAACTCATCATATCATTACCTCACTTCAAATGCATTTTTATAGGCATTTCTAAATTTACTCTCATGAAAATAATTCAAATTAAAAGAAAAACTAAACAAGAAAAATATTATTCTTCTGCCATGGGAATGCTAAACTCCAAAGTGATCTATATAAAGAAATATATTTTAGGTTTTCCGGTAAAAACGATTCATAAATATCGCGAAACTTATGCTAGTGAGATTAAAAATTGTGATGATTATAATTTATATATTTAGAATAACCGTTTAAAATAGCTACATAAAATATGAGACAACTTAAAATAAGTAAACAAGTAACCAATCGTGATGCCAAATCGCTAGATAAATATTTTCAAGAAATTAGTAAAATTGGTTTAATTACGGCTGATTAAGAAGTTGAATTGGCTTTGAAAATTAAAAGCGGAGATGAAAGAGCATTAGATAATTTGGTGAAAGCGAACTTAAGATTTGTTGTTTCGGTAGCAAAACAATATCAAAATCAAGGTTTAAAATTATCTGATTTAATTAATGAAGGTAATTTAGGCTTGGTAAAAGCTGCAACACGTTTTGATGAAACAAGAGGTTTTAAGTTTATATCGTATGCTGTTTGGTGGATTCGCCAGGCGATCATGTCTGCTTTAGCAGAGCAATCTAGGATAGTACGTTTGCCTTTAAATAAGATCGGCAGTATCAGTAAAATCAACAAAATATATTCGAAATTAGAGCAACAGACTGAAAGAATCCCAACCTATGTGGAAATTGCAAATGAATTAGACACGACGGTTAACGATGTGGCCTTAAGTATGAAAAATTCTGGACGCCATTTGTCTATGGATGCTCCCTTTAGAGAAGGTGAAGAATCGAACTTGTACAGCGTATTAGGTTCTGATGAATCTCCTAGACCTGACAGAAATTTGATGAAACAATCCTTAAATTTAGAAATTACTAATGCTTTAGACACCTTAAGTCATAAGGAAGCATCAGTCATTAAAATGTTCTTTGGTATTGGACAAAAATCTCCTTGTAGTTTAACGGAAATAGGGGAAACTTTCGATATCACAAGAGAGCGTGCAAGACAAGTAAAGCAGAGAGCTATTAGAAGATTACAACAAAAATCTAGCACCGAAATATTAAGAACTTATTTAGGATAATCCTGCTATCTTAATTTTCTAAATTTTTTATAAAATCTTCAATTGAAGATGCATTTTCAACAGAAAAATTACCAATTTTTGTTCTTCTTAATGCTGATAAATGTGCTCCAGAGTTGAGTGCTTTTCCAAAATCATACGCTAGAGAACGAATATAAGTTCCTTTGCTACAGACGATTTTAACTTCCACATCTGGTAAATCGATCTTTGTTATTTCGAATTGAGAAACAGTAATAGTTCTTGGTTTTATTTCTGTAGTTTCTCCTTTCCTTGCCAGCTCGTACAAACGTTTTCCGTCCTTTTTAATCGCGGAAAAAATGGGTGGTTTTTGTTGAATATCGCCAACAAACTGTTTTGTAGTTTCTTTCAATAGTTTTTCGGTAATATGTTCTGTAGAAAATATTTGATCAATTTCTGTTTCAAGATCATAACTTGGCGTCGTTGCCCCTAAAGTAAAAACACCTATATATTCTTTTATTTGACCTTGATACGTATGAATTTCTTTTGTCTGTTTACCAGTACAAATAATCAACAATCCCGTTGCTAATGGATCTAAAGTACCTGCATGACCAACTTTAATTTTTTTAATTTTAAAGCGCTGCTTTATATGCCATCGTAATTTATTCACTGCCTGAAAAGAACTCCAAGTCAATGGTTTGTCAATCAATAAAACTTGGCCGTTCTTAAAATCTTCTTCTGTCTTCAATACGCTCTAAATTAGTTTAAAAGTGCATAACAAATTGCTATAAAACCAACAATGGCGCAATACATTGAAAAATAAGAAAGTTTACTTTTCTTCACGATTGCAATCATCCATTTACAAGCTAATAAACCCGCTAAAAAAGCAGCTATAAATCCTGCCGAAATAGGTAACATTTCTGAGGATTGAAAGTTTAAATCTCCACTTAAAACATCTTTTCCTATTTTACCGAAAATTAACGGAACTACCATTAAAAAAGAAAAACGAGCCGCTCTCGTTCTATCAATACCTAATAAAACTGATGTAGAAATTGTTGCTCCAGACCTAGAAATTCCTGGTAACATAGCAACTGCTTGAGAAATTCCGATAATTACAGCATTAGAAAAAGAGACCTCTTTAGTAGTCCTTTTTGCCTTATCGGCCAATAGTAGTAAAACCGCTGTAACCAATAGCATAACACCTACTAATAATATTTTTCCACCAAAGAAAGATTCTAATTGCTTTTCAAATATTAACCCCACAATTACAGCGGGAATCATAGAAATAATAATTTTTAAAGAGAACTTAAATTCTTCATTCCATTTAAACTGAAACAAACCTTTAAAAATTTCTGCTACTTCTTTTCTAAAAATGACGAGTGTACTTAATGCCGTTGCAAAATGCAAAACTACGGTAAAAGTTAAACTTTCTTCTGGCACTGAAGTATCGCCTAAAATAACCTTTGCTAATTCTAAATGACCGCTAGAAGATACTGGCAAAAACTCTGTTAATCCTTGAATTATCCCAAGAACTATCGCTTCTAAAAAATCCATAACTTATTTTTTGGAATCTGCTAAAATAGCGTAAATCTCTATACCTAATCCAATAATAACCAAAGTTGGTGCCAAACGAATGCGTTGCCAATTATAAATCTCTTCATTAAACACTTCAGGATTATCGCTACCTCCACCTGCCATAAAAATAAAGCCTGAAGCAATAAACACAATACCAATAAGCATAATGATATAGTTTTTTTTACCAAATAAAAATTCTTTTTCTTGATTGATTTTATCTTTCATTTATAAATAGTTTCTTGTGAAATAATTATGTTGTTTACTGCTCGTTTTGATATCAAATGCCTATTATGGGATTTCATGTTTTTAATAATAAAGCTCGTCTGTTTGCAAATTTAAAAAACGTTGAGTTGCAAAGAAAGTACTTAGCATCGTAATTACAAATGCCGATAAAATTACGCCTCCTGCAATATATCCTAGCGTAATATAATCCTCTAAAAAGTTCAAACTTGGTATGTATTTATCTAAATAATAAACAATAACTGCGAGTCCTATTAAAGCCAAAAAAGCCCCAATCATGCCTAGTTTTATACTTCTCCAAATAAATGGTTTTCTTATAAACCCTTTCGTTGCGCCCACCATTTGCATGGTTTTAATGTTAAATCTTTTTGCATAAATGGATAGTCTTATTGAACTGTTAATTAATATCATAGCCACTAATCCGAAAAAACTACTTAAGACTAATAACCAAAAGCTAATTCTTTTAATATTTTTGGTTAACAAATTAATAAGCGGTTTATCATAGGAAACGTCTGCAACAAATGCGTTTTTTTGGAAACGTTTTTCTAATTCCTCCATTTTTTCTGGGGTTACAAAATCTGCTTTTAAGTATATGTCAACACCGTTTTTTAAGGGATTTTCTCCTAGAAACTTTAAAAAATCTTCCCCAATTTCTTTACTATATTTTTTTGCTGCTTGCGATTTACTTGTATAAATAACTTTTTTTGTAAACGCTTCTTTTAAAAGAGATTCTCTAAACGTTTTTATTTGTTTTTGAGTCACTTTCTCTTTTATAAAAAGTGTCATCGCTACTTTTTCTTTTACTCGATTTGCTACAGAAGTAGATTTTAATAAAACCAAACCTAAAACACCTACCATAAAAAGTACCAAAGCAATACTTATTACAACGGAAATATAAGAAGATTGTAAACGTCTTTTTTGATAAGAGTCGAATTTTAAGGACATTAAGAATTACTTTTTAAAATCGATGCAAGATAATAATTAGTAGGCAGTTCACGGTTACAGTTTGCAGTATTTTAACTATTCAATTTCTTGACATAACTCAATTAAAACTCCGTTTGTCGTTTTAGGATGTAAAAACACCACTAATTTATTATCTGCACCTTTTTTTGGTGTTTCATTTAAAACTGTAAATCCTTCTTTTTGCAATCTTTTAATTTCGGCTTTAATATCGGTTACAGCAAATGCAATATGATGCATTCCTTCTCCTTTTTTAGCAATAAACTTTGCAATTGGGCTTTCTGGATTTGTAGCTTCTAATAATTCTATTTTATTAGGACCCGTTTGAAAAAAAGAAGTTTTTACTCCTTCAGAAAGTACTTCTTCAGTTTTGTAATGTTTTGCTCCAAAAAGAGCAGCGAATAATTCATTTGATTTTTCTAAATCTTTTACTGCAATTCCTATATGTTCTATTTTATCTATCATAAAAAATTATCTAGCGTTTATTTTAATAGTATCCAATTCAAAAGTTCCATCGAAATTAATATTTCCAGTTCCCGTAAATTTAAACGCGATGAATGCTGTTCCGGAATAATTGGATAAATTTATAAAGGTTGAATGCACCCAATTTTTAAAATTTTCTCCATCAGCCACTATTTTTGCTGGCAAAACATCCCAAGTTGCTGTCGTTATATTGTCTCCTATTCCATCCCAATTTAAAGAAATTAAAACTTCCAAATTACTTCCGTTTGAAAAACTATTAGAAGTTTCAAAAGATAAAAATTCGGTTGCTGTTGTCTCCAAATTTACGCCTTTTGTAATTAACCAAGTTACCGTACTTGCATTGCCAGAATTTTTAGAACCTACTCTTGCCGCTTTGCTCTGTGAATAAGTATCTGTATAAGATCGCCAAGATTGCGTACCTTCTTCTCTATAATTTATCCAATCTGTAATTCTTATTTCTCCGGATGAAGCTTCAAAATATTCCTCTAATAAAATTATTGGAAAATCACTTTCTGATAAAGTAGCACATCGGTCTCCCTCCATAGAAACATCATCTGAAGAATTTAACACCAATACTAAAAAATCACCTCCAAAGTTTTTGGAAACAATAGCATTTATCGTTCCGCCGCCAATCGGTAATGCTTTATTAGCAAAACTTGCAAAAGAGCTAGTTTCTAATAGTAAATCTGCATATCCCAATGTTTGACAAGTTTGTATTTTTCGCTGCGTATCAAAATCTTCTGTTGGATCCACATAGGATTTCCCTATTAAATCAATAGGAAAAATAACGTTTTGTATTGCTACAAATGTACCGATATCAGAAAAATTTAAACCCGCCAAAGAAACTAATTTTGGTATAATGGTTTCTGTATTTTCAGAACGATAAATGTGATTTCTTATTTGATTTGAAGAAACACTTTCAATTTCTTTTTCGTCCGTTGGACTAATTTTTCCGCCGATAGAAGTAATACCATCACCTGAATTTGTTTCGCCTAGATATAAATCTTTAAGATAAATATACACCTCTCTACCAATATTAAATTTGTTATAATTATTGGTTAAATTCACAGCAATTTTTATTCCCGATATCGGATTTTCTGGAGCATCTTGCATATAGAATTCTCTAAAATAATTCCCTTTTTGATCTGAAGAAACTACATATCCTTTGACCACAATATTTGAAGCTATTTTAAGTGGATCAGTTCCTGAGATATATAAATCTTTTAATTCACTAATCGATTTTAATTCTAATTGATTATTATTTATACTATCTAAAATATTATGTAACCTTATATTTTCTTCGTTGCCTATATTCAGTGGCACGGCATAATCCGCATCTTTTACACAAGATGTAAATGAAATACTAGCAAAAAGAGCTAGTATCAAAATAGTTGTTTTATTTGTTTTCATAGTCGCTAATTTATTTTTAATTAAAGGCTTAAGTTTATGTTTAAGAAGTACGTTGTTCCTCTCCCGTACCAATATCTGTTTCCAAAAACAGGCGTATCTAAAGCTTTATCATCTCTTAATTGTCTGAAGTTTGCGTTTCTTCCTTGCTCAAATCCACCTGATTTATACGCTGTGCCCAACAAGTTGTTTACAGTTGCAAATACACTCACATATTTGCCTTCTATTTTCCAAGATTTACCACCCACTAAATTCACAACCATATAATCATCAAATTTTTCTTGTTGTAATAATTCTCTAGCAAGTTCTGCATCATATTCGACAAATGGCAAACCATCATCGTCCGTATAAAAATTACTAGATCTATTTAATGGTGCAATATCTATATAAATATTACTGAAGAAATTTGCAGTAGCTCCCAGCCACCAATAATTTGGATCTCTGTATTCAAAACCAACGGAATACGCATTTTGTGGACCCGCTGCTAATTTATAATTCTCAAGGTTTGATTGCCCAAAATCTTTAGAGCCATTGATAAAACCTGCAGCCACAGATCCAGAATCAGCTTCGGAAGTTAAATATAAGTTTGGGTTATTATCATAGGTAAATTGCCCTATTGAGACTGCTCCTTTTAATTTAATTGTTGATGTAACTTGCGCTTCTAGACCCAATTCTATGCCCATATGCTTTTTATTGATACCTGTTAAAACCTCTTGCACAAAAGCTGTATTATCTCCACCAATTCCATCAGCAAAATAGAAAGAGATTTCTGTTGCATCCTCTATAGATATAAAATAGGCTGTTAATCTTGATGTAATTATTGGGCTTCTAACGATGTAACTAAAATCTGTAGAAATTACTTTTTCACTCTGTAAATCATTTACAGTATTATTATTTTCTCTAGAATTAGAAAAAGAATTTCTAATCGTTGGTGCATTTGTTACATACGCCATATTCCCGTCTAATAAATGACGCCCGTTTATTTTATAGGTTGCACCGCCTTTTAGACCATAATTTAAAAATTCTAATTTTTCTGATTCTCCTAAAGAAGTTTCAGAAAAACCTCCGTTTTGAAATAACCCTTCTCTTTGATGTGCCGTTCTAGAAACATTGACCGCCACATAAAAATCTACTCTATTGTACTTAAATTGGGCTTGCGTAAAAGCACTAACAACATCAGAATTTAAGTTATAATTGTATCTAAACCTATCACCAACACTAACCACTCTATTAGGATTTAATAAATCGTTTTGTTGTTCCTCTTCAGTTTCAGCAAAATTATCAATATCTAAATACCCTGTGCCACCGAGTAAATCTATAACTTCAGCAAAACTTTGAGAACGCAAACGCTTATATCCTAGCTTTGCATTTAAAGTGATAATGTTATTAATTGCTGCATTTAAAATCGTGTTTACAGTAAATTGTTTATCATCATTTCTATCTTCATACAAAACATACGCATTATTTACGCCTCCTGTTTTGTTTGTAATATTAGCATCAAAAATCCGATTCCAATTTAATTGACCCTCTTTTAAAAATCTTTGCTGGTTTTCATAAGCTCCCGCTAAATCATTATTTCTTAAAAAGAAGCTTGGTAAATTTTGATAATAAGCAGGACTAGGGTTCGCACCTGCATTAAAATCTAAACGACTATTTCCTATTTTTCCAAACTGATATGCCAAGTTTGTTTGTAGCGATATATTGTCAGAAAAGACCCAAAAATGATTTAACATTAAAATTGGTTCTTCAACTTCTTTAATTCTAGAGTTTGTTTTTCTTCCGTTTAAATACCCCCAATATTCGTTGTATGCAATTCCTTTTAAATCAAAAACCTCTTGTGTATTTGGTGCTGCTTTACCTCTTCTATTGGGTGTGAAAATCCCAGTAAAATTAACACTATGCTTTTCATTTATTTTTTTATCAATCGAAGCAAATAATGAATATGCATTATAGATCGTACCTTCGTTAAACCCTTCTAAACCAGTTCTTCTACTGCCAGAGAACGTCATAGCCCATCCACCGTCCAAAACACCTGTTGAATACGTAGCCATTGCTCTATGCTGATAACTTCTGTTAGAAGATGAATAAGAAACTCTTACCCCTTGTCTTTGTTGTGATGCTCTCGCATTGATATTTGTAGACCCTAAAAGACCCCCAAAAGTAAAATTAGAAGGTGCTAAACCATTGCTAAATTCTTGATTTCTTAAAACATCATTTAAGCCACCCCAATTACTCCACTGTGCTCTGCCGTCATAGAGTTTATTCATTTCAATACCGTTAATTAATAATTTACCATTGCCAGAATCTAACCCTTTTATTCTAAAAAAAGAGGAGCTAAACTCAAAAGCTGCTGTTCTTAAATAAATGTCTTTTGTTGCTTGTAACAAGCCTGCAATATTATCTGCAGCACTCGCATCGTTATTTAATTCATCGTCAGTAATTGTAATTAAACTTAAATCTTGGTCTTCAGTAAAATCTTTAAACAGTAAAATAGTACCAATATCTATTGTCTCTCCAGAAGGTTCAACAGGAAAGCTCTGAATTTCATACCCTTTCAAATTAATTTCTATAATATAGCTACCATTTGGTAAATTTTTTATCATAAAAAACCCGTTGGAATCAGTAATAAGAGTTATCCATGTGTTTACGACACTTACAGAAACGCTTTTAAGCGGTTTTTCAGAATCATTTTCTAGAATGATTCCCTTCACAATATTTTGTGCACTCACTAACCTAAAAAGAAATAAGAATAGTAATTGGATTAGAATAAACTTTTTCATAAATTTTTTCACTAAATTTATGAACAAGAATTGAAAAAATTTGACGGGTTTCCGTAAAACGAATAATAAAATAATATTCTATAATTTTTGGTTTTAAATTAGTCTTTTAAATTTGCCTTAAAAATTATAATCTATGAAAAAAATTTGCACGTTGATTACCATCTCATTTTTCATGATTTCATTTACTTTTTCTCAAAGTAAAGATAAAAAATACCATATTAGAACAATTGCTTTTTACAATTTAGAAAATCTTTTTGATACTATAAATGATACTTCTATAAATGATGAAGCTAGTCCAATGATGGAGTTAAAATCTAATAGATCTAAAGTATATTGGGATAAAATTGACAAATTAAGCAGTACTATTGCACAAATTGGTTTAGAGAAAGCCAACACATCTCCTGCAATTATTGGTGTCTCTGAAGTAGAAAATTTAAGTGTTTTAGAAGATTTAGTAAAATCTAAACATTTGGTAAAAAAAGGATACGGCATTATTCATTACGATTCTCCTGATAAAAGAGGCATTGATGTAGGTTTATTATATCAAAAAAGATACTTTAAACCTGTTCATCATGAGGTTTTTAACCCCAATATTTATAGAGATAATTTTAAGGTGTATACAAGAGATCAGTTATTAGTTTCTGGTTATTTAGATGATGAATTGATTCATATCATTGTAAATCACTGGCCTTCTAGAAGTGGTGGTGAGGCAAAAAGTAGACCTTTGCGCGAAAAAGCTGCCTATCAAAATACAAAAATATTTGCTCAAATTAGAAAACAAGACCCAAAAGCAAAAATAATTACGATGGGCGATTTTAATGATGATCCAATAAATTCTAGTTTTAAAAAAATATTAAAAACAAAAGCCATAAAGAAAAAAGTTGGTGAATTGGATATTTATAATCCTTATGAAGATTTGCATAAAAGAGGTTTTAACACATTAGCGTATAGAGATAATTTGAATTTATTTGATATGATTCTTATTTCATCACCCTTACTAGATAAAGGAAAAAAGGATTTTTCCACTTACAAAATGTACAAAGCGATGATTTTTAACAAACGTTTTTTAACGGATAAAAAAGGGCAATATAAAGGGTACCCTTTTAGAAGTTTCTCCAACGGAGGTTACACAGGTGGTTATTCAGATCACTTTCCGGTTTACATGTATCTGATTAAAAAAAAATAGCGCAGGTTTTGTAAAACATAAAACCCTACAACTTAAAAGTTATAGGGTTTCTTGATAAAAAATTATTGCCTTCATTATAAAATTATTCCTTTGCAGAAGTAAATCTATAATATAAGTATGTGTAAGCATCTCTAGGTATAATTGTAATCCACTTTTTATGTTTTAAATACCATTTAAAACGTATAGAATTTACTCCTTTTGTTAAATAAGCAGCGATAAAAGGATGAATATGTAATTGTATCTTTTTATCTGTTGATTTTCGCTGTGCTGAATTCGTTATAAATTTCTCTAAATCTGATTCAATTTTATCTAACAATACGATAGGAGCCTCTACTTGTCCATTTATATTTGGATTGGCTTCGGTAGTTTTTATACTCAACTCTGGTCTTACTCTTTGTCTTGTAATTTGTACTAACCCAAATTTAGTTGGAGGTAAAATTTTGTGCTTTGTTCTATCAAAAGCCATTTGTTCTTTCAAATGCTGAAACAGTTTATTTCTGTTTTCAGCCTTGTGCATATCAATAAAATCAACAACTATAATTCCTCCCATATCACGCAATTGTAACTGGCGTGCTACTTCTGTAGCTGAAATTAAATTTACTTCTAATGCCGTATCTTCTTGAGAACCTGCTTTATTAGAACGATTTCCGCTATTTACATCAATAACATGTAACGCTTCTGTGTGCTCTATTACTAAATAGGCACCTTTACTCATAGAAACTGTTTTTCCAAACGAAGTTTTAATTTGTCGTTCAATTCCATATTTTTCAAAAATAGGGATCTCTGATTTGTGTAACTTTACAATTTTTTCCTTTTCAGGATAAATTTCTTGCAGATACTCTTTTATTTCTACTTTCAAAGTTTCATCATTTGTTACAATATTTGTAAAAGTTTCATTCATAACATCTCTTAAAATAGAAGAAGCTCTATTTAACTCACTTAATATTTTTGTTGGTGTGTTTTTGTTAGGGATACTTTTACACATTGTTTTCCAACGCTCAAGCGAGTTTTGCAAATCTTTATCTAATTCTGCTACTTTTTTCCCTTCTGCAACAGTTCTTAAAATAACGCCAAAACCTTTAGGTCTTATGCTTTTTGCTAATCTTTTTAAACGTTCTTTTTCTTTTGGATCTTCTATTTTTTGCGAAACAGAAACTCTATTAGAAAAAGGAACTAAAACCAAAAACCTACCTGCTATAGACAACTCTGAACTTAATCTCGGTCCTTTTGTAGAAATTGGTTCTTTTACAATTTGTACTAACAGGTTTTGTCCTGTTTTTAATACTTTGTTAATACTACCGTCTTTGTGAATGTCTCCCTCAAATGTAAAATTCTTTTAAGTGAATTCTTTATACTTACCTGTGCTTACTTTCTTAATGAACGAGTTTAATGAGTTTACTTGCGCACCTAAATCATGATAATGTAAAAACCCATCTTTTGGATATCCTACATTTACAAAGGCTGCATTTAAACCTGTTAACACTTTTCCTATTTTGGCTAAAAATATATCGCCTACAGAAAACTTGTTACCAGTGGTTTCA
Organism: Polaribacter sp.; assembly: GCA_034110665.1. Taxonomy (GTDB): domain Bacteria; phylum Bacteroidota; class Bacteroidia; order Flavobacteriales; family Flavobacteriaceae; genus Polaribacter. The sequence continues at coordinate 18,374 of JAWUYT010000010.1, forward strand.
TTATTTAATTCAATAAGCTTTCCATCTCTTAATAAGGCAAAATCAATATCAGATGAATTTGAACGAATTATCAATTCTGTTTTCATGCTGAACTGGTTTTAACACTGCACTTTATTGTGCAGATGGATTAATATTGTCAGGTATTTTTTAATACCGTGAGAAGATTTACTGCCTTACACAACAGGTAAATCTTCGAATGTCAATGAACTTTAATTTTGATTAATTAATTTTTTTTCGCTAAATAATAAACAAAAAAGTAAGCTGGTGCTTACTTTTTCTTGTGTCTATTTGCTCTAGCTCTTTTCTTTCTTTTGTGTGTAGAGATTTTTGCTCTCTTTCTTTTTTTACCACTTGGCATAATCTTACGATGTTTTTAAAACCTTTAAAGGTTTGGATTAGAATTTTGTTATTTAACAGCTACTTTATTTTTCACCCCTTCCGTAAAAGTTTTAGCTGGTTTAAAAGCTGGAATGTTGTGAGCTGGAATCTTAATAGTTGTATTCTTTGAAATGTTTCTCCCTGTTTTTTCTGCTCTTGTTTTGATTATAAAACTACCAAAACCCCTCAGATATACGTTATCACCATTTTCCAATGCATCTTTAACTTCAGTCATAAATGACTCTACAGTTGCTAAAACATCTGTTTTTTCGATTCCTGATTTGTCTGAAATTTTTGATACTATATCTGCTTTCGTCATGTCTCTATTTTTAATATTTTTTTATTGAATTACCTTCAAAAATGCGGATGCAAATATATGATAATTAATCAATTCGAAAAATTTAAACACTTAAAATTATGTGAATTTTATGATGTACTATTGTAAATCTATTTTTTAACCATGAAATTTTCTAAAACTTTAATATACTGGTACTTACAAAACAACAGAGAATTGCCTTGGCGCAAAACTAAAAACCCATATTTCATTTGGTTGTCGGAAATTATGCTTCAACAGACAAGAGTTGCGCAAGGTATGGGGTATTATCTAAAATTTACAGAAGAATTTCCAACAGTTTTTGATCTCGCAAAAGCAGACGAAAGTACCGTTTTAAAAATGTGGCAAGGTCTGGGTTATTATTCAAGAGCAAGAAATTTACATTTTACCGCAAAACAAATTGCAAAAGAATTGAATGGCGAATTCCCATCAACTTACAAAGAACTTATAAAACTAAAAGGAATTGGAGATTACACAGCTTCAGCGATTGCCTCTATCTGTTTTAATGAGCCAAATGCTGTTGTAGACGGAAACGTTTACAGGGTTTTGTCTCGCTATTTCGGAATTAAAACTCCCATAAATTCATCCGTAGGAATTAAAGAGTTTAAAATTTTAGCGCAAACTTTACTTGATGAAACACAATCAGGTTCATACAATCAAGCGATTATGGACTTTGGGGCATTGCACTGCAAACCCCAAAACCCGTTATGTGAAAGTTGTCTTTTTTCTGATAGTTGTGTCGGTTTAGAAAAAAAGTTAATCAAAGAACTTCCTGTAAAAGAAAAGAAAATTAAAGTGAGAAACAGATATTTTAATTTTCTTGTGATTAAAACTAATGATGAATCAACCATTTTATCAGAAAGAAAAGGCAAAGGAATTTGGCAAGGTTTATATCAATTCCCTTTAATCGAAAGTGATAAAAGTATTGATAAAAACGAAGTTATTTTATCCGAAGAATTTATCCATTTATTTCCTAACGAAACGACAATTTCGCTTTTCAACCAAAAAGAAATTGTACATAAGCTCTCTCATCAGCATTTATACACTCAATTCTGGGTTGTAGAAACAGCTTTTTTATCCGAAGCAAAAATAAAATGGTCTGAAATAGAAAAATATCCTGTTCCTGTATTAATTTCTAATTTTTTAGAAGCATATCAGCTAAAAAGTAATTGATATTTTTAGTACTTTTGATATAAAATAAAAACCAATGACAGGTACAGTAAATAAGGTGATTTTAATTGGTAATTTGGGTGATGATGTAAAAATGCATTATTTTGATGACAAAAACAGTGTTGGCCGTTTTCCGATAGCTACTAGTGAAAGTTACACCAGTAAATCAGGCGAAAAAGTAACTACTTCAGATTGGCACAATATTGTTGTTAGAAATAGATTGGCAGAAATCTGTGAAAAATATCTTTCTAAAGGCGATAAAGTTTATTGTGAAGGAAAACTGAAAAATAGACAGTGGGAACAAGATGGCGTAAAACGTTATTCTACCGAAGTGCAAATTACAGAAATGACCTTTTTATCGACTAAAAAAACTACTAAAAGTAGCACGAACCTGTCACAAAACAATCAACCTTCTGCTAGAACTCCAAAAACTGTTTCAATAGAAGAAAATGATAATTTACCTATTTAACTAACCTATAATTATTGAATTTGGACCCAGATCCCGAAAATTTATTTTTATTACTATTCGCTTCCATCGATTTTTTAACAGCAATAAACGCGCTTGTTTTAATTCTTTTACTCATTAGTTCTGCATTAATATCAGGTACAGAAGTGGCGTTCTTTTCCCTTTCTCAAACCGATTTAAATATACTTGCAAGCCAAAGTAAAGAAGAAAATATAATTGTTACTTTATTAGAAAAACCAAGAAAATTATTAGCTACAATTTTAATTACTAATAATTTTATAAATATTTTAATTGTATTATTATTTGCTTCTTTGGCAGAAACTATATTTGGCGATTTTGACTATACGCTCAATTTATATTTGTTTAGTGTCCCTATTCGTTTTTCAATAGAAATTGTGCTAATAACATTCTTAATTCTTTTATTTGGCGAAGTTTTACCAAAGGTGTATGCATCTAGAAATGCGCTTCGGTTTTCTAGAACAATGGCTAAATTCATTCATGGTATAAATATCCTTTTAACACCATTTAGTTTGCCATTAATAACTCTTACAAAGTTTATCGAAAAAAAACTCGGTAGTAAAAACACTAATTTTTCAGTAGAAACTTTATCACAAGCATTAGAGTTGACCTCTGAAGGCGCAACCACAAAAGATGAGCAAAAAATATTAGAAGGGATTGTCAATTTCGGGAATACAGAAACCGTTCAAATTATGAAACCAAGAATAGATATTTTTGCGCTTTCTGATGCCGAGCCTTATGAAGTTGTTTTAGATAAAATACGAACCCACGGATACTCGAGAAACCCAGTTTACAGAGATAGTACAGATAATATTATTGGCATTTTATATGCTAAAGACCTGTTAGCACATTTAAATAAGAAAAATTTTAAATGGCAAACTTTATTACGTGAAGCTTTTTTTGTGCCAGAAAACAAAAAACTAGATGACTTGCTAGATGATTTTAGAGCCCGTAAAAACCATTTAGCAATTGTGGTTGACGAATATGGAGGCACGAGTGGTCTAGTTACCTTAGAGGACGTTATAGAGGAAATTGTAGGTGATATAAATGATGAGTTTGATGATGAGGATTTACAATATTCTAAAATTGATGAAAACAATTATATTTTTGAAGGTAAAACGACCATCAAAGACTTTTGTAAAGTATTAGACGATGAAGATGAAGAACTTTTTGAAGAAGAAAAAGGCGAAAGCGAAACACTTGCAGGTTTTATTTTAGAAATTTCCAGAAAATTTCCAAAAAAAGGCGAGAAAATAAACTTCAAGAATTATACGTTTACTATTGAAGCGCTCGATAAAAAGCGCATTAAACAAGTAAAAGCTACCCGAAATGCGTAATATTTTTATCCTTATTTTTAGTATTATCTCCTTTGTTTTTATTTCTTGTAATGATACTGTTTTACCAAAACCAACGGCATATTTAAGTTTAGAATATCCTAAAAAAAAATATAAAAAACTTTCTATACAAAGACCTTATTCTTTTGATGTTTTAAAATCTACAACGATTATTGATGAAAAAAATAATTGGATAAAAATCACCTATCCTAACTTAAAAGCATCCATTGATATTACCTATAGACCTGTTCAAAACAACCTAAAAGAATTATTAACCGAGGCTGAAAAACTGGTATTTAAACACGCGGTAAAAGCGGAGTCCATTATACCAAAAGATTTTGTGAATAGCAAAAAAAGAACTTTTGGAACCCTTTATGAAATTACAGGAAATGCAGCTTCTCACCTTCAGTTTCATGTTACCGATAGTACAGACAACTTTATAAAAGGTTCTTTATATTTTTACGTAAAACCAAATTACGATTCTATTTTACCAGCCGTTAGTTATATAAAAGAAGATGTTTTACGACTGGTAGAAACGTTAGAATGGGGAAAGAGTCCATCCTAAACATGCAATTTCGAGTGCACTCGCTGCAGCCCGCAGAAAGGAAGGCTCAAAAAGTTACCAACTATGCGTTCCTTGTTTCTTTTACTGATTCTATTATAGGTCTTGGTTCTTGTCTCTTAGTTCATCTTGTCTCTAAAAACAATAAATCGCTAAACAATCTCCATTTTCTTTAACAAGAAGGAAGCATTCATATTTTTACAAACTCCGGTTTTTAAGGTGTAATCAAAATATAATTCGTCATTGATTATTTCAGCATCAAAATAGTAGTTTTTAATCGTTGGAAATTCATTTTCTAATTCACACAAACTCACATCATGTGTGGCAATAATTCCTGTAGATTTTGATTTTGTTAATTTCTCTACAAACTTTTTAGAGCCGATTGCCTTGTCTTTACTATTCGTTCCTTTTAAAATTTCATCTAAAATTATAAAATAATTTTCTCCAGAATTATACGTATCAATTTTATCAACGATAAATTTTAAACGTTTTAATTCTGAATAAAAATAAGATTCGTCCTCTGTTAATGAGTCCGAGGTTCGCATACTTGTAATTAATTTTATTGGAGAATACTTAAAACTTTCTGCACAAACAGGTAATCCACAATTTGCCATGACAATAGACAAAGAAACTGTTCTCAAAAAAGTACTTTTTCCTGCCATATTTGCACCAGTAACAATAAAAAACTGTTCATCATCAATCCTAAAATCATTATCGATTCTTTTATCTACGTTTAATAAAGGATGCCCTAAATTAATAGACTCTATAATTTCTTTTTCTGAAGTTATTTCAGGAAAGACAAAATTTGGATGATTAAAATAAAAATTAGCCAACGAATTTTGCGCATCAAAATAAGCAACTACTTCAAACCAGTTTTTTACAGTGTGTTTATATTTTAGAATCCACTTTTCAACCTTTTTAGCATTATACAAGTCGATTAAAAAGAAACCGTTTCCAAAAACTGCAATAATGAGATTATTTCTTTGATCAAAAGCATCTAAAATTTTAGAAAACTCTTTAAATATTATAGAGGCTTTTTTGTTTTCTGATTGTATAATTTTTTGATGCTGAACTAAATTTTTTGAGCTAAACGTCTCTGTTTCAATTTCATTTAATAATTGGTGATATTGCTTAAATGTTTCCCTTATTTTATCTGTTTCTGTATATAAAACGTTTGTCTTTTTTATAAATATTGCCGTTATAAAAATACCTGTAAAAAACAAAATTACGATAAGAGTAAATGAGATAAATCCAATAGAAACCGATGCAATAGATACCAAAGATATTATTGAAAAAACAATTTGAAGTGTTGATACTAATTTCGGAAAAACAGTTTTATAATTCAAAATCCATTTTAGAATAAGTTCTGCCTTACTTTTTACGGTGACTAAACTCGCCAAAGCAGAGAAGTGTTGACGCCACTTTACCTTTTCAGAAAGCTCGTTAATCGCTTTTTGTTTTTCTATAATGTCAGCTGTTTTATTTTCTGTCAGTACATTTGCCAATGCAATTTTGCCATCGATTGTTGAGGTTCTATTCGCGTATTGAAAAAAAGAGCCGACACCGAATAAATCGATGTCATTGCTATAAAAATGAGCAGGATTCACAAATTCTTGCCCCGTATCTAATTGATGAAAGTTTCTATTTAAAACGTTAATTTCTAGTTGATTTATTTCTATTTTTTCGTTCACAATATCTTTTTCTCTTTTTAAGTTGATGTATTTTATAAGTAAAAAAGAAAACAATAAAAGTCCCAAAAAAGAAATCGCAAAAACATCTGGATATTTGCCAAGAGTTGCAAATATTAAAAAAGAAGTTGTTGCGAAAACGCCGAATCTAAAAACCCCATAAATGAAGAGTTTTTTTTTGAGAATTGTCATCTCTTTTTCTAATTCAGTTCTTTGCTGTGAATAAAATTGTAGAGGGTTTTTCATTGATGTTATTTGTAGCTAGAAATTCCGCCAGTTAAACTTAAAACTTTTAAAGCTGGATATTTATTTTTCAGTCTTTTAGTAGCTTTGTAACTATTTAATCCTCTTTGACAAACCATAACGTACGTTTTATTAAAATTAACTTCTATTTTCGCTGCATCAAATTTACTAATAGGAATGGTTTGTTGCACTTCAAAAGGTAATTTTAAATTATTTAAAACGGCAATAATTTCAAGATTTTTATCTCCTAATTTCGCTTTTAAATCTTTGGGTGCTATTTGCCAATCTATATTTTGGTTATTGCAAACAGGATCGGCATAAGTTTGAACTTTAAAAATTTTGGTAATTTTATCTTTTAAAACTTTGGGTTTTAACTTCATTTTTAGCTGTGTATTTTGAAGCGAATTATAAACTAGTAATTGATTTGTTAAAGGTGCTCCGATACCAGTAATCAATTTCAAAACTTCATTTACTTGATGAGTTGCAATTATACCAACAATAGAATTCAAGGTTCCCGCTTCTTCACAATTTGGAATATCTGTCGCCATTTCTGAAAAAGCATCTCTTAAATTTGCTGAATAACTACCGTCTTTTTGTACGATGTTAAATGTTGAGACATATCCATCAAACTTATACAAAGAGCCATAAACTAAAGGTTTCTTTTTGATCACACAAGCATCATTTAACAAGTATTTTATTGGCAACGAATCTGTTCCATCCACAATAATATCTACATTCTCAATCAACTCAAAAACATTATTTTTAGTAATCGGTTTGTTCGTAAAACTCACCTTGGTAAAAGGAGCTCTTTTTTTTATAAATGCTGATAAAACTTTAGCTTTAGGTTTACCAACATCCTCCAGAGTATAAAAAACTTGTCTGTGCAAATTAGAAACATCAACCGTATCAAAATCTACCAAGTGGATTTTACCAATGCCGCTTGCTGCTAAATACACTGCAATCGGACTTCCTAAACCTCCACAACCTACTACCAAAACATCAGCGTTTTGCAATTTTTGTTGGCCAGTTTCACCGATTTCTGGCAAAGTTAGTTGACGTTTAAAAAGTTGATTTTTTGTTGGTTTCATTTTATGCTGAATTTGTTTCAGTATTTTTTTTACTGGTCATTGCGGAGAACGAAGCAATTTTATCGTTCCATATTTATTTATTTTTCTTCTATTCCTGCTCTAATTAGTCTTTGCGAGGAACGCAACGTTTGTCAGTTCGGATGATTCTGATTTTTATTCAGAATTGTATCGAGAACTTTTTTAATTATTCCCCAATCTCTTTTTTAGCTACCTCAAATTCTTTTGGAGTATTTATATTTCTAATAAAATCGTCCTCAATTTCTACAATTTGTACATCAGAATTAATTAACATTTTTCGCGGACAAGAATATCCTTGTGCTAAATATTGCAACAAAATAGGATATGCTTTTGGCTCATAAATTGTAATTAATGGCTCTACAAATTCCTTGTCTTTTCCTTTAATTGCAGTAGCAACTTTACTCGAATTTCTTTTTTGTAATAACAATTGAATAATTTCATCATTCACAAAAGGAACATCGGTTGCCAGCACAAACCAAGCCGAATTTGGGTCTTTTTGAAACGCAGAACAAATGCCGCCAAAAGGACCTAAATTCAAAAATTTGTCAGAAATTTCTTGATTATTTTCTGATGTATTCTGAACAGAATAATACGTTTCTAAAGAACTGTTTTCTAACAATTCTTTCGCAAACTCTTTTTGAGGTTTTCCAAAATAATCCAAATTAGATTTATCTTGTCCCATTCTTGTGCTTTTTCCGCCAACCAAAACCAACCCTTTTATAGGCGCGATTTTTTCTTGAATAAGATTATTGATGTGATTTGAAATTTCATCCACTTGATCAATTATATAGCAACTCTTATTTTTTAGATTTGGATATTTCTCTTCTAAAAAATCAAAATACTCCGTTTCTTTTTTCAATTTTATTACAAACTGAATGTTGTCTAATTGCTCTAACCTTTTTAAAACAGACCCCTCTTTTGCTTCATCTAAAATCAAAATTTGTTTTGCGCCTTGGTAGTGATTTCCGTTGATAAAGACATAATCTAATTGTGCAAAATCCAAACGCTGTTGAAACTTATTTACATTTCCGGATGCAGTTATTTGCACATTTCCTTGGTGATGAAACACGAACTCTGATACTTTATTTGGATCCACATCCTTTGCGTGAGAAGCATCAAAATACCCTAATTTATAATGCGCTAGCTTTTGTGAAACTTTTTGTACCAAATCAGAAACATTGCCACAATTTGTTCCCAAAATTGAGATTTCATTCGGTGCAAAATTATCGTTATTTCGTCTTATTAAATTTGTATGTTTATTGTGTTTTTTCAAAATTTAAATTTACTTTATTAATCTCAAAAGACCTTGGATTATTCTTTTTTCTCTTTTAAATAGTTTTTTTACTTCGTGTAAATCATAAAGTCCGTCTTTTAAGCAATTCTTAAATCAGATATTTCCTTATAATATTTTTTAGCAACCATAATTAATTCAGTGTTATTTTTATTGTAGATTTCTAGAATAATATTAAAAAAAAGGTAATTAATATCCTCTAATTTAGAACTTTTCTTTTCATCAATCCAAAAACTTCTTAACATTGCTTGTTGAAGATTAACTTGAGATTCAAGAAATTTATGGCTAGTTCGACTTAAAATAGAATGATAAGTTTCTCCATTTTTCTCGTCGACTACCACTACTTTTATTTGAGAAACAAAAATATCAACTTCATTGTAAGCGTCGCATCTTCTCTTTATAATTTCTTTGTAATAATCATTTTTAAAATCTTGTTTTTTAAGGCGAATAGAAACAAAGTAAGAGGTAAAAACAGAAACAATACCACTTGCTAATAAAATATTTATTAATTCTGCATTAATATTTAAACTAATTGTTTTTAATCTCAGATTTTCCACCTGTTTTTTCGACCAATTTCACTTCTTTAATTACCATTTTTTGACTGATACTTTTACACATATCATAAATTGTTAAACAAGTAATATTTGCTCCTGTTAATGCTTCCATTTCAACACCTGTTTTTCCCTCAATAGTAACTTCACAAAAAACTTCTATATTTTCTGAATCTATTATAGTAATATCAATATCCACCCCATTAATTAATAACGGATGACACATGGGTATTAATTCTGACGTCTTTTTTACACCTTGAATTCCTGCAATAATTGCCGTTTGAAAAACAGGCCCTTTTTTAGTTATCAACTCCTCGTTTTTAAAATGAGCAATCACTTCTTTTCCTAAAAACATGGTTGCTTTTGCCAAGGCTGTTCTTTTGGTAATTTTCTTATCAAAAACATTGACCATTTTAGGATTTCCTTTTTTATTTAAATGACTAAAATCACTCATTATCTATATCTAATTATCTTAAAAACTTCTCCTTTTTTAAAAGCTAATTTATCCTCTGGTAATTGGATAAAAGCAGCTGTTTTTACCAAACTTGCTAAATCTCCAGAACCATTTCCTGAAATGGGCAAAGCAACAATACAACCCTTTTTATTTTCTAACTTCACTTGTAAGAAGTAAGTTAAATTTGGCCTAAAATTGACGTCTTCTCCTAAAATAGCAGTTTCTTCTTCCGTTTCTAATCCTATCGATTTATAATACCACGGATAAAAATACGCCAAACAATTCACAAAAGTCGAAATAGGATTTCCAGGAAATCCAAAGACAATAGTTTGTTTATTTTCATTCTGATAAACATGCTGTTCACTCAAACGTAAATACGCTGCGCGTCCAAACCAAAATGGTTTCCCAGGTCGCTGTGTAACTTTATGGAATCGTTTTTCCACTTCTAATTCTTCAAAAATTTCCGGTAAAAAATCATATTTACCTTTGCTTACTGCGCCACTAAAAAGTAAGACATCATATTCTTGTAAATACATTTCTATTTTAGACTTTAAAATAGGTTTATCGTCTGTAATATGAGCTGTTTCCGAAGGAATATTCAATCTTTCTAACAAAGAAACCAAAGTAAACACATTACTGCGTCGTATTTGATGTTCGAGCGGAATTTCATCAACACCCACTAATTCATCTCCAGTAGAAACAATCATTATTTTTGGCTGTTTTGCTACTTTTACAAATGCTTTTCCGACAGTTGCTAAAACCCCAATCTCCGCAGCTGATATTTTTGTGTTTTTACTGATTAAAAGAGCTCCAGACTTCTCGTCTTTGCCCTTTGCATGAATATTCTGCCCATTATTTATAGCGTCAATAGTTATGGTTGCAATTCCATTTTCAACGATAACATCTTCATATCGAATAACGGTATTTGCTTTCTTTGGCAAAACTGCACCCGTCATCACTTCAATACAATTTTGCGCATCTAAAAGTGTTATTTGCTTACTTCCTGCAGCTTGAATTCCTTCTATTTTAAAACTTCGTTGTCCGTTTTTAAAGGAAGTATACTCTATGACAATTCCGTCCATAGATACTCTATCAAAAGGCGGAAAATCTCTGTCTGCAAGAATCTCTTCTTTTAAAATTCTGCCTACAGATTTTATAAACGGAATCTCTTCAATCCCAAAATCTTGGGTTGAATTTAATACTATTTGTAAAGCTTTTTCTACTGAAATCATTCAACTAATTTATTCTTAATTTTTTGAATTTGAATATCTCTATCACTCACAACGAAACAGTACTCTTTACCTTCTTTCGTTGTTACTTTTATTCCGTTATCAACAATTTTAATTGTTTTTCTTTTTTCAATATTTTTAACTTCAGAATAATCAATATTTGTTTGACCTTTCTGAATATTTAAAGAATGACTTTTAAAAATTAATCTTTGGTTAGTGAAAAATATTTTACCTCCAACTCCTTCGATTCTTCGAAATAAACTAGCGCCGATTTCTTCTTCTACTTTTTCATTTTCAAGAAGCTCTGGAATTATATTATCGATGCGTTTTCCAAGCAGTTTTTTCATAAACCAAGGAAATAAAAATTTAAGAAAAAGAGTGAATAAAGCTACCCAAATTATCGCTTGCAAAGTTATTATTTTCAAACTTTCATCGGGGGCCATTAAATACAAGATCAAACCGTAAGTTACGATTGAAAAAATCATCGAAAAAAATATCTGTTTCCAACTAAATTCAATTTTAAATTCTTCCTTCATCTTTAATTTTTTATTTATTTACTTTTTTTTTAGAAATGAAAAGGATTGCGGTAAAGACCCAACAATGTTTCTTAACTTCGAGAATATTAAGGTGAGGGTTACCCACCAATCGTACTCATGCTCTCGGAAGCACCTCCGTCTTCTCGATTTGCTTCTGCTATAAATCCGTTTTCTGGTTTTTCTTTTATCAAACTTAAAAACAGTTCTTTTAAATCATCATTACTTGCTCCTTCTCTAATAAAATCTCTCAAACTAAAAACACCATCATCAAACAAACAATTTTTAAAAGTTCCTGTAGATGTAATTCTAATTCTGTTACAGTCATTGCAAATAGTTCTTGTAAAGGCAGGAATAATACCCACGGTTCCTAAATGATTATCGATCGCATAATTTCTTGATGTTGATGATTTTTCAGACTGCATTTCTTTAACATCAAATTCAGTTTTTATCTCCTCTAAAATCTTTCTGAACGTCCAGTTTTCTTCCATTTCACGCTGCCCTTTTCCGTTAAAAGGCATTTCTTCAATAAAACGGACAGCAACATTTTTATTTTTTGTGAATCTAACAAAATCAACAATTTCGTCTGTATTAATACCAGATTGCACTACAACATTCAGCTTTAAATTTAAACTACTTTTTTCTAATAGTTCTAAAGTTTTATAAACTTCCGGAAAAGCATCTCTTCTTGTTATTTTTGCAAATTTTTCTCGATTTAAACTATCAATACTTAAATTAATATGTTTTACCTTTTCTAAGTGCTCAATTCTAGAAATATGCTTAGAAATCAACGCGCCATTTGTAGTAATATTAATGGCATCTAACAAATCGTTGTACGACAACATTTCTAAAAAACCTACAAAATCTTTACGCACAAAAGGTTCTCCTCCGGTTAAACGCACTTTATCCACACCTAATTCTGTCAATACACGAATTAAGCGATACATTTCTTTAAACGTGAGTAATTCTTGTCTTGGTACAATATCTATCCCGTGGGCTGGCATACAATATTGGCAACGTAAATTACAACGATCTGTAACTGCCAATCTCACATATTCTATTTTTCGTCCGAAACTATCTATCAATTCACTCATTTAATTTGGTATTTTTTTACTTAATAATCCGTAAAGAAAAGCTCCTAAAAGTGCACCAGCCAATAAAATAAGTGCAGGAATTAATTTAAACCCAAGTATTACAAAAATAGGTGCCGCGCAAGCTCCTGAAATCCCCCAACCTAAACCAAAAAATGTTCCTCCTAAAATAGTGCTGATAAATCCTTTCTTTTTAGGTTTCGGAATAATTTTATTCCCTTTAATATCTTTTATTTTTCCGCTTTTAAACAATTGCATAAAAACCATCGATATTACAACGGCTCCTCCAATAATTCCGAACATATGAAAAGATTGAAATTTGAACATTTCATAAAAACGATACCAAGAAATGGCTTGGGTTTTACTTAAAACGATTGCAAAAAATATGCCTAGTATTAAAAATTTGATGTTTTTCATTTGAATGTATTTTTATACCTACAAGATTATTGAAACCTTGCAAGAAAGCCTAAATTAATTAAAAAAGCATTGGAATTATAAACCAAGTAGCAATAATACCCCCGATAAAAAAACCAATTACGGCTAATAAAGACGGTAATTGCAAACTACTTAAACCTGTAATTGCGTGGCCAGAAGTGCATCCACCAGCGTAACGTGTTCCGAAACCGATTAAAACCCCAGAAACTATCAAAATTAAAAAACCTTTTAATGAAGAGAAAACGTCTGCTCCAAAAATTTCGTCAGGAAAATACTGGTTTCCAACATGTACAAATCCCAAATCGGTAAGTTCTTGAACCGTTGTTGGATTCAAATCGATTCCTTGATTCGGAATTAAATACATAGCGGAAATAAAACCACCTATAATTAGTCCTACCACGAACATTAATGCAAAATCACGTTCTTTCCAATCCTTTTTAAAATAATCAGAAACCTTACCTGCTCCGGCCATAGTGCAAAGCGTTTCAAAATTTGTGGATGCTCCAAAATTCTTCCCGAAATAAAAATATAAGAGCAATGAAATTGCTATTAAAGGACCTCCAATATACCAAGGCCAAGGTTGTAGTATAAAATCCATGTTTAAATTCAATTTTAATTAAAATGATAAAATAACGTCTGTCATTTAGCGTAAGCATAACCGAAGAATATTTAAATTAAAATACATTTTAATATTAGTGATTCTTCACTTCATTTCTCATTCTGAATGACAGGCCTTAAATTTTATCCTTTAAATAATTCATAATTAATTTTGTTGCGCCAAGATTATCTTCAATATATCTTTTATTAATGATTCCCGTTCGTTTTCTAAAATTCTCATCATTCTTTAAAGCGATGAGATTCTCTGTAAATTCTTCTTGATTTTTAACCGAAATACAACCTCCAATATTTACCAAATCTACAGCTTCTTTAAATTTATTATACTTATTTCCTATCAAAATAGGGATACCGAAAGTCGCTGGCTCCAAAATATTATGTAAGCCTGTTTTTAAAGCTCCACCAACATAAGCAATATCTGCGCTTGCGTAAATTTTAGTTAAAATACCAATCGTATCAATTATAAAAACTTGATATTCTTCTAAAACTTTATTTTCCTTTGCAGAATATAAAACAGTTTTTTTGTTGATTGATTTCTGAAGTTCTAAAATAGCCTCACTTTTAATGTTATGCGGCGCAATGATAAATTTCTCGTTTTCTGATGCTTCGTTGTTGATATACTGTACCAATAATTCTTCATCTTCTTTCCAAGTGCTTCCTGCAACCATAGTATATTGATTGTTTTTAAATTCAGAAATAAAATTAAGTAAATTATCCTGTTCTAAAATTTCAGAAACGCGATCAAAACGAGTATCTCCAGCTATTGTTACATTTTTAAAGCTGATGAGCTTCAGTAATTCTTTAGACTTTTTATTTTGTACAAAAAAGTGATCGAAAGCTTCTAAAGATTTTCTCATAAAACCTCCATACCATTTAAAAAATAGTTGCTTTTCCCTTAAAATTCCTGACACTAAAACTGTTGAAACTTCTTTCTTTTTTAATTCATTTAAAAGATTTGGCCAAAATTCATACTTTATAAAAATTGCCACAGACGGTTTTACCTCTTCAATAAATTTTCTTGCATTCAATTTTGAATCTAAAGGCAAATAACAAATTACATCTGCTAAATTATAATTCTTTGTAACTTCATATCCTGATGGAGAAAAAAAAGTAACCAGTATTTTATATTGATTATGATTTTTTTTTAGGTCTTCTATAATCGGTCTTGCCTGCTCAAATTCGCCTAAAGAAGCTGCGTGAAACCAAATTGTTTTATCCTTTTTTAAATCCGCTATTTTATGAAATGTTTCCTTTCTACCATCAACAAAAAGTTTTATTTTTTTATTGAATATAGCAACTATTCGTAACGACATAGAAACTAAAAAAACCGCAAAACTATATAGAAATTTCATCTCTGTAAAAATACAAAACGGATTGTTCTAAAAACAAAAAAGCTCAAACAATTAAATGTTTGAACTTTTTTATTTTAAAAAAACCTTAATTCCTTATACCTCAAATGGAGTTATAGAAACATAAGATCTATTGTCTTTTTTCTTACGAAATTCAACAACTCCATCAACCTTTGCATGTAAAGTATGATCTTTACCCATGTAAACGTTTTCTCCTGGATTGTGTGTTGTTCCTCTTTGACGAACTAGGATGTTGCCTGCAATTGCAGCCTGTCCTCCAAATATTTTTACTCCTAGACGTTTCGATTCTGATTCTCTACCATTCTTCGAACTACCTACTCCTTTTTTATGTGCCATGATGTTATGGTTTTAAAATTGAAATTCTTATTTAGTTAAAGCTTCTATTAATTCAGCCTTTTTTAGAGAAGTGTATCCAGAGATTCCTTTTCCTTTAGCAGCTTCTTTTAATTCTACAACAGTCATTGAACTATAATCTGTTGCAGCTTCATTTACTTCAGCTTTAGGCGCCGCTTTCTTTTTGGGAGCAACTTCTTCTTTTACTGATTCTTTAGCACCAGTAGTAGCGATAGATTCAATTTGAATTTCGCTTAAATACTGTCTGTGTCCATTTTTCTTTATGTAACCTTTTCTTCTTTTCTTCTTGAAAACGATTACTTTATCACCTTTAAGGTGATTTAAAATTTGAGCTGTTACTGAAGCTCCTTCTATAGCTGGGGCGCCAATGGTTACATTACCTGCTTCATCAAGTAAAAAAACATTATCAAAAGTTATTTTTGATCCTGCTTCTCCTTGTAAACGGTGAACGTATACTTTTTGGTCTTTTGCAACTTTAAATTGCTGCCCTGCTATCTCTACGATTGCGTACATACTATTAGTTTTGCGTATTTCTACTTATTAATGCACTTATCTTACTGAAAATGCGGTTGCAAAGATACATATTTTTTATAATTTAGCAATATTGCTCTTCTTAAATTTATTTTATTAAAATTAATAAGAAGATTAGTACATTTTAACTCTTTTTTAAGAGAGAGCTTTATTATTTTTGGGCAATGACAATTTGTGAACGCTATTTTGTAACAATCAGACAAACCTTGCGTCAAACTTCAATATAAACTATTAAATAAAAATCAATGAAGAAAAGTATTTTATCTCTTACTTCCGCAATGTTATTTGTTTTCACGACAAATGCTCAAAAAGTGGAATTTGAAGAGTACGATTTAGATAATGGAATGCATGTTATTTTGCACAAAGACATCTCTGCACCAGTTGTGGTAACTTCAGTAATGTATCATGTTGGTGCAAAAGATGAGCAACCAGGAAGAACAGGAATGGCTCATTTCTTTGAGCATTTATTATTTGAGGGCACAGAAAATATTAAAAAAGGAGAATGGTTTAAAATTGTTTCATCAAATGGTGGAAGAAATAATGCCAACACGACTGATGACAGAACGTATTACTATGAAATTTTCCCATCCAACAAATTAGAATTGGGCCTTTGGATGGAATCTGAACGTTTATTACATCCTATCATTAAACAAGGGGGTGTTGATACACAAAATGAAGTTGTAAAGGAAGAGAAAAGGTTGCGTGTAGACAATCAACCTTATAGTAGGTTTTTAGAATATGTTAAAGTAAACATGTTTAAAAAACATCCCTATAAAGGAACTACAATTGGTAAAATGGAAGATTTAGATGCAGCTACTCTAGAAGAGTTTTTAGCGTTTAACAAAAAGTTTTATGTCCCAAATAATGCAACATTAGTCGTTGCTGGTGATATTGATTTTGCTACCACAAAAAAAATGGTTCAAGATTATTTTGGCCCGATTCCTAGAGGCGCAGAAATTAGCAAAGATTTTCCGATGGAAGACCCTATTACCACAGCAATGAGCGCTAAAGGATATGATCCCAACATTCAAATCCCTGCAATTATGGCAGCATATAGAACTCCGTCTATGAAAACGAGAGATTCTAGAGTTTTGGATATGATTTCTTCTTATTTAAGCACAGGAAGAAGTTCTGTGTTGTACAAAAAATTGGTTGACGACAAAAAAATGGCCTTACAAGCTGGCGCAATTAATGCAAGTCAAGAAGATTATGGTACTTATATTTTATTCGGATTACCACAAGGTGAAACGAAGTTAGGGGACATTATTAAAGAAATTGATGAAGAGATTGTTAAAATGCAAACGGAACTAATTTCAGAAAGAAATTTTCAAAAACTACAAAATCAGTTTGAAAACAATTTTGTAAACTCGAACTCTAGTGTAGAAGGTATTGCAAATTCTTTAGCTCGTTACAACGTTTTATATGGAGATACAAATTTAATTAATTCAGAAATCGATATTTTTAGATC
The DNA here is from genome assembly GCA_034110665.1 of Polaribacter sp. Lineage (GTDB taxonomy): Bacteria > Bacteroidota > Bacteroidia > Flavobacteriales > Flavobacteriaceae > Polaribacter. Next base: position 35,595 of record JAWUYT010000010.1, read on the forward strand.
AATTACGAGAGAAGAAATTCAAGCTGTTGCCAAAAAATACTTGAATCCTAATCAGCGATTAATTCTAGAATATTTGCCAGAAGAAAAATAATATAGAAAGAGTCTTTGATTGATTTCTAAAAAAAATAATATACAAATTATGAAAACAAAAATTTTATCATTACTAGCACTGTTTCTTGTATCTATTGCTACTAATGCACAGATAGATAGAAGTAAAATGCCAGAACCAGGACCAGATCCTGTAGTTAAATTGGGCACACCAGAAACTTTTACACTTAAAAATGGTTTAAAAGTAATTATGGTAGAAAACAATAAACTACCAAGAGCATCTGCTAGTTTAACCATTGATAATAAGCCTTATTTTGAAGGTGAAATTGCAGGAGTTTCTGGGATGAAAGGAAGCTTAATGGGTCGCGGAACTAAAAACATCAGTAAAGATGATTTTAATGAAAAAGTAGATTTTTTAGGCGCAAACGTTTCTTTTTTTAGTTCAGGCGCTTTTGCATCGTCATTAAAGAAATATTTTCCAGAAATTTTAGGGTTAATGGCAGATGGCGTTAAAAATTCTCAATTTACCCAAGAAGAATTTGACAAAGAAGTTCAAATTACTTTAGATGGTTTAAAATCTGACGAAAAAAATGTGACTTCAGCCGCTAGGCGCGTAGAAGATGTTTTAACCTTTGGTAGAAATCATCCTTCTGGAGAATTTACTTCAAAAGAAAGTGTTGAAAAAATCACTTTAGAAGATGTTAAAAACAACTACAGTACATATTACAGACCTAACAACGCTTATTTAGTTGTAGAAGGAGATATTAATCCTAAAGAAATAAAAAAATTAGTAAAATCTTTATTTTCTGATTGGGAAAAAGGAACCATACCTGCTTATATAGCGACAGAAACTCAAAATGTATCAACTACAGAAATTAATTTTGTAGATATGCAAAATGCAGTACAATCTGAAATTTCAATCATTAACAATATAGATTTAAAACTAGGCGATAAAGATTATTATGCAGCACTAATGGCGAGTAATATTCTTGGCGGTGGCGGAACTGCTCGTTTATTTATGAATTTACGTGAAGACAAAGGATATACGTACGGCTCGTATGCAAGTTTAAGAGAAAATAGATATGCTGCAACCTTTAGAGCAAGTGCTAGTGTTAGAAACATGGTTACAGACAGTTCTGTTGTGGAGTTACAAAAAGAAATTAACAAAATTCGTTATCAAAAAGTAACTGCAGAAGAATTGGCAAATTCTAAAGAAGAATATATTGGGGGTTTTGTAATGGATGTGCAAAAACCTAGAACTGTAGCAAATTTTGCATTGAATATAGCTCGTTATAATTTACCACAAGATTTTTATGAAAATTACATTAAAAATATTAAAGCAGTTACTTTAGACGATGTTCAAAATGCAGCTATTAAATATTTTAAAGGCGATAAAGCAAGAATTGTAATTACCGGAAAAGGAATTGATGTTTTAAAGAATCTTGAAAAAACAGATTATGTTATTAAGTATTTTGATAAATATGGCAATCCCACAGAAAAACCAGCAATGACAATGCCCGTTCCAGACGGAATGACCGCTACAAATGTAGTTGATAAATATATTGAAGCTATTGGCGGTAAAGACAAAGTAATGTCTGTTAAAACAACAATGACTGTTTCTGACGCAACTATTCAAGGAACACCACTGGTCATGACTAATAAAGCGTCTAGTCCAAACAAATCTTCTATGGTAATTTCTGTAATGGGGAACGCAATGCAAAAAATAATTTTTGACGGAGAAAAAGGATATCAAGAAGCACAAGGTAGAAAAATGGACATGAAGCCAGAAGAAGTTGAAGACGCGAAGAAAATGATGGCTCCTTTTGCTGATATGGCATACAGAAACGGAAAATTAGATAGAATTGAGCCTATTGAAGGTGAAAACTTTTATGTAATTGTACTTGGTAAAACAGAAGTTTTCTATAGTGTTAAAACTGGGTTAAAAGGTAAAGAAATAAAAACTGTTAAAGGTCCTGATGGGGCTGATGTGCAAGTACCGAGTGTGTTTTCTGATTATAAAGAAGTAAACGGAATTAAATTTCCACATTCTATTGTTTTAAAATCAGGCCCAATGAATTTAGATTTTAAAGTCAAAGAAATTAAAATAAATGAAGGCGTTACGGATGCTGATTTCGAATAATTACTTTTAGAAATATTTTTTTAATTAAGAGTCAAGATTTATTTCTTGGCTCTTTTTTTATCTGATCTAAAATGCCTCGTGATAAAAATCCTACCGCTTCTTATTCACCAAATAAACACCAACCAAAATAATAACACCTGAAAATATTTGAATAGTACTTAACTTTTCGCCATCTAAAAAACCCCAAAAAATGGCAACTAAAGGAATTAAATACGCCACAGATGATGAAAAAACAGGGTCTGAAATATGTACCAATTTATTATAAATAGTCTTTGCAATTCCTGTTCCTACAATCGATAAAATTGCTAAATACCCCAAAGATTCCATTAAAACTTCATTTTTTACATCAAACGCAGTAAAGAAATCTGTACACCCTAAAACAATAATTCCAGGGATCAGTAGTAATAAAAAATTACCTGTTACTATTGACAATGCAGGTACATCACTCAAATATTTCTTGATTATATTTGCGTTTAAAGCATACCCCACAGAACCAATAATTATTAAAAAAGCAAACCAATAATTTTGATTAGGGTTTAAAGCAGCTCCATTTAAAATTAAAATTAAAGTTCCTACCAAACCAATTAAGATTCCAACTAACTGTGACCTTTTAAAACCGAAACCAAAAATTATAGCCCCTAAAATTAGGGTGTAAAGAGGTGTTAAAGAATTTAAAATGGATACAATTGAACTATCTATATTCGTAATTGCAAACGCAAATAAAAACCCAGGAATAAAAGTTCCTGCCATTGCTGTATAAGCGATATGTTTATAATGTTTTTTTTGAATCTTTTTCAACGATGGAAAAGCCACCGACAACAAAAAAATTGCTGTGAAAATAATTCTTAATGCACCCACTTGAATTGGAGTGAATCCGATTAAAGCCTTCTTCATTAAAATAAAAGAACTCCCCCAAACTAATGAGAGCAAAATTAAATACAACCATTTTTGTTGCTGATTATTCATGAGTAACGTTAATTTTTTTTGCAAAAATCTGATAATTATTTAAATACCTGTCTTTTTATTAATAAATTTGTGCTATCCCTAAATATTAAAATTTGATGAAGCTTTTAAAAAGGTTTTATAAAACTATAAATATATTCTCATGAAAACTCAAAAAATAATTTTCTCAATAGCAATTGCATGTTTCATTTTAACCGGATGTAAAAGAGAAGTGCAAAAAGAAAGTCTTTCGCTCGCCATTTCAGGAATGACTTGCGAAATTGGCTGTGCAAAAACTATTCAATCCAAATTATCTAAAAAAGAAGGCGTTTTAAATGCAAAAGTAATTTTTAACGATAGTATTGCCAATATTGAATTCGATACAAATTCAACTTCTAAAAAAGATTTAATTGCTTTTATAGATGGTATTGCTGGTGGCGATTTATACAAAGCCTCTGAAACTTCAAAAAAGGCGCATGTTTGTTCTGATACTTGTAAAGAAGAATGTGTAATGAAATCAGAAAAAATGGTCTGTAAAGAAGATTGTACGATGGCCTGTTGTAAAGATAAAAAAGCTTAAATTTAATTCTAAAACTGCGCTGTAAGCCAATAAATTATAGTGGTTTTACGCTACAATTATGAGTATTATTTCTAAAGACATACAAAAAGCAATTGCTCTTTTATCTAATGATGAATTGGTGGCCATACCTACAGAAACTGTATATGGTTTAGCAGGAAATATCTTTAGTGAAAAAGCAATTCAACGTATTTTTAAAACTAAAAAAAGACCATTTTTTAATCCGTTAATTGTTCATGTTTCTTCTGTAGATGCTTTCGAAGATATTGTTTCTGAAGTTCCGGAAAAAGCAAGGTTATTAGCGCATACTTTCTGGCCAGGTTCTATGACCTTAGTTTTAAAAAAGAACAAAAACATTCCTGATATCATTACGGCAGGCAAAGATACAGTTGCCGTGCGTGTGCCTAATCATCCTGTAACTTTAGAATTATTACAAAAATTACCCTTTCCTTTAGCAGCGCCTAGCGCAAATCCTTTTAATCATATAAGCCCAACAAAAGCTGAACACGTAGAACGCTATTTTAAAAACAATATTAAAATGGTTTTAGATGGTGGCGCTTGTAAAAATGGGATAGAATCTACCATTATTGGTTTTGAAAACGGTGAACCTATTATTTATAGATTAGGTGCTTTAGCTATAGAAGATATAGAAGCTGTTGTTGGCGCAGTTGCTATCAAAAATAAAAAAGCAACAAGTCCTGATGCTCCAGGAATGTTAGACAAACATTATTCGCCAAAAACACAAACTGTTTTAACCGCTACTATTTTAGCCGAGATTGAAAATTATCCAAATAAAAAAATTGGTATTTTAGCTTTCAAGAGTCCTTTTAAAAGTGATAAAATTAGTGCTGAAATTATTTTATCAACCACCTCTAATTTGCAAGAAGCTGCTTCTAAACTGTATGATGCTTTGCATCAATTAGATCATTTAGATTTAGATGTTATTATCGCCGAGAAATTACCAGAAACTGGTTTAGGCAAATCGATGAATGATCGTTTACAACGTGCTTCTTTTACTTCTTCATAAACTTATTGTCATTTAGAGGAATCAAGAATAACACCGAAAAATCTTATGATTTTGGTGTTCCTCCTTATGCTTTATTCAATATGAGAAAGAAGTTTAACTAGTTTAAGTTCACTATTTATGCTTTTCTTTTAAAAGTGAGAATAGAAAAGATCTAAATATAGATAGCAAAATACTAAAGAACAGCGCGGCAAAAAACCCTGAAACGGCAAAACCATCTACCAATTTATCTGCCAATAAAATAATAATTGCGTTGATTACAAATAAAAATAATCCTAAAGTAACCATTGTTGCCGGCAGTGTAAAAAAGATCAAAAGTGGACGAACAAACATGTTTAAAAGTGCAATTACTATTGCCACAGTAATTGCAGAAAAATAACCAGCAACTTCTACTCCTGGTAAAACATTGGCTAAAAGAATAACAGCTAAAGCTGTTAGTAAAATTTTTAGAAAAGTTTTCATAATATTTAATTTATATTCCTACTTCCCAATAAAGTTGAGCATAAGCTTCACATAAATAACAATTTACAACAAATTTAGCGAAAACTATACCAAATACTCAAACTACTTTTTTGGCAGGTTTGATAGAAATAGATTAATATGCTTCTAAACTTATTTTCTTATAAGTTCGCTAATTAGTGATGTAGCTCTCTTTTACTGAGCTTGATTCAGCATTAAAATTAGGCATCATTAACCAACTAAAAAAAAATAGAAATTTATTAATCTGTCTTGTTATTGGATTAGTAATGTTAATAATTTAGTTGCGCAATATTCAAAACAACTAGAAGGTAAATGGAACTATCGACCCAGAAAAGAGCACATTAAATATTACTGGTAATGGTATTTTCGGAATTTTTAAAGATAAATTTTTGGTTTCTAGTAAATCAATCGGGTGTTGTTTTTATTCTGGAATGCACTGACGAAGATGAGACTGTAAAAATTATGAATGAATTGCCCGAAGTAATCGCAGGATTGATGGATGTAAAAATTATACCACTCGAGCCACTCTTACCTTTAGGTGCATTAATCAGTCGCAAACTAATGGTATAGGAATAGTATTAATGTTTATTGTAAACAGAAAGAAAATTCTACTTTAATTAATTCGAAAAGTAACTTTAACATGACAATTAAAACAGGTATTTATGATATTTAGCTGAAAAATGGGTACACCTTTGGAGCGACTATTCTGCAACTTTAAATGATAGCTATTATGTTTTTGATTTAGCTTGGCATGCCGCATTTGCAATAAAAGATAATAAAACTATATCTGGAAAATATGGTACAACAGTCTCCCTATAGCTTTAGATCTTGGTTCAGTTGCACTAGTGCAAGCAGAATAAACCTGGAATAGACTTATCATTTTATATATTGGTTGGGTAGCAGGTCGCTATTCAACCTTTTTCTTTTGAAGAAATAAACTACATAACATGAGTTTTAAAATTCTCAAAAACCCAAAAAACTACTTCTTCTGAAGTTCTGCAACTTTGCGTTCTAATTCCGCCTGAAACTCTTCCATTACTGGTTTTACTGTACTTTCTGGTATGTCTGTAACCTTGATATACATTAAACCATCTACCGCATTGTTAAATTTAGGATCCACATTAAAAGCGACCAAACGTGCATTTTGCTTTACATATTTTTTCAATAAAACAGGAATTCTTAAAACTCCAGGTTCAAGTTCATCAATAATTTTATCAAACTTTTGCAGGTCTGCTTTTGTCGCATCAAACACAAAATCTTTGTCTGTATCTTTTAATTTCACTTTGTATTCTTTCTTCGGATGAATGTATTGCGCAATATATGGGTCGTAATAATGAGATTTCATAAACTCAATCATCAACGATTTAGAGAAATCTGAAAACTGATTACTGATAGAAACGCCACCCATTAAGTAACTATATTCCGGGTATCTCAAAGTTACGTGCACAATTCCTTTCCAAAGCAAAAACAAGGGCAGTGGTTTTTGTTGGTACTCTTTAATGATAAAAGCACGCCCCATTTCTATGGTATTCTCCATCATTTGATGCAACTCTGGCTCTATTCTGAATAAAGTTTGTACGTAAAAACCATTGATTCCATATTTCTTATAAATTTCTTTTCCAAGCCCCATTCTATAAGAACCTACTAAACAATTAGCTACATGATCCCACAAAAATAAATGATGATAATAGGAATCATATAGATCTAAATCGATTGTCTTATTAGTGCCTTCACCAACTTCTCTAAAAGTAATTTCTCGTAACCTGCCCATCTCATGCAATAAATTTGGAATATCTTTAGCATTGCAAAAAAACACTTCGTAGTTTTTACTTTCCAACAGTTTGCCATTTTGTTCTCTTAAAGCAGCTACTTCTTTACTAAAGGAGTCTATATTTCTTTGCGGTGCAATTGCTTTGGCAGATTTCTTTATTTTGATTTTTTCAGTTGATAAAATTTTTAATTTTTTTTCAAAAGGATTTGCCAACATATAGGTCTTCCTCCTTATAAACGCAGAAAAAGCAGAAATCTCTTTAAATTCATTTTGATCTTTTACCGAAATTGGTTTTCCTATTCTTACTTTAATGATTCTATCTTTTTGAGAGATTACTTCTGATGGTAGTTTTGCGGTTCTTAACGTATCTGAAATTTTTGATAAAAAGTAGAAAAGACGACTATTTTTTGCATGAAAATAAATAGGAATTACAGGAACATTTGCTTTTTTTATCAAACGAACAGCGCCTTCTTCCCAAGGTTTATCAACCTTTAATTTACCGTCTTTATAGGTAGATACTTCTCCTGCCGGGAAAATACCTAAAGGTTTCCCTTCTCTTACATGCACTAATGCACTTTTAATTCCTGCAATACTAGATTGTGCATCCTTTCTAGTTTCAAAAGGATTTACAGGCATTACGTATGGTTTTAAAGGTGATATTCTGTGTAATAAAAAATTGGCAATTATTTTATAATCGGTTCTTTTTTCAATTAAAAGTTTCAATAATAATACGCCATCAATTCCGCCTAAAGGATGATTGGAGATTGTAATAAAAGCCCCGCTTTTTGGTATTCTTTTTAGATCTTCTTCTGGTATTTCGAATTTAATTTTGCAATCATCTAAAACACTATTTAAAAAATCTAAATCCGATTTATCTTTATTTTTTTCGTAAATTTTATTAATCTTATCAATGCGAAGTATCCGTAACAGCACCCAACCGAAAAAAACTCCCAAAAAACCAAGTTTGTGTATACCAATTACTTGTGCAATTTCTTCTGATGTTACTAACTTCATGTCCCTTAATTATAGCTAACGGTAAAAATAGTAAAAAAAACAATTTGGTAATATTTTTTAATTCGGGTTAACCACAATTTGTGAGGTTTCCTTGTTTACTTGTGTCAGTAAAAATGTTCCTTTTGTTTCGATCATTTTAATGGCACTTTCATCAAAATGACGCACGGTGTATAAATCTACTTTTTTCTGAACATCAATTTTAAACTGTTTTTTTAATTCGTTATAGAAAGCATCAAAATTGCCAAACTTATCATCGATACAAACAGAAAAACTCAACGCTGAATTCTGAATTAAGTTTACTCTCAATTGATAATCATGTAATTTCTGAAAGATAAAACTGATATTATTTTCTACCATAAAAGAAAAATCTAACGCAGCAATTGAAACTAAAATTTGGTTTTTCTTCACAATAAAACAAGGTATATAAGGCACTAATCTGGTTCCTTTGGTAACTTTTGTTCCGCTTTCTTTTGGGTTGATAAACGAACGAACCAATAACGGAATTTCTTTTCTTTCTAATGGCTGTAATGTTTTGGGGTGAATTACAGAAGCCCCATAAAAAGCCATTTCAATCGCTTCTTCATAAGAAATTTGTTCTAATAAAGTGGTTGCAGAGAACACTCTAGGGTCCGCATTTAAAACGCCTTGAACATCTTTCCAAATAGTTACACTCTCTGCATTTAAGCAATACGCAAAAATACCCGCCGTATAGTCTGAACCTTCTCTGCCCAAAGTCGTCGTGTTTTCTGTATCATTTGCAGCAATAAAACCTTGCGTTATATTTATTTTATTAACGTCTACTTTTGCCGTAATGATGTCTTCTGTTAATTGCCAATCTACTTTTGCATCTCTATAATTGCTATCGGTTTTTATAAAATTTCGTACATCAAACCAAACATTATCTTGCCCTATTTTTTCTAAATAAGCACTTACTATTCTGGTTGATAAAAGCTCTCCAAAACAGATAATTTGGTCATACACATAATTAAATCTTCGCGATGTATTTCTCGATAAAAACCAACCTAACTCACCAAAAAGAATGTCTACATCTTTATAAATAACGTCTTCTTTATCAAAAAGAGAACTCATAATATTTTTATGATACTCTTCAATAAAATTTAATTTATTCGGTAAATTTTCTTCTTTGTTATAGTATGATGCTACTACCTCTTCAAAAGCATTGGTCATTTTTCCCATTGCAGAAATAACAACTAGTGTGTCTTTTGCACCTTCAGTTTTAATAATTGAAGCCACATTCTTTACACTTTCTCCATCTTTTATCGATGCACCACCAAATTTAAAAATCTTCATTTTTAATTATTTAAAGTTATTCAAAAAAATAATAAAATCTGTTTCCCTTATTATTTACAATACTCACCAAATAATCACATAGAAAACATAGGCTTTGTTTTCCATCTGCCTCTGTGATGAAAAGTAGTATGTCTCCATCATAAATTGAGAATTATAAGGTATAACTCAATGTATGAAATAACTATTAAATTAATTATTTTGAATAAACTTCGCTAAATTTTCTTTATTCATCTGCACTACAGACCAATCATTTAAATAGGTAGCTCCTGTACTTTTATAAAAATCAATGGCATTGGTATTCCAATCAATTACTTCCCAAGCAACTCTATTAAAATTGTTGTCATGAGCATATTTTAAAACGGCTGTGTACAATGCTTTCCCTGCCCCTAATTTTCTTTTGCTTTCTGTCACCATTAAATCCTCTAAATGAATAGCTTTTCCTTTCCAAGTAGAATAACGTTCGTAAAACAAGGCAATTCCTATAATTACGTTCTCTTCTTCCGCAACAAAAATCTTAAACTTTGGGTCTTCTGAAAAACCATCTTTTATTAAATCATCTACAGTAATTTCTACAGCATTTGGTTCTTTTTCAAAAACGGCTAATTCAGTAATTAAATTGAGTGCAGACTGCATGTCTTCTTCCAATGCTCTTCTTATGATAAAACCCATGTTATTTTAATTTTGCCCAAAGATAGTAGTTTTGAAACCACCCAAAAATATTTAAAGATTTTATACAGTTAATTTTGATTTGTTAAAAATTTATAGTTTTCACACAAAAAAGGGGTTAGTTTTAGGGAAAAAGCATCTTTACGAAAACGATTTAGTTAAAAAAAAATAGCATCTTTGTAATATCAATGAAACCAAAAAAAATGACTGGACAAAAACGAACTTTAGGTGAATTTATTATTGAAAACCAACATTCTTTTAAATATAGCTCCGGGGAATTATCAAGTTTATTAAACTCAATTAGATTGGCCGCAAAAGTGGTAAATCATGAAGTAAACAAGGCCGGTTTAGTAGATATTATTGGTACTGCAGGAGACAGAAATATTCAAGGTGAAGACCAACAAAAATTGGATGTGTATGCCAATGATATATTTATTCAAACATTAACAAGAAGAAATATTGTTTGCGGAATTGCAAGTGAAGAAGAAGATAGTTTTATAAGTATTAATAGTATCAATGGAAATTATCAAAATAAATATGTAGTTCTAATAGATCCTTTAGATGGCTCTTCTAATATTGATGTAAACGTTTCTGTAGGAACTATTTTTTCTATTTACAGACGGGTAACTCCAATCGGAAATCCTGTTCAAATAGAAGATTTCTTGCAAAAAGGAAGCGAACAAGTTGCCGCTGGTTATGTGGTTTACGGCACTTCTACAATGATCGTATATACTACTGGATATGGCGTAAATGGTTTTACATTAAACCCAGCAATTGGTACTTTTTATTTATCACACCCAAATATGGAATTTCCTGAAGATGGAACGATGTATTCTGTAAACGAAGGAAATTATATGGATTTTCCTTTAGGAATTAAAAAATACATTAAATATTGTCAAGAAGAAGAAGAAGACAGACCTTATACAAGCAGATATATTGGTTCTTTGGTTTCTGACTTTCATAGAAATATGATTAAAGGTGGTATTTACATGTATCCAAAAGGTTCTAGAAACCCCAATGGAAAGTTACGTTTGTTATATGAATGCAATCCTATGGCATTTATTGCAGAACAAGCCAACGGAAAATCTTCTGATGGGTATCTAAGAACGATGGATGTTGACCCTACAGAATTACACCAAAGAGTGCCTTTTATTTGCGGAAGTAAAAATATGGTAAATGAATTGGAAGCTTTTATGCAGAAATATGGGGAATAAATCATATTTATATCACTATCAATTATCAAAACCTAATCTGCTTGTCAAAACATTTTAAATTGTTAAATTTGTAATATAAATATTAACTTAATCAATAAAAAAATATAACATTATGGCTTTTGAATTACCAGAATTAGGATATGCATATGATGCATTAGAACCAAATATTGATGCTAGAACGATGGAAATACACCATACAAAACATCACAACGGATATACAACAAAATTAAACGCGGCGGTTGCAGGTACTGATTTAGAAGGAAAATCGATCGAAGATATTCTTGCTAATTTAGATATGAGTAATAGTGCTGTTAGAAATAATGGAGGTGGCTTTTTTAATCACTCTTTATTTTGGTCAGTAATGAATCCTGAAGAAAAAGGATATTTATCTGGTGAATTAAAAGACGCTATCGAAGTTACATATGGCTCTAAAGAAGCATTTATGGAGGCTTTTTCTAGCGCTGCAGCGACACAATTTGGTTCAGGTTGGGCTTGGCTATGTGTACATCCAGGAGGTAAAGTTGAAGTTTGTTCTACACCAAATCAAGACAATCCATTAATGTCTGGTGTTTCTTGTGGAGGAACTCCTATATTAGGATTGGATGTTTGGGAACATGCGTATTACTTAAACTACCAAAACAGAAGACCAGATTATATTAATGCTTTCTTTAATGTAATTAACTGGAATGAAGTAGAGAAAAGATACGCAGCCGCAAAATAAGTAACCCAGTTACTTTTGGTATTTCATTTTTACCTTTTATAGCTAAAAATGATGTGTTAAAATCTTACAAAAAAAAGCATCCCATAAATTGGATGCTTTTTTCATTTAATATAATCCTAAAAGGATACTCAAGTCTTGCAGAAAAATTATCATCAGGCTTTTTTGTCCTGCCTCTTGCCTCCTATTTCTTTTATCTTGTCTCTCTTTTATCTCGTGTCTATTTTCTCTTAATAAGCTCTTTTATTATTGCCTTCATAAAAGTTTATAAATGCCTGATTTACAACTCTCTGACCCCCAGGTGTTGGGTAATTTCCTGTAAAATACCAATCTCCTAGGTGATCAGGACATGCTTTATGCAGCCCTTCTATAGATTGATAAATAACCTCTACCTCCGCCTTAATATCTGCTGTTTTTAGCATTTCTGCAATTTTGGCAGAAATTTCTTCCGTTGTAAAAGGACTATAAATATCTTTTACATGATTTATAATTTCAGCATCCTCTTTAGTTTTTTGCGCAATACACTTTTTGTAAACATCGCCTACAATATGGTATATGTCATGGTCTTTCAATAGCTCTATTGCAGCTTTAAAGGCAATAAAAGCATCGATTCTTGCCATATCAATTCCGTAACAATCTGGATACCGAATTTGTGGTGCAGAAGAAACAACTACAATTTTCTTTGGCTCTAGTCTATCTAAAATTCTTATGATACTTTTTTTAAGTGTTGTACCGCGAACAATACTGTCATCAATAATTACTAAATTATCTGTGGGTTTTACAACACCATATGTAATATCATACACGTGCTCTACCAAGTCATCACGTGAACTGTCATCAGCAATAAAAGTTCTTAATTTTGCATCTTTAATTGCTATTTTTTCAAAACGAGGCCTTTCAGATAAAATTTCTGTTACTTTTTCTGCAGATAAATTTTTGCCTCCTTCTAATATTTATGAAGTTTTTTGTTGATTTAATAAATCTTCAGCAGCCTCAGTCATTCCATAAAAAGAGGTTTCTGCTGTGTTAGGTATAAAAGAAAAAACGGTATTTGAAATATCAGAATCAATCGATTTTAAAATTTTCGGAAATACATATTTCCCTAAATTCTTACGTTCTTCGTAAATGCTAGCATCACTTCCTCTAGAAAAATAAATACGCTCAAATGAGCATGCTTTGTTTTCCCTTGGTTCTATTACTTTTTTAATAGAAACTTTTCCGCTTCTTTTAATGATTAATGCATGCCCTCTTGTTAGTTCTTGAACGTCATCAATCTTCACGTTAAAAACAGTTTGAATAACAGGTCTTTCTGACGCCACCACGACAACCTCATCATCTTCATAAAAAAAGGTAGGTCTAATTCCGTTTGGATCTCTCAAAACAAAAGCGTCTCCATGCCCAACTAAACCAGCCATTGCATAACCACCATCCCAGTTTTTAGAAGATCTTTTCAATACTTTTTTAAGACTTAAATTTTCTTCTATATACGGTGATGAGCTTTTCTTATTAAATCCTTTTTTCTTTGCTTGTTGATATAATTTGGCCACTTCATCCTCTAAAAAATGCCCGATTTTTTCCATAACAGTTACCGTATCTGTAGACTCTTTTGGGTGTTGCCCTAACTCTACCAATTCTTCTAGCATCTGTTTAGAATTCGTCATGTTAAAATTACCTGCAACGATTAAATTTTGATGTTTCCAGTTACTTTGACGTAAAAATGGATGCACACTTTCTATACTGTTTTTACCAAAAGTTCCATAACGAACGTGTCCTAAAAACAAATTACCAACGTAAGGCATATTTTCTTCCTGCCATTTTACATCGTTTTTCTTATCGGGGTTTTGTTCCAAAACACCATTTAGCCGACCATTAATTTGAGCAAAAATATCTTGTATTGGCTGTGCTTGGTTAGAACGAACTCTGCTAATATAACGCGTTCCAGGTGCTACATTAAACTTTACACTTGCAAAACCGGCACCGTCTTGTCCGCGATTGTGCTGCTTTTCCATTAATAAATACATTTTATTAATTCCGTAAAAAGCAGAACCATATTTATCTTTATAAAATTGCAATGGCTTTTTTAATCTAACTAATGCTATGCCACATTCGTGTTTAATTGCGTCGCTCATTTAATTGGTTATTATGTTATATTTTAGGTAAAAAAAATCCGCGATTTTTGATCGCGGATTTTTTTTATGAGATTTCTATATCAAATTGTGTTAACTCCTTAAAAGCTTGCAAGCGTATTTTAACTTCATCCGCAGTTAGCTCTTGCATTCGTTCTGTGCCAAATTTCTCTACACAAAAGGAAGCCAGATTAGAACCGTAAATAATGCCGTTTTTCATATTCTCAAAAGAAACATTTCCTGTTTTTGCTAAATATCCACAAAAACCACCTGCAAAAGTATCACCTGCCCCTGTTGGATCAAAGACTTCTGCCAAAGGCAATGCGGGTGCAAAAAACATTTTACCATCATTAAACAACAACGCTCCATGTTCTCCTTTTTTAATCACCACATACTTTGGTCCCATAGTATGGATTTTCTTTGCTGCATTTACCAAAGAATATTCTCCTGAAAGCTGACGCGCTTCTTCATCATTAATGGTTATTACATCTACTCTTTTTAAAACAGTATGTAAATCATCCAGCGCAATATCCATCCAAAAATTCATCGTATCTAAAACGACCAACTTTGGTCTTTTTGACATTTGGTCTAAAACAGAGGCTTGCACCATGGGGTGTAAATTACCCAACATTACAATTCCTGCATCTTTAAAATCTTCTGGAACCACTGGTTGAAAATTCTCTAATACATTTAATTCTGTTATTAAAGTATCTCGAGAATTCATATCATTATGATATTTACCACTCCAGAAAAATGTTTTTCCTTCTTTAATAATTTCAATACCCTCCGTATTAATTCCTTTGGCATTCATCATATCTAAATACGATTGCGGAAAATCTCCTCCAACCACAGACACAACTCCTGTTTTTACGCCAAACTGACTCGCTGCCAAACCTACAAAAGTTCCTGAACCTCCAAGAATTTTATCAGTTTTGCCAAAAGGAGTTTCAATTGCATCGAATGCTACAGTACCAACTGCTAATAATTTACTCATAAGCTCATTTTAACCTTCTTATTCCGACTATATTCAATGCAGCGTTAAGAAGGAATTTAATACGTTAATATCTATTTACTTTATATCTAAACAAGCATTATTAATGCTTTTTTATCGTATTTTTGCCTTTTACAAAAAGGCTTTCACGATACCGCAAAAATAAGTTTTAAAAATGACTATCAAAGAAATACAAGAAGAAATTATTGATGAGTTTTCCATGTTTGATGATTGGATGGATCGTTATGAATATATAATAGACCTTGGCAAATCTTTACCTATTATTGATGATCAATATAAATTAGATGAGAATTTAATTAAAGGTTGCCAATCTAAAGTTTGGCTATTTTCTGAACTAGAAAACGAGACTATTAAATATACGGCAGATAGTGATGCTATTTTAACCAAAGGTATTGCAGCTTTATTATTACGTGTGTATTCTGGTCAGAAACCAAATGATATTTTAACGGCAGAAACTAGTTTTATTGATAAAATAGGCCTTAAAGAACATTTATCACCAACGAGAGCAAATGGTCTAGTTTCTATGGTAAAGCAAATAAAAATGTATGCAATTGCGCAACAAACTAAATTAGCAAAGTAAAATGACAGATATAGAATTAGAAGAAATTGGAGATAAAATTATACGAGTTTTAAAAACTATTTATGATCCTGAAATTCCGGTAGACATTTATGAATTAGGTTTAATTTACGATGTTTTTGTATCGGAAGAAAACAATGCAAAAATATTAATGACTTTAACATCGCCTAATTGTCCTGTTGCAGAAAGTTTACCCATAGAAATTGAAGATAAAGTAAAAACTTTAAAAGAACTAAATAACTGCGAAGTCGAAATTACTTTTGACCCCACTTGGACATCAGAAATGATGAGCGAAGAGGCTAAATTAGAATTGGGCATGCTTTAGTATTAAATAGTCAAAACTAAAAAAAAAATTGACAGTTGTAGTTTATGCTTCTGTTAGTTCGAGTAATTTCGATTTTTCTTCGAAATTACTCGAAAACAATCTTTTGAAACCATAAAAATGCAGAAAGAAATAATAAACAGAGTAACCAATAGCCCACTTAAAACTGTTGATCTAGAGGAGATTTATCCTGAAGGAGAAAGAATTTTGTTTGATATAAAGGATTGGTTATTTCAAGAACTGATTTTAAAAGAGACAGATTTCAGAGAATCTGTTAAAAATCACGATTGGGATCAATACAAAAATTCGTTCGTCGCTGTTATGTGTTCTGCAGACGCTATAATCCCTTCTTGGGCATTTATGTTAGTTGCGGCACAAATAATTCCGTTTGCCAAGAAAGTTGTCATTGGTAATTTAGAGTTGTTAGAAACTATTATTTATCAAGAATTAATAGGCTTTTTAGACCTTAAAGATTTTGCAAATAAGCCTGTGATCATTAAAGGTTGTGCAGAAAAACCGATACCAGATTCTGCCTATGCTTTTTTAATAGCAAAACTACAACCCACTGCCAAATCAATAATGTTTGGCGAAGCTTGTTCTACGGTTCCTTTATATAAAGTAAAGAAATAGTCTTATTTTAAGCAGATAATCCTATTTTTGTTTTCTTAAACTTTTAATATTTGAAAAAAATTGCACTCCTTTTTTTTCTGTTATTTTTCGTAAACGTTTATTCGCAAAAGAAGAAAGACACTATACCGAAACCTAAATGGAAAATTCATGGCCGATTTGCTTTTATATTTAATCAATCTTCTTTCTCTAATTGGGCGTCTGGTGGAGAGAATATGATTGCTGGAAACATCAATGTAAATTATGATTTTAATTACAAAAAAAACAATATTAACTGGGATAGTAGAATAATTTCTGGCTATGGTTTAAGTTATATTAGTGATAAAGGATATCGTAAAACCGATGATCGTTTTGAACTAAATTCTTTATTCGGCCTCAAAACTTCTAACTATTGGTTTTTTTCCTTTATTACTAATTTTAGAACTCAATATACCAAAGGCTTTGATTATAAAAAAGATCCTGTAGAATTAGTTTCAGAATTCTTCGCCCCTGCCTATTTAACATTTGGACCTGGTATGCTGTGGAAAAAATCTGATAACTTGAGTCTAAACGTTGCTCCTGCCACTGCAAGGTATACCTTTGTAAGTGATTTTTTTTCTGGTCAATTTGGCGTTAATGAAGGCAGAAATACTGCTTTTAGTTTAGGTTTTAACATCGCTGGCTATTATAAGTTTAGTTTGATGGAAAATATAGAAATGGAAAACATTTTTACCTTATACACAGATTATTTAGCAAACGTGGGCAATATAGACCTCGATTATCAAACCAATATTCGTTTTAAAGTAAACAAGAACTTAAAAATGATGATGACTTTTCATACAATTATTGATGACAACTCTTCTAGTAGAATTCAATTTAGGCAACTATTTGGTTTGGGTGTAAACTATAGTTTTCATGAAAAAGTAACTTATCAATAGTTTTATTGTCTAAACAAGAAAAGTGTATTTTTATATGCTTACTTTAAAATCAACTTAAAATGAAAAAACTATTAATTCTACTATTGCTGTTCTGTGTTAGTTTTTCAGCAAAAGCTCAAACAGCTGACGAATTAAAAAAAGAACAAGCTCCTAAAAAAGCTAAAATTAAAAAACTTCAAGGAGAAGTAAATGCTTTGCAGACTAAAATAGATGCGCTTCCAGGATGGCGAATAAGCGCTTTTGGCACTATTGGCGCAAGTTTATCTGGCTTTAACAATTGGTACGCAAGAACAGCTCCAAACACGTCAGCAGGGAATATTGGCATTACTATAAACGGTTTTGCTAACTTAATTGAAGATACGTTTTTTTGGAGAAACTCTGGAACCGTTACTCTTGGTTGGGTAAAAATAGACAACAGAGATGACACTTCGGATAGTGATACTTTTGAAACTGCAACAGATGTTTTTACAATTTCTTCTTTGTATGGTAGAAGAATCAATAAAAAATGGGCATTTTCTGCTTTAGGTGAATACAGAACTACGTTATTAGATAATTTTAACGATCCTGGATATTTAGATTTTGGTGCAGGTTTAACATGGACAGCTGCTAATAATTTAGTCGTGGTTATACACCCAGCAAACTACAATTTTGTTTTTAGCGATGCTAGTGCAGTTTTTGAATCTTCTTTAGGTGCAAAAATTGTCGCTGATTATACAGCAAAGTATCATAAATTGAGCATAAAATCTAACTTATCCATGTATCAAAGCTATAAAGATGGCGATTTATCTAACTGGACATTCACAAACTCTTTTGGATACACAATCTGGAAAGGAATAGGTTTAGGCTTTGAACTTGGATTAAGGGACAATAAACAAGAAGCTTTAAATAATGCTTTAACTAACTCTGACCCAATTGCAAATCCAACCCAAGCAACACCAACATTTGGTAATGTAGATAACAAATTACAATCTTATTGGTTATTTGGATTGAGCTATGCTCTTTAAATAAAAGAACATTATACTATTTTAAATCCTCAAGAAATTCTTGAGGATTTTTATTTTCCGTATTTTTACATTCTAAAATTCTGTTAATGACAATATTAATAATTTACGCAACCGTCTCTATCTTTTTTTCGTTTTTGTGCTCTATTCTAGAAGCAGTTTTATTAAGTATTACTCCTACTTTTATAAATCTAAAAAAAAGCGAAGGACTAGAGTATGCAGCTGAATTAGAAACTTTTAAAAAAGACATAGATAAACCTTTAATTGCCATTTTAACCATCAATACAATTGCGCACACAGTTGGGGCAATTATGGTAGGTGTGCAAGCAAAAGTTGCCTATGCAGAAATATACGGAACAGCGGTAAAAACAATTTTCGGAATTAAAATTACAGAAGATGTAATGGTTGGTATTGTTTCTACAGTGATGACTGTTTTAATTTTAGTGGCATCAGAAATTATACCAAAAACAGTTGGTGCAACCTATTGGAAACAGTTGGCTAATTTTACATCGAAAACTTTAAAAGTGATGATTTTTCCATTAAAATATACGGGCATTTTATGGGTTTTACAATTAACTACAAAATTAATCGGTGGCAAAGGTCATGGAAGTGTTTTAAGTAGAGAAGGCTTTTTAGTGATGACAGAAATGGCTGAAAAAGATGGCGTTTTCAAAGAAAACGAAAGTAAGGTAATCAGAAATCTTTTAGGTTTTAAAAAAATAAAAGTATCTCATGTTATGACGCCAAGAACGGTTTTGGAAATTGCAGATGAAAGCCAAACAATAGCCTCTTTTTACAATGAACATAAAAATTTACGTTTTTCTAGAATTCCTGTTTTTGCAAATAATCCTGATGAAATTACAGGCTATTTTTTAAAGGACAACATGTTGGAAGCGATGATTAATGGAAAAGGAAAAGATACTTTAGCTTCTATTAGGAGAGATATTATCATTACAGATAGAGAGTTATCAATTCCTGATTTGTTTGATAAACTCATTAAAGAAAAAGAACACATTGCTTTAGTTGTTGATGAATATGGTTCTGTTAGTGGTATTGTATCGCAAGAAGATGTCATTGAAACCTTGCTTGGTCTAGAAATTATGGACGAAAGTGATTCTGTTGCCAACATGCAAGATTTGGCAAGAAAATCATGGAAAAATCGTGCTAAAAGAATGGGAATTATTGAGGGTAGTAATTCTGAAAAAAAATAAAAAAAAAGTCTTGCAAATTGCAAGACTTTCTATGTTTTTGTTCTTCGTTTTTCTATCACAATAAAAGAATTTATTTCTGTACTATTTGTATATAAATTAAATATGTTTTCTAACAATTTATTATTTTTGAAAATTATTAAATTCTTTTATAGCTTCCCTAATATCGAAATAATTATATTCTCTTTTATTATTTTTTTAATGAGCTCTTTATATCGGGTAAAACGCTCAATATAATTTGATAAAATCTATTTTTTATCACATAATTCACACTTTATTTCAATAAGATAATGAATTACTTCTGCAGCAGCGCTGAACTCAATAAATAATCTTGTAGTATATTGGTATAACTTTGCTTCTCCTTTTTCTAATAATTTTAAAAACCCAAACTTTTTATCTAAAAAAAATATTCTTCTTTTTTTTAGATAATGATATTCAAATCCGTCTTTTCTGCGAGATTTAAAATTACAACAAAGTCAAAAAAAAGGTTCTTGAGGATAAAAGTTATTACTCTCCCTCCTTATACTCATAATACAAAAAGTCATTATAAGGAAAACGCTGAATATGAGTTTTCTTTACTTCTTCATATGTTTTCTCTTTAAAATCCTCCAAATTTTCTTTGTTCAAAGCAGAAATAAAGATAGAGTCCACATCATAATCATTCATCCAAGTTTTTTCCCAATCTTGTAAAGTGTAATGTTTTTTTTCTTTTTCAGTAACAAGATCATCTTCATCGATCGTTTCATGCTCATAAGCATCTATCTTATTAAAAACCATTACTGTTGGTTTATCGGCACACTTAATGTCGTCTAAAACAGTATTGACAGAGGCTATATGATCTTCAAAATTAGGATGTGCAATATCTACTACGTGCAATAACAAATCTGCTTCACGCACCTCATCTAATGTAGATTTAAAAGATTCTACCAATTGGGTTGGCAATTTTCTTATAAATCCAACGGTGTCTGTCATTAAAAACGGAAGGTTCTTAATCACAACTTTTCTAACAGTTGTATCTAGCGTTGCGAAAAGTTTATCTTCTGCAAAAACATCGCTCTTACTAATGACATTCATTAATGTGGATTTCCCGACATTGGTATAACCAACCAAAGCAACTCTAACCATTTGTCCGCGGTTTTTACGTTGCGTTGCCATTTGCTTATCAATGGTTTTCAATTTCTTTTTTAAGAGAACGATTCTATCGTTAATAATACGTCTATCGGTTTCTATTTCTGTTTCTCCAGGACCCCGCATTCCAATACCTCCTTTTTGCTTATCAAGGTGCGTCCACAGTCTTGTTAATCTTGGCAATAAATATTGACATTGTGCAAGTTCTACTTGTGTTTTTGCGGAGCTTGTTTGGGCTCTTTGGGCAAAAATATCTAGTATTAAATTGGTTCTATCTAAAATTTTACAATCTAAAATCTTTTCTATATTTCGCAATTGAGCAGGTGATAACTCATCGTCAAAAATTGCAGTACCTATATCATGAGTTTCTATGTAAGCCTTTACCTCTTCTAATTTACCAGTACCTAAAAAAGTTTTAGGATGTGGTTTTTCCATCTTCTGTACAAAACGCTTTACAACAACGCCACCGGCAGTTGCCGTTAAGAATTCTAATTCATCTAAATACTCCTCAGATTGAGCTTCATCTTGTTGTTGTGTTATTACACCTATTAAAACTGCTTTTTCTGATCTTGCCTCTTTTTGTTCTATCATACAATACAAAGATAAAAAGAAAGTTGACACCAAAAATATTTTTTGATGCCAACTAAATTAATCAACCAAAACTAACTTTAATAAAACATTTTGCATGAATTTCTTTGCAAAAAAACACACTCAATTACTACTACTGCAAATATAGTAGTATTGCTATTAGTAAAGAAAGTAAGGATTTGTTTTTAACGATACTTTAACTATTATCTTATCCTTTTTCACCCGGATCAGCCAATATTTTAGACAGATTATGATAGTTAAGCAACTAATTTAATTAATCTTTCTAGAAAAAATTTCACATCCCTAACGCCTTTAAATTGTGCTCTAAATTCTTTAATTTTAGCATTAAAAAATTTTGCACAAGCATTTGTTCCTCTGTTATTAAAGTAATTCAATATAGCTTGAGAATGGCAAATTTAAATGTATCACTTAGAGCAAAATCGAGCTAAATTATAAAAAGACACATTCTCAACGAAAAAAAATATAATTTATAAACAAAGCCAAAAAAAAAGGACTGAAATAAATCAGCCCTAATTAATTACAATTTATAAATCCCCCAACTTATAATTGTTATTTACGCTACAAAGAAACAGTTCTTTTGTCTATTTTTTTCAACTAATCGTATATATGGCCTATACGCACGACGAATAACCAACAAGTGTTGTTCAATAGAAAACTACTAGTCTACAGTAAATTTAACTTCAGTATTAATTCACTTTTATTTGATGTACTCGCAGGAATGACTTCTTTCTAAATCAGAACAACATTATCTTCAAAATCTATAATTTGTGAAGTATTTATAATAAAAAATCAATGTGGCTTAAACAATCAATCTAAAAGTAATAAACTTCAATATTTCTTAATTTAGGAGGTAAATATAATTTTAATCTTTACATTTTAACATCATCCACCAGAAGTATTTATAGCGATTTCATTTGAGATTTTTTTTATAGTTGTCCACAAAAATTGAATAATTTATATAATTATTTATTTGAGAAGTCGTTAAACTACTTTCATAAATGATTATTTTAATAAATAAGTTATTTTACCCTAAATACTTATCTGTCTGTCAATCTGTTGGTCTAAAGAAATAAAAGTTTCTGTTCTAGACACTCCTTTTATGTTTTGAATGTTTTTATTTAAGAGATGCATTAAATCTTCATTATTTTTACATAAAATCTTAATAAAAACTGCATAATTTCCAGTTGTAAAATGACTCTCAACGACTTCAGGAATTTCTTTTAATCTTTTAACTGCAGACGAATATAGACTAGATGAATCTAAAAAAACACCTACAAAAGCAGTTGTCGTATACCCTAAAGACTTTGGGTTAATTACCATTCTATAACCATCAATTAGTTCAGACTTTTCTAATTTTCTTAAACGTTGATGAATAGCCGCTCCAGAAATGCCAACTTCCCTTGCAATACTTAATACAGGCGTTCTTGCATCTTTTACTAATCTTTTAATGATAATTTTGTCAATTCCGTCAATTTTCATAATTCTACTATTTTCCTCTAAATATAAAAAAAATAGAGAATACAAACGTGTATTCTCTATTTTAATATTAATTTAAAACGAAAAGGTTGATTATGCTTTCATTTCAAAATCTTCCATGAATTTAGTCGTATAATTACCAGAAACATAATCTGGATGCTCCATTAATTGAATGTGAAAAGGGATTGTCGTTTTAACCCCTTCAATTACAAATTCATCTAAAGCTCTTTTCATTTTATTAATTGCTTCTTCTCTTGTTTGAGCAGTTACAATTAATTTGGCTATCATAGAATCGTAATTTGGCGGAATCATATATCCCGCATACACATGTGTATCCATTCTAACCCCATGACCTCCAGGAGCATGAAAGGTAGTTATTCTTCCAGGTGCTGGTCTAAAGTTATTGTGAGGATCTTCTGCATTAATTCTGCATTCAATAGAATGCAATTGTGGATAGTAGTTTTTCCCAGAAATAGGCACGCCTGATGCTACTAAAATTTGCTCGCGAATTAAATCATAATTCACTACTTCTTCAGTGATAGGATGCTCTACTTGAATACGAGTATTCATCTCCATAAAATAGAAGTTTCTATGCTTATCAACCAAAAACTCTACAGTTCCTGCACCTTCATATTTTATAAATTCGGCTGCTTTTACAGCGGCGTTACCCATATTTTCTCTCAATTCATCAGTCATAAAAGGAGAAGGAGTTTCTTCTGTTAACTTTTGATGACGTCTTTGTACAGAACAATCTCTTTCTGATAAATGGCAGGCTTTTCCGTAAGAATCTCCTACAATCTGAATTTCTATATGTCTTGGCTCTTCAATGAGTTTCTCCATATACATATCATTATTCCCAAAAGCAGCTTTGCTTTCTTGTCTTGCAGAATCCCAAGCATCTTTTAAATTTTCAGGCTTCCAAACAGCACGCATTCCTTTACCACCACCACCAGCAGAAGCTTTTAGCATTACAGGATACCCTGTTTCTATGGCTAATTTTTCGCACTCTTCAAAATCAGCAATAATACCTTCAGAACCAGGCACACAAGGTACACCAGCTCTTTTCATCGTTGCTTTTGCGTTTGCTTTATCCCCCATTTCGTCAATCATTTTACCAGTAGCTCCGATAAATTTAATGTTATGTTCTTCACATAAATTAGAAAATTTAGCGTTTTCTGATAAAAATCCGTAACCAGGATGAATGGCATCTGCATTTGTGATTTCTGCTGCAGATATAATATTAGACATTTTTAAATAAGATTCAGCACTTGCTGGTGGTCCAATACAAACAGCTTCATCTGCAAATCTAACATGTAAACTTTCTGCATCGGCAGTAGAATATACAGCCACAGTTTTTATGCCCATTTCTTTACAGGTTCTTATTACACGCAGTGCAATTTCCCCTCGGTTGGCAATCAATATTTTTTTAAACATAATATAAGAGTTTTGGGTTATGAGTTTTGAGTTATGAGTTAGAAAATCTAATATCTAAACCCCAAAATATAAACTCTATCTATTAAGATGGATCTACTAAAAATAAAGGTTGATCAAACTCTACGGGAGAAGAATCATCCACTAAAACTTTAACGATTTTACCTGAAACTTCAGATTCAATTTCATTAAATAATTTCATTGCTTCAATAACACAAACAGTATCTCCAATACTAATATTTGTACCCACTTCTACAAAATTTAATTTATCTGGAGAAGGCCTTCTATAAAAAGTACCTATAATAGGAGACTTAACTGTAATATATTTAGAATCATCACTTTCTGATTCTTTCACAGATTCTATAGGCTCCGTAAATGTTTGTGCAGGTGGAGCTGTAACCGCTTGCGCCATGTTAGACAAAGGGGCGGCTTGTACAATTGTAGTTTCTGTTTTTCCTGAACCTGTTTTAATCGTAATCTTAATATCTTCCATCTCTAACTTTACCTCGCTAGCGCCAGATTTTGCTACAAATTTTATAAGATTTTGAATCTCCTTAATATCCATTATTCTTATTATTTAGTTGTTAATTTTTTGTGTTATATGCCCATTTTAAATAAATCGCACCCCAAGTAAAACCTCCACCAAATGCGGCAAAAATTAAATTATCTCCCTTTTTAAGCTCGTTTTCATAATCCGCTAATAATAGTGGTAAAGTAGCAGATGTTGTATTTCCGTATTTTTGGATGTTCATCATTACTTTTTCTGGGGCAACGCCAACTCTCCTTGCTGTTGCTTCAATAATTCGTTTATTTGCTTGATGTGGCACTAACCACTGAATATCTTCTTCTGTAAGATTATTTCTTGTTAACATTTTTTCAGATGCATCCGCCATATTTGATACTGCATATTTAAAGACAGTTTTTCCTTCTTGATAGACGAAATGTTTTTGTTGTTTAACCGTTTCTATTGTTGCTGGCATTATTGATCCACCAGCTTCAATTCTCAAGAAATCTCTTCCAACACCATCACTGCTTAAATATTCCTCTTGCAAACCAAAACCTTCATTGTTTGGTTCAAATAACGCAGCACCAGCTCCATCTCCAAAAATAATACAAGTTGCTCTATCTTTATAATCTATAATTGATGACATTTTATCTGCACCAATTAGTAAAATTTTCTTGTATCTACCAGATTCTATATAACTTGAAGCAGTAGACATCCCGAATAAAAAACTAGAACATGCTGCTTGCAAATCATAAGAAAATGCATTGATTGCACCAATTTCTGAAGCTACATAAGCGGCTGTTGAAGCTACTAACAAATCTGGAGTTGCAGTTGCAACAATAACCAAATCTATATCTTTTGATGTTAAGTTAGATCTTTCTAATAAATCTTCGGCAGCTTTTATTGCCATGAAAGAGGTGCCTAAACCTTCTCCTTTAAGAATTCTTCGCTCCTTAATTCCTGTTCTACTGGTAATCCATTCATCATTTGTATCTACATAGGTCTCTAATTCCTTGTTGGTTAAAATGTAATCAGGAACATATTTTCCCACTGCTGTAATTGCTGCAGAGATTTTTGTCATAATTAAGGTTTAGTTTCTAAAATTTAGAATAGCCAAAAGTAGTGAAAATTATTTCACGTTTTAGTGTATTTTATCTCTAAAGAGTCATGTTTTAAGTTAAAAACGTAAAAAAACCCTCAAAATTGAGGGTTTTTGCGTTTTTTTAAAAGTAAACTATTAAGCCTCTGCTACTGCAGATTCTAAAACAATTTGACCTCTATAATATAATTTTCCTTCATGCCAGTGAGCTCTGTGGTATAAATGAGATTCACCAGTTGTTGGATCTGTAGCTATCTGTTGATATGATGCTTTATAATGTGTTCTCCTTTTATCTCTTCTTGTTTTGGATATTTTTCTTTTAGGATGTGCCATTTTATGTCTTTTTTTCTGTTATTAAATTCTTTAATTTATCCCATCTTGGGTCTGTAGTTTCTACAGCTTTTACTTTCTTTATCTCTAATTCTCTCAATTTATTTAGTGCTTCAGATTCCATAGTGCCATCTAATACTTTTGGATGAACTCTCTTATTAGGAACTGCTAACACAATCATTTCATAAATAAACTGTGCAACATTCATTTCATAAGCTTCATGAGGAAGTACTAAAATTTCTTCATTATCGCTATTATATTCTGGACCAAAATTTACTACTAAAGGTAGTTCCGATTTTATTTCCTGATTAAATAACTCATTGGTTACATCACAAGGAAGCTCAACCGAGCCTTCCGCAACAAAAACTAGCTCAAATAATGTGCTCTTTTTTACGAATGTTAATAAAACTTCTATTGATGTATTCACGTATTCATCAAAATTAAAAGCTTCAAAGAACTTGTTGTCAATTAAATATTGAAACTCATGTTTACCTTCTTTTAATCCTACAAACGGTATGTTGAATTCTTTCAAGTCTTTCATTACCAAACATCAATTGAGCGGGCAAAGATACAAAAAAATGTATTTCTGCAATATATTATATGAAAAAAAAACATTCTTTAATTTTATTTTTAAATCAACGAATCCTTTGTCAATTCTTTATACTCCTTTCTAGTTTTAAAAACTGCTATTGCCGTAAACAAAGCTTCTACAAAAGAAGACGAACTCGCACTGTTTTTACCTGCAATATCATAGCCTGTACCATGATCTGGCGAAGTTCTAATATGACTTAAGCCTGCTGTAAAATTAACTCCTTTACCAAAAGACAATGCTTTAAAAGGCGCTAATCCTTGATCGTGATAAGTTGCCAAAACTCCATCAAATTGCTTATACGTTTTAGAACCAAAAAATCCATCTGCCGCATAAGGCCCAAAAACAAGCTTGCCTGTTTCTTTTATTTCCTCAATAGTTGGTCGTATAACTGTATCATCTTCTTCGCCAATAACTCCTTTATCTCCACAATGCGGATTCAAAGATAAAACAGCAATTTTTGGTTTGTCAATTCCGAAATCTTGCTTTAAAGACAAGTACATTGTCTCCACCTTACTCTTTATTAATTCTGGCGTAATAGATTCTGCAACTTTCGCAATAGGTATATGACCCGTAATTAAACCTATTCGCAATTCATCTGTCATTAAAATCATTAAACTATTCCCTTCTAAATTAGCTTCTAAGTATTCTGTATGACCAGGAAAATTAAACGTATCAGATTGTATATTTTCTTTGTTGATAGGAGCTGTAATTAACACATCAATCTTGTTTTCTTTTAAATGTGCGACTCCAGAAGCTAAAGATTTTGCGGCATACTCTCCAGAAATCTTCGTTGCTTTTCCTAATTCAATAGCAACTTCTTCTTTCCAGATATTTAAAATATTAATTTTTGTATGATTTATTTGAGCTATCGCTGTAATTCCATGCACAGGAGTTTCTATTCCTAGCGCCTTTTTATGATAAGAAATCGTCTTTGTTGCTCCAAAAAGTACTGGCGTACAAAAGTCTAACATTCGTTTGTCTTCAAATGTTTTTAAAATTACTTCAATACCAATTCCGTTTAAATCTCCTATTGAAATTCCTACGATTATTTTGTCAGATTTATCCATAGATCTCTTGTAATATCACTATTTTTGATGTGTACAAAAGTAACCAATTTTTAGAGATATGTTTACAGGAATTATAGAAACACTTGGCGTGGTAAAAAATATTGTAAAAGAACAAGAAAACGTTCACATAACAATTCGAAGCAATATTACAAATGAACTAAAAATTGACCAAAGTGTGGCTCACAACGGAGTTTGTTTAACGGTTGTTGACATCAAAAATGATGAATACACCGTTACGGCGATTAAAGAAACATTAGACAAAACCAATACTGGAAAATTAAAAATAAATACGATTGTAAATCTAGAACGCGCTATGAAATTGGGCGATAGATTAGACGGGCATATGGTTCAAGGGCATGTTGATGAAACTGGAATATGCACCAACATGAAAGATGAAAACGGGAGCACAGTTTGTACGTTTAAATACACATCTAGCAAGAATAACATCACCATAGAAAAAGGTTCAATTACAATTAATGGAATTAGTTTGACGGTTGTGAATTCTAAAAAAGATGAATTTAGTGTCGCAATTATTCCTTACACTTGGGAACACACCACTTTTAAAACCCTGCAAATTGATGATGTTGTAAATTTAGAATTTGATGTTATTGGAAAATATGTTGCTAGATTGACGGCTTACAATAATTAAAATTTTAAAAACAAAAGGAATTTTAAATGGCAACGAAACAGAGAATTAAATACTGTGAAATCTGTGACAAAGATTTCTCAACGATGTATAGAATTCAATATAAGTTACCAAAAAAATGGATTTTTTCCTGTAAAGAATGCTTATTAGATCTAAAAAAAGAAAACCCAAATTATGTTTATGGTGGTACTTGGAAAAAATAATTACCCCTAAACCTTCTTCTCTTTCTTATGTTTTGTTGGGCAGTATATTGCAAGATTGACCAAGCATTTAGGTTTTGTTTCTTTTATCTTGCTTTTAAAAATGCCTTATTCATAAAGTTTTTTATGCTATTGGCGTCTCGAGTTATGTATAAATTGCGTGAGATTCTCAAAATAACAAGTGTGTGGAAAAACATCAAACTGACTTTAACAATAAACTAAATAGTCGCCTCTTTTTTATGCAAAAAACGCGTCAATTTCATAGAAAGATCTAATAGAATAATTTTTGCATTTCCATTTCTTTCAATGTGGTACATCGCTTCATTAAGTTCTTTTTCGATGTCTAAAATATTTCCTGAATGTACAAAAGGCGCAAATTTAGACAAATCAAAACCTGATTTTGACTCCATAAAAACCAAATGATCAGACTTATAGTTCATTAACAAGGCTTGCCTAAAAAATTGTAGACAATATTCTAAAAATCGTTTTTGAGTTTCTCTTCCTGTTTTTGAAATTGTTTCTGACCATGCAATTAGTTGTTGCACCACCTCGGCATTTCCTTTCGCCCTAAAAGCAGTTCTTATCCAGGCAATAAACCACTCTTCGAAAACTAAATCAGCAGCATCATTTTTCAATAAATGAAGTGCTTTATTAAAGTTTCCTTCCGATTGATGCGCAATAGTATTGGCTTCATTTTCTGCAATTTGATAATTTACAATCAAAGCATTTGCAATATCTTCCTCAGATAATCTCGGAAAATGTAATGCCTGACATCTTGATTGAATCGTATTTATAATCTGCTCTTCATTTTCTGTAATCAGTAAAAACACTGTTTTTTGAGGTGGTTCCTCAATAAGTTTTAATAATTTATTAGCCGACGCACTATTCATTTTCTCTGCCATCCAAATAATCATCACCTTAAAACCACCTTCGTAACTTTTTAGTTTTAATTTTTTTACAACTGCTTCCGCCTCATCAACACCAATTAAACCTTGTTTATTTTCTACACCAATATGCTGCAACCAATTAAATAAACTTCCGTAAGGTTGCGTGGCTATAAACTCCCGCCAATCATGCAAAAACAGATTGCTTACAGCATGTTTTTTTACAGAATCGTTTGTGGTCACAGGAAATGCGAAATGCAAATCTGGATGTTGTAGTTTATCACACTTTATAATACACGCATCTTTATTCTCAGAAAAATTACACAATAAAAATTGTGCATAGGCAATTGCCATTGGCAGTGCGCCACAACCCTCTTTGCCAATAAATAATTGAGCATGCGGAATTCTGCCATTTTCCGCAGAAGTTTGCAAATGTTTTTTAATATGTTCCTGGCCTATAATTTGATTGAAAAGCATGTACAAATATAAAGTTTTAGAAAGTTGTTCCTCTAAAATTTCAGTACTTTTATCTCATATTTCAAAAATAAAATCATGAAAAAAATACTTCAAATAGGAAATGGAATTGCTTTTGTCTCTGTCGTTTTTATAAACTACCTCTCTAATACGGGGCTTTTAAACAATACAACGATTGGCGAAATTTCTAGAGATTTAAACTCTTTATTTACGCCCGCTGGTTATGCATTTTCTATCTGGGGTCTTATCTATTTGCTCTTAACAGGTTTTGCTATTTATCAAGGAAGAAGTCTGTTTGTAAAAGTTAGAAACGATGATTTTGTAGAAAAGACAGGTACTTGGTTCATTATTTCTTGTGCTGCAAACGCTGCTTGGATTTTCTGTTGGCTTTATGAATACACTGGTCTTTCCTGTATTTTCATCTTTCTCTTATTATTTTCTTTGCTTAAAATCGTTTGGAATAATAAAATGGAACTTTGGGACGCACCTTTTTCTGTAATTTTATTTCTTTGGTGGCCATTTGTAATTTATAGTGGTTGGGTAACTGTAGCAAGCATCGCAAATGTTTCTTCGTATTTAGTGAAAATTGGCTGGAATGGATTCGGAATTTCCCCAGAAATTTGGACGTTGATCACGATTGCAATTGCCACTGCACTTAATTTAACGATTACTTGGAAAAGAAATATGAGAGAATTTGCCTTGGTTGGGGCTTGGGCTTTAATCGCTATTGGTGTCGCAAACAATAGAAACAGCAACCTGATTGCTTATGCTGCATTTTTTACAGCTGCTATTTTAATAGTTAGCAGCGCCTTGCATGCATTTAAAAATAGAAGACAGGCCACTTAAAAAGTGAGGAATCACAACTAATTTTTTTAGATGCTATCCTTTAAGAAGTGATGGGAACTTAAATACGAAAACGTTAACTTAACTTTTCAATTTTCAGTTTCATTAACCATAAATAAAAAAGTATTTTTGTTGAAAATACATCTAAAAATGAAAACATTAAACGATTTTAATTTCAAAAATAAAAAAGCAATCATTCGCGTAGATTTTAACGTGCCTTTAAATGATAAATTTGAAGTTACAGATGCTACCAGAATTGAAGCTGCAAAGTCTACTATTATTAAGGTTTTGGAGGACGGAGGAAGTTGTGTTTTAATGTCGCATTTAGGCAGACCAAAAGGTGTTGTAAATGATGCGTTTTCTTTGAAACATATTGTTGCAAAAGTGAAAGAAATTATTGGCGTAAATGTAAAATTTGCTGAAGACTGTACTGGTATTAAAGCAGAGGAAGCCGTTGCCAATTTAGAAGATGGTGAAATTTTATTATTAGAAAATCTTCGTTTTCATGCAGAGGAGGAAAAAGGGGATGTTGCTTTTGCTGAAAAATTATCTAAATTAGGTGATATTTATGTAAACGATGCTTTCGGTACTGCTCATAGAGCGCATGCATCGACTACCATTATTGCTCAATTTTTTGAAGACAACAAATGTTTTGGAAACTTACTGGCAAGAGAAATTGAAAGTATCGATAAAGTGTTAAATAATTCTGAAAGACCCGTTATGGCTATTTTAGGAGGTGCAAAAGTATCCTCTAAAATTACTGTAATTGAAAATATTTTAGACAAAGTAGATCATTTAATAATTGGTGGTGGAATGAGTTTTACCTTTGTGAAAGCACAAGGTGGAAAAATTGGGAATTCTATCTGTGAGGATGATAAAATGGAATTAGCGCTTGAAATTTTAAAACAAGCAAAAGCCAAAAATGTGCAAATTCATATTCCTGTTGATGTGGTTGCTGCTGATGATTTTAGCAATGATGCAAATACTCAAATTTGTGATATTAATGAAATTCCTGACGGATGGGAAGGCGTTGATGCTGGACCAAAATCAAGAGAAATTTTTGATAAAGTTGTAAACCAATGTAAAACGATTTTATGGAACGGACCTTTAGGCGTTTTTGAAATGGAATCTTTTAGTGCAGGCACAATTGCTCTTGGTCACTCTGTTGACAAAGCAACCAAAAACGGAGCATTTTCTTTAGTTGGTGGTGGCGATTCTGTTGCTGCTGTAAAACAATTTGGTTTTGCTGATAAAGTAAGTTATGTATCTACCGGTGGTGGCGCAATGCTAGAAATGTTAGAAGGCAAAGCTTTACCCGGAATTGAAGCAATATTGAAATAAAATATAAAAAAGTAAAATTATTTGAGCGTGTAATTGATAAAATTACACGCTTTATTTTTTGGTTGAAATAATAGTTTTTAATTTAGCAATAAATTTGTCTACTGTTAAATAGATCAACAATTACACCTTTACACACTCTTATGAAATACACAACTTTACCAAATACCGATATCAAAGTTTCTAAAATTTGTTTGGGAACCATGACTTGGGGAAATCAAAATACAGAAGAAGAAGCCTTTGAACAGATGGATTATGCATTAGCACAAGGTGTAAACTTTTTTGATGTTGCAGAATTATATCCGGTTCCTGCAAATCCAGAAACCTATGCAGAAACTGAAAGAATTATTGGTCGTTGGTTTCAAAAAACAGGGAATAGGGATAAAGTTGTTTTAGCAACTAAAATTGCTGGTGGTGGAGATTATACTGCACATATTAGAAAAGGTGGTTTTAACAAACAAAATATTATAGATGCGGTAGAACAAAGCTTAAAACGTTTGCAAACAGATTATTTAGATTTGTATCAATTACATTGGCCAGACCGAGGTGTAAATTGTTTTGGGGTAAGAGATTATCCTTATAAAACAGCGTCAAGAGAAGCCGAAAAACATCTAGAAATTTTAGAAACTTTGGATGATTATGTAAAGGCAGGAACTATAAAAGCTATTGGCTTGTCTAATGAAACTCCCTGGGGAACCATGAAATATTTGCAAACCGCAGATGCGCACAATTTAGCAAGACCGGCTACGATTCAGAATTCATATTCTATGATTCATAGAGCTTATGAATACGGAATGTCTGAAGTTTCAATGAGAGAAAACATTGGTTTATTGGCTTATTCACCACTAGCACAGGGTGTTTTATCTGGTAAATATTTAAATGGAAATTTACCTGAAGGCGCAAGAGGAACTTTATTCCCGCGTTTTATTGCGCGTTATATGGGAGATGGTTCTTTAGAAGCCGTAAAAAGATATGAAGCGATTGCAAAGAAAAACGGAATTACATTATCCGAAATGTCGTTGGCATTTATCAACCAATTACCCTTTGTAACTAGTAATATTATCGGAGCTACAAAATTATGCCAGTTAAAAGAAAATATCAACTCTATTCATATTAATTTATCCGAAGAAACTTTAAAAGAAATTGAGGCAGTTCATAAGGAAATTCCGAATCCTGCGCCGTAAAGCCCCTTTAATTCAACGAAGGGGAAAAATGATGCTCTTGAAATAAAGTATAAAACACGAGAATATCAGTAGCTGTTTTCGTGTTTTTGTTTATCTAAAACTTGTTAATTTTAATGAGTACTATAATATAAAAATTCTCCAACAACCTCTCCAAAGTTATAAAGAGATCCAATTATAAAAACAACGACAGTCATTGCTAAAGTTAAATTAATGATTGTTTTTTCTTTTATTGATAATGATTTATATTTCACAATAGCTTTATCAATAAAAAATTCACTTTCTCTAGTTTTCATAATTTTTATTTTTTAGATTCATTTTTTAGATTCGAGAATTTTAAAAAACTCTTCTCTACTAACGATATCATTTCTATCAACCTGTTCCATAAAAAATAGTACCCTAAATCCTCTTTTTGCTCTAAAATTCAATTTTCTAATGGTTCTTAATCTTTCAGGAATTCTTCAATGTTTTTTTCATGATATCTTTTTTACACAATTTTCTTTCAATTCATAATCCTCACCACTTTCTTTACAAGTCGCTAAACCATCCACGTTAAAATTTAATTTGTGCCCATATTCACTAACCCAACCAATTTGTTTTGACGGATTCCCCACAACTAAAGCATACGACAACACTTCTTTGGTAACAACAGCACCTGCACCAATAAAAGAAAATTCGCCAATATTATTGCCACAAACAATCGTTGCATTTGCACCAATAGTCGCTCCTTTTTTTACAGTGGTTTTTAAATATTCATTTTTTCTGTTGATGGCACTTCTCGGATTGATCACATTTGTAAAAACCATTGACGGTCCTAAAAAAACATCATCTTCACAAATAACACCTGTGTAAATAGAAACGTTATTCTGTACTTTTACATTCTTGCCTAAAATAACTTCAGGAGAAACCACCACATTCTGACCTAAATTACAGGATTCACCAATAATACAATTAGACATTATATGGCTAAAATGCCAGATTTTTGTTCCTTTTCCTATTTGACAATTATTATCGATAACTGCAGTTTCGTGTGCGAAATAATCCATATAAACTTAATATTCTGTGCTGTTAATTTCTTGTTTTGTGCATATTTCTTTAGCTGATGATGTTCCTATCCTATCCACTCCTAAAGAAATCATTTTTAAAGCGGTACCATAATCTCTTACACCACCCGCAGCTTTTATTTGCAAAGGTTTTGCGTTTTCTGAAATTAATTTCATCGTTTCTAAAGTAGCGCCGTTTGGTTTGTTATGTTCGGTTTTAAAAAATCCTGTGGATGACTTTACAAACACTTTTTTAGCCACCGTTGCCTCAAAATTTGTGAGCACAACTTCTTTTATCAATTGTGAAATTACGATAATTTCTGCTGTTGATAAAGCGGCAACTTCTATAATAAATTTTACACCTTTGTTATTCTCTATACACAACTTTGTACATGCTAAAACCTCTTCTTTTATCAAATTAATTTCACCTTGTTTAAAAGCTTTATAATTGATAACAAAATCGAGTTCATCTGCTTCTAAAAATATCGCTTTTTTAGCTTCTTCTAATTTATTTTCTATGGAAGAATTTCCTTCTGGAAAATCAATAACAGTCCCTATTAAAACTTCTGAATTTGATTCTGAAAGCATTTTTTTTGTTGTAGAAATGTATTTTGCACGAATCATAATCAACTTATACCCATGCGAAATTGCTTCGTCAACAAGATCAAGAACTTTTTGTTGATTTTCGAATTCTGAAATATTGGCTTGAGCTGCTGTTTTTAAATACGTAGCATCTAAATATTGATTAATTCTCATAGATCAAAAATACAAAATAATAAAAAATCCAACTAAAAAGTTGGATTTATAATTATAGACTCTAGCTTTCCGTTTTAATTAGAATGATAATTTTAAAGGAAAAATAGCACAAATTATCAATACATTCCTTTAAACTAATCTACCCTAAAGGAAATTGGTAAGGTGTATTTAACTTTAACAGCTTTATTTCTTTGCATTCCCGGCGTAAATTTTGGAAGCTTTTCAATTAACTCTTGCATCTCTTTTTTAAGCCTAAAATGTGGTGCTCTTATCTGAATATCAACAACATTTCCTATATCATCAATGATAAATTGTGTGCTAATTCTATATTTTCCTGAATGCAGACCGATTTCATTAGCTAGTTGCGCATCAAAATTACGTTGCACAAACTTGTTCATTTTTTTATCAAAACATAGTTTATTTTCTTCCTTTGATAAACCTTCGCATCCTTTAAAAACAGGTGCATTTTCTATCATTATAAAGGGCACAGTTTCTAATGGTTCAGCTTCTTTAGGTTCTTCAACAGTAATAAGAGCATCAATATCTAATTGAAGGATATCTTCGGTAGTTTGCACTAAAACTGTCTCAACTATATTATTCCCCACTTTTTTAATAAGTTCATCTACAATAAACACAGTACTTGCTATATTTTGAATCTTTGGCTCCGGTTTAGGTTCTCTTACAAAAATAATGTCTTGATCAGGAGAAATCATAATGGTTTCTGGCGGATTAAAATCTACAATTTCCAAAGATTTTTCTAAAGTTTGATGTTCTAAAATAACATAAACGATAAAGAGTACTAAAACAAGTCCTAGCTGGGTGAAAATGTTTGAGAACCTCTCTAACTGTTTGGTTGGTAGTTTTTTTACGTTTTTCATAATTGAAAAATTTAAATGTTAAGACTATGTCAAAACAAAGAACGTGCCATAACAACGTAAAAAATATAATCGTCTAATTTCGAGGAATCTACTTAAATAAATTACTTTTCTCGTAAATGCTTTTCAGCAACTTTTTCTAATTCATCATACCAATTTTGCCCAAATTTTCTAACTAAAGCTTGTTTTACAAATTTATAAACGGGCACTTGTAACTCTTTTCCTAAAGAACAAGCATCATCACAAATTTCCCATTTATCATAATTTACAGCAGAAAACTCACTATAATCTTTCACTCTAATAGGATATAAATGACAAGAAACTGGCTTTTTCCAATCAATTTCACCTTGGTTATAAGCTTCTTCAATTGCACACAACGCTGTATTTTTTTTATCAAAAATTACATACGCACAATCTGCTCCATTAACCAAAGGTGTTTCTAGTTCGCCCGACTCACTGATAACTGAAGTACCCTCTTTTTCGATGACCGCTATTCCTTCTTTTCTTAAAAAAGGTTTTAATTTCGGATAAATTTCATCTAAAATTTTCACTTCCTCTTTGTCTAAAGGAGCACCAGCATCCCCATTTACACAACAAGCACCCTTGCATGCAGCCAAATTGCACACAAAATCTTTTTCTAAAATACCTTCTGAGACAATTGTTTTTCCTAGTTGAAACATACGACAAAAATAAGAATATTTTTTTCTATTTTTACAATTCGATAAAGTTAGTTAACTAATTTTGCAAAAACTTTAATTTTTAAAAATGACTTTTAATTTCAAACAAATACTTACTGCATTTATGGTTTTATTTGCAGTAATTGATATTATTGGAAACATTCCTATCATCATAGATTTACGCAAAAAAGTAGGTCATATTCAGTCTGAAAAAGCATCATTAATTGCAGGTTTTATTATGA
Organism: Polaribacter sp.; assembly: GCA_034110665.1. Taxonomy (GTDB): domain Bacteria; phylum Bacteroidota; class Bacteroidia; order Flavobacteriales; family Flavobacteriaceae; genus Polaribacter. Next base: position 72,686 of record JAWUYT010000010.1, read on the forward strand.
TTGTTTTCCTTTTTTTAGGACAAAGTTTATTGAGTTTAATTGGTATTGATGTAAATTCTTTTGCGGTTGCGGGCGCATTTATTCTCTTTTTTATTGCATTAGAAATGATTTTAGGAATCACTTTATATAAAGACGATGGTAACAATGCACCCATCACTGCAACTGTTTTTCCGCTTGCTTTTCCATTGATTGCTGGACCAGGAAGTTTAACAACCTTATTGTCTTTAAGAGCTGAATTTGATATACAGAATATTATAGTTGCTGTAGTTTTAAACGTGATATTTTTATATATCGTTTTAAAAACTTCTTCTAAAATAGAACGCTTAATAGGGCCCAGTGGTATTCAAATAATCCGTAAAATTTTTGGGGTAATTTTATTGGCAATCTCTGTAAAGCTATTTGCTCAAAATATAAAAATGTTATTTATATAAAATGGTTTTTGACACTTTAATTATTGGTGGTGGTGTTTCTGGAATGCAATGTGCGTTAGTTTTAGGCTCTGCAAAAACCAAGGCTTTTGCGCTTGATAAAAATATTGGAATTATCATGCATCAACGAGCTTCTCATTTAGAAAATGCTTTATTTAATAATGTTTTAGGTTTAGCACCAGGCAGGACAGGGAAAGATATTTTAAAGCAAGGAAAAGAACAATTAACCAACATGTATCAGCATATTTCTCAAATTGAAAGAGAGAAAGTTTTATCTGTAACAGAAATCGAAGGAAGTTATAAAGTGACCACTAATAAGAATGTATATGATTCTAAACTTGTAATTATTGCTTTGAATTATGCAAAACCATTTACTATAACGGGTTTAGAGGAATTTATAATTCCTCATGAAAAATCAAATGCTGCAAAAGATAGAATTCAACTAAAAAACACAAATCATCTTATTAAAACCAACCTGTATTGTTGTGGCACCATTGCTGGTTGGCGAAGTCAATTTGCAATTGCAGCCGGCAGTGGAGCTTCTGTTGCAACTGATATTCTCACGCTTTGGAATGATGGAAATCACACCAAAGTTCATGATAAAACATGATAAAAATCATTCTTTTCAATATTTTAATCTATTTAATTTTACGCTGGAAACATTATGTGTTGTTTATAATAAGGTACTCATGATGTTCTGACTAGCATTAAATATTCTACTTTTTAGTAGAAACTTAAAAGTTTTAAAATAGAAATCAAAAAAACACCAAAATTTAATTTAGATAATTTTAGAAAAAAATCAGTTAGGATTAGTATTCACTTTATTTATTGTTCATATTTTAACCGGATATTAAACTTATGAAAGAAGTTATTCCGATTTAGATGATGTAAGTATTTTGGAGGAAATGAATAAAAATATTCCTATTGTAGAAATTAAAAAGGTCATTCCACCTCTAAAAAATATGCCTAAAATTGCGGAAGATGACTTAAAAATTGAAGAAATTATTATAAAACTTACAGAAACAGATGAAGGTGAAACTATTGCAATACATATAGAAAAACTGAATAATTTATAGAAGTTATTCCTTTTGTTTGAATAGAAAATACACCTATATTTTTTGGTTGTAAAGGAAATAATAAAGAATTAAAAAAATGCTTTATTTAAAAGGTTGCTGAACATTTTAGTAGAAAATTTAATATTGGTTTAGCTACTGAATTAAGTTTAAGTTTTGGAAAAAAACGTCTCTAGGTGGTTTTTACAATTGACAAAACCAGAAAAGTTGTAAACGCTAGAACAAGGGGTTCTCATCCTGTTTTAGAACAAAAAGCTCCGGAAATTATAGCATCTTTACTTCAAATGAGCCCAGAAAAATAGTCTGAAATTCCTGTAGGAGTTCGTAATAGCATTCCTATTACTTTTGAGGTTTTAGAATAAAAAAATCAATCTAAATAAAGTACCCCAAAATGTCTGACGCATTTTGGGGTATTTTTATGCTTAAATAAGTACAATATGATTTGTGTAAAATAAAATCATTCCACTGTAACGGATTTTGCTAAATTTCTAGGTTGATCTACATTTTTACCCAACATCACAGCTATATGATAAGATAATAACTGAAAAGGAATTGTAGTTAACAAGGGGGTTAATGCTTCTTCAGTATCAGGCACTTCAATTACATGATCTGCAATATCTCTAACTTGAGTATCTCCTTCAGTAACTACAGCAATAATTTTTCCAGACCTCGCTTTTATTTCTTGAATGTTACTCACTACTTTTTCATAATGCCCTTTATTGGTTGCTATTACAAAAATTGGCATATTTTCATCAATTAAGGCAATAGGACCATGTTTCATTTCTGCCGCAGGGTATCCTTCTGCATGAATATAGGAAATCTCTTTTAACTTTAAAGCCCCTTCTAAAGCTACCGGAAAGTTAAACCCTCTTCCGAGATACAAACAATTTGTTGCATCTTTATATACAGCTGCAATACTCTTAACATGCTCATCAATTTCTAGTAGTTTTTCAACTTGTCTAGGAATTAACTGCATCTTTTTAATGTAATTTTTAAACGTATGATCTGCTAAAGATCCATTTGCCTTTCCTAATTTTAAAGCTATTAAAGTTAAAACTGTAATCTGAGTTGTAAATGCTTTTGTTGATGCAACTCCTATTTCTGGACCTGCATGCGTGTAGGCACCTGAATGTGTTTCTCTGGCAATAGAAGATCCAACAACGTTACAAACTCCATAAACAAAAGCTCCTTTAGATTTTGCTAATTTAATTGCAGCTAATGTATCTGCTGTTTCACCTGACTGGGAAATTGCAATAACCACATCTTTACTGGTAACAATAGGATTTCTATACCTGAATTCTGACGCGTACTCGACCTCAACAGGTATTCTAGCCATATCTTCGATAAGATATTCTGCTACTAGACCGGCATGCCAAGAAGTACCACAAGCAATAATAATAATTCGATTCGCATTTAAAAATTTATCAAGATTGTCTTCGATACTAGACATCTTAATCATATTTTCTTCCGGTAACATTCTACCTCTAAAAGTGTCTGTAATTGCTTTAGGCTGCTCATTAATTTCCTTTAACATAAAGTGCTCATATCCTCCTTTTTCAATTTGCTCTAAACTCATTTTAAGCTCTTGAATAATAGGAACAACCAAGGAGTCATTATGAATTTTGCGTACTTTTACCTTTCTACCTAGTTTAATAATAGCCATTTCTTCATCTTCTAAATAAATAGCATTTTTGGTATATTCTACAAAAGGAGAAGCATCAGAAGCTATAAAAAATTCCTTATTGTCTTTACCAACTCCAATTGCAATTGGACTTCCTAAACGTGCAACAATTATTTCATCTGGATTCGTTCTATCAAAAACAGAAATTGCATAGGCTCCCACAACGTTGTTCAAGGCTAACTGAACTGCTTTCCCTAATTTACAACCTTCTACTAGTTTAACTTCTTGAATTAAGTTTACTAAAACTTCGGTATCTGTTTCACTTTCAAAAGTATACCCTCTAAAAATTAACTCTTTTTTAATAGTATCATAATTTTCAATAATTCCATTATGTACTATAGCTAAATTACCAGATTCTGAATAATGTGGATGAGAATTCACATCATTTGGTACTCCATGAGTTGCCCAACGAGTATGCCCCATTCCGATATTCCCTTTTGTTCTTTCTTGATCAGCATTGGTAATTAGCTCCAGATCGGAAACTTTACCTTTCGTTTTAGAAAGGTTCATTTTTTCACCATCATAAATCATTACACCTGAACTATCATAACCCCTATACTCTAGTCTTTTCAAACCGTTTATAACTATTGGATAGGCTTTTCTATAGCCTATATAGGCTGATATTCCACACATACTATTCTTTTATTGGTTTCAATTATTTTTTTTCTGAAAAAGATATTACTAATGCAGCTTTTTTAACTCCATTGGCTGAAGAATTATTAAAGAGTGTAACCGCTTTTGGATTCCAGCTACCATTTCTAAAATCGAGATCACCAGCTGAAACTGGAGAATCAGAAGGATTGTAAACTTTCAGTTTTAAAATTGATTCATATGCTATTTCTCCACTTATAATATCAGAAACATAATCTGTTATTTTAAACGTATACTTTTCTTTTTTCCCATTAGAATCTCTAGTTAAAAATCCTCCAATACCTCCAAAAGCTCCTTCGCTTGTTGCATCTTTTATTTGGCTAAAACTCGGGTTTAGAATATTTTTATCGCTTTTATACAAATATAATCTATCTGGAACATGCGTTGTATCTGCAGATTGATTGATATAAAAAGTTAGAGTAGCGTCATTAATCAACCAATTATTAGCTGATAATTCATCTATTTTATTTTGATCAAATAATGTAATACTACCTTCGCTGCCAGCGGTTCCTTGAATTTTAATTTCGTTATTTACAGGATACACTTTATCCTCCATTTTAAAAGTATTTACTTTATACCCTGATAAAGGAAAACTATTATTTTTAGAAATTGTATCTAACACTATAGCACCCGATTTTAAAACAGTATTTGTGTAATAAACCTCTAAAGATGGCGCTAATGTCGAATTCGTATTATTAAAATTAAATGAAGTTAAGGAACCCTCATTTCCTGTTGCTTCAATAATTATTCCTCTAAAATAATTATTAAATGCATCTTGAGACGCAAATTCACCACTTTCAAATTTATCCAAAAATAATTCTTTAAACGTATCTTTATTCAACGGAATTCTAGCAAAAGGTATAGGAATGGCACTTGCGGCCGCATTAAAGAGTTTTAAAGTGTCGTTAGTAGAAATTGTATCATCATATAGCCTTCTCTTTATGACAACCATTGTATCATTTTCATTCGGAATAAAAGGGAAGTTTAATTCACTATTTAATTCACTTCCAGTTTTTTCGAAAACATCATCAGAATAAAAACTATTAGTTTTTGAAGGATCCGAGGGATTCAATACATTTATATAAGTATTAGACCTATAAATATTTAGATTAAAAGATTTGCTTTTATCTCCAAAAATAGAATCTATTTCAAATTTATTATTATCATTTAAAGTTACTTGATAAGGTAATTTCAAAAACACAGTATCTATTTTGGTCACTACAGTCGTATCTGCGCCATAGATGACACCATCTAAAACGCTTAAACCAGATGGTATGGAAATTTGAGAAACAATAGATGCCTCAATTTTCTCGTAATCTGGATTTGTGTAAACACCCAATAAATATTGACTAATTTGTCTTGAAATATTATCTGACTTTATCCTTTCTAAAGGACTGTTCTCTGCAACTACATCTACAGAAACAGCGTCTGTTTCGAATTTTGTATTACTAATTACATTAGATTCAACGCCTGTAAAATCGTTTTCACAAGATACGATCATTATAAACAAGGACAGTCCAAAACCTACATAAATACTTTTTCTAAAAAATTTTCTCACTTTAAAAACAGTTATTTAGTTGCTAATAAATCAGCGTAAAAATTCAAATAAGATTCTTTTAAATTCTCTAATTGATATTCTAAAACCGGTATTTTGTTCTCTTCTATAAAAGAACTTAATTCTTCATCAATTGTCTCACTACCATGAATAATTGCGTCAGAGTTTTCGATTGCACTTTTTAAAATATTAATATGATTTGGTGTTTGAATTGTTGCGATTTTATCTGATTCATGAAGGTCAAATTTTACTTTATTAGCCAAACCTTCATTTAAGCTACCATCAAAGCCACTACTGTATACAGATGTGATAATTTTACTTTCTATGAACAACGGTTCTTCTTTATAAAATTCTCTTAAATACAAAGGTAATAGAGAAGCGAGCCAACCATGAATATGAATCACATCTGGCGCCCAATTCAATTTTTTTACAGTTTCTACAACTCCTTTTGCAAAAAAAATTGCTCTTTCATCATTATCATCAAACAATTGATCATCTTCGTCTGTAAAAACCGCTTTTCTTTTAAAATACTCTTCGTTATCAATAAAATAAACTTGCATTCTTTCTTTGGGAATAGAAGCAACTTTAATAATTAACGGCATATCTATATCATTCACCACAAGGTTCATTCCTGAAAGGCGAATTACCTCATGTAATTGATGTCTTCTTTCATTAATTACGCCATATCTTGGCATAAAAATACGGGTTTGAACACCTTTAGAATGTGCGTTTTTAGCTGAAATAAAAGCTGTAGAAGACAGTTCTGTTTCGGGTAAATATGGCACAACTTCAGACGATACAAATAATATTCTTTTGTCCTTCATTAAATCAAACTCTTTTATAAGATCCGCAAAAGTACAAATTATTATGCTAATATGATGTTAAATTGGTAAGTTTGCACACTTTATACCGTAATTTACTATGATCGTTTTCACAGAAAAAAAAGCCTTAAAAATTTATTTATCAAACTTCAAAGCTCAAAATAAAACAATTGGTTTTGTACCCACAATGGGAGCTTTGCATCAAGGCCATTTATCTTTAATTAAAAAAGCACAGCAAAAAACCGATATCGTTGTGGTTAGTGTTTTTGTAAACCCTACACAATTTAATAGACAAGAGGACCTCATTAAATATCCTAAAACACTTAAAAATGATATAAAATTATTAGAAACTATTTCTTGTGATGTACTTTTCAATCCTTCTGTAGAAGAAATTTACAGTGAAAATATCATTTCTGAAAAGTTTGACTTTGATGGATTAGAACATAAAATGGAAGGGGAATTTAGAGAGGGTCATTTTGATGGAGTTGGTACTGTTGTAAAAACGTTATTTGAAATTGTATCTCCGAACAAAGCTTATTTTGGTCAAAAAGATTTTCAGCAGCTAAAAATCATAAAAAAAATGGTAAAAAAAAATGGTTTAAATGTTAAAATTAAAGGATGTATTATTTTTAGAGAAGAAGATGGTTTAGCGATGAGCTCTAGAAACACAAGGTTAAGTGAAGAACAGAGAAATGCAGCACCTTTTATTTATAAAACATTAAAGAAGGTACGTGAAAAATTTAGTGCAGAAAATGCTGATTTAATTATTGATTGGGTAAAAAATCAGTTTAAAAAACATCCTTTATTAACTATAGAATACTTCACAATTGCTGATGAAAAAACATTAAAAACGATAAAAAACAAAGAATCTGGTAAAAAATACCGCGCTTTTATTGCCGTATTTGTAGGAGAAATAAGATTGATTGATAACATTCGTTTAAAAAATTAACAACCAAAAAAAACCTATTTTTGTGCGTATGTTAGTTCAAGTTGTAAAATCAAAAATCCACCGCGTAAAAGTTACAGGTGCAGATTTAAATTATATAGGAAGCATTACCATTGATGAAGATTTAATGGATGCCGCAGGCATTATTGAAGGCGAACGTGTACAAATTGTAAATAACAATAATGGGCACCGTTTAGAAACCTATGCAATTCCCGGCCCACGTAAAAGTGGTGAAATTACCCTAAATGGCGCCGCGGCTAGACTGGTTGCTGTTGGTGATGTTTTAATTTTAATTGTCTATGCTTTTATGGAACTCGAAGAGGCAAAGAATTTTAAACCTTCTTTAGTTTTTCCGAACGAAAAAGATAATACACTTACATAATTTTGGATATAAAAAAAGTTTTAAAAATAATAATACCTCTTATTTTAGGAGGTTTTTTAGTTTGGTATTCGCTAACAATTGTATCACCAGCAGAATTAGTTAAATATTTTAAAAGTGCGAACTATTGGTGGATTTTCTTGGGTTTATTATGTGGTATTTTAAGTCATTTATCAAGGGCCTATAGATGGAAGTTTCTATTAGAACCTTTGGGCTACAAACCAAAATTTATAAACGCTACTTTAGCGGTTTTAGTTGCCTATTTAATGAATATTTTTTTACCAAGAGCTGGAGAAGTTACGAGAGCTGCGGTGATGACCAACTATGAAAACATTCCTTTTGAAAAAGGCTTTGGAACTATTGTGGCAGAAAGAATTGCCGATTTAGCCATGATGTTAATCGTTGTAGGTATTACGCTATGTATACAATTCGATTTTATTTGGGAATTACTTACCAAAGATTTTAACCCGCTAAAAACATTTGGCACTCTAGCACTCGTTATTGTATTTTTTGCAGCTTTTGTATGGTATATTAAAAAGGGGAAATCAAAATTTTCTAAAAAATTAAAAGGATTTTTTCTGGGTCTAAAAGAAGGCGTAACCAGCATTTTTAAGATGAAACATAAATGGGCTTTTATCTTCCATACCATTTTTATTTGGGTATTGTACGTTGCCATGTTTTGGGCAACCATACCTGCTGTAGATGCTTTAGATGTTCCCTTTGGTGGTATTCTAATTGGCTTTATTGCTGGCGCATTTTCTATCGCCGCAACCAACGGTGGTGTAGGCTTATATCCTGTTGCCGTGGCTAGTGCTTTAGCGCTTTTCGGCATTGATAAAGTTATGGGAAATGCTTTTGGTTGGATTATGTGGACCGCACAAACTGCCATGATTATCGTTTTCGGAGGCTTGGCATTTTTAATACTTCCTATTTATAATAAAAATAAATGATTTTTGGGAATTCCTTTATCCTGAAAGCATTCAGGATTAAAATCGCGCTTTCATTACTCGCTTCGCACTAAAGAGCGAGAGAGCTCAAAAATACCTTTCAATCGCTAGCAAAAACTAACTTTAAGCTAAGTAGTCAACTTAATTTATTTTTAAAATCCTTATATTTTTGTAATTCCTAATAATACTGATATGAAAAAGATACATATTATTTTAGTCTCTCTAATTTTACTTAATTGTTCCTCTAAAAAAGAAGCTTCAGATATCATTCATTTACCACTAAAAGAAGTAAACGGATTTGGTTCTTTCAAAGAATCTTTTTCCATGCTAACTTGGAACTCATCAGAAAAAGCGGAGCAAGAAACCAAAGGAATCCCGAAAGGTTGGAATGAATTTTACGTGAACCAAATTTGGTTTGATGCCTTCCAAACAGTTTATCCAGAATTCATAAAAAAAGGATTTGATGAATCAAAATTTAACGAAAGATATGCGACATGGATAAAAAACCCTAATCAAAGAAAACTTTCTAAAAAATCAATTAATAGTTATGTAAATATCGTTTTTAGAAAAAATAATCAAGGTATTATTGAATATATTTTAGATACAAATAATGACAAAGATTTCTCTGATGAAAAAATCAGAACTCCATTGAAGGTTGATCATGATCTTAACTATTCATTAAGCGCAAAAAGCGCTCCTTTCGTAACTTATGAATTAAGCACAAATAATGGGGTTTTAGATAAAAAAGTAAAAGTTTTAATTTTATTGAATGCAAACGACCGCTTAATGTTTAGCTTTCCCCAGGTTTTTGAAACTTTATTCTTAAATAAAAAAATTCAGGTAAGTCATGGTTTTGCTAATGTAACTTTTGATGAGAAATCTTCATTTATAATTGACGGCAAACAAGAAGAAATTGGGTTGCATGAACTCATCAAAATTGATAGTTCTATGTATAAAAACTTGGGTGTAGACATCAATAAAAATACACTAATCTTGCAGCGCTCGCCAAAAAATAAAGAACTATTTTCTACAAATATTGGTTACAAAGCGATTCCTTTTAAAATTAAAAAACTAAATTCTACAGATTCTATGTCCCTTTCAAATTACAATGGTAAATTTCTTTACATAGATTTCTGGGGAACTTGGTGTGCACCTTGTTTAATAGAACTCCCAACAATAAGCGATGCGTATGAAAAAACGGCTAGAAAAGATATTGAGTTTTTAGGAATTGCAGTGCATGATACAAAAGAAAAGCTTGAAAACTATATTAAAGATTTTAGTTTTAAGTATCCTCAAGTTTTAGAAAGTGATTCAAAAAATTTAAAAAAGAAATATAATATAGTAGGTTTTCCAACCACTTTTTTAATTGATAGAAAAGGGAAAATTGTAGCTAAAAACTTAAAAGGAGAAAAGTTGTTAGACTCACTTAATTATTATATCAAGAATTATAAAGACTAATGTCAATGAATTTTATTTACAATAAATAATTAGCGTAAATTTGTGAAATTAGTATTATAAAATTTTAAAATGCCAAAAACCAAAACAACTTTTTTCTGTCAGAATTGTGGAACTCAACATGCAAAATGGGTAGGACAGTGCGGAGCTTGTAAAGAATGGAACACCATTGTTGAAGAAGTAATTCAGAAAGAAGAAAAACGAGTTTGGAAACAAGCTACAACAGCAAAACAACGGGTAAATAAACCTTTAAAAATTGCAGATATTCAGTTAAATCCTGAAGAAAGAGTGGTGACCAATAACAACGAATTAGACACCGTTTTAGGTGGTGGTTTGGTAAAGGGTTCTGTCACGCTTTTAGGAGGTGAACCTGGTATAGGAAAATCGACTTTATTATTACAAGTTGCGTTAAATATTCGTCAAAAAGTATTGTATGTTTCTGGAGAAGAAAGCCAATCTCAAATAAAAATGAGAGCAGAAAGATTAGAAGCTAACAATTCTAATTGTTTAATTCTTACAGAGACCAACACACAACAATTCTTCAAAAACATAGAAGAAACCGAACCAGAAGTTTTGGTGATAGATTCTATACAAACATTACATACAGGTGCTATAGAAGCCTCTCCTGGAAGTATTTCTCAAATTAGAGAAACTGCTGCAGAGCTGATAAAATATGCCAAAGAAACGGCTACTCCTGTTTTGTTAATTGGTCATATAAACAAAGACGGAAATATTGCAGGACCAAAAATATTAGAACACATGGTCGATGTTGTTTTACAGTTCGAAGGCGATAGAAATCATACCTACAGAATTTTACGATCACAAAAAAATAGGTTTGGCTCTACATCAGAACTAGGCATTTACGAGATGCTTTCGACAGGGTTGAGAGAAATCTCAAATCCGTCTGAAATCTTGATTTCTAAAAAAGATTCGGATTTAAGCGGAACCGCAATTGCGTCCACGCTAGAAGGGATTCGTCCTTTAATGATCGAAATACAGGCTTTGGTTTCTACCGCAGTTTATGGGACTCCACAACGTTCTACAACGGGTTATAATTTAAAACGTTTAAACATGATTTTAGCAGTTCTTGAAAAAAGAGCAGGTTTTAAATTAGGCGCAAAGGATGTGTTTTTAAATATTACTGGAGGCATCAATGTTGATGATCCAGCAATTGATTTGGCCGTTGTTGCTGCTATTTTATCATCCAACCAAGATATTGCTATCAACCCAAATGTATGTTTTGCTGCAGAAGTAGGCTTAGCAGGAGAAATAAGACCGGTTTCTAAAATTGATCAACGGATTTTAGAAGCAGAAAAATTAGGGTACAAAACTTTTGTAGCATCAAAATACAATAAGATTTCTTCTAAAAATCATGGAATTAAATTGATTTTAGTAGGAAAGATAGAAGAAGCTTTTGCAACTTTGTTTTCTTAAATAAAATAACAATTGACGTCTAAACTTTAAATATTCATCCACAAAATATTCTTTTTTGTACAGGTTTTTTTAAACGTAAAGTAAAATAAAACCAGCGAAATACCACATTGAATATTCCTATACGCTAATTGATTTCAAAAAAATATTTATGTAATTACTTAACGAAGGTAAACTATATAGTAAGTCAGTTGCATCTTGTCGAAAATTTGTGAATATTATACTTCGGCACGCTCATATAAACATTTTGAGTTTTTATAACTTTCTATGGTTGAACAGGAATGAATACACCTCTGTTCATAACAAATTCAAAAATATCTAACGATTCTTTGGAAATATAAATAGTGAGAACTCCTGTCGAAAATTCTTTTAGTTACATCGCTAGGCAAGAATGCTTTTTTATTTTCTTTTTTTACAAAAAAAAAGAAGACACTCCAACCAATACACTTTCACCAAAGAGATAGCGTATATGCCTTCTAAATATATTTTCAGAATGCATTCTTTGTTATATTTCCTGAAAGAATTTCATCATAAATACTACTTCTTATCGTTCATAATAAGTGCTGGTATCTCCAATGATTTATACAATTTATTATAGGCCGTCATTTCTGTTTTAATGATAGCATCGTGTTCATTTTTATACACTTGCCAATCTTTCATTAAATCTGTAAATCGTTCTTTGGCGCCATTCGTAAGTTTAGGGTCTGCCTGATCGATATAACCTTTAAGCTGAATCAGTTGTGCGTTTAACTTATTATTAAAATTAATAACATCTTGAAAGGTTTTTTGATCTACTTGAATTAAATTTTCCTCCCAACTGTTGATGCGCTTTGATAGTTCTTTTCCTTTCTCTAATAAAGATGCAGCATTCTCATGATCTTTTAAAAGCTTTGCATAAGCATCAAGCTGGGTTTTGGTAGATCTCATTTGATTTACAGCTTCATGCATCGCTCTAATCGTATTTTCAATGGTTACAAGCATTTTTTGCTGTACTATAAAGTCTTTAGGATTTGAGTTCATTGCAGGATTTGGAAGAATCGTGATCATTGTTTCAACGGTATCTTCTTCTAATGTTAATCGCAATGTATAATCACCAGGAGCTACGCTAGATCCAGAAAGCCCTCCAAAAATAAAAACCTTATTGATTGCTGGCAAGGCAGCGCGATTAAAATCCCAAGTAAAACGATTATACCCTTGTTTTGAAGGTAAAACTTGTGGTTTAGAAGGCCCTCCTGGCCATGATTTAAATCCTTTTGGTTTTTTATTCGTATAGCTTCTTATAACTTTTGATTTTTGTAAAACTTCTAATTTTAAGTCTAAAGTATCTGCTGCCTTGTCTAAATAATAATCGAAAGTCACACCACTTTTTGGGTTTTCACCTTGTCCTGTAGCCTTAGATACGCCTCCAAAAATACGGTAGATATCTTTAGGTTTAAATAACTCAACTGGTTTATCATTAGAACTCATGTTTTGTAACACTCCTAAATCATCTAGAATCCAAAAACCACGACCTGAGGTAGCAGCAACCAAATCATTATCTTGAATTGTTAAATCATTTATAGCAACAGTGGGTAAATTCAATTTTAAACGTTGCCAATGAGCACCATCATCATTTGAAATGCTTAAACCAGTTTCGGTGCCCGCATACAATAATCCTTCTTGCTTTTTATCTGCTCTTACAACTCTTGCAAACCCATTTGGATCCTCTAAACCGTTTACAATTTTTGTCCAATTTTGACCATAATCATTTGTCTTAAAGACATAGGAATTTAAATCCATAGATTTATAACGCATAATAACCACATAAGCTGTTGCTGGATTATGCGGAGAAATATCAATACTATTTATAATACCATCTTTAATTCTTTTTGGTGTAATATTATCCCAAGTTGTACCGCCATTTTTTGTAATATGTAATAGACCGTCATCACTACCTGCATACAAAACACCTTCTTCGTGTTCGGATTCTACTAATGCTGCAAGGGTATTGTAATTTTCTCCACCTGCCGCTTCATTGGTGTAAGGACCGCCACCTGCACCATGTTTTTCAGTTTCATTCTTTGTAAGGTCTGGACTTATTGTCGTCCAGTTTATTCCCTCATCCGTAGTTTTAAAAACAACATTACCTGCATGGTATATTGTAGTTCTGTTATGCGGTGAACTTATAATGGGTGCATTCCAATTATACCTATATTTAGCGTCTTTTGGCGCAATACTTAATCCTAGTTCTGGATATTCTTTGATTGATTTTTGTTCTCTAGATGTTCTTGTCCATTTACTAATATTCCCTTGATAAGTGCCACCATAAATTGTTTCTGGATTATCAGGGTCAAAAGCAATAAAAGCACTTTCACCACCCGCCACCGAATACCAATCCTTCCAATCTATTCCTCTATCATTTGTTCGGCTTGCTATACCAATTGCAGAGTTATCTTGTTGTCCTCCATATACATTATATGGTACTAAATTATCTGTGATAACGCGATAAAATTGAGCAGTAGCTTGGTTTTCTTGAGTGCTCCAGCTTTTACCTCCGTTAAAGGAAATATTAGCACCACCATCATTAGAGTTAATTAAATTAGTATTATCGTTTGGATTGATCCATAAATGATGATTATCTCCATGAGGAACAGGAATATTAGAAAAACTTTTACCACCATCAATAGATTTCATTAGAGGTGCATTTAAAACATACACAACATTCTCATTTTGTGGATCCGCAAAAATCTCCATATAATACCAAGAACGCGCAATATTAACACGATTACCATTTACTTGATTCCACGTTTTCCCTGCATTATCTGAACGATACACGCCTCCTTTTTTTCCTTCAGCTTCAATCACAGCAAATACACGCTCTGGGTTTGCTCTAGAAACAGAAATACCCGATTTACCAAAAACTTTTGGCAATCCATCTTTCATTTTTTTCCAAGTATCTCCCCCATCGTTAGACTTATATAAACCTGAACCTTCACCACCAGATTCCATAAACCATGGGTAACGCTGATGCTGCCACATAGATGCATACAAAATTCTAGGATTGGTCATGTCCATCGACAAAGACGAAGCTCCTGTATTCCCATTCACGGACAATATATTCTCCCATGATTTTCCGCCATTAGTCGTTCTATAAATACCACGTTCTTTTGATGGGGCATATTGCGCTCCTTGCGCTGTTACATATATAATATTAGGATTTGTTGGGTGTATGACAACATCTGAAATATGACGGGTTTTATCTAATCCTAAATGTGTCCATGTTTTTCCAGCATCCATAGATTTGTAAACACCATCTCCCATAGAAGTCATAACACCACGTGCTGCATGCTCTCCCATGCCAACAACTAAAATGTTTGTATCACTTTCAGATACTGCAATCGCTCCAACAGATCCTGTTTTAAAAAATGCATCCGAGCTGTTTTTCCACGTAATTCCATCATCGGTAGTTTTAAAAACACCACCGCCTGTGGACCCCATATAGTAGGTGTGAGGTTGTCCAATAACTCCAGTAGAAGTAACGCTTCTACCTCCTCTAAACGGACCAATATTACGCCATTTTAAACCATGGAATAAAGAGTCTGATAGTTTTATTGTAGGTTTTGAAGATTTATTTTTTCTTTTTTGTGAATTCCCAGTTAATGGCAGCATAAGCATGCACATACATAATAGTTTTAGCAATTTCATATCTTTACTTTTCGTTCTTAATATTTGTATATTTTAGATTGGTCTTTTTTGGATATCTATTTTCATTAATTCTTTAAAATACTAATTGATCATTTAGAAAAGATACTCGCACTAGCAATAAATCATAGATTTTGTTATTCAATTTTTTTAGCTTTTTGTTCGCCGTTTTGTAAGATTGATAGTCCAGAAATATTTTGGGTATCGTCCATATTAAAAATTACGCGAATACCAAAATCAAATATATCAAAGGTATTCTTGCTAATTGGCGTCAATTCTGCTTTTCTGCGATCATTAACTTGCATAAATATTTTAGTATCTTCTTTAAAAATAGTTGCATAAAATTCAGGAGCAAGTTTATACTTTCCAAGGTATTTTTCTAATAATTCATTTTCCAAAATCACCATTGGCTGAAACCTGTTGTATCGTTTTAATACTTCAACAGTAGCCTCATGAGGATGACGATAACTTGTATTTCCATTAATTCCTTCCATGGTTTCGGCCGCAACCATCGCATTTATGATGGCCTCTTCAACACCTTGAACCGTAGCCTCAAACAATGGACTAATCATATCATTGGAAAGAGTAATTACAGGCGTACTTTCTTGACGGCTAAATGCTTTTTCATTTGCGGTAGAAAAAGCAATAAAAATATCACCAGAACCATTGCTTCCGCGCCCACCAACATTACCGATTCCCAAAGGAACTCTTTGTGCTATGCGCTTTAACTGATGCGGAAGCAAAGGAGCATCTGTTGCTACTATTACAATTATAGAACCATCACCTTCCTTTCTATTCGATTTTGGAGGGGCATTATAGATTCGGCTTTTTACGCCCATCAATTCCATTCCAACAGGGACTCCAGCAATTGTTAGATTCTTCTTTGCTCCAAAATTTGACTGGACAAGAACTCCAACTGTGTAGGTAGAATCTCCAACATGTATCCGTCTGGAAGCAGTTCCTGTTCCTCCTTTAAAGCCTAAACACATCATCCCTGTTCCACCTCCCACATTTCCTTCAGCAATCTGACCACCTACTGAATTTTTAATCGCTTCTAGAACATGTTTTTTCTTAACATGAAACCCATAAATGTCGTTTAGAAATCCGTCGTAAGTTTCGGCAACTACAGGATACGTATACCACATGTTTTCGCCATTATACCAATCAGTCTCGACATACCATTCTAGCACTGCTTGTCTCACGGTACCAACACTATTTGTATTGGTTATCATAATTGGGGTTTCTAAAAAACCAGACTCTGTAACCCAGGTTGTTCCCGTCATTTCTCCATTTCCATTTAGACTATACCAATTGGCGTATACAGGACTAAATCGTTTAGCTTTTCCTCGTGGAAATATCGCGGTGACTCCTGTTCTAATTGGGCCTTTTCCAACACTATTTTTGCCAGTTCCTTCAATAATTGTACTGTAGCCAACCTCGACACCTTTTACATCTGTAATAGCATTAAATTTACCAGTAATACCAACAAAAGGAATGCCCAAATCTCTTGCCCTATGAACCTGACTATTAACCAATTGAAAAGAAATAACTAAAAATAAAGTTAAAGTATATTTTTTCATAATTTGAGTTTTAATGAGACATCAATGTATTAAGGCGAATTGAATTCCCTATTTATACTATTAGTTTCTTTTTATTTTTTCGAAATTTAAATTCTCTCTGAACAAAAGGTAATAATAACACTATTTTTAAAGTATTTGTTAATGCAATACGTTTTTATCATTAGTTATCTCACCATTCTAAAACTTTTTCGATTAATTCTAGCCTATTATTAGAAAATAAATGGTAGGTTTTCATTGTAGAATAATCCATATTACCTAGTTCCTCTATCCATTTTTTATTTCTGTTTTCTTCATGTAAGATAGGAATTTCTTTGTTTTTAATTCATTTTTGTATTTAAGAATATTAAAATTTTGGAAGTTCGAGATTACCTTTTGTTTAAAACTGTCAGAGTTAAGGTGAAGCATGCATAATGATTTTATAAATTTCACCCCCTCTTTCAGTTGTTTTTAATTGAGTTTTAGTCCATCAAAGATATTCAAGAGAAAATATAATACAATTTTCTAAACTCTCATCATTTGCACCGTTTATTAAATCAATTCCACCACCCATACAGTGTCCGAAAAGAATAAATGAATGAGGGTTCAAAGTGTGTTTTTCGCAATTCTACTCTGTAGAGATAAAATCAATTACCTTTTTTACATCCTAGATACAATTAGAATACAGAAACTCTCCTTGACTTACCCATCACTTCTTTAATTAAAATAGATTACGTTTCTACAATTTCTTCTTAATTCTTTAAGCAAATCAAGATTTCTCTCATTTTTTGGCAGTCCATGAAGAAGCGGAACAGTTTCTTTTTTCTCTTTTACTGCTGCTAACATTCAGAAAGCTGCAATATTTGAATCCTATTTGAAAGAGTTTTTGAAATATAAACAGCATGAATATAAAATTGTGGTCAAAGAAAACGCTGGTTTTCATTCAACAAAAAACATAGAAATGCTTGAAAATATTTTCCTTTTAAGAATAAATAGAAATGCACCAGAACTAGGTATTCCTTGCGAACAGCTTTGATAATATATTAAAAACAGGTATACAAATTAACGTTGTCAGACAATAAAAAAATTAAATTGGTATCATTCATTTATAAAAAGCGATTGCAAATCAAGCGCAAAAACTTGATTCGCAATGATAAAACTGTCCTTCTATTCCTTAAGTGCTGGCAAACAAGCTTGACCCAAATTGAGAGCGTTCAAATTACCACTAATGTTATTAACCTTTTTTATTTTTCATAAAAAAGTAACATAAAAAATAGGAACTAGCTTCTTATAGTTTTATCCTGGTAACATCCATTTAAACTGAAACTTTGTATCAGGAATAACAATTCTTTCTGTAATTCTATACATTCTTTCTGGCAATTTCATTAAGTAATCTCTTGCCTTTTCAGCTTCTGGCGTTAGGTTTGTAATCTTATCTATTTCCCACGTTTCGTTTAATCTCTTCAAAATATCTACGTAATCAAAACCAGTGTAAACTCCTACCCTTTGTGCAACCATAGAAAAGTCATCAAAAAGACTTCCTTTTTCTCCAAAAGACTCTCTTAAATGCAATGCTGGCATAACAATTTTATATTTCATCATGTGCTGAAAGGCTAACATCATTTCACTAGGATCGATCTTAAAAATTTCTTTTACAAAATAAGTATAAGCTTGGTGATGACGCATTTCGTCTCCTGCAATAATTTTAGACATTTTTGCTAATGCTTTATGTCCTTTTTTTCTTGCAATTTTAGCAACATTGTTATGAGAAACGTACGTTGCTAACTCTTGAAAAGAAGTGTAAATAAAATTTTTATATGGATCTGTCGAGGTACCAATATCAAAACCGTCTGCAATTAAATGTTGTGTAGAAATTTCTACTTCGCGCATGTTGACACGCCCAGATAAATACAAATATTTATTTAAAACATCTCCATGTCTGTTCTCTTCTGAAGTCCAAGCTCTAACCCATCTTGCCCAGCCATTATCTGGATCTTGATTCACTCCATCTAAATCTAATAACCAAGATTCATAGGTTGGTAGCGCTTCTTCTGTAATCGTATCTCCTACTAAAACAACCCAGAAATCATCATGTAATTCTTTTGATAGCTCACGAATCTCTTCTACCTCACTAATAAAAGAATCCTTTTGCGAATTCGGTAAAAAATCTGTGGGCTGCCAAATTTTTTCAGCAGGAATTAAATAGGTATCAACAAAGTGTTGCATCCTTTTTTCTAAAGTTTGCATTACTTCTTTTCTAATATTTTTTATCGACATAATTTATGATTGTATGTGTTCCTTAATAATTGTTTCTGTTTTTTCAAATAACTCGTTAAAAGGTAATGAATCAATTTTAATGGGTTCGTGTGTAATAATTTTAACTGAACTACCAATACCAAATGGAAATTTACCGTATTTAAATACCTCCCAAGAGTTATTAATTGTTAAAGGTACGACATATCCATCTTTATTGAACTTTGCGAGGATTTTTAATCCGTTTGGTGCAAATCTTTTTGGTTCTCCTGTTCTACTCCTTGTTCCCTCTGGAAATATAACGGCAGACCATTGTTTCGCGTTAATGTTTTTGGAAAATTTTACTAATTCAGATATAGCCTGTTTGCCGTCTTTACGATCAATTAAAGCTGCCCCACCGTGTCTTAAATTGTATGAAATACTTGGTATTCCCTTACCTAATTCAATTTTTGAAACAAATTTTGGATGGTATTTTCTAAATGCCCAAATTATTGGAGGAATATCGAACATTCCTTGATGGTTAGAAACAAAGATAAAATTGGTGTCTTTTGGCAATTTTTGATTGTTTTCTACATTGATACGTATCCCTAAAATTAGTAATGATTTTGTTATAAACCAATTCATAATGTCTACTACAAACTTGTGCCCTTTATAACCAAAAACATTTAATCCCAGCCACTGCAAAGGATGAAAAATAATCAATAGTAAAAAAAAAACAAATGCAAAGATTGCAGATACTATGTAACTAATATATTTCATATTTTAGAACCAATTACTCCAAGGAATTCTTGAAAGCATTAAAAGTAACCCTATTCCGTAGAAGATTGCGAATGTTTTAAATTTTGCCGCATCTTGTGTTTTTTTCTTATGTTTAGACCAACCAATTGTAATAAAAACAACTGCTAAAATCATTGTAATTGGATGCTCTACCGCTAACAACCTCACTTCTTTTGTTTTCATAACTGTAGCTAGATCTGTTGTTAATAATTGAAACCAAGGAGACATAAAGTACCAAACTACCCCTATTAATAATTGTATATGGGTAACTATTAGCGTAAATAAACCAATGCGTAAATCTTTGTCTGTAAATTCCTTTTTTTGAGTGATACCAAGAATAGCATTTACTACAGCAAAAACTAACATAGTGAGAACTAAATATGCCCAGTATGAGTGTATGTCTTTCATCATAATAATTGATTTATTACTTACAGCAAAGTTACTGATTTTTATGCACAAAAAAACCACCTCGATTGAGGTGGTTTTTAAAAGTATTGTATAAAGGAAATTATTGCTTAACGTATACTCCACCCATTTTTATAACGGATAAAGACCAAACACCATTTGCTCCATTGTAAATATTGTAAGTAACAATATATTTCTGCTCTTCTAAATCATTCGGAAAATTATTTAATAAAATAGTATTTATCTTATCTAAACGAACAGACTCTGGCTGTTCATCTTTTCCATCTCTAACATCAAAGTTCCCATAATTACCATTACCAACTAATTCATAGTCAGCACCTGTTAACGTATATTTAATCGTGTTATCTGGAACCCAAGTTGTACCGTCATGACCAAATTTAATAGTTTCATTAACTATGTTATTATAAAGAGACCAGTTTGCACCGTCATACACAACAAAGGTAACAAAGCTATATACAGTTCTATCGTCTG
>JAWUYT010000011.1:0-9054 GCA_034110665.1 Polaribacter sp.
AAAGAAATTCCAGTTTCGCAACAAGAAAAAATCATTCAGCATGAAATGGTGCATGGCAAACAGAACCATTCAATCGATTTACTGATGTACGAGTTTCTAAAAATTGTCATGTGGTTTCACCCGATGATTTATAGCTATCAAAAGAGAATTACTTTATTGCATGAATATATTTCGGATGAAGTTGTTTCAAAAAAAGAAGCCAAAGAAATTTATATTAACAATTTATTATCCAAATATTTTCAGGTTGAAAACATTGCGTTTATCAATCAGTTTTACAAGCAAACATTAATTAAAAAAAGAATTATTATGATGAAGAAAAAACAATCAAAGAAAATGAATCAATTAAAGTATTTAGTGTTAATTCCTGTCTTAGCGAGTATGCTTTTTTATACTTCTTGTTCAGAAAATTCTCCAGAAGATATAGTTGAAAGTAAAAAAGAATTGCAGACAAGATACTTCGAAATGAAGGAAGGTATAGAGACTAGTAAAGGTGAAAAAGAAACCTATTTAGATAGTTATTTGGGTATAGGGAAACCAGCAGGACTGGAAGTTACGTATAGTGACCTTACTCTAAATGAAAAATCTGAATATGATGAAATAATGGATAGGATGCAGAAAATATCGAAAAATGAGTTTTCAGATATGTACACGCATAAAATATTTAAAGGAAAAAATAATAGAAAGATTTTAGCAACCATTATCGATTTTTCTAAAATGAAAAGAGATGAAAATACAGAAATAGTTACCGAAACAGAAATAGTTACCGAAACAGAAGAAGTTTCCTTTAGGGTAATTGATAAAGCACCAACATTTCCAGGTTGTGAATCTGGAGATAAAGATTGTTTTTCTAAAATGGTCCAGAAACATTTTTCTGAAAAATTTGATGCTAAAATGGTAAATGGTTTAGGCTTGTCTTCGGGAAAGAAAAGAATTTTTATTGGTTTTAAAATTGATAAAGAAGGCAATATAATAGATGTACAGGCAAGAGCACCACACATAGATATTAAGGAGGAAGTATTATCGGTAATGAGTTCTTTACCTAAAATGATTCCTGGTGAACAAGATGGGCAAGCAATTGCAGTTAAATATTCCATTCCGCTTGCGATCGTTGTGCAATAAATTAAAACCTATGAAAAAGAAAATTTTAATTGTAGTATTATTTGTAATTGTAAAAGTCGGGGCGCAAACCTCGACTTTTTCCGTTATAGATAGTTTGTTTGCAAAAGGGAGATACAAATTGGCTTTAAAGGAATTGGATAAAAAACAACCTTCCTTTCTATCAAACTATAAAAAAGCAGTTATTTACGAATCTATCGATACCTATAAAAAAACAGTTGAATATTTAGAGAAGGCACTCACTTTTAAAGATGACAAAAACGCAAAATTGAAATTAGCGAAGAATTATCGTCGTTTAAAAAAAACAAAAGAAGCAATTTTAATTTACGAAGAAATTTTAGTAAAAGATTCTTTGAATTGGGTTTTGCAATATCAAGTAGGGAAACTTTATCTCATTGCAAGAAAGCCTTCAAAGGCAGTAACTACTTTTAAATATTTAATTCATCAAGATGATACAAATGCCAATTACTCCTATCATTTAGGGTTGGCTTATGCGCTAAAGGGACAAAGAGACCCAATGATTAATAGTTTTATCGACACTTATGTAAAAGATACATTACACTTGAAAGCCATTGTAAGGTTGGCAAAAAGTTTTAAAAAGTTAAATGATAAAGATTCAACGCAACTTTTTATTGATAAAGGATTGACTTTAAATAAAAATCATATTGATTTAAATAAATTGAAAATTAATCAATTATTTAAAGATAAAAAGTATCAAGAAACGATTCCGTTATTATTGAATTTAGACACAATTGATAAAAAAGATACTTACAGCACTTCTATGCTGGGTAGATCTTATTACAATTTAGATAGTTTAGTAGCTGCAAAAAAATATTTTAAGAAGTTATCTTATATGGATCGAGATGATTTTAAATCACAAACATATCTAGGTCATATTGCCTTAAAGGAGAAAGATTTTAACAATGCCAGTATGAGGTATATGATGGCAACTTTTAAAGTAAAAGAAAAGAGAGATGAAGAATATTATGGTTTAGGAACGGTATATTTTGAAACTAAAAAACTGAAACAAGCCATTAATGCTTTTGAGGAAGCATATAAAGAAAACAGAAGTAATTATAGAGCTTTGTATCAAGTTGCCAAACTTTCTGACGATTATTACAAAGAAAAGAAAATTGCATACAAACAGTATATACGATATATAGAGCGCTTTTATGACACGGACGAAGGCATATCTGCTTTTGTAAAGCGCCGGATTAAAGACATTAAAAAAGACTATTTTTTAAGAGGAGAAAGTTTAAAATAAAAGTCGGTAAAATTTAGTAATTTCACGTCATAAATTATTGTATGTCTTTGCGTGTTTTTTCTTTTTTGATAGTTTTGATTTTTTTCACTTCGTGTGATCAGTTTTTTCCCACAAATAAAAACAATCCACAAAAGTTAGATACGATTATAGATTTTACTTCTGTAGATTTTTCGCCATCTTTTAAAGTTTGTGATTCTTTGATTGAGAAAGTAGAAAAAGAAAATTGCTTTAGAAATACCATTCATCAAGAAATAGGATCGGAGTTACAAAAATATACTTTAAGAAGTAAAAGTGCTATTAATGAAACTATTTACGTAGATTTGGATGTAAACGCTAGTGGAGAAATTATTTTAAAAGAAGTACAGTCTTCAAAAATGATTAAAAATCAGCTGCCTGTATTAGATAGTTTAATTAGAATTGCTATAGAAAAACTACCTAATATTCATCCTGCAATAAAAAGGGGAATACCTGTTACTTCTAAATATCATTTACCTATTAGGATACAATTGAGAGACTTGCCTTAATTTTTAAATAATAAAGGTCACCTTTACATCCTTCCAGCTTTATAAACCTCAGTAAAAATATATCAAATTAATTGATATGATGCAAAGGAAGAATTTTTTCAGTAAAATACTGAAACTTGGAAGAGTTGAAGATTTCGAGGTAAAAAATAATAGATTAATATTATTTTTGATAGGTCCTACCATGTTTGTTTATTCTTATTATATACAAAATAATGATGATGAATCGATAAAAATAAAAGGAGCTAAAGTAATTTTTGCTTTGTTATTTTTAGTGGCTAGTTTTTGTCCCTTTATTTTCAAAAAGACAATACATTATTTTTACGGATGGATCGTATTTTTATTAATGCTGTCTTTTACTCATTATTTATTAATTCATCTTTCTTTAAATAGTTTTCATGTACGTTTTATATTAGGCTTTTATGCTGTTGTTTTTGGCTCCATTTTATTGTTTAATAAAACAACATTTATCAACATTTATTTGCTAACTATATTTATTCATTTGTTCCAAAAATTAATGATTTCTGAAATAGATTATTCTAGCTATAAAGCAGTTTTAGGTTCTTTTACATTAATTGTTGTTTTTGGGATAATTCTTTTAAATGATTCTACTGCCTATAAAAGCTCTCTTGCTAATAAGAATAGAGTTTTAGAGCAAAGTAGAATTGAATTAAAAAAAAGGGCTGAAGATTTAGAAGATAAAAATAAGGACTTAGAAGAATTTTCGAATGTGGTTTCGCATGATTTAAGAACTCCTTTAGGAAATCTATCGGCCTTATTTAATTGGTTACAAAAGGAAATCGAAGAAGAGAATAAAGAACATATAGACGAGCACTTAAAGCTAATTGAAAGAGAAACACATCAAATGGATTTAATCTTACAGGGAGTTTTAAAGTATTCTTTACAAAATGAAGCAAGAAGTACTGGTGAGAAATTAAATTTAGATTATTTGTTGAATGATATAAAAAGATTTAATGAAAATGAAAACTGCAAAATAATTATAACAAAAGTACTTCCAATTGTTGAAATTGATAAGTCTCAAATATTTCAAGTTTTTCAGAATTTAATTCAAAATTCGATAAAGTACAATGATAAAGAAGTTTGCGAGATTGAATTAGATTATACTCAAAATAATGAGTTTTATACATTTTCAGTAAAAGATAATGGAATTGGAATTGCCAAAAAATACCATAAAAAGATATTTAAATTATTTCAAAGATTAGATTTAGAGGAAAATAGAGATTCCACGGGTATAGGTCTGTCTATCGCAAAGAAAATAATTAATATAAATAAAGGTGAAATTTATTTAGAAAGTCAAGTTGGTATAGGTTCTACTTTTTATTTTACTTTACCTGTTTAGTTCAGCATTTTCCAAAGTTTATCTTTTAATTCTTGCAAGCCATTTTGAGCAATAGAAGAGATAAAAATTGCCTCAACACCCACTGGTAATTCTGCTTTTATTTCAGCTTGTAATTCATCATCTAGCATGTCTGTTTTAGAAATGGCTAGTAATCTATCTTTATCTAACAATTCAGGATTGTGCATTTTAAGCTCATTTAAAAGAATTGCATACTCTTTATTGATATCATCACTATCTGCTGGCACCATAAATAACAGTGCCGAATTGCGCTCTATATGGCGTAAAAATCGATGTCCTAAACCTTTTCCTTCTGCAGCACCCTCAATAATACCAGGAATGTCTGCTATTACAAAGGTTTGATGATTCCTATGTTCAACAATGCCTAAATTAGGCTTTAGTGTGGTAAAAGCATAATCTGCAATTTTGGGTTTTGCTGACGTTAAAACTGACAATAAAGTAGACTTACCTGCATTTGGGAAACCAACCAAACCAACATCGGCTAATAATTTTAATTCCATTCTAAACCAACCTTCAATGGCATCCATGCCAGGCTGCGCATATCTTGGAGTTTGATTTGTAGACGTTTTAAAATTCCAGTTTCCAAGTCCGCCTTTTCCACCTCGCAATAAAACAACTTCTTTCTTATCCTCTGTAATCTCTAGAATTACTTCATCGGTATCTGCATCTTTTATAATGGTACCTAAAGGAACGTCCACATAAATATCTTTTCCATCAGCGCCAGAACTTCTGCTTGCACTGCCAGAACCACCAGGTTCTCCTCTAAAGTGACGTTTAAACTTGAGATGAAACAACGTCCACATATTTTTATCACCCCGCAAAATAATGTGTCCACCACGGCCACCGTCTCCGCCATCGGGGCCACCTTTAGTAATAAACTTTTCTCTGTGAAGATGCACAGAACCTTGCCCCCCTTTTCCAGAAGTAGCGTATATTTTTATGTAGTCAACAAAATTTCCTTCAGTCATAAAAAGCGTAAAGTTAAAAGTTTAAAAGTTTAAAAGTTTAAAGTTTTTGGTTTGAAAACCTAAGATATTAAATCTTAAACCTTGAATTTATAATGTATCAAATACTCTGGCAATTCGCTGTGTAATATCTTCAATTGAACCTACACCGTTTATGCCATAATATTTTTCTTGAGTTTCAAAATAATATTGTAAGATAGCAGTTTTTGTATTGTATTCGTTAAAACGATTTCTAATTTTAATTTCATCCATATCGTCAGGTCTACCACTTGTTTTTCCACGCTCTAACAAACGTGATACTAACAAATCTTCAGGGACCTCTAAAGCAACCATTCCATTAATTTGCTCTCCTTTTTCGGCTAAAAATTCATCTAAAGCTTTTGCTTGAGATTCAGTTCTAGGAAAACCATCAAAGATAAAACCATTCGCATCTGCGTTTTTATCTACTTCAGCTTTTAGCATATTTATAGTAACTTCATCAGGAACTAAATTTCCTTCATCCATGTATTTTTTAGCTAATAAACCGAGTTCTGTTTGGTTTTTAATGTTGAAACGAAATACATCTCCTGTAGAGATATGTACTAAATTATACATCTCTTTTAAGAAGGTTGCTTGCGTTCCTTTTCCTGCTCCAGGGGGGCCAAATAATACAATGTTTTTCATCTTGGGTGTTGGTGTTAGTTGGTAAATTGCTGGATAATTTCTGCCTAAACCGTCATAATCTAATCCATAACCTACAATAAATTTATCTTCAATACTTTTTCCGATATAATCTATTGGGAGCTCTTTTCTAAAAACATCTGGTTTAAAAAATAAGGTAGCAACTTTTAATTGTTTTACGTTTTTATCTCTAAATATATTATAGATTTCTTGTAGCGTTCTACCTGTATCAATAATATCCTCCAAAATGATGACGGTTCTTCCAGTTAAATCTTCATTAATACCGACTAAATGTTTAATTTTTTCGGTAGAAGAAGTGCCTTGGTAAGAAGCTAGTTTCACAAAGGAAACTTCACAATTGCCTTTAAACTCTCTTATGAAATCGGCAGCAAATAAAAAGCATCCATTTAAAATACCAACAAAAATAGGCACTTCATCTTTAGGTAAATCTGCTTTTATGCGTTCGGCCAAATGCTTCGTAATCGTAGAAATTTGATCCTTATTGATGAAAGGTTTAAAGTATAAATCGTGAAGTTTTATGATGCTCATTATTTGTATCTAATGCTATGAAATGATTTTTTATCTGTACGCAAATATAAAGGTCTTATTTATAAATACCTACAAGGTTTTTAAGATACTGAATCAAGTTCAATACAGGCCTTACAGGATAGGAAAAACCGTTTTCTTTATGGACACATGAAACAAGTTCAGCACAAAGAAAACGGTTTTAATGTATCTTGAAGTAAAATTACTCCTCGCTCTTTTCTTCTTTTTTAGAAGTATCATACATAATTGGTGTTGCCACAAATAATGATGAATAGGTACCTACTGCCACACCAATAATTAATGCAAACATAAATCCTTTAATCGAATCTCCACCAAATAAGAAGATCGCTGACATTACTAATAATGTGGTGAAAGAAGTATTTATAGTTCTTCCTAAAGTAGAACTTAAGGCTTTGTCTACAACTTCACTATATTTCCATTTTGTATGAATTCCTGCAAATTCTCTAATTCTATCAAATATTACCACGGTATCATTCAGCGAATAACCAACGACGGTCAAGATGGCGGCAATAAACGATTGACCAATCTCCATATCAAAAGGCATAAAGCTATACGTAATAGAGAATATCGCTAACACAATTAATACATCATGGAAAACTGCAATTACAGCTCCCAGAGAGAAAGATATTTTTCTAAACCTTAATAAGATATAAAAGAAAACTACGAACAACGAACCAAAAACAGCATATAAAGCTGATGTTTTAATATCATCTGCGATTGTGGGAGAAACTTTCATGTAACTCATAACGCCTGCACCTTGCTTTTCAAAACCTGGTTTAAAGTTTTCGTATGTTGTATCTCCTAAATATGATTTTAACCCTGTAAATAAAGTACTCTGAACATTTTCGTCTACACTTGGTCCTTCATCATCAATCCTATAAGCTGTTGTTATCTTTAATTGATTATCTGTACCATATGTTTTTACTTCTGGTGCGGAGCCAAATGCATCTTTTAGTGTTCCTTTAACTTCTGTGGCATTCATGTTTTGATCAAAACGAACAACATAAGAACGTCCTCCTTTAAAGTCTACACCTTGTTTTAAGCCTAAAGTAAATATAGAAATAAGACCCCCAATAATAATTGCGCCAGAAACGAAGTATGCAATTTTACGTTTCTTTAAGAACTCAACATTAATATTTTGGAACCATCCTTTAGATATAGATGTGTTAAAGGTCAAATTAACGCCCTTATTCATAGCATTATCAATTAATAAACGTGTAATAAACACAGCTGTAAAAAGTGAGGTTGCAATACCAATCATTAAGGTTAAAGCGAAACCTTTAATAGGTCCTGTTCCAAAAACATATAGTATAATACCTGTTAATAATGTAGTAATGTTTGCATCAATAATTGCAGACAAAGCTCCTTTTATAGAGAAACCTTCTTCTGCAGATTGTTTTAAACCTTTCTTTTTAAATAATCCTTCTTTAATCCTTTCAAATATGATAACATTTGCATCAACAGACATACCAATCGTTAAGATGATACCAGCAATACCTGGCAAGGTTAGCACTGCGTTGAAAGAAGCTAAAATTCCGAATATAAATAAGATGTTAACTATTAGTGCAATATCAGCATATAATCCTGCTTTACCGTAATATAGAATCATCCAAAGTAAAACCAATAGAATTGCTAATCCAAAAGAAAGGAAACTAGCATCAATTGCTTCTTGACCCAAAGAAGGTCCTACAACTTCAATTTGAATAATACTTGCCGCCGCCGGCAATTTACCAGCTTTTAAAACGGTAGAGATATCTTCTGCTTCTTCAATCGTCATTGTTCCACCTGAAATTTGAGTGTTACCGCCAGTAATAGCTTGGTTTACAGAAGGTGCAGTGTACACATAATCATCTAATACAACAGCCACAAAATTCCCTACATTATCAGCAGTCATTTTTGCCCATTGTTTAGTTCCCGAGCTATTCATGGTCATACTAACAACAGGTTTGCTTAATTGGTCAAAATCTTGTCTCGCATCTAAAATAACATCACCTTCTATGGTTGGTTTATCATTTCTATTTGATTTTATAGCATACAATCCTATTAAAGCACTATCGTTACTTCCTTTTGTAGATTTATAATCCCATAAAAATTTGACATATTTTAATTCTTTAGGAAGTAAAGCTCTTACTTCTTTTTTCTTTAATAAATTATTTACCGTTGCAGTGTCTAATACTCTTGCTTGCGCTACTAAAGAACTTAATTGCTCTTGAGACTGCGCAACAGTAGGAAATAAATATGTAAATAAATTCTTTTCAACTTTCGTAGAGTCCGTTTCTTCGCCTAATAAAGCATCGATGTCATCTAATTTAATAGAATCTTTTTCTACGACAGAATCATCTTTTAATAATTAAGCAACTTTAGCGTTGGCTTCAAAGAAAAAGTTTTGAACCTCTGCATTTGTGTGTACTTCCCAAAACTGTAATTCAGCTTTACTGGTAATTAACTTGATAACGCGATCAATATCTCTTTCTCCTGGCAATTCAATTTGAATTCTACCTGATTTTCCAATTCTTTGTATGTTCGGGTGTGTAACTCCAAATTTATCAATTCTACTTCTTAATACTTCAAAAGCAGTGCCAA
>JAWUYT010000012.1:0-10769 GCA_034110665.1 Polaribacter sp.
ATTATAGATTTAATAGGAATTACGGTGTAAAATTACGAATTTTGTAATAAATCTATTCCTCTTTTCTTGTTAAAAATTGATTTCATAATAAATTCAACTCCTAAAAAAAAATGATGCTTCATAACAATTATTGATCCGTTACTATTCAGCATTTAAAGATTACTGCTATACGTTTTACATCAAACATAATTTCTAGTTTAAAAAACAATAAAAGATTTCGATTTCTATTTTCAAAAAAATAAAACATCTAAGAAAGGTAAAATATCTTGGTTCATTTTTATAAAAACGCGAGACTTCATCAATCTAAAAAAAATATGAAGAAAAACTTCAGTCAGAAAACAGAAAGAAGCTAAAAAAAACCGACCTTTCAGACAGTTTTTATATTTCCTACAAAATAATTATACTTATAAAGCTTCCTTGATAACTTTTAAAGCATCAACTGCTTTAGATCTTTTAGCCATTTGAAGCGCCGTCATCTTGCCTGTATCAGATTTAGTTTTTAATTTTGCTCCGCTTTTTATTAAAAGCTTCGCTATTTTTGCTTTATTATGTCTTGCAGCAAACATTAAAGGGGTTAAACCATTCGATTTTTTGTTTACATTTTCCCCAGATTCGATAAGCGCCTTAACAGCCTCATAGTTTCCCATTTGTATTAATTTACAAAAAGCATTTACTTCATATACACCAACGACTTTAAAAGTTAGTTGTGTGCCTTCTACTTTTTTTGATGTAGCATTTAAAGTTGTTGAAAATGCTAAAAGGCATGCTAACATTGGTAAGATTAATTTTTTCATGATGGATTGAATTTAATTTAATTTATAAAATTGTTTGTTATATAGAATAGACAGCATAAAAAGTATTTCGTTTCACGAAAAACCCTATTTAACAGGCTTTTAACATTAAGTATTTGTATTCCAAATCTTTAGTGTCCGATTAAAAATAATGCAGGCTCATAAATTAAAATTTACGTTAAAATTATATCTTATTTCAGAAAGATTAGCAAACCCAATTTACGTTATCGGTTTCGTGAAATTTTAAAAATATCTTTAAAATATTTCTTACTTTTACGGTACAAAATACAAGAATGAACAAGAAAGTTATCTTAATGATTTTAGATGGTTGGGGCATTACGCAAGACCCAAAAGTATCTGCCATTTACAATGCTAAAACTCCTTTTATCAACTCCTTATATGATAAATATCCGAATGCACAATTAAGAACTGACGGAGAACATGTTGGTTTACCAGAAGGGCAAATGGGGAATTCTGAAGTTGGCCATATGAATTTAGGTGCTGGCAGGATTGTGTATCAAAATTTAGCAAGAATTAACAAAGCGGTTAAAGAAAAAACGTTAGGACAAGAAAAAGTATTGTTAGATACTTTTAAATATGCCAAAGAAAACAACAAAAATGTTCATTTACTAGGTTTAGTTTCTAATGGCGGTATTCACGCGCACATCAATCATATAAAAGGATTGTTAGACGTTGCCAAAAAGCAAGAAATTGATAATCTGTTTTTACATGCCTTTACCGATGGGCGTGATTGTGACCCTAAATCAGGTGCTTTTTTTATTAATGATATTCAAGAATACATGAAAGAAAGTACCGGTGAATTAGCCACAGTTACTGGGCGTTACTATGCGATGGATAGAGATAACAGATGGGAACGGGTTCAAGAAGCTTATGATGGTATCGTAAACAGTGTAGGAAGAAAAACTACAAATATTATTGCTACCATCAATAAAAATTATGAAAATGGTATAACAGATGAATTTCAGAAACCAATCATTATTACCAATGAAGATGGATCTCCAAAAGCACAAATAAAAGAGGGTGATGCTGTAATCTTCTTCAACTACAGAACAGATAGAGGAAGAGAATTAACAAACGCATTAAGTCAAAATGATTTTCCTGAATTTAAGATGAAAAAATTAGAATTGTATTTTACAACCATGACGCTGTATGACGCTTCTTTTAAAGGAATCAATGTTATTTATAACAGCGATAACATTAAAAACACACTTGGTGAAGTTTTATCAAAAGCAGGTAAAAAACAAATTAGAATTGCGGAAACAGAAAAATATCCTCACGTTACTTTCTTCTTTTCTGGAGGACAAGAAGCTCCTTTTGAAGGCGAATCTCGAATTTTAAGAAACTCACCAAAAGTAGCGACCTACGATTTAAAACCAGAAATGTCTGCCTACGAATTAACGGATGCTTTATGTGAAGATTTAAAAAAAGGAGAAGCCAATTTTGTTTGTTTAAATTTTGCAAACGGAGATATGGTTGGTCATACAGGAATGCTAGATGCAGCAATTAAAGCTTGTGAAGCTGTTGATAACTGTGCAAAATCAGTTGTAGAAACTGGTTTAGCAAATGGATATTCAATTTTGTTAATTGCGGATCACGGTAACTGTGAAACGATGATGAATCCTGATGGATCTCCTCACACAGCGCACACAACAAACCCTGTTCCTTTTATTTTAATTGATCATCAAATAAAATCAATAAAAAGTGGTATTTTAGGGGATATAGCTCCAACAATACTAGAACTTATCGGGGTCGAACAACCAAAAGAAATGACACAAAAATCACTTTTGTAACTATGAAAAATATTATAATTCTTTTCTCAATTGTATTTTTTATTGCTTGTAACTCAAAAAAAGTAGCAGTAGAAAGTAAGGCATCAGAAACAAAACAAGAAATAAAACAAGAAATAAAACAAGAAATAAAGAAAGAAGTTAAACAATTTCCCAGAAAAATTACAGCTAAAAAAAATGAAGACGGATATTTAATTGGTGTTGCCAACAAAGAATCTTTTACAGACGACTCTTTTAAAAATTGGTTTAATAGTAGGTATTCAGAATACAATACCGACAAAGAAACTGTTGCTAAACTTACCGATGTGCTTAAAGGCTATACCATTAAAGGCTTTATGGCGACTTGGTGCGGAGATAGTAGAAGAGAAACACCTCGTTTTTTTAAAATTTTGGATGAAACTGGTTTTAATCAAAATAATTTTGAACTCATTGCTGTAAATAAGAATAAAAAAACACCAGATAACTTACAAGAAGGCTTTACTATATCTAGAGTTCCTACTTTTATCTTTTATAAAGATAGTGAAGAAGTTGGCCGTTATGTAGAATACCCCAGAGAGACGCTAGAAAAGGATATTCTTAAAATTGTTACCGGAGCACCTTACAAACATTCTTATGATAAAAGTATGTAAAAAGACACCCATTTCACTAATTAGGGTGAAAAATTGGGTGCTTTTCATTTGAGTTTAGTAAAATCTGTAAAATTTATTCATTAAATTTTTTCATTATTTCGTCCTTTATTTCGATTTTCTTTATTTTTAGTCAAAGAACTAAATCCTAATAAATATGGTAACTTTGCAGCTCAATTTTTGAAAATGATTAAAATTAAAACCAAAGAAGAAATAGAAATCATGCGCGAAAGTGCATTGATCGTTTCTAAAACATTAGGGATGCTTGCCAAAGAAGTAAAACCGGGTGTAACTACTTTATATTTAGATAAACTTGCTGAAGATTTTATTAGAGCTGAAGGCGCAATTCCTGGGTTTTTAGGCTTATACGATTTCCCTAACACGCTTTGTATGAGTCCAAACTCGCAAGTTGTTCATGGCTTTCCTACCAAAGAACCTTTAAAAGAAGGCGATATTATTTCTATAGATTGTGGTGCTTTAAAAAATGGATTTTATGGTGATCATGCCTATACTTTTGCTGTTGGCGAAATTGATGCTGAAACTAAAACATTATTAGAAATTACCAAACAAAGTTTATATGTTGGCATCCGTGAATTTAAAGCGGGCAATAGAGTTGGTGATGTAGGTTTTGCCATTCAGGATTTTACAGAAAAACATGGGTATGGTGTGGTAAGAGAGCTTGTAGGTCACGGTTTAGGACGTAAAATGCATGAAGATCCAGAAATGCCAAATTATGGAAAAAGAGGAAGAGGAAAAAAGTTTGCTGAAGGGATGGTTGTAGCCATTGAACCTATGATAAATATGGGAACTCACAAAATAAGACAACATTCTGATGGTTGGACGATTACAACGTTAGATAATAAGCCTTCTGCCCATTTTGAGCACGATGTTGCGATTGTTAACGGAAAACCCGAGCTCCTTTCTACTTTTAAATATATAAATGAGGCTTTAGGAATTGTTACGATTGAAGAGGATGAGTTTAGACAGTAGGTTGATTATTATTCAGAGATTCGCAGAGGTATTCTAGAAGAATTAACACACTAAAGAGTTCCAAAAAGAGTTTTACGTGATAATTATGCTTTTTGTTGGTGAATTATAACGCAGAGATTCGCAGGGTTTATTATTTAGAATGCGTGATAAGTGTTTCACAAAGTTATTTTTTATTTCTCAAAATAATTTAATTTTATGATTCACTATTAAAACTGAATGGTAAATTACGAAAGATAACAAAATCATAGAAAAAATAATTGGTGCCGCTATATAACTTCACCGCGCTTTCGGCCATGGTTTGTCATAATCTGGTTATCAAGAATGTTTACTGAATTAAAATCTATTGGCTTAAAAGTAGCAAAAGAAATAGATTTCCCAATCGTTTACAAAGAAATAAAATTAAATCAAGGTTATAGAATTATTTTACTAGTAGAAAATAAAATTGTTTTAGAATTGAAAACTGTTAAAAAATTTACGTGGTTCATTCAGCACAGATTTTAACCCATATAAAATTAGGTAATTACCCTTTAGGCTTGCAAATTAATTTTAATACAAAATTATTAAAAAATGGAATTAAAAGATTTATAAAAACCTATTAAACTTACTACTTCTTCTCTGCGAATAAAAAACTCATTGAAGTATTTAAAAAGTCTCTAAAAATCTCTGTGAAAAAACTCTGTGCAACTCCACGAAACGACAATGTCTGTATTTAAATCCATCCTAAACACCATACCAAGAACTTTATTAATAAGAGTAAGCTATTTTGTGCGTCCAATAATCGCACTATCTTTAAAAGGCAATAAATTCACAGATCCAATAGACGGCAAATCTTTTCGTAAATTTTTACCTTATGGGTATGGAAAACAACGTGAAAATGCACTTTCTCCATCAACGTTATCATTAGAAAGGCACCGACTAATGTGGTTGTTTTTAAGAGATGAAACCGATTTTTTTACAGCAACGAAAAAACTAAAAACATTGCATATTGCGCCTGAACAATGTTTTTTAGACATCTTTAAAAAACAGCAAAATTTAGAATATATTACTTCAGATTTAGAGTCTCCAATTGCAGATGTAAAAGCAGATATTTGTGATTTACCTTTTGATGATAATTCTTTTGATGTAGTTTTTTGCAACCATGTTTTAGAGCATATTACGGATGACACAAAAGCAATGCAAGAGTTGTTTAGAGTACTAAAAAAAGGCGGGTTTGGTATTTTCCAAATTCCACAGGATATCTCAAGAAAAACAACTTTTGAAGACAATGCTATCACAGATAAAAAAGAACGCGCAAAGATATTTGGACAATATGATCATGTGAGAGTGTATGGTTTAGATTATTTTGATAAGTTGCGTTCCGTGGGTTTTAAAGTTGATGAGATTGAGTATACAAAAAAAATCGCTCCAGAAAAACTAGAAAGATTTTGTTTGATGAAAGGAGAAATACTTCCTGTTTGTTATAAAAAATAATCCTTAATTTTTTGAGAATTTTCTTAAGAAAATTGGCATTTTTTCTAATTTTTCTTTCCCTAAAACAATCATGTCACCTCTTATTATTCTGTAAAATCCGTTTTCTAATTTCACTATTCTAGATTTTCCTAAATAGTTATCAGCTTCATCTTTTGCTTTGCTAACTTCTGCTCCGTTTCTATTAATCCAAAAAGTCTTACCACGTTTAATGGCTTCAAATTTACCCTTATAAAATGTGCCAATAAATTGATAATCTGAATTTGTATTTAAAAAATTACCAACGACAGAACATAAAAATCCTTTTAACACAGAAGACTCCTCACTATAAATTGGGTGCATACCACCGCCTAAATGTCCTCCAAAATTATACCAAACTTTATTAATTTTAACGTTTCCTTTTTTGTTATACCTATCTATAATATCTGATTTCTTTAATTTTTTTAACAATTCTATTTGATTTGCAACTCTAACATATTTCCTTACATTCAAATCATATACAAGAGGCATCGCAGAATGATTAGGATATGTTACAATTCGTCCATTACCTCTTGGTAACATTACGTTTCCAAAATGAGTAGAGCGTACATTGAAGTCTGAAATTTTAGGGAGCTGAAAACCTGTTTTGTCTTTTGAATTGTAAGCATAAATTTTAGAAGGATTCACTTTTTGATTTTTAAGAATTATAAATCCATCAAAACTTAAAAAATTTCTGTATTTATCAGCTTGTAAAAGTACTTCTCCGATATCTGTCATAATTCCAAAAAACCCATTATTCTCATAAACAGCAATTCCATATTTATTAAATTTATAAAGGTTATCCGCCTTTATCGCTAAAAGGAGAGCTTTACTTTTCCAAATAGTTTTTAAAGAATCTATTCTTTTAAGCTCTTTTTGTCTAATTATTTTACTTTTTAAATACCCCATGTTATAGGATATTAGCTCACAAATTTCTTTATTATTCGAATATTCAACGGAAGATTTGTTTTTAGCCAAATCAAAATATCTTAAAGAATAATATTTAGCCTTTTCTAAAAACCTCAATTGTTCTGCTAATGTGGGTCTTTTATGATGCACCTCAAAGTAAATCGACGCACCCAGCGTAGCCATTTCTCTACTTACCCTCACACCCTGTAACTTGACTGCTTTCTCGAACAAAAAAAGAGCTTGTTCAAAATCTATGCTTTTTTCTATTACCTTATAAGCCTTTGTTATATAGCGATTCACAAGAGCTCTATTAGATTGCGCTTGAACTATTGAATACGTCAGAATGAAAATAATTGTAATTAAAAATTTTTTCATAGTTGTATTTACTACTATTTAATTTTTAAGCACAAATGTAAGAAAAATTAAGACTCAACCTTTTGGTAAAAAACACTAAAATATGTAAAAACGTTATTTTTTTGATCCTTCTAAAAACGCGAAATTTCAGAGGAAAAATGTTGTTTACTGGATACAGATTGTAAGCTAAATAGGGATTAAAACCAAGCAAAACTAAATTTATTTTGATTCCTGAAACGTAACTATTCCTTATTTTAAATTTGAGAACGACCGTTCTCAAATTTAAAATTACATGAGTAATCTTTTACTTCATTTAGTTGCGCTCCTTTTTGATTTATCTAGAATAATTTAGAATCTTTTATTGCTTGAAAAGTATTCTTATAGAAATTCCAAATAGTTTGATCACCCGAACCTCTAAACAACAAGCTACCGTTTAGCAAAAATGAAAAATAGTTAATATTCAACTTCAGACGAAGGATAAACACCTCTACCTCAATAACTCCAAACAGGATAGCATTTTTACACCAATTTATATTTGATTATATATTTATTGTTTCAGATAATCTTGCAAAATCAAATAAGATGACTATTTCTTTGCAATCGCCTAAAAATTTCTATTTGTATCTGTAGTTCGTATACTCTTTAATATCTCCATCAGCATCCGAAAACAAAAGGATTACCTCTAATTCAGAGTTTTTCTCTAAAAATTCTTTCGTTTTCTCTAAACCCATAGCCATAAATGCTGTTGCATACGCGTCTACATCTGCACAATCTATGCTTGCAATTACAGAAACACTCAATAAGTTACTTTCTGTTGCGAAACCTGTTTTTGGATTGATGGTATGTACATACTTTGTACCATTATCAAGAATCCTGTATTTTCTGTAGTTACCTGAAGTTGCCATAGATTTATCTGAAAGATTAATTACCTTAAAACCTTCATTTTCTTCAGCTTTTATGGGATCCACTAGTTTAACAATCCATGGTTTATCATTGGATTTTGTTCCTTTCGCACGTATTTCTCCGCCAATTTCAATCAAGTAATTCTCGATGTTTTTTTCATTAAAAAAACGAGCAACAACATCAATTGCGAAACCTTTCGCAATAGAATTAAAATCTAAATATACTTTAGGGTGGGTTTTCATAAGCTGACCTCCTATCAACCTTACTTTATCTAAACCAACAAATTGCATATATTCATTAATTGTACCTGCCGTAAGATTCATTTTTTCTCTTTCGGGTCCAAAACCATAGGCATTCACTAAATTACCCACTGTAGGATCGAAAAAACCGTTTGTTTCTTCATGAATCTTTTTTGATTTTTGAAATACTTCCGTAAAAATAGCATCAATAATAACAGTGCTTTCTCCACGATTCACTTTTGAAATATCTGAAGTTGGAATATAAGTAGATACTGAATTATTAATAATCAAAAATAAACTATCTAGTGATTTTTGATAGTTACTTTTGGCATTTAAATAGGTGATTTTATAAGTTGTTCCAAATACAGCTCCCTTTAAAATAAAGTCTTGACTTTTTACATCATTCTTGCAGGCTATAAAAATTGTTAAAGTGGTGAAAAACAGCACTATTTTAGTTATTTTCATATATTTTTTCATTTAAAACAAAAATAGCACATAAATTTTTCACAAAATCTTGTTTCGACTGCTTAATATCTAATGATTTTGTTAAATTTGTGAAGTAAATTTAATTTTGAAAAAATGAAAAAAATATCAACCGCTTTAGTGCTATCTTTAATTTTAATAAGTTCGTGTGTTTCTAAAAAACAATTTGTTGCTTTAGAAACTACACATGCTGAAACAAAAGATGAATTATTGAAAGTCGAAACAACCTTACAAAAACATTTAATTGAAAAAGCCAAAAAAGAGACGCAAGTACTTACGCTTACCGATCAGGTTAAAAACTTAAAAGATGATAAAAAAACAGCTTTGAAACAAGTTGAAAACTTAACCGTTTTAACACAATCTTCTTCTAACAACATTAAAAATGTAATTTCGCAATTAAGCGAAAAAGACAAATTTATTAATGGTATTCGAGAAGCAATGACTCAAAAAGATTCTATTAATCTTGCGTTAAAATATCACTTAACAAAAAATTTAACAGATGGAATTCAAGATGAAGACATTGAAATTAATGTTGAAAAAACAGTTGTTTTTATCTCTATTTCTGACAAATTATTATTTAAAAGTGGTAGTTATAATGTAACTGATAAAGCATATACTGTTTTAGAAAAAATTGCCAAAATAATTAATGACCAACCTAAAATGGATGTGATGATCGAAGGTCATACAGATACCACACCAATTAAGAGAAGTATAATTCAAGATAACTGGGATTTATCCGCTTTAAGAGCAACTTCGATTACTAGAATTTTACAATACAAGTATGAGGTAAAGCCACATAGACTAATTGCGGCTGGTAGAAGTCAATACATTCCATTAGCACCAAATGATACTGCTGAAAATAAGTCTAAAAATAGAAGAACAAAAATAATCATTATGCCTAAATTAAATGAATTCTTTGATTTGTTAGAGCAAGATGCTAAATAATTTTAATTCTTTTTAAATTGTTTAAAAACCACTCTTTTTGAGTGGTTTTTTCGTTAAATAAGCATTTACCTTATTGCTTTTGTTCAAAAAAAAAAAATTACGCGATTATTATTAAAATATATAGTTTTCTAACTTTACTAAAAAAAAAAATTTCCAAACCAATAAATAGGTTATCTTTAACTTATTGTCAACAAAACCTAATTTATTTATTTTTATTTAAAAATTTGCTGTTAATTATTATCCCAAAATGTGTCTGTTATTAATTTATCATTTATAAGAGGGGGTAATGTCTATTCAGGTTTTAAACTTGGTTTAAAATGAGTTTAATTTAAAAATAGTTCAACAAATAATTGGTGAATATAAGCTCAAAATTGATGAGTAAAAAAGTCATAGTAAGAATTCATAAAATTTAATAACGTTTTAAAGATGGAATCACTCAAAGAGGCCTTAAGAAAGCAAAAAGAAGCAAAAAAAGAGGCCGATCGCGCAACTGCAGAGAAAAATGTAGAACTATCTAGTTCGTCACAAAAATTGCAAGAAATGGATAAACGACTTGCACTATCAGAATCTGTTACAGCAGAATTAAAACAGCTTATTAAAGGTGCTAATGCACCTATTTTTGGCATCGATCATAGAGGACTTATTAATAAATGGAATAAAGCTTCTGAAAGAATTACTGGATTTAAGAAAGAGGAAGTAATCGGCAAAAACCTAGTACTATCCTATATCCATAAAGAGCACCAAGAAGGATTAAAGCAGGTATTAAACGATGCTTTACTGGGTATAGAAACGGCCAACTATCACCTTAAGCTGTTTAACAAAAATGGTGAACGTAAAATAATATCATTTAACTCTAGTAGGCATCTTGATTTTCAAGGAAAAACAATCGGTGTTTTAGCAATAGGAAGAGATGTTACAGAACTTACTTTTCAAAATTCAGAAAAAGGAAAGAGAGCAAATGAATTAGATCTTGCCAATAAAGAAATTGACTTTCAAAGCGAAGAAAAAGAAAAAAGAGCAGATGAACTAATTCTTGCCAATGAAGAACTTGCGTTTCAAAACAATGAAAAAGAAAAAAGAGCACAAGAATTAGTTCTTGCTAATAAAGAACTTACTTACCAAAACGAGGAAAAAGATAAACGAGCGAATGAATTAATTCTTGCCAACGAGGAAAAAGAAAAAAAAGCAAATGAACTCGCCATCGCCAACATAGAACTTGACTTTCAAAACGAAGAA
>JAWUYT010000013.1:0-23338 GCA_034110665.1 Polaribacter sp.
AATTCGGAGTTTTTAACTTTTTAGTTCTCGACTGGGCTTGAACAGACAAAAATAGATTTTACTATTTATTCATCGGTTGATTTAAATTCATGAACATAAAATCTACATCCATATTTTCTTCACCTAGCAAATATTTACTAAAATGATCTGCTTTTAACCAGAAAGAATATTCAGTCTTACTGCCAAAACCATGTCTTTCCCCGGGCATCACCATAAATTTAAAACGTTTATGTGCTTTAATCAATTCGTTTGCCATTCTAATAGTTCCTGCAGGATTTACGTTATTATCCATATCTCCATGAATCAACATTAAATGTCCTTTTAGATTTTTTGCCAAAGATTGATTATCATCGATTTTATATTGATGAGAAAGTTTCCCTTTCGCATCAATTTCCTCTTTTACACCATGATGCGTTTCACTCCACCAAGAGTTGTACACATTATTATCATGATTTCATGCGGATGAAACTGCCGCTTTAAAGAAATCTGGATATACTAACATTGCTGCTGTAGACATAACGCCACCACCAGAATGGCCGTAAATTCCTACTTTTTCAATATCAATAAATGTATGTTTGTTCGCTAATTGTTGAGCAACATATTTTTTATCAGCCAAACCATAATCACGTAAATTTCCATACCCGTAATTATGATACCATTTAGATCTGTCTGGATGACCTCCTCTATTTCCTAAAGTAATTACGACAAAACCAACTTGTGCCATTCTATCTAAACGATCCATTCTGTATGAAAAAGATTTGTTTACAGCTTCCGTTTGTGGTCCGGGATACACATATTCTAAAAGCGGATATACTTTCGTTGAATCCATATCAAAAGGCTTGTACATCACTCCATAAATATCTGTAATTCCGTCATCTGCTTTTACCTTAAAAGTTTCTGGGAATTGATAGCCAGAAGCCATTAATTGTGATAAATCAGCCGTTTCTAAATTCATCACTTTCTTTCCGCTTGCATCTCTTACTTCCGATTTTGGAACTGTGTTTACACGAGAATAATTGCTCACAAAATATTGATTAGAGTCAGCCATAGAAGAACTTGCTGTAAAATTTCCAGCATCTAAAGTGCGCATTCCACTTCCATTTAAACTAATTCTATAAGTATGTAAATAATAAGGATCTTGTTCTTTATTTACGCCATTTGCTGTAAAAAAAAGCGTTCTACTTTTCTCATCTAACCCTGCAAAACCATCTACATGATAATCGCCCTCTGTAATTTGATTTTTTAAATTTCCATCAGCATCGTATAAGTAAAAATGCGCCCAACCATCTCGTTCAGCCCAATGCAACATTTCTGTTTCATTATTAAATAAAATTAAAGGTCTAGATTCTATATAGGTGTTAAACCGTTCTTCAATTAATGTTTTATATTCCCCAGTATTGATGTCTGCCACATGAATATCGAATTTTTTACGATCTCTAGAAATACTACTAAAATATATTTTCCCTTTTTTTGATAAGAGTAAAGAAGGTGTGAAATCGTCATCTCTTTGAGATTGTTTTCTTGGCGCTCTATAAACGGAAATACTTTGTTGTTTAACGGTATCTAAAGGAACCATCACATGACTTTTAGTGGGAATATCAAAAATCATCAATTCAGATTTATAAAATTCTTGTTCTCCAGGCATGTGATACTTGTACGTTTCTAAAGTAGGTCTTTTTTTTCCTGTAGAATTAATTATCCATAAATCCTTGATATGTCTTGAGTCAGATTTCTGAAAGACAAACTTTTTAGAATCATGAGACCAAGTTCCCCAAACTCCTTTTCTTTTGTCTTTGTTTTTTTCTACATCAACATTATCTTGCCCTCTGTTTCCTCCTCCATAGCCATAATTTTCTTCACCATCATTCGTCCATTTATTTTCTATAACGGTACTGTCTTTTTCATCTTTAATAAATTTTTTAAAATTTATTTTGTCCATCCAATACATGTTATGATTCTTTCCGTACAAAACAATAGAACTGTCTGGAGCAATATTTGCCCATTTTTCCCACGGCTTTTTTTCCTGTTTTTTTGTGTCGATAATTTTTAAACCAGTACCACCTAACGCATATTCTAAATGGTAGGTTTTTTTCTCCATTTTTGGCTTTTTTGACTTTTTTGACTTTTTGGTTGCTGTAGAATCTTTTTCAGTTTCTTCCTTTGTTTCTTTTTTATTCTCCCCGGTAACCTCCACCTCTTCTGTTGATGTCACTCTAAAACGAATCGTATTTTCTGCTTTGTTAAACTTAATGCTAAAACGTGGCAAATGTTGAGCATCATAAGGATCTTTGGTGATTTGTGTTAACCACTTTGCCATTTTTACATTATCAAAAAGTTGCTTTTTAGATTTTTTATCTACATCTACCAAATAATGATTCGAGCCTTCAGAAGTTTTGTAAGAATACCAAAAACGGTTTCCTTTTTTTAACCAATGCGGGCTCACACCTGTGGAGTGGACCATTTTAGCTAAATTTTTTGGAGAATATTTAGCAGCTTGTCTGTAATTTGGTTTTGGAGTTTCTTGCGCAAAAATTACTGATGCAGTAAAAATCATCGCAAAACACAAGATGATATTTTTCATATGTAGAAGTTGATTAAGTTTGAAATTAGGCTCAAGTTCTT
Organism: Polaribacter sp.; assembly: GCA_034110665.1. Lineage (GTDB taxonomy): Bacteria > Bacteroidota > Bacteroidia > Flavobacteriales > Flavobacteriaceae > Polaribacter. The sequence goes on from JAWUYT010000013.1 coordinate 2,623, forward strand.
TAAAACAATTTACATTACAAATTTTTTAAGAAGAGTTTGTTAAAATTTTAACAGTTCATGATTAATTCAAATTCCTTTTTTCAAAGAAAAATCTTTTTAATAGCAGTGAACATTCATTTTCTAAAACTCCGGTAACAACTGTTGTTTTGGGGTGTAATGTTGTTTTTAAATTGAGAAAACCTCTTTTAGGTTCAGAAGCTCCAAAAACAATTTTATCAATCTGTGTCCAATAACTTGCACCTGCACACATTTGGCAAGGCTCTAATGTAACATATAAAACACACTCTTTAAGATACTTACCTCCTAAAAAATCTGCGGCAGCCGTAAAAGCTTGCATTTCTGCATGCGCAGTAACATCATTTAAGGTCTCCGTTAAGTTATGTGCTCTTGCAATAATTTGATTTTTAAAAACAATGACAGCACCCACAGGAATTTCTCCTTTCTCAAAGGCTATTTCTGCTTCTTGAAAGGCTTTTTTCATAAAATAAGTATCATCAAAAGGTAGTATCATATCGTATATTTTAATACTGTAAATTTACAGTAATTATTTCACGATAGATTTACATTTCTAACCGGCATTTTTTGCGGACACAAAAATGTATATCGTACTTTTGTAATCGAATGAAAAACTTGTTAAAGCACATTTCTGATCCATCTGATTTAAGAAAATTAAATCCTGAACAATTACCGCAATTAGCGCAAGAATTACGCACGTTTATTATTGATATTGTAGCCACAAAAGAAGGGCATTTAGGGGCAAGTTTAGGTGTGGTAGAATTAACAGTTGCGCTTCATTATTTATTTGACACCCCGAATGATTTGTTAGTTTGGGATGTTGGGCATCAGGCCTATGGTCATAAAATTTTAACGGGAAGAAAAGAAATCTTTCATACCAATCGGCAATTTGGTGGTATTTCGGGTTTCCCTTCAAGAAAAGAAAGTGAATTTGATGCTTTTGGCGTTGGACATTCCTCAACATCTATTTCTGCAGCTTTAGGAATGGCCATTGCCTCTAATTTAAAAGGTGAAATTAACAAACATCATATTGCTGTTATTGGTGATGCTTCTATTGCGAGTGGTATGGCATTTGAAGCTTTAAATCACGCAGGCGTTTCTAATGCTAATTTATTAATTATTTTAAATGATAATGCTATTGGTATTGATCCTTCGGTAGGTGCTTTAAAAGAGTACTTAACCAAAGTAAAAAGCGACAGAAAACTTGCGACTCAAAACAATATCATTAAGGCTTTAAATTTTGATTACTCGGGTCCGATTAATGGTCATGATTTACCAAAACTAATCACTGAATTAGAACGATTAAAATCTGTAAAAGGTCCTAAATTTTTACATATTATAACGACCAAAGGCAAAGGGTTAAAAAAAGCAGAAGAAGATCAAATAACCTATCATGCACCCGGTAAATTTGATAAAATTACAGGTGAAAGAGTTAAAAAAGATAAAAGTTCGTTTACCAAATATCAAAATGTTTTTGGAGAAACCATCGTAGAACTTGCCAAAATAAACAATAAAATTGTAGGCATAACACCAGCAATGTTAACGGGTAGTTCTCTTAAATTGATGATGCAAGAATTCCCGAAAAGAACTTTTGATGTTGGCATTGCAGAACAACACGCTGTGACTCTTGCTGCTGGTATGGCTTCAGAAGGATTAATTCCGTTTTGTAATATTTATTCAACGTTTTTACAACGTGCGTATGATCAAGTTATTCACGACGTTGCTTTGCAGAATCTACCCGTTATTTTTTGTTTAGATCGAGCTGGTTTAGTGGGTGAAGATGGCGCAACACATCATGGTGTTTTTGATATCGCTTTCTTAAGATGTATTCCTAATTTAATCATTTTTGCACCAAGAAATGAAATTGAATTGCGCAATATTTTATATACCGCACAGCAGGGTTTAAAAAATCCGATTGCAATAAGATACCCTAGAGGAAATGGAAAAATCATAAATTGGCAGCAACCATTTACATGTATAGAGATCGGTAAAGGAGTTTGTTTAAAAGAAGGAAACAAAATTGCTGTTTTATCTATTGGAACGATTGCAGATAATATATCTGAAGCGATTCATTTATCAGAAAAAGGTAATGAAATTGCACATTTTGATATGCGTTTTGTAAAACCTTTAGACGAAAAATTATTACATCAAATTTTTGAAGAACATCCATCTATAATCACCATCGAAGATGGAACTATTAAAGGTGGGTTTGGTTCCGCAATTTTAGAGTTTGCATCCAACAATGATTATACAAATAAGATTAAAACCTTAGGGGTTCTTGATACATTTATTGAGCATGGAAATATTTTAGAACTGCACAGGAAAGTTGGTTTAGACGCTCGCTCTTTAGCGGCAATTTTTAAGAATATAAACTAAAAAATATGCTTTAAAAAAGCGCCTTTTATGAAAAGAAGTATCAAAATAATTAATTAATTATTATTTTTTGGCTATCACTAATTAGCTGGTTATTAATTTTTAAAATATAAATTCCTGCACTTAAATTCTGTGTATTTATCGTTACAATTCCTTTTAAGTCTAATTTTTTAGCATATACTTGTCTCCCGTTGATGTCGTAGATAGCAATAGTTGCATTTTTAACTTCATTAATTATAGAAATCCTAACGGATGTTCTTGCTGGATTTGGATACACTGTAAACATTTTTAGAGGCGCATCTTTAACATTTAACGCGCTATTGCAGCTCGCGGCTGATAAAACATTTTCTGGCGGCATATCAAAACCTTCTGTTTGGTCTATAAAAGAATCAGCATCACCGGAGTCCGCGCTAAAGCCCAAACCTCTTCTTGCAAAAACTTCCCAAATAGCACACTGATTAACTCCTTCATATAGTAACATATCAGCTGCCAAAATAGCATCTCTTGCCTCCACAAATCCAGAACTACAAGGTGTAAGTTTTAACCCTGATATAACTAATTGCATTGTCATATTATTACCTCCTATGCCATTATATATATCTGAATCAAAGCCATACAAACTAATCATTTTCCAATGTAAATCCCATAACATGGTTGCCCAAATAGAACCTACACCGTGCACAGAAACATCTCCATCTGCTAATGCCTGATCTTTAACATCTATAAAACTAAAAGGATTTACTGCCATATCTGTCGTATAAGGATATCGTCTAATTCCGTTTCCTGTAATCGGTTCAGCGCTCGGAAAAGTACCGATACCTCTTAAGGTTGTTCCTGTATCTCCAGATTTCACGGTAATGACCAACCCAAAATAATCAGACCAACCTTCTCCCAGCTGCTCCTCGTTATTTAAACAGTTTACGTTATCAGAGCCACCTAAAAGTCTATTAGAAATTCCGTGACCATATTCGTGGGCAATAATTGCGTTATCAAAACTCCCATCTAGACCATAATTTACTAGCGTTGTGCTTATAATTTCTCCATTTTGCAAAGCTGTTATAACCTCTTCCCCAACTGCTTGTGTAATCAAAACTGCAGGAATGTTGATCGTAGTTGTTGCTCCTGACATTGTAACAAGGCCGGCTTGGTTATTTACCATGAGAACTCCAACAGCTCCAGAATCTTGAGCAACTTGTATTTTATTTGTAAAATTACAGTTCCCTCTTCTTATCACAGCGATTTTACCTTCTAAACCAGAAAAAACGCCTAACGTACATGCCTCTGTTGGAGTATCTGAACCATCATCCATCAAAAATAAGTCTGCAGTTATGGGGTTTTCACTTAAAGGAGCACCTGTTGAATCTCCATCTTGTTCTCCAGTATCTGTAAATCTTGTTGTTGTAGCAGTGTATGTTCCTGCTAAAGCGCCTCCATTAATTGTTGCCAATACATCATCCCAAAGAAACATTTGCATTCTTGGATTTTGTCCATCTGGCGGCGTTCCAAAATTTGCATTATTCCTTCCACTTCCGTCTTGTCCGTCAGCAAAAACTTCATCTCCTCCAGTTCCTCCTTTTTGATAATTATTTACTTGAAAGTTCCCAGAAGCTTCATCAAAACCATATTGATACCAAATATCATGCATTATATTGCTCATGTAAAACAGATTTGTTACAGAGGCATCTCTGTAAGTATTTGCTGTTTTATTCACCCTATCTAAAGGGAAATTAAAATTTAATTGAGGACCTCCCTCTGGCGAATACCCAAAGATATTATTTCCTGAATCATCTAAATGCGCATATACATTGTTACCTCTAGTAATTGTGAATTCTGCACCAGAAACCCCATTTGTATCGTGCCATCCAAACGGAGAAGCAATAGTGCTATAAGGGGTTGCGACTATGCTTCTAAATCCGTGATTAGGACTTTCTACAGGTATGCCAAAAACATTATATTGCGCTACTTCAAAAATATTTTCTTTTTTTTTTATTAAAATTAAAGGGCTTTGTTTCTTTTCTTTTTTAATCGTTGCAGCATGAGAGTGTGTATCTGTTTCTGTATCATATGTACAATTTACCCCCCAATCGTTTTTTTGTAATATTATACCTGTAGTTGCATCAACTCTAATGTTCCACCAATGAATACCATCTAATTGTTGTATATTTAATAACCAAGATAATTTTACAGATCCGTCATCTAATGGCTGATATACCAGCTCTATTGAAATATTCTCTTGAGATATGCCGCTTTTTGAAAACACAAAATTATTAGTTCCTTTTTCTTCCTTTAGTTTAATGGCTTTGGTAGTTCCTAATTTGAGCTGTTCTGCAACTTGAGCAATAGCGTTTTTAGCCTTAAAAAAAGGCAGAAAAGTGTTAATTTTTGAAGAAAGATCCCTAACAAAAGAATTGCCCGAAAAAATTACTTTATTATCTTTTAGTGTAAGGTTTGAAACTGCATTATAAACAGGAATTCCTTTATGCAACTGTTGTATATATACATGTCTTACATTGGTTTGTTTAGAATCTACTTCATTTGTTATCTTCCATTCTGCTAAATCAGCTTCTAATAAGTCAAACTTTTCTAAATTCGTAGAAAGATAATTTTGTATTACATCCTTATAATTTTGCCCAAAACTTATTAAAGAAAAAGACAATATAAAGACTAATAATAATCTTTTTTTATTAGTTGTTTTAAATATTTTATAGCAAAGGAATACTGACAAATTCATGTTCTAATGATCTAATTCGTTAAAAATTTAATAATATAATTTTATTTTATATCAATTATTAAAATATTTTTGTTTTGCAAAACCTCATCACTTTCTTTTTGGGTCATACCAATATATAGGTATCCTTTTAATTGATTCAAGGCAAACCATTCTAACTTCATGCCAATGAAGATACCTTCTTTTAATATTTTTTTTGACTTACTGTTTAAAACTTTATAATTAATGGTTCTTCTTGGTTGCATATCCCCTTTATAACTTGTAACCAATAACATCGTTTTATCTTGATTATAAGATTTATTTTCTATGATGTTGTTTTGAAAAGTCAGATTAGATTTTTTCGTATTATTCACCATCTCTTTTGATTTGCAAGAAAACAGTGTTAAGGCCATAAAAATCAGTAATAAAATTGCTATAATTTTATTCAATATTTTTGTTTTAAGTTCGAACAAAGGTAAAACTAAATCGTAAAAATGAATTTTAAATTAACTGTAAAATTTTATTTGTTAAAAAAAGACTTAAAAAGCATCGTTTAAATGTGCAAAATTAATTTATTGCTCAATGATTAATTTACTGGAAGCTCTTTTGTTATTTTCTCCAATTAATTCAACAAAATATACTCCTGAGCTTAAATTTACAGAAACTTTATGCTTTTGATTATTATTAAAATTTAAATTTTTAGAATACACTGTTTTACCAGTAACATCAATTAATTGAAGTTTTGATTTTCCTAAAGTATTTTTAGCAAAAACAGTAAAGTTTCCTTCTGAAACTGTTGGATAAACCGAAAATAATTTTACCTCATTCATCACATCATCTATCGAAGCTACAGCACCTTCAATAGATTTTATGGCCCAACCAAAAGAGTTTTCGAAAGGATCTGAAATCAAACTAAATCTAATTACAATTGTATCCCCAATAGAAAACCCTTTATCTGTTAAAACTATAGTTTGCGATTTAAATAAGTTGTCTGATACTGAAGCAGAAGGACCTTTGTTATATTCATCTATCCACTCTGTAAATCTTCTAGAATCATATTTATCTAAAGTTTTCCATGTCTGTAAGTCAGTAGAAGCATCTATAATAACATAATCATAAAAACTATTTAAATCTTCTAAATTAGTCGAATATGGCTCTACAACTACAACATCTTCATAAGTGAAACTTCTATTTTCTTGCGTTATGATCAATGGTTTCTTAAGAATATTTACATAACTTGTTTGATTTTGATAAGGATGCTCTGAATTATTCAAAACCACACTAGAAACTGCTCCATTTATATCATCAATTTTAAAATCATTATTATAAATGTAAACATCTGATGCTTTAAATTCATCAATTCCAACACTTTCAGACGGATTTTCAAAATCAATTATATCAAACTTATATTCTTGAATCATAGTTTGATTATTATTTACATCATCAAATAACTGAACTCCTAATTTATGAGATCCTTCTTGTAAAGTTATTGTTTCATATTGGTAGATAACACCAGTATCGAAATTTTTTGCTATTTCAGCTTGCTCTTCATCATCAATAAAAATTTTAACTCTGTTTACTTCATCGCCCGTAACGTTATACTTCACAATTGTTTTTGAACTTTCAATTTCTTTTTGAGCGGCAGAAACTGTAGGTAAAATTAAATATGGAGCCATAGTATATGAATCTAACTCGCTCAATGTGGCAGTCCAAATACCTCTACCATAGGTAGCAATTACTACTTGATTATTCACAATCTTCATATCGTAAACTGCTACTGGTATAAAACCATTTAACATGCTCCAACTATTTCCACCATCTGTAGTTTCAAAGATTCCAATATCTGTACCCGCCCATAAAATATTTTTATCAAAAGGCATTTCTATGATAGAATGAACGGCAACATCTGGTAGTTTAGAGAATGCTTCGCCTGAAATATTAGTCCAAGAATTTCCTAAATCTTCTGTTTTTAAAACTTTAGCAGCTCCCTGTGATGAAAATAGTACATACGCTCTTTTTCTCTCTATCAAAGAGGTTCCGATACCACTTATGTTATAACTATGATTATTTTTAGGACTACTATAAGCATTTGTTGCTGTGTAAGTTTGCCCGTTGTCTTCTGACACTTGTAATAAATTAGATCTATTTTCTCTCATTGCACCACCAGCCCAAACAACATTTGGATCTGCTGTGGAAACCTCTACATTCAAAGCGCTATTATTACTTGCTCCAAAACTCGAAGGAAGCGAAACTAAAGCCCAATTTTCACCAAAATCTGTTGATCTCCAAACACCTCTGTTTGTTATTGTAAATACAGCATCTGGATTGTTATCTGCATTCGATATTTTTGAATAAAAAGGAGCAATTGAACTGTTACCAGAGTCAGCAATATTTGCGTCACCCGCATATATATTATTTAGATACCTTCCTACCCGCCCGTATTGAGAAGTTACCAAAAAATCTCCTGGCTTCGTAAAGTGCCATAATGCTTCATACCCGTCTCCTCCATAAACAAAAGCATAGGTTTTTGATTTGTCAGAATCATTGCCCCGTGAAATCCAAGAACCATTATCTTGTGCACCTGCCAAATAATTATCTTTACCGTTTTGTTTTGTTGCACCATAAAATTGTGTACTATTTTTACCAACAGCATCACCGGACCAATCTCCTTGGTTAACACCAGGATCTTGTTTGAAAGAGGTACTATACATACCGCCGTCATTTACTAGTAAGATTCTAAACTCTTGATTGTTTCCTAATACAGTAGTCAAACCATGCTGATCTACATGTACTTCTGTGTTTATTTGACTGTTATCGTAACCAGATGCAATCGAAGTAGATGTAAAATTTTCACCAGTTATAGTCACCTTAAATACAGCTATGCCGCCTACATAAAATACATTTGCATTGAATGGATGCCCCAAAATAACATTATCATACCATCCTTGACCGGTCAATAAATTAGCACTACTTGCAGAACCTGTGGTTTTTAAATTTATAAAAGAAGTACCACTGTCTCTAGAAACATAAAAATCTGTATTTACGCCTATCGTAGCATCTGAATCACTGTAGACACTTAAAAAAAGGGTATTTGGATCTGCAGGAGAAACAGAAGCTTCAAATCTCTTATGATTTTCATTTTTATTAACTCTATCAAAAATAACAGACCATGTTAAACCGGCATCTGTACTTTTTACCATACCTAAATTTCGGACTGAACCGTATTGGATATTAAAATTTGTAGGATCAACATCTAAATCTTGAACCCATTTGCTTGCTGATGATGGGGCATAAGTTAATAACCAAGAAACACCGCCGTCTGTTGTGTTATAAATACCATTCTTCGTGGCTATTAAAACATTGTTTTTATCATTTGGGTTGATAATAATTCTACCAACATCACCAAAATCAGAAGTACCTGCCAAAGCGGCCCAAGTTGCGCCCCCATCTGTTGTTTTAAAAACGCCAGATCCACCAATAGCTCCAAGATTCCCAAAAGGTTCTCCTGTACCTGCATACAAAGTATTCCCGTCTTGAGGGCTTATAACTATTGTTGAAGTGGCTAAATTTGGTAATTGAAAATCTGTTAAATTCACCCAAGTTTGTCCTTCATCTTCTGTTTTCCAAACTCCGCCACCTACAGAACCAACAAACCACTTTCTATTGTCTATAGGGTCTACAGCAATACCCCTCGTTCTTCCTGGAACGTTAACGGGCCCTCTTTCTATAATAATGGGGTTTAAACTATGTATACTTTTTTTAGCTGTTAAATTTTGCTTTGCTTTTTTAAACTCCTTAATAAGGTAGCCGTCTTCATAAGAAGTTTCTGATGAATCCATATGTTTCCTAATTGCCAATTGATAATCGGCCATATGCTCAATACCTTTTATGTGTCGCTCATTAGTTTTTATTACTTTTTTATTTTCTTTAAAAGTCTTTATTTGCACTTTCTGCTTATCCTCTTTACAAGAAGCAAAGAATAGACTCACGGCCATAAAAGTAAAAACAGACCACTTTAAAAATTGTTTCATTTAATTTGTTATTTAATTAATTTTTATTGTTTTCTGACTAAACAATATCTAGATATAAATATCTTTCTTTACTTTAAAAAAGAGAGATTTTACAACTTGCTTTTTCTTTGAACATGTACAACCGAATATTTAAAAACTGCTATAGTCAATGAATTTCAGAATAAAACTCTTTTATGAATTGTTGGCTATTTAAAAAAAATGAGCTTTAAATTATATTCCCTGTTAATTTTTTATGCATTCTAATGGCATAACTATCGGACATTCTTGCTACATAAGTTGAAACCTGTATCACTCTTTCATATAAATTATTTGTTTCTAACTGATATTCCTTTGGTAATAAATTAAGAATTAATAGATCAAAATTAGATGCAATATCATCAAATTTATTATTAATTGCTTTTATAAAAACATCTAATAAATCTGCTATAATTTTATAACCCGCAATTTCTTTTTCTACAACTTCTTTGCTTTTATAAATTTTATCAATACTTATCTGAATAATATCGTTTATTTGAGCCTCATATTTACATTTTTCTAACAAAGATTTATCAAAAGTACCTTTTAATATCAACTTTTCATTCGCAAGAAAAATGGTAACTGCTTCGTCAATTAAAGAATTAATTGCAATTGCACGCAAATAGGCGGTTCTATCTTTAGTATGTTTTAAATCATAATACTTATCTCTGTTAATACCGTGAATTAATTTAGACATATACTCTAAAGCATACTCCTCATCAATTAAACCTAAATTGATCCCGTCTTCAAAATCGATAATTGTATAGCAAATATCGTCTGCCGCTTCTACTAAATAAGCAAGTGGATGTCTGTAAAAGGAATTATTTTCGATAGATTTAGGTTTCATTCCTAACTCTTCTACTACATCTAAAAAAGCATCCTTTTCTGATTGAAAAAATCCATATTTTTTATCTGCAATATGGTTGGTTGGTTTTTTGGGTAGACTTTCTTTCGGATATTTTAAGAACGCACCCAAAGTGGCATAACTTAAACGCAAACCTCCAGAAATACCTTCTCTGCTTTCTGTCAAAATTTTAAAACCGTTTGCATTTCCTTCAAAGTCAATTAAATCTTGATATTCTTTTGCTGATAATTGGTCTTTATATTTTGCTCCATTTCCTGATTTAAAATACTCGCCAATGGCTTTTTCTCCAGAATGCCCAAAGGGCGGGTTCCCGATATCATGTGTTAAAGAGGCTGCTGCCACAATAGCGCCAAAATCATTAAACGTGTAACCGAGTGCACCTAAATTAGGATGCCGTTCTAACAACATCTTCCCTACTCTTCTGCCTAAAGTTCTACCCACGACAGAAACTTCTAAACTGTGTGTTAACCTTGTGTGCACAAAATCGGTTTCTGATAACGGAATTACCTGTGTTTTATCTTGTAAGCTTCTAAAGGCAGCTGAAAATATAATTCTATCAAAATCTACATCAAAACCTAATCGTGTTTCGTCTTGTGCTATCCTTGGGCGTTTTTCTGTATCGCCAAATCGTTTTAAAGAGAGGAGTTGTTCCCAGTTCATTTTATGCTAAGTTTACCTGCACTGAATTTGATTCAGTAGTCCAATGTGTTATATATGTAATTTAAAATAACAAGTTTTACGAAAATACAAAAAAAAAGAGAAGCCTATTAGACTCCTCTTTTTATTTAATTTTAACAACGATTATCCCTCACAATTTAAACAATCTTTCTTTTGTTTAAATTTTTGGGCAGCATTCATACTGTGTTGGTAATACATAGATTTTACACCTAATTTCCAAGCAGTAATATATACATCGTTTACTTCTTTAATCGGCATATCTGGGTGTACCATAATATTAATAGATTGTCCTTGATCTATATGATTTTGTCTCTTTGCTGCTTGATAAACAATTACTTTTTGATCTATTTCTGAATAGGTTTTAAAGACTTCTTTTTCAGCTTCTGTTAAACAATCTAGATGCAATACAGAACCATCATTATCTCGAATACTTTTCCAAATATCTGATGTATTAAAACCTTTTTCTTTTAATAATTTCTCTAAAACCGGGTTTTTAATCGTAGTTTTTATTTTAGCAATATCCTTCACATAAATATTAGACCAAATTGGCTCAATACCCTGTGATACTTGTCCTAGAATAAATGCAGATGATGTTGTAGGCGCTATCGCATTTAACGTTGTATTACGTCTTCCATATCCTTTTAGCACTGCTGGTTCCCCATACATTTTTGCCATTTCTTCGGATGCTTTGTATGATTTTTCTTTGATCACCTTAAAGATTTCCGTGTTTAATGAATATGCTTTCTCGCTATCAAAAGCTAGCATTTTAGATTGTAATAATGAGTGCCAACCCAAAGCTCCTAAACCTAAAGCTCTATTCTCTTTTGCAAAATTGTATGCTTTTTCCATGAATCGAAACGTAAACTGATCGTCTCTATCTGGAGAATCTTTAAATACTTCTAACTTATTGATAAACTCTTGCATTACTGCATCTAAAAAGAAAGCAAGTGTTTCTACCGCATCTGTATCTTTCCATTTATCGTAATGCACCAAATTAACGGATGATAAACAACAAACAAAAGACCAATCTTCATTCGAAGGTAACATGATTTCAGTACACAAATTACTTGCGTAAATTTCATGGTTTTTGTCCTTATAAACATCTACCGTTCCATTATTTGCATTGTCTCTGAAAAGAATATATGGATAACCTATTTCCCCTCTTCTTTGTAATATTTTTGCCCAAATACCTCTTTTTTCTGAATCGCCATCAATCATCTCTTGCATCCATTGGTCACTTACCGTAACGCCGTGCGTCAATTCTTGTATCGGATTTCCTTCTGTACCTATTTCTAAAAACTCTTTAATATCTTCGTGATCCACGGGTAAATATGGAGAAAAACGACCACGTCTCACAGAACCCTGACTTACAACATCAACCATTTTTTCAAACAATTGCATAATATGAACAGAACCAGATGACGACCCGTTATTTTTCACATCTGCTCCTCTTTGACGTAATTTACCAAAATAACCAGACGTTCCTCCACCTAGTTTAGACATCATACCAACTTCAGATTGTGAGAATAAAATATCTCCCATATCATCTGCTACATGCGAACCGAAACAGCTAATAGGCAAACCTCTTTTCTTTCCGAAATTAGACCAAACTGGTGATGCTAAAGAATAATAACCCGCCGCCATATACTTATAAAACTTATCAGAAAACCCTTTAATTTTAAGAATGCCTTCTGCATTATCGGCTATTTCACGAATTCTTTCTTCTGGTGTTGTTTTTCCCGTTAAATAACCAGATTCTAAAAATTTACGACTATTTTCCGTCAACCATTTAATTTCAGGTTCTTCCTTTTTCTCAAGCATTTCTCTCCTAGCGGCATTTGTAGCTTGAATTAATTTTTCGTGTTCGGTAAGCTCAGTTGTCTTTAGTTTGTCTTGGTTCATAATTTAAAATAAGTCGTCGCTGGTTATACTTTTTGTTCTTTTGCTGTAATTAATAGATCTTTTTACAAAGAAATCTCCATGTTTGGTTCCTATAATTTCATCATCAAACCAATCTGTCTCTGCTAATAATTTTTGATCAACATCGAATATTTGCGCAATACCAATACTTGACAACGAGTTGTTAAATCTATTTTTAATAAATTCTTTAATTACTTTTTTAGGTAAAAAGTCTAATTCTCCTTTTTCAAAAATCCAATCAATTATTTTGCTTTCAGAGAGAAAAGCCTCTTTACAAGTTTCTTGAATCATTAAAGCATGATCTTCGTCAAACCAATCTGGGTTTTCTTCCTTTATGATTTTTATAATATCGATACCAAAATCTCCGTGAATCTGCTCTTCTTTTGAAGTAGCTTCTACAACATTAGAAATCCCTTTTAAAACATTTTTATGCTTATTAAAGGCCATTATAATTAAGAATTGAGAGAATAAAGATACATGCTCAATAAATAATGAAAATAAAATGATCGACTCTGAAAACTCCTTGTTGTCTTCACTTCGTACATTTTTTAATGCACCTTCCAAATAATTAACACGCCTCATCATTACTGGATTTTTCTTCAAGTCTTCAAACTCTTTGTTCAATCCTAAAATCTCTAATAGATGAGAGTATGCATCATGATGTCGCACTTCACTTTCTGCAAATGTAGCACCAACCGCACCAATTTCTGGTTTTGGCATACTTTTATAGATGTCTCCCCAAAAAGTTTTAACAGCTACCTCTATTTGAGAAATTGCTAACATCGTATTTTTAATAGCACTTTTTTCTTCCTTTGATAAATAAGCTTTAAAATCCTGTATGTCGCTCGTATAATTAAACTCTGTATGAATCCAATATGAATGCCTAATAGCATCTACGTAATCTGTTAAAGCGGGATAATCGTATGGTTTTAAATTTAATCTCTTTTCAAAAATATTTTTTTTTCTGTTTCTTGTTTGCTCATTTCGATATAAAATGTAGGCTTTAGCTACATCATGAAAAGGACTATCCATTAATTTGTACTCTACAATATCTTGAACTTGCTCAACTGTTGGGACATAATCAGGTTCATTTAACTTCCTCTCTAATAAGGTGCCGTTGACGATGTTAGTGATGGCAATTGCATCTCTTTTGGTGCCATTGTTTACGGAAATCATGGCTTTTTCTATGGCTTTTGTGATTTTGTCTAACTCGAAAATACTGGTTTCGGAATCTCTTTTTATGATCTGTGTAATTTCCACGGTGGCTGAGGGTTATTTAAATGTTAATATTCTAGTCTAACAAAGATTGGTTTTTTTACTAAAAAAAACAATCCATACTTATTCACAAAACATTGAAGTTCTTAACAAAATGATGATTTTCACAGTTTTATTAGTAAAAAATAAATATTTGTAAAGGCTTGAACTACAATTATTTAAATTTAACAAAACGCTACAACCACCATTTCTATTGACATTCCTAAAACAAGATTTTATTTTTTTTATTGTATCGTTTATTTCTCAATAATGTCTTTATTTTTAAAAACTGAACAACAACATCAGTAAAAGAAGGGTATTAAACAAATTTGAATTTTGTAATGCATCGCTTTTAATGTATCCTTTATGTTTTATTAATTTTTTATTTTACACACATTGAAAAAAGTAATAGTAAAATTCTTCAACGAGTCTAAAGGATTCGGTTTTGTAACGGAAGATGAGTCGAACAGAGAGTATTTTGTGCACGTATCAGGTTTAATCGATAAGATTAGAGAAGGTGATTCAGTCGAATTTGATTTAAAAGAAAGTAGACAAGATTTAAACGCAGTAGAAGTTCGAGTTCTTTAATACTATTTAGATTTTTTTCACATAACAACAAGGCGTTTAAAATATTTTAAACGACTTGTTTTTGCCGTATTTTTGCAAAAAGTTTATTTCAGATGAAAAAAAAGTTTCCAAAAATTGTTCAATACGCAATTATTTCTCTCTATTTAATTTTTTTAGCAGGTTCTATTGTTAGAATGACTGGTTCCGGAATGGGATGCCCAGATTGGCCTAAATGCTTTGGATATTATATTCCGCCAACATCTGAAGAACAAATAACATGGAAACCTAATACTGAATTCAAAAAGGGATTCATTATCATTAAAGACGAAGTTTTATTCGTTGCTGATAAAGATCTTAAAACAGCAAATGATTTTGATATTAAAAACTGGTCTGAATACACCAAACACGATTATACCAAATTTAATAAATTTCATACTTGGACCGAGTATATCAATAGACTAGTTTCTGTGCTATCAGGATTTGTTTTTTTGTTTTTAATCTATGGATCTACAAAATTTTGGAAAGAAAATAAAACGATTACACTCCTATCTTTCGGCGCTTTCCTTTTAATGCTTTTCGAAGCATGGTTAGGGAAAACTGTTGTTGACACAAATCTAACTCCAGAAATCATTACCATTCACATGGTGGTTGGCTTGATCATCATAGGAATCTTATTAAAGCTAAATTTTATAGTTTCTACAAAGAAAAAAGTATACAAATACAACTCCCTTTTTAACAAACTACTTATTATTTCTGTAATATTTTCGCTGATACAAATTGCTATGGGGACCCAAGTAAGACAATTTATTGATGAACAAGTAAAAGAATTTGGATTTGAAAATAAGAACCACAGCTTAATGAATCCTAGTTTTAAATTCTACTTCCATAGATCTTTTACCATTGCCATTGTACTGGTAAACTTTGGCTTGTTTTACCTTAATCAAATGAAAAATTTAGGGTATAAACTGGTAAATTGGATCATCTTCATGATTTTTCTAGAGACAATTACTGGAATTTTAATGTATTATGCTGAAATTCCGATAGGTACACAAGCAATACATTTGTTATCTGGAGCTATTTTATTCGGTTTGCAATTTTATTTATGGATACAAAACCAGAATGAAAAGTTAGTGGTTAGTAGTTAGTGGTTCGTGGATAGCAAAAATGAGAAACAATTTACTTCTCATTTTAAACTAAGGCTTTTTACGAAATTAAAGTACGAAAGAAAAACCTTCAAAAGAGATTATTTTTGCTACTTACTGCTTCTAGTAATGCAGAAATAACCTAAATAAGAAAACGAACTACTTCTTGAATACTAAAAAATTGTCAACTAAAATCAAGGATGCGCATTCACCCATATTTCACCATCAGAAAAATACTCTTTTTTCCATATAGGAACTGTTTCTTTTAAAGTGTCTATTGCAAATTCGCATGCTAAAAAAGCCGATTTTCTGTGTTTTGCCGATACAGTAATAAGTACTGGAATAGCACCAATTTGTAACATTCCTTCCGCATGATGAATTGCTATCTTTTTAATATCAAACTTTTCTAAAGCCAAAGTTGCAATTTTTTGCATTTCTTTAATTGCCATGGGTTTATAAGTAGAGAAATCTAACTGTGTAACCTCTTTTCCTTGTGTATCATTTCTTACCGTCCCTATAAAAGCTGAAATCCCCCCACAAGAATCATCTTCCACAAAATTGTAACACTCTTGTAAATTAAGTTTTTCTGACGTTATTTTTATTGAAGTTCTTTGCATACATCAACAAAAATAGTGAAACAAATTTGTATTTTTGCGTAAATTAATTCTAGACGCCAATTTCATAGATGAAAGCGCTGAAACTAAATCTAAAACAAAGTTCACAAAGATTTTCAGCAATACATGCAAAAAAAATAAAAATTCTCTTTGCCTCTTTGAAAAAACCTGAACACCTCTAGAAAACAATCCCTTAAATTTAAAAAATGAAAAACATCTTTAGAATTATTAGCTTTTTAGAAGGAGTTTCATATTTGTTATTGCTTTTTATTGCAGTGCCTATTAAATATTTTCAAGAAGATGCTATTTATGTAAAAATGCTGGGAATGCCTCACGGAATTTTATTTATGCTCTATCTTGTTTTGGCGATTGTAATTCGAAAACAAATGAAATGGAATATAAAAACTTTAGGAATTGTTTTCGTTGGCTCTATAATCCCTTTTGGTACTTTTTATGTTGATAAAAAATATTTACAAAATTAACTGAATCCGTAAACAATAGTCTTTAATAGGATCAAACTAGCAGAAGAAATATAAATTGATATTTAGAGTATTTCATTAAATTCCATAAATTTAAAATGAGGAATTAAAACCAAACGAAAACTCACAATATCCTTCTAAAGTTTTGGAAGTTGAAGATTATAGGAACCTAACTATTCGAAAAGTACATACAAAATTTGTTAAGTTTTATAGGTTGAACATATCCACACCTAAAAAACATAGAAAATCACAGAAAAAAAACAGAGTTTATAGAGGGTTTTCACAAAGAAAATTACAAAAGAGTATTTCTTCCCTTCGGAAAAATTAAGATAGGGTTTTTAACCTCCACTTACTGGTGGAATTACAGCAACAACATCATCTTCTTTTAAAACCTTTTCATCACCTGCATATTCTTCATTTACCGCAATTGCATACGAATCGATGTTTTCTAATTGCGGAAATTCAGCTTTTAAAAAAGTTTTTAAATTGGCTATTGAACTGTTTTCTTCAACTTCAGTAGAAAATTGAGAAGCTTTCACTAAATCTGTTGTAATTCCGAAAAACAAAACGCTTATTTTCATAATTCAAAAATAGTTAAAACAAACTTGCTCTAAACACAAATCCGGTTTCTTTTATATCTCCATAATGTGCATTTACATATTCGAAACGTAAAAAACGATACTTACCAAAACCTAAATTTGCCAAACCAATAGAATATTCTGTATAGGGTTTATGATCCGCCATAAATAAAACTTTTGCACCACCAACTAAATGGAAATTCAACTTATTTATCAATGGAATTTTTCCTAAAAGAGCACCTTTAAAATCGTGTTCTACATGCATTTCTGCATACTTATCATTGGTATAAAATTTATAATACTCTAACAAATTAAAACTATTTAACTCCAAATCTATTGGAAACCATAATTGATTTCCATTGGCTTGTATATTATCCATAAATGCAATATTCTTCTTTTCTAAAAAAGCAGCTCCCCGAATATGGTACGCAAAATCACCATAATTACCAGCACTTATATTCTGTCTAATATTCGCAATAAATAAATCTGAATTTAATTCAGAGTTATCTGCACCAAAGTTTTTCCGGTAATTAAGACTTACTGCTGGATATGTATCATTTCCTTCATTTGATTTTCTATCTGGATAAGACAAGTATTTTTGACCAAATATAAAAGTAGCCCCCAAATTTAGTGTTGCAATTGAATGTTCTGTAAAAGCAGCATTGGCATAATTTTCCGGATCTAAAGGATTGTTAGACGAATAAACAAATGTTCCTTCTTTTGCAAAAGAGTAATTTGTAGTATTAAAAAGTGGTGTTCTTTTTGCATATTCTAAAGAGGAATTAAAATAAATACCATTACTAATTTCTTCTGAATACCTAATTTTTGCAAAAGTTTTGTCAAAAATTTTCATATAATTATTTCCGTAGAACAAAGAAGCTATGGTATTATTCAATTTAAAAATGGGTTCTCTTTCATTAAATTGTGTTGTTGCAATACCGCCAGAAATATTTAACGTTGGTCTCGAAAAATTATCCCATTTTTTTGAAAAGAAAAAAGTTGGCCTTAAACGTTTATCAGAAAAACCATAATTTGCATTTATACCTGCGCTCCACCACTTTCCTTTTTCGTTAATTTGTTCAAAATAGCGAAAACCAGCAGAGGCATTCACCCCTTGTACGGTATTAAAGCCAGTTCTTAACATGGGACCATTGTATGAAAAAGACTTGTTTTTATAAGAATTCCTATAAGAATATCCTTTGATCGGGTCTAACCAACCAAATTTATTTCCTTTTGCATCTAAAGAGTCTAAATATTTTTCAGATTTTCTAGTCACCTTAATACGATCTTTTACAATGTAATCTGTAGTTTCTTCTTTGGTAAGTGGCACTGGTCTTAATTCATTCCAGAAAATAGCATCTTTTTTTGTTGCATTTTCTTCAAATGACAACACCTCATTTGTAAATGTTTCTTTTTGAAAATTAGGTTGAAAATTATAATCGGAATACACATAAGAAAATTTTCCATTTGGCTTAAAACCAAAAAACTTTATATCGAAATCTATGGTCTGACTTATTAAAACCCAACCTGCTATTTCTTCTGCATAATTATAACTCTGTTTCAGTTTTAAAGAGTTTACAATAGGTATATTAATTTGAGCGCCTGTTGTGGTAACATCCACTCCATACAAAGCCCAATCATCCTCTACAACATATATAAAACCATCAAAAACTCTATCATTTTTCCGTTTCGGAGTTAATTTTATTTTATTAATGAGTTTACCATTCTGGTCATCAAATGTTCCTACTAGTTTATACTTATAATAACTAAAGGCATTTGTAGAAATTGGCGAAATTATATCATTAAAAACAGCCAAACTATTTTCATATAAATCTAAATTAGAATCTTCTGCTCTATTAAAACTTACACCATTATCTTCTCCCGACACTTTAGAAGCGACTATTTTTTCTTTGAATTTTTTTGGTTTTTTTTGAAAAGAAATATTAGAAAATGTTTCTGATAAATAAATAATCCCTGTTCTTGTAGAATCTAAACCTCCACCAAAATCCCCTGTACTTCGACCCAAGAAACTTTCTGGTGCATCCTTAATTCTGGTTAAGCCTCTTGAGTAAAATTTAGCAGTATAATTAGAAAATTTATCTGTATTTTTATCTTTATTAGCAATTACATTTCTAATAATTCTATTCGCAGGATTGTCTTTTGTTGAGATCGTAATTTCATCTAATTTAATATTTTCTTCTTCTAATGCAACATTCAACTCAAAAGGAAAAGAGATAATATTAATCTCTTTTTTTAAAGTTTTGAATCCTAAAAATTGAAAAACGATGGTATGTAACCCTTTTTTATTCAACTCTAAAAAATAATCACCATTATCATTAGAAGTCGTTCCAGTTACCGTTTTATCTAAATAGACACTCACAAAAGAGAGTGGTTCTCCTTCTTTATCAGTAATTTTACCCTTTACTTGAGCAATAGTACTTGATGAAATAAAAAGTAATAATAAAAAAGTAACTTTTTTCATAATTCGATTATAATTAATAGACGCAAACATAAAGTTTATGTTACAAGAAAATGTTTAATATTTGTTAAACCCTGTATAATTTGTTCTTGTTTTTAAGACGCAACAACAATGCAAAAGGTTGCTTTTTTATCTTTTATTTTTAGATAAAAGTAAAATACACCCTATTTTAGAACTAGTTTCAGTGGCTAAATTCATGCTTCAAAAAAGAATATCTAACCAAATATAATGCCTCAATGAAAAAAAGAATAACAGAGAAAAAATAAAGGAAAAAAAATCAGATAAATCGTGTACATTTATAAGCGATTAAACACTATTTTTCGAGTTTATTAAAGTCAATATTTGAAAAATAAATAAGTCAAGAATGACAAAAATTTAAAGAATACTCATAATCAGAGCTAAACTATTATTAAGCAACATATTAAAACAGGTAGTCAATTCTTAATTCAATAAATTGATATAATATTTTCATGAACCACACACTCTTATCCTCTCCTTTACAAGGTTTTACAGATTACAAATTTAGAAACGCATTCAATCATTTTTTTGGTGGCATTGATACTTTTTATGCACCCTATATTCGACTAAACGGAAAACTAATTATTAAAAACTCATATCAAAAAGATATCCTTCTAGAAAACAACACTGAACTAGAAGTAATTCCGCAAATTATTACCAATGATGTTGATGAATTTTTATTCGTCTCTAAATATGTACAAGAGTTAGGCTATAAAGAATTGAATTGGAATTTAGGTTGCCCTTATCCGATGGTTACCAAAAGAGGAATGGGTTCTGGATTAATTAGCGATGCTGAAAAAATAAATAGTATTCTTCATAAAATTCATAATGAATCTGATATACTTGTTTCTATGAAAATGAGAATGGGGTACGATACTCCTGAAGAAATTTTAGATGTTTTACCAATTTTAGACACCTATCCTTTAAAGAATATTGCAATTCACGCAAGAATAGTAAAACAACTCTATAAAGGAGGAACAA
>JAWUYT010000014.1:0-56092 GCA_034110665.1 Polaribacter sp.
TGCTGCAGAATTTAAAGCAAAGACACCTTATTATTATTCAACTTTAGAAATTGAAATTGAAACTGGAGATGGTGAAATTATTATTGCAAACGAAAGTATTGTAACTGAGAAAAAGAAACTAGTTGTTTTAGGTTCTGGACCCAATAGAATCGGACAAGGAATTGAGTTCGATTATTGCTGTGTTCATGGTGTTTTAGCGGCTGCAGAATGTGGTTATGAAACGATTATGATTAACTGTAATCCAGAAACTGTTTCTACAGATTTTGATACGGCTGATAAATTATATTTTGAGCCTGTTTTTTGGGAACATATTTATGACATTATTCGTCATGAAAAACCAGAAGGCGTTATTGTACAGTTAGGTGGCCAAACAGCTTTAAAATTAGCGGAAAAATTAACCAAATACGGAATTAAAATAATCGGTACTTCTTTTGAAGCACTCGATTTAGCCGAAGATAGAGGAAGTTTTTCAACTTTATTAAAAGACAATAATATTCCGTATCCAGAATTCGGAATTGCAGAAACAGCGGATGAAGCCTTGGTTTTAGCCGATGAGTTAGATTTTCCTATTTTGGTAAGACCTTCTTATGTTTTAGGGGGGCAAGGAATGAAAATTGTCATCAACAAAGAAGAATTAGTTGAGCATGTTGTCGATTTACTGGGTAGAATGCCTGGTAATAAATTGTTGTTAGACCATTATTTAGATGGGGCAATAGAGGCAGAAGCAGATGCAATTTGTGATGCCGATGGTAATGTTTACATTATTGGTATTATGGAGCATATTGAACCTTGTGGAATTCATTCTGGAGATTCTAATGCGATGTTGCCTGTATTTAATTTGGGTGATTTGGTGATGCAACAAATTATAGATCACACACATACCATTGCAAGAGAATTAAAAACGGTTGGATTAATTAATGTTCAGTTTGCGATTAAACATGATATTGTCTATATTATTGAAGCAAACCCAAGAGCTTCTAGAACTGTGCCTTTTATTGCAAAAGCTTATAAAGAACCGTATGTAAATTATGCTACGAAAGTAATGTTAGGTCATAATAAAGTAACCGATTTTAATTTTAATCCACAATTAGAAGGGTATGCAATTAAGCAACCTGTTTTCTCTTTTAACAAATTTCCAAATGTTGATAAGAAATTAGGACCTGAAATGAAATCTACTGGAGAGAGCATCTTATTTATAGATAGTTTAAAAGATGATCAATTTTATGACTTATATGCTCGACGTAAAATGTATTTGAATAAGTAAAATTTGTGTTTTGATTCGCTAATGCTAGTTTGCAATGAGCAACATACATCGCACTTATTTTTAAGTAACTCGTTAAAAGTAGTTTAGCGTGTTCAAATAATAGAATTTATTAGATATCGTAAAAGCTCATATTTACAAAATAAATAGCATCCAATTCTAACTTTAGAGTTGGATGTTTTTTGTTCTGACTTTTTTAAATTTTCCCTAATCACACTTTTGTTTAATAATTTTAACTAAACTTTAAACAAATATTAAGTTGTTTTAACTTTCATATTCTCTATTTTTGTGTCGGATTAAAATAATAATTAAATTAATAACTTTAAAGAATGAAAACAAAAAACTTATTTATCGCTTTTGCATGTATTGGAATTTTTGCTTTAACATCTGCTACAATTTCAAATACAAATAGTTCTAATGCAATAGAAACAGTTCAGAACCCTAATATTGTTGGAGTAGCTGCTGCAAATGAAAATTTCACAACGCTAGTAGCAGCAGTAAAAGCAGCAGGTTTGGTAGAAACTTTAAGTGGTGATGGACCATTCACAGTTTTTGCACCAACAAACGCAGCTTTCGAAAAGTTAGCTGAAGGAACAGTTCCTTCTCTATTAAAGCCTGAAAGTAAAGCTACTTTAACAAGTATTTTAACTTATCATGTAGTGGCTGGAAAGTTTGATGCAACAGCAGTCGTAGCAGCAATTCAAGCTAATGAGGATGGTGCTTTTAAAATTACTACAGTACAAGGTGGTACTTTAGTAGCTTCTCTAGTTGATGGAAGTGTAATGTTAGAAGATGAAAAAGGAAACATGGCCAAAGTAGTAATTGCAGATGTTGCCGCTTCAAATGGTATAATTCATGCAATTGATAGTGTTGTAATGCCTAATTAAGAAGTATTAAAATTTATATTTTCAAAAAGCCTTCAAGAAATTGAAGGCTTTTTCTTGTTTTCGCTAAGGTTATTGATTGAGATTAGTTACCTTGTTGGACCCACTAAATCTAATTCATAAATCATAGGTATAAAGTCTGCGAGACTTTTTTTAAGTTGAATATTACTGCATAATTAATTACACAAGGTGTTTCTAATCTAGTTTTTATTTTGAATAAGCACCTGAAGAATAGGTCAATTCATAACTATGCGTATAGATTTCAAAGACGATTCCGAATGGATCTTCTACATAGCACATTTTAAAAGGTTTGTCTTTCGGATAGTATTCTCTGATAGGCATTCTCTGTTTCCCTCCGTAAGAAACAATTTTATCAACAAGTTCCTTTATATGCGGGTCTTGCACACAAAAATGAAAAAGACCCGTATTAAAAGGATTAAATTCAGGTGCTTCTTTAACTCCGTTCGGAAAGGAAAATAATTCTATTCCAATTCCGTCTGAAGTTGCTAAATGGGCAATTTCAAATTCAGTCCAATCATTTCCAAAAACATCAATACACATTTGTCCAATAGCAGTTTCCTTTTCCTTTTGAACTTTTGAGGGTTGCATAATGATGTACCAGCCCATTACTTCTGAATAGAATTTAACAGCTTCTTTTATATTCGGAACGGTTAGTCCAATATGCGAAAATGATTTAGGATAATTTTTAATAGTTGTCATACATTATAATTTAAAGTACAAAATTAAACTATATTTGTCTACTTGACAATAACTTACTAAAAAGTGATATACGTATCTATATGAGTAAAATAATGAGTATCAATTATATAAAACCTTAATTTTGAATAAAGATATTATTTGCCCTTTACATTATACCATGAATTTAATAGGAACGAAATGGAAGCCTTTAATTTTATTTCATTTAATAGAGGGTGGTTTGCGTTCCGGGATCTTACAGAAGAAAATCTCTGGTATTTCAAATAAAATGTTTACACAAACAGTTAGGCAGTTAGAGAAAGACGGGCTTATTACAAGAAAAGTTTACCCTGTAGTTCCGCCTAAAGTAGAATATAAATTAAGTGCTAGAGGAAAATCTCTTGAACCTATTTTAAGAAGTTTAGATAATTGGGGTGTAGAAGATTGTCAGAGCACTTAATAAGCTCGATTCCAAGTTAATTTGTCATGTTAAAGCGTTTATGGAATTTTTAATATTTTTTAAAGGCAATTACTACAATAAGTTTGGCACAGGCAAAAAATTATATTTTTCATAAAAAATAGTAAAAATGTTATTTTACTTCATTTTTTTAAAGTGATAGAGTTCCGTTGAGCTTTTGCGCCGGTGGTCAAGAGGAAAGTTTGAAAACCTGAATTTTCATCAAACTAAAAATAAAGTTTTTTCTGCTTGATATCTCTATTGATTTGCTTTAAGGAACTTCATTTTTTTTCTTTTAAAAAGCAATTAATTTCTTCGAAATATCTCTCAGTTGTTTGCAAGTTTCTTTTTTTTTTATTATTTTAGAGTATGAAACTAAATTCAATATTAATCTTTAAGAATATCAAAGTTAAAAAGTTGTTTTTACTATTTGCGGTAGGTATCTTTTTCTCATCCTGCTTAACAAATGTAGAAGAGCCATTGTTAGAATTAGATCCTGCATTAGCCGATCCCTGCGAAACGATTACTTTTTCTACACATGTAAAACCTATTGTAGAGGTCAATTGTGTGCAATGCCACGGTATTAGAGGTCAATTCCCTAATCTAACCACCTATGCCGCTATCAGTGCAAATGCAGCGCTTGTGAAATCTGTAACTGTTAGCAGAAGAATGCCACAAGGAAGCGCCACATTAACGAATGAGGAAATTGCAGCGATTAGCTGTTGGGTGGACGCCGGTGCACTAAATGACTAAAACTGAAAATAATGAAAATTAAAAAAATAATTATTGGAGTTCTAATTTTTGGAATTGTCGGCGTATTTGTAGCCTATAAAATGTACAATAAACCACATATAATTGTTTCAGAAACAACGGCCGATATTTCTATTTCAGCAAACAAAATAGTAGCAGATTTTTCTGCGGATGAAACGACAGCCAATTCAAAATATTTAGAAAAAATTATTGAAGTAAAAGGAGTGATTTCCGAAACAAAAATAGAAAAAGAAAAAGGAATTATAACTTTAAAAACAAATGATGATTTTGGAAGTGTATTGTGCCATTTATCAGCAAAATCTACAAAAAAAATGGATGCCTTAAAAGAAGGACAAACAATCACTTTAAAAGGAATTTGCACAGGCTATTTGATGGATGTTATTCTTGTAAAAGCAGAAATTAGTGGTCAATAATAATCAATTAAATATGAAATTAATAATAACAATTTTTTGCTGCTTTTTATTTGTAGCAATCAGTAACAGTCAAGAAAGATATTTGACAAAAAACGGTGCTATTAATTTCTTTTCAAAAACAGTTTTGGAAGATATAACCGCAGATAATAATCAGGTTTTGAGTATTGTCGATGCGACAAATGGAAAAATGGCCATTTCAATTTTAATGAAGTCATTCCTGTTTAAAAAAGCACTAATGCAAGAGCATTTTAATGAGAATTATGTAGAATCTGATAAATACCCGAAAGCTACTTTTACAGGCACTATTTTAAATTTTGATGCTGTAAATGAAATGGCCAGTATTGCAAAAATAAAAGGAATTTTAACAATTCACGGAGTATCAAAAGAAATTATGATTGATGCGAATATGTTAAAAACAAAAGAGGCTATTTTAGTTGACGGTGAATTTATGATGAATTTAGCTGATTTTGAAGTAGAAATACCAGCCGTTGTTGCTAAAAATATTTCAAAAAATATAAAAGTAAGTTTTAACTTTAATCACACACCTTACAAGAAATAATATCATGAAAAAATTACTATTAGCTCTGTTTTTTGTTACTATGAGTTCTTCATTGTTTTCTCAAAATGATTTATTAGATATCTTAAATGATGAAACTCCGAAAAATACTACAGAAGATATTGTTACCTCTACTTTTAAAGGAACAAGAATTGTAAACGGTCATTCCATAGAAAATAAAAATGACAAAGAACTCGAGTTTATCATTGCGCATAGATTTGGCAGAATAAATACAGGTTTCTATGATCTTTTCGGGTTGGATAATGCAAATATTCGTTTTGCTTTAGAATACGGATTAACAGATAACTTGACCATTGGAGCCGGAAGAAGTAGTTATGAAAAAACCTACGATTCGTTTTTAAAATATAGCTTGATAAAGCAAAAAAAAGGAGAAAATTCTTTTCCAGTTGCCATTTCACTTTTTGGAAGTGCTGCTGTAAAAACGTTAAGAGATTATGATCCTGCAGATAAAAGATCATTTGCAGAAAGTTTGTTTTATGTTGGGCAAGTATTAATTGCCAAAAAAATTAGTCCGTCTTTATCATTGCAGCTAGCACCAACCTATGTGCACAGAAATACGGTTAGAACAGTAGAAGATCCTCATGATATATTTGCACTTGGTTTTGGAGGTCGAATAAAGTTAAGTAAAAGAGTCGCTTTAAATACCGAATATTATTATACTTTTGACGAATCTAAATCTATCAATACAAGAAATTCTTTAGCTTTTGGGGTTGATATTGAAACTGGAGGCCATGTATTTCAAATTATTTTATCAAATGCCATTACTATGATAGAAAAAAGTTTTATTTCAGAAACTACTGGTAATTTCTTTGGTGGTGATATTCATTTAGGATTTAACCTATCAAGAACTTTTTAATCAAAAAAACTATTTTAATTCCTTTATGTAGATTTCTTTTTAGATGTTCATTTTAAATGAAAACGGGAATTTAAATACAAGAACTAGTTTCTTTTTTTAAAACTTATGATCAAAAAACAAGAAGTCAATACCTTACTTTTTTAAAAGAGCATTTATAGATAATACAGAGTTTTATACCCTAGATTTAGTCTAAACTTTAAGCCATATTTCAAAAGAGATTCTAATATATTGGTCAATAATGTATATGACTCTAAATTGATATAAGATGCATCTTATTTAAACGATATTTCTTGTTGGAAAATGAACGCTTTTTCGCATTAGAAAAGGAATGTTTCCATCCATTTTCAAAATCAACAAAAAGAACTGTGCACTAAAATTAAAAGAGAATTTTTTGTGTTAAATGATGCTTATTTTGAAACTAGTGGGACATTAAAAGCTATTATTAAATATTTTATTGAAGAAAAAGTAGTGGGTAGGTTGGCATAGAGTTTGTTTTTTAATTTTTAGTGTGAAAATTTGTTTCCGTTTATTGATAAGCAATGGTTTTAAAATAGCATTTCTTTTTGTTTAAATACAAAATGTAGGAAAGTACAAACTTTGAGGTTTGTACTTTCTTAAGCATTCTCTTTGTGATTAATTGTTATTGATTTTTTTCTTTGAATAAGAAAACCTTTTGATTCTTTCTGGAGTCAATTTATAGCATCTTACTTAATATTTAATTTACTAACAGATTCAAAAAGGTAGGTGTTTATATGTTGTTGATTGCATCGAATTTTTATTTCGGAAACTAATATTCCTATTGAAAAACCTATAAAGTAAATATTATTCCATTATTAAAGTAGCTTGTTTCTAATGGGAGGTAATTTTCTATCGATATAATCCGATTTCAAAGTTTTATGCAAGAGTTTAACGAAATAACAAGAGATTAAGTTAAAAAATCAAACCAGTTACTATTCCAAACGTTCCACATCAACTTTATACAAAGTATCAAAAATATCAAAAATAGATTGTGCTTCTTTTCTTCTGATAGAAATCACATATTCGCAAGCTAGTTCCATTTTTTGATCAACGAGGTTGATATTTTTCTCTTTGATAATTCTCATTACTTTATTCATCATGTTGTACTGAAAATTCAATTTGTAGAAAATATCAATGGTTTTTTCTAAAATTTTTGATGCTTCTAAAGTAATTTGCGCAGAGGTTTTATATGCATGTATCAAACCACCCACGCCTAATTTTGTACCACCAAAATAACGTACAGAAACAACTAAAATATTGGTGACTTCAAAAGATTGAATTTGGCCATACATCGGTATTCCTGCAGAGTTGTTCGGCTCACCATCATCATTTGCTCTGTATTTTATGTCTTCAATTCCTATTTGATACGCATAACAAAAATGGCGCGCTGTGTGATGCTTTTTCTTTAAATTGTCTAAACAATCTTTTACATCATCTTCATGTAAAATAGGAAAGGCATACCCGAAAAATTTACTATTTCGATCTTTAAAAAGTGTTTCTTCAGAAGGTTTTAAAATAGTTTTGTAGCTGTCTTTCATTATCGTATTTTATGTAGGATCTTTTCATGAAAGATCATCAATTCTTAATTTTAATACTGAAGGTCATCTTCAAAAAAAAGGGAATCTAAATTCGCTTTTAGAGACGCCTTTTAACCAATCTAATGAAGTCCGAAATTCGCAGAAATTACAAACTCATTTAAAGATCTATGCAGAACTAAGCCAAAGCTACAATTACAATTCCAACAATTGCCAAAACAACCCCAATTTTATTTTTGAGACTAAATTGTTCTTTGAATACTAAAATGCCAATAATTGTGGAGGCAATCACAATCCCTACATTATTAATCGTAAATAAAGTAGAACTTTCAAAACCTTCTGTTTGCAGTGCTTTTATCAAAAATACGATCGAATAATAATTAGGAATCCCTAAAGCAACTCCCGCAATCACATTTTTTAATCCAAAAGGTTCTCTTTTTTTGAGGGTTCTAATCAATAGAATTATAAATGAAAAAATTCCAGCAATAAAAAATAAACTTCCCGAAAAAATTGACACATCATTTTTTGGAACAAACATTACCTCTACATACTTTAAGGTAGTGTCGATCGCACCAGAGCCTAAAAAAAGTAATATTGGGAATAGCAAACCTGCATCTTTCGAAGCCATTGATTTTTCTTTTACAGAAGCTAAATACACCGCAACTAAAGCAGTAATAATTCCTATAATTTTAAAAAGAGTAACCGATTCATTGTATAAAAAAACGCCGAAAAATACAGGAATTACTACAGACATTTTTCCGGCAACAGATGCTACAGAAACACCATTTTTTTGGGCAGTCATTGCCATTACAAAAAAGATAGAAACAAATAATGCGCCTAAAAAAACAGCACCTAAAAACCAAGGTTGATTTGGGATTTCTAAAACAGAAAAATCTCTTTCTGCCAATCCAAAACCCAGGGTAAGAGCCACTATATAATTGATGAAAATAGCCTTTAAAACATCAATTTTATAAACACCAAAATATTTAAAAATAACAAATAATCCGGTAGAAATAAGAATGCTTAGTAGAAGATAAATCAAAGAAATTTATTTTTAGTGAATAATGCTGTTACCTCTTCTTTTTCAGGAATTAAATTCCAAACATGAATACCTAATTTGTGCGCTTCTTCTGTATTTTCTTTTAAATCATCTACAAACAAAGTTTCAGTAGCTACTAAATTATTTTCATTCAAAACAAACTTATAAATTTCTGAATCAGGTTTTCTAAAATTGATTTCGTGGGATAGATAAAATTGTTCAAAACAATTTTTAAATTCATTATAAAATTTTTCACCTAAAGAATTTAGAACCCATGTGATATGCAAATCATTGGTATTACTCAATAAAAACAATCTGTATTTTTTACTTGCAGAGATTTCCTTTAAAAATTCTAAACGATTTTTAGGAAAATCTAACAAAATGGCATTCCAAGCATTAATTAAATCTGCTTTGGGAGTTCCAAACTTATTGTAAAAAAAATCAATGAAATTTTCTGTGGTCATCAATCCTTTTTCATATTGATGATATACGTTGATCATTTCGTTAGAAATTTTTGTAACGCCTAAAGCAGCCATTGCTTTGTAGGTTGCTTGCTTATCTAAGTTGATAAAAATATCTCCAAAATCGAAGATGATGTTTTTAATCATTCATATATATATTTAAAAGATCCTTTTTAATTTTTGTTGTTGTTTTGTTTTTAGTCAATAAAATAGGAGCTTCGATTCCTTTTCCGAAAAAATCAGCTCCCTTGAAAACGCGCGCTTCGTCCCATAAATTAGCATCAATAAAGGTTTGTAAAGTATGTGTACCACCTTCAATAATTACAGATTGAATTTTGTATTTCTGCAAAATTTTACAAATTTGTTGAGCGATGCTTTTTGCGAAATCAATTTCTTCAAAGAGGATGCTTTTATTATTTTCTTTGTTTTCAATAGACTGAACTCCTGTATTATTCATTCTCTTGCTGGTTATGAAAATTGTTTTTACACTACCATCATAAACATTTGTACTTTTCGGAATTCTTAAATTTCTATCCAATACAATTCTTATCGGATTATTGCCTGTCCAACTTCTTACATTCAATGCAGGATTGTCTGCAATTACGGAATTTGTACCGACTAAAATTGCATGTTCTTGACTTCTATATTTATGAACTACTTGTTGCGAGTAGTTGTTGGAAATCCAAACAGGTTTTTGTTCACTTCGTGTTAAAGGAGCAACAAATCCATCACTAGTTTCGGCCCATTTTAAAATAATATAAGGTCTTTTTTGCTCTTGAACAGTAAAAAAACGTTTATGATGAGTTCTGCATTCAGCTTCTAAAACACCAACAAGTACATTAATACCCCCTTTTTTTAAACGTTCAATTCCTTTTCCAGCAACTAAATTATTAGAATCGACACAACCAATGACCACATTTTTAAATTTATGTTTTACCAATAAATCTGCACAAGGTGGTGTTTTACCAAAATGTGCACACGGTTCTAGCGTTACATAAATTGTAGCTTCTTGAAGAAGTTGTTTATTTTTAACTGAATGAACCGCATTTACTTCTGCATGATTTTCTCCATAATTAGAGGTGAAACCTTCACCAATAATTTTGTGATTCAAAACAATAACGGCACCAACACTAGGGTTCGGTAAGGCCGTACCAATACCGTTTTTGGCAATTTGTAAACAGCGTTTTATGTAAGTTTCGTGCTTGATGATTTTTTTTTAAGAGGAATTAAAGTATTTAAAGATTATAATCTAATTTTTATTGCTTCGGTTTTATCAACGAGAAACACTTTCTTAAGACCGAAAACAACATATTCTAAATCTCCCTTAATTCTAATGTTTATTTTGTTAGTGATTAATGATTTTAACAGTCCACCTAAAACA
This sequence comes from Polaribacter sp., assembly GCA_034110665.1. GTDB lineage: Bacteria > Bacteroidota > Bacteroidia > Flavobacteriales > Flavobacteriaceae > Polaribacter. Next base: position 10,350 of record JAWUYT010000014.1, read on the forward strand.
CCATTTTTATTCGTATTTAACAAGCTTTTCGTCGCTATATCTGCTGTTAATGGAATGGAAAATTTGCTCTTTGCAGGTACTTTAAAATCTTCTGAAAATACCTGGGCTACCTCAATATTATTTACTAATATTTTAAGATTATCCGTAGAAATTTTACCACCAACACTATTTGGGTTTTCAAAAAAAGCAATCGCCTTTATTTTTACAGTATCAGCTGCATAACTGATTACTTTTATATTGTCAACTTTAACAAAAATTGGCTGTTTGTTCAAAGAACAACTGCAAATTAAGAAAAATAAGCTTAAAAAATATAGTGTTTTTCTCATCAAAAATAATTAAAAAATTAGGTAAATTGCTCCGACAAAAATACGGTATTAAATGACAAGTAAAGATTTTATCATTAGAGAAATTGAGGCGAAGGATAATGAAGAACTAGCCAACTTGGTAAGGAGTGTAATTTTAGAAATGGGCGCGCCAAAAGTTGGGACGGCTTACGAAGATAAAGCTACCGACCAAATGTTTGAAACCTATCAAAAAGACAAGGCGAAGTATTTCGTTGTAGAGCTTCAAAACAAAGTTATTGGCGGAGCAGGAATTGCGCGGTTAGATGATTTTCAAGGCAATACTTGTGAATTGCAGAAAATGTATTTTTTACCCGTGGCCAGAGGTAAAGGTTTAGGGGCACAATTAATAACTGTTTGTTTGGATAAAGCGAAGGAATTTGGTTTTGAAAACTGTTATTTAGAAACTTTGCCTTATATGGAAGCCGCTGTGAAATTGTATAAAAAGTATGGTTTTTTAAATTTGGATAAACCGATGGGGAATACGTGTCATTATTCCTGTAATGTTTGGATGATAAAAAAGATATGATTTTAAAACAATTCAAAACCTTTTTCTCTGATGAACTTTTAGGGATATATCCGAAGACAGAAATTGATACTTTTTTCTTTTTATTGATCGATGAGTATCTTAAACTGAAAAGAATAGATACTGTTTTAAGACCAGATTTTAAAATTGAAGATGCACCGCTTTCAATTTTGAAGGTAGCCGTTAGGAAATTAAAAAGAGAAATTCCGTTACAATATATTATAGGGCATACAGAATTTTATGGTTTGCCTTTTTTAGTTGATGAAAATACATTGATACCAAGATCCGAAACCGAAGAATTAGTAGAATGGATTTTGACGGAGGTTAAAGAGATCAGAGGTTCAAGAGCCAAATACCAACAAAAAGTTTCTATAAATAATACGAGTGAATTACTATCTATTTTAGATATTGGCTCGGGTTCGGGATGCATTTCTATTGCTTTGGCTAAAAATATAGAAGATTGTATGATTTCAGCAATCGATGTTTCTGTTAAAGCTGTAGAAGTAGGTAAAAAAAATGCTGAATTGAATAACGTGAATATAGATTTTTTAAAATTAGATATTTTACAAGCGAAAAAGTTATCACAACAATACAATATAATTGTATCAAATCCGCCCTACGTTAGAGAATTAGAAAAGATAGAAATACAAAATAATGTATTGCAAAATGAACCGCATTTAGCCTTGTTTGTATCGAATGAAAATCCTTTAATTTTTTATGAAAAAATTGCTGATTTAGCGAAACAGCATTTAACTAAAAATGGATTGCTTTTTTTTGAAATCAATCAGTATTTAGGAGAAGAAACTAAAGCGTTATTAAAAAGTAAAGATTTTAAAACCATAGAATTACGCAAAGACATCTTTGGTAATAATAGGATGATAAAAGCAAAATTACTTTAGTTTTTTATCAAAAACCTAAATTTTCTAATAAATAATTTGGGCAACTTGTAGGTTTGTTATTTTCCGTTTTTATAAAAGCCAAAACAGAGTTTCCTGTACAAATTAATTGTTCATGTTGGTTTGTGATTTTATAATCAAAGACAATCTTTACCATCGGTTTTTTTAATAAAATAGTCTGAATGGTCAGTACATCATCATATTTTGCAGGTTTTATAAAATTACAAGAAAGAGAAATTACGGGAAGCATAATTCCACTAATTTCCATATCTTTATACGTTATTCCCAATTTACGTAACCATTCTGTTCTGCCTAATTCAAAAAATTGAGCATAATTACCGTGATAAACGACTCCCATTTGGTCTGTTTCTGAATATCGAACTCTAGTTTTTGTTGATGATTTTTTCAAATTATTTAAATATTAATTTTTTAAGCACATTGCTTATTTGATTATAGAATTATAATAAGCAATTTGCTTACTTGATTATAGAATTATAATAAGGAAATTAGTTCCTTCATTATAAAACTATAATAAGCAATTTGCTTATTTCATTATAGAACTAGATCGATATTACGAAAAAAATAATTAATAATCAATAGCAAATGAGTTTTTTTATGCTGTATTTTATTCACACTTTTGTAGACCCAAATGAGAAGCTAAATATTGCTGTATTAACATGTTTTTGTACCACAGCAAATCAACCAAATTAATGATTAATGAAATGAAACACACTGCTGAATCCATTTGGACAGACTGCCTGTCTTTTATAAAAGACAATATAAAGCCACAAGCGTACAAAACTTGGTTTGAGCCAATAAAACCTGTCAAACTTTCTGCAGAAGCCCTAACAATTCAAGTCCCAAGTAAATTTTTTTATGAATGGTTAGAAGAACATTATATAAAATTATTACGTGTTGCCTTGGTAAGGCAATTAGGGAATGACGCCAAATTGATTTACGATGTAAAAATGGAAAATAATTACAGTAGTAATAGACCCCAAACTGTAAAGATACCAAGTTCCAATAGAGATCCATTAAAACCACAAAGAGTTACTGTTCCGCTAGAGTCTAATAAAAGAGAATTACGAAACCCTTTTATAATTCCTGGCTTGCAAAAAGTTAAAATAGAATCACAATTAAATCCTAATTATAATTTCGAAAACTTTATTGAAGGAGACTCTAATAGATTGGCCCGTTCTGCAGGTATGGCAGTTGCGAACAAGCCTGGAGGAACCTCTTTTAATCCATTATTAATTTATGGAGGTGTTGGTTTAGGAAAAACACATTTATCTCATGCAATTGGCGTTGATATCAAGGATAAGTATCCAGACAAAACAGTTTTGTATATTTCTTCAGAGAAATTTACCCAACAATTTATAGATTCAGTAAAATCAAACACAAGAAACGATTTTATCCATTTCTATCAAATGATAGATGTTTTAATTATTGATGATGTTCAATTCTTATCAGGTAAATCAGGTACACAAGATGTCTTTTTTCATATTTTTAATCATTTACATCAAAATGGAAAACAGGTTATTTTAACTTCGGATAAAGCACCTGTGGACATGCAAGATATTGAACAACGTTTGTTGTCTCGTTTTAAATGGGGATTATCTGCAGAACTGCAGGCACCAGATTACGAAACTAGAATTTCTATTTTACAAAATAAACTATATAGAGATGGTGTAGAAATGCCAGAGGATATTGTTGAATATGTAGCTAAAAATATTAAATCGAACGTTAGAGAATTAGAAGGTGTTTTAATTTCTATGATTGCGCAAGCTTCTTTTAATAGAAGAGAATTCTCTTTAGAATTAGCAAAGCAAATTGTAGATAAATTTGTTAAGAACACTAAAAAAGAGGTTTCAATTGTTTATATTCAGAAAGAAGTTTCTAAATATTTTGATATGGATGTGGCTACTTTGCAATCTAAAACTCGTAAAAGACATATTGTTCAGGCACGTCAACTAGCGATGTTTTTTGCTAAAAGACTTACAAAAACATCTTTGGCAAGTATTGGCAATCAAATAGGGCAAAGAGATCATGCCACCGTTTTACATGCTTGTAAAACAGTAGATAATTTGACCGAAACTGATAAACGATTTAGAAAATACGTGGACGATTTAACCAAAAAATTGACTTTTTAATGCAGTATTACCGTATTCTTTAATAATTATCTTTCTTTTAAAATTCTAATTTAGACTCCGTTTCTTATCGTTCAATTAAAATATTTCCAATGAAAAAAGTTTTAATGGTTTGTTTAGGAAACATTTGCAGATCACCATTAGCCGAAGGTATCTTACAATCAAAAATTAAAAAGGACGCTGTATTTGTTGATTCGGCAGGAACAGCGGCTTATCATATTGGCAATTTACCTGATAAGCGTTCTATTGAAGTTGCCCACAAATACGGAATTGACATTACCCGTCAAAGGGCCAGAAAATTTACAGTAAAAGATTTCGATACTTTTGATGTTATTTATGCTTTGGATGAAAGTAACTACCAAAATATTTTGATTTTAGCAAGAAATGAAGAAGATACCAAAAAAGTGAAAATGATTTTAAATGAAACACATCCTCATAAGAATGTGTCAGTTCCGGATCCTTATTATGATGGCCAACAAGGTTTTGAGAATGTGTTCAAAATGTTAGGTGAAGCCTGTGAGATAATAGCAAGTAAACTCTAAAATAAACGCTATAATTTTTCTTCCGAAAATTATTTATGTAAATTGGTGAATACGTTTCTTAAAACAACAAAAATGATTGGTAAACTCTATTTAATTCCCACAACTCTAGGAGAAACAGAACCTCTAGAAGTAATGCCTTTATCTGTGAAAAAAGTAGTTGAACAGATCGATTATTATATTGTTGAAAATGAAAAATCTGCGAGAAGGTTTATCAAAAAAATATCACCTAAAAAACAGCAAGTAACTTTAAGTATAAAATTGCTAGATAAATATGCTGTAGAAGAAGAAACTCAGAAATATTTAGATGTTTGTGAACAAGGTATAAATGTTGGCTTGTTATCTGAAGCTGGCGTACCCGCGGTCGCGGATCCTGGAGCAAGTATTGTAAAGTTAGCACATCAAAAAAATATACAAGTAGTTCCTTTAGTGGGGCCATCATCTATTTTAATGGCGATGATGAGGTCTGGAATGAACGGACAAAATTTCGCTTTCAATGGGTATTTACCGATTGATAAAGGAGAAAGAAAAAGAGCAATAAAAGAGTTAGAAAAGATTTCTTTTGATAAAGGTCAAACGCAAATTTTTATAGAAACACCTTATAGAAATGAAAAGATGTTGGCAGATTTGAAGGCTACTTTATCTCCTTTAACAAGTTTATGTATTGCAGCAGATATTACGTTACCAAGCGAATATATAAAAACAATGAGTATTGCTGATTGGAAACACCAACAACCAGATTTATATAAAAAACCAGCGATTTTTATAATTCAGAAATAAAATTTAATTAAACAGTCGCTTTTCTATTTGCAATAATATTAGAGACATCATAAGCAGCAAATTTTTTCATATACGATTGTATTGATGTACCGTATGCATCTGAAAAACGTTCTAAACCGTTGCTGCGTAAAAATTTCTTAACATTTCCTGCACCACTTAAATGAGCAGCGGCTAAAATCCCTGATTCAGTTATTTTTATTCCGTTAATAGTTTTACCAACAGAACGTTTAATGTCTTTTCTTAAAATCCATTTGTTTACTTTACATAGCGCCACAAAAGCTTTTTCTTGTAACTCCGGATTTTCTAAAAAAGCGTTGGTATTGTATATTTTAAATCGTTCTAAAGTAGTTTTTCCAAATTGGTATTTTCCTAAATAACCGAAGGTATTGACCACTGTATACCTTCCTTGCGATTCTTTAAAAGCCACAGCCTCTTTAAATGCCACAAAATTTCTTTGTAAATAAAGAATATTATAATCTATATTAACAGAAAGTGTAACTTTTTTTTCTCTAGTAACCTCCGTGTTTAATAAAGTGGAGTTTGCTATTAGTACTATTACACCCATTAAAAATAAAAAATTTTTAAACATATAAGTCGTATTTTTTTACAAGCTCAAATCTATAGTATATTTTAATGCATCTGACAATCAGTATGTTAATTTCGTCGAAATTATTAATAAACTCGATAAGAGGTGTTTTTTTTATTATTGCTGGTCAACTACAACGGTTCTGTTTATCATATAAATAAAGAAATGGCCTTTGTGTTAGATACTAAATACCGTACTTATCTATTTATTCCTTTTTTATTCAACCAATTTTGATATTTTACGGCATTTCTGTTGTGTTGTGCCAAAGTTTTCGCAAATTGATGATAACCAATCTTGTTAATATCAGCACACATATAATAATAATTGTGTTTTTGCGCGTTTAAAATAGCGTCAATTGCAGAAATATCTGGCATGGCAATTTGTGCTGGAGGTAAGCCTCGATTTTGATAGGTATTGTAGGGTGAATTAATCAATAAATCAACTTTTAAAACCCTTTTTACACTATAATTTTGACCTTTTAGTTCTTTAATACAATAGATAATTGTAGGATCTGCTTGCAAAGGCCAGTCATTTTGCAATCGGTTTAAATACAAACCTGCTACAATTGGGCGTTCTGCTTTCTTTGTAGTTTCTTTCTGAACGATAGAAGCCAAAGTGATGATTTCATTTTTAGACATTTTCAAAGCTTTTGCTTTTTCTAGTCTAGAAGAGGTCCAAAAACGATTGTATTCAGAAAGTAGTTTGTCTCGAAAGTTATCCGCAGAAACGGTCCAATAAAATTGATAACTATTCGGAATACAAATCTGGAAAACAGACTTTTTAGAAAATTGGTGTTCGTTTAAAAAGTTTTTATCAGAAAAAGAAGTAAGAATTGAAATGGAATCTAATTCAAGCTGCGCTGCAATTCTACTTGCAAATTTTTCTAGGCTGTCTTGATTGTTAAAAGATACTTTTACAGCAGTTTGATTACCACTTCTTAACATATTTACTAAATCGTTATTAGACATGCCTGCTTTTAAAAGATATCTTCCAGTTTTGGGTTTCGAAAAGCTTTTTTTTGCAGCAACCCAAAGAAAAGTATTTGGTTTGTTAGATAATTCAGCAATTTTGTCTTTAATATCGACTAGATTGTCTGTGTCATACACAAAAAGTTCCTTGTTGGTTGTAATCGCTTTCCCAAATATTTTTTGATAATAGTTATATCCGAAGATACCTCCAATTAAAAAAAGGGTTCCTACTATGTAAATAATTTTCTTGTTCAATTGATTTATTTTTGCGTCGTTTGCAAAACTACACTTTTATCAATTGAAATAAAACTTCATCTTTAAATTTTCCTTTGGATAAAATCCAATCTTTTTTTAGACCAACTTTAAAGAAGTTGTGTTTTTTGAAAAGCGAAATGCTTTGCATATTATCGGAAGTAATATTTGCATATAATTGCTGCAACTGCAGTTGAGAAAACGAATAGTTTATTAAAAGTGATAGCGCTTCGGAAGCAAATCCTTTTTTTTGAAAATCAGGATGGATTAAAATACCAACACCAGCTCTTTTGTGTTGTGGATTATAGTCGAAAAGATCAATCATACCCACTTGTTTTTTGGTCGCTGTTTCTTCAATTATAAAGCGCAGTTGTTTGGTTTCATAAATGTCTAAATGTGCACTTTCTAAATATTGTTTTAGCATATATCTAGAAAATGGTTTTTGAGTATGGCTTATTTCCCAAAAAGATTCATCATTTTCCATTTGATATAGAAACTCTAAATCTTCGGGTTCTAGGGCTCGTAAATTATTTTTTTTGCCTTTTAAGGTCATCTTTTACTAATTTAAAATAAACGATTAAAAATACATCAATTAATCTAAATCTAAAATGTTTTGATCTATTGAGAAATTAAAATAATAATGTTTGGTAAACAATTGAAAAACAACAACCAACTTGTTTTAGCCAATTTGTCTTGCTGCAAGGCAATCAAACAAAAAATTAGCAATCAGAGAAAAACCTGCTATTTTGTAAGAATAACAGCCCTTATAGAAGTTGTTTTAATTTTACGCTATTTTTTTAAAGTTTACTTCGTTATTTCGACTAAAGAAAATTATTCGAAAAGCTCAAAAGGACATTCTTATTTTTAATTGATCTTCGTTTTACTAATTTTAATTTCAACTATTTAAATAGAAACCTCCCCTTTAAAAACAAATTCAGCGGGTCCTTTTAAAAACACATTTTTATACACACCATTTTCTTCATCAAAGGAAACCTCTAAAAGACCTCCTTCCACAGGCAAAGAAACTATATTGCTTTTTGTTCTATTCGTTTTATGCATGGCAATTGCAACCGCAGTAACTCCGGTTCCGCAGGCTAAAGTTTCGTTTTCAACACCTTTTTCATATGTTCTTACGTTAAAAGTATGGTCGTCTAGTTGTTGTACAAAATTCACATTGCTTCCGGGGTCTTTATAAGAGTCCCTAATCTTTTTACCGTTTTTAAAAACAGGATACTTCTTTAAGTCATCAACCATTTCTACATGATGTTGAGTTCCTGTATGCATAAAAACTGAATTTTCAAGTACTAGTATTTCATCAACATTAATCATTTGTATAGAAATAATATCATTTTTTATTTCTGCAAAATGTGTTCCGTCAAAGGCTAGAAAAGTAGTTTTTTCATTAATTAAACGAAGCCTTTTAGCAAAAGCAACAGCACATCTCGCACCATTTCCACAAAACGTCTGACTACCATCCGCATTAAAATAAATCATTTTAAAATCAAACTTTGTATCATTTTCAATTAAAATGATGCCGTCAGCACCAATTCCAAAATGTCTGTCACAAATTCGTGAAATAATGTCAGTATTTTCTTTTGGAAATATTTTTGTTCTATTGTCTAGCATCACAAAATCATTTCCAGTTCCTTGATATTTGTAAAAAGTCAGATTCATAGGACAAAGATACTAATTTAAGGAAGACAACAAGTTTGTTAAAAGCAGGTTAAAATGAGTTAAAAGCAAGTTAAACGGAATTTTTAAAAATGTTAAAATTGTATATTTGAGTAACCAAATTTAACAATTATGAAGAAATTTTTTAGTTTAGTAGGTATGGCAGTTCTAGGAGGTGCTATTACTTTAGGAGGTTATAAACTGTTTTTTAAGGAAGCAAATGAAAGAATTGTGGTAGCGAAATCCATGCCTAATTCAATACAGGAAGTTCAAACAAATTACAATCCAGTATACACTACAAATTCAACTGCAGTGCGAGCAGAAGCCATAGATTTTACGATGGCAGCTGAAAAAACGGTGCATTCTGTGGTGCATGTAAAGAATACATCAATACGAACAAAATCAAGCCCATTAGATATTATCTTTGGAAACGGCAGCGGAACACGGAAATTTGAACAAGTAGGAACCGGAAGTGGCGTTATCATTTCTCCTGACGGATATATTGTTACAAATAACCACGTAATTGAAGGGTCTAGTGATTTACAAATAACCTTAAACAACAAAAAGAAATACAAAGCAGAATTAATTGGAGCAGATAAAACGAATGATATTGCTCTGTTGAAAATTAATGTAGATGAAGTTTTACCCTATACGCCTTTTGCAAATTCTGATATGATTAAAATCGGCGAATGGGTTTTAGCCGTCGGCAATCCTTATAATTTAACATCCACAGTTACGGCAGGAATTGTTAGTGCGAAAGGAAGGGATTTAGAAGGAAATGGAAATATAGAATCTTTTATACAAACGGATGCTGCTGTAAACCCTGGGAATAGTGGAGGAGCTTTGGTAAATACAAGAGGCGAATTAGTAGGGATTAATACCGCAATTTCTTCTAAAACTGGTTCTTTTATCGGGTATTCTTTTGCAGTGCCTTCTAATATTGCAGAAAAAGTTGTGAATGATTTATTAGAGTTTGGTGCGGTGCAAGAAGCCATTCTAGGAATTTCAGTAGACATGAGATTTAAGGAAGAAGGGGTTAAAGTAGGAGATGTATTTTATGAAGAAGGAGCTCCTAAATCTCAATTAAAATCTGGAGATATTATAAAGAGTATTAACGAGATTAAAATATCTAAATTTTCTGAATTAAGAGGTCAATTGACTGCTAAAAGACCAGGGGAATTTGTAGACATCGTTGTGGAAAGAAATGGCGAGTTCGTGAAAGAGAAAATCTTATTAAGTAAAAGAAGTAGGTATATATCGACTGTTTTAGGGATTTCTTTAAAAGACTTAACAGTAAAAGAAAAGAAAAAATTTGATCTTAAAGGAGGCGCAAAAATAATTGAAAATTCCAATAACAATTTAAGTTATTATGGTGTTAAAAAAGGGTTCATAATCACTAAAGTGAATAAGAAAACTGTCTTAACAGCCGCGGATGCCAAAAATAGCATCGACAATAGTAATTTTGGAAATGGAAACCCTTTGTATTTAGAAGTGATCAATCTGGAAGGAGAAATTGAAAGATATGGAATTCGATAGATGATTGTGGTGGTAAGTATTGAAAATCCTGATAAAATTATCGGGATTTTTTTATGTGATAAATTTTTTACGAAATCGATTTCGTATTCTAAGAAAAAGAAATACTTTTGTATAAACTTTAAATCAGTTACAAACTTATGCCATCCATTTTAGATTACGAAAAAGAAGTTGCTTCGCAAACAAAAACAAGACGAGCAACCGTAGAATTTATTAATATAGTGCACGATTTATGGTACAATAAATCTATTGAACTAATTATGTTTAGAAATCCTCTTGTAGATAAAAGAGCAAGTGAAGTTTTAAATTTAATTAATTATGCCAAAGAATTTGTGAACAAACCTATTACAATTCTAGATGCATTAAGCATCGCGAAAGCAATTCAAAAAGTAGATTTGCCATCCTCTAAATTAGATATTGGTAAGTTGGCGTATGAATGTTATTTGCATCCAAAAGGCTGTGAAGATAAAGTTGTTTTCATCAAAAAGAAACTAAAAAATGCAACAGAAGCAAAAGACATTACTCCTAAAGATGTTGTGCTGTATGGTTTTGGTAGAATTGGGCGTTTATTAGCAAGAGAGTTAATGACTAAAATGGGGAAAGGCTCTCAATTACGCTTAAGAGCCATTGTGACTCGTGGGAAAATTACCCAAGATGTTTTAGAAAAAAGAGCTTCTTTATTAAGTATGGATTCTATACATGGAGATTTTTTAGGAACCGTGCAAATAGATATGGAAAACAAGGCTTTGATCATCAATGGAACGACCGTTTTTATGATTTCTGCAAAAAAACCAGAAGAAATAGATTATACAAAGTTCGGAATTAAAGATGCTTTAATTATCGATAACACGGGTGCTTTTAGAGATGATGTTGAATTAAGTAGACACTTAAAAGCGGTAGGAGCAAGCAAAGTTTTAATAACAGCGCCCGCAAAAGGAGTTCCAAATATTGTACACGGTGTAAATCATAAACAAAATAATCCTGATAAATTCGATATTTTTTCAGCGGCATCTTGCACAACCAATGCCATTACACCCATTTTAAAAGTTTTAGAAGATAATTTCGGAATTAAAAAAGGACATTTAGAGACGATTCATGCCTATACAAACGATCAGAATTTGGTGGATAATATGCATAGTAAATATAGACGTGGTAGAGCGGCGGCTTTAAATATGGTGATTACAGAAACGGGCGCCGGGAAAGCAGTTGCAAAAGCATTGCCCGCTTTAGAAGGCAAGTTAACCTCTAATGCCATTAGAGTTCCTGTACCTAACGGATCTTTGGCTATTTTAAGTTTACAATTAAGAAGACCTGTTAGCACAGATGTTGTCAATGCTATTATAAAACAACACGCTTTAGAGGGAGATCTGGTTGAGCAAATAAAATATTCTTTAGACAATGAATTGGTTTCATCAGATGTTATTGGTTCGACAGCACCTTCAATTTTTGACAGCAAAGCAACGATTACAGATGGCGAATCTATTGTAATTTATGTCTGGTATGACAACGAATATGGGTATTCTCATCAAGTAATGCGTTTGGCAAAACACATCGCAAAAGTTAGAAGATTTACGTATTATTAGTAAAACAACCGGCTACCATCTTTTAAATATTAAGGTTTAAAACTCTGTTGTGTGAAAGCTTAAAATGTGGAAAAAAGATCTTTATAAGATTATAGTATTCAATATGTTCTCAACTTAAAACCCGATACAGCGGTTCAGTCGGGTTTTATTTTGTAGCTATTTCCTGCTTTTTAATGTATCTTTTCTCCATTCTTTAGAAAGGGATGCCGTTTCAATCAGGGCTAATTTAATTTAAAAATTTGCGATTCAAGTAAATATTTTTCCAAAGATGAGGTATATATGTTTATCTTTTTTTAACTTTTCAATTATATATGTAATTAAATGCCATAATTATTATTTTGATATGCCAATCATTTAAACTTTTCCTTAATTTAGCAGCTGAAATAATACAACCATACACAAAAGTAAATTACTAATAAAATTACAAGGTTGTTTTTACGATATCAATAAATTTACAATAAAATTTGCCACACTATTAAATTCTAAATTTGTAATTAAGTTCCACAGCGAAAAATACAATAGAAAGACTGATATTTTATCTAAAGCATGGACTTTATTAGCCAATTGAATATTTTTGATGGGATCATTTAACCGGGTACATACGAGGATTTTACATTTGATAAAAACTGATTTCAAAAAATACAAAAAAGATGGTCATAAAAATTAAAAAACAAGTGTTCTTAATTATTCAAACTTCAGATAGTTGCATACTAAGGAGTGAAAATTTAGTAAAATTAAGCATAAGAAATGTGAAGAAATAAGTGTTTTTTTTAGTGTGATTATTGGATCTAATACCGATGTCATCTGGCATATAGGACAAGTCTTAATTTTTAGAAGGTTTTATTGAAACCCAATTTAAATTTAGAGTACATCATTTTAAACGAACAGTTACCAAGTAAATAGTTTTGTTATTTCGAAACTTTTTTTTAAAAATTATATATTATGCCTCAGCTTTATAATTGTCCCATATGCAGCGGAAGTTCTATTGCTTCTTTTATAAAAACAGCAGCTCAGATGCATTCGAGCAAAGAGTTATTTAATTTTGACCAATGTAGGGATTGTCAGTTCGTGTTCTTAAACCCAAGAGTAGATTTAGACAATCTAAAAAATTATTATACTTCACATTATTTGCCTTATCGAGGTGCAGAAGCTTGGGGTAAGTATAAGAAATTAGTATACGGGAGTCAGAAAAAGTTAGATTTAGAGCGTGTGAAGCGTGTAAAAGAAACGTATGCCATTTCATCAGAATCTTTGATTTTGGATGTTGGTTGCGGCAATCCAAGTTTTCTAAAAGTATGTCAGCAGGAGTTAAATTGCCAAACGATGGGTATTGATTTTAGTGATGAAGGATGGAAAGAACAAAGGAATGAATTTGAAGGATTAGACCTACAAGTTGCAGAAATTAAAGACCTATCTGTAAATTTACAGCCAGATGTAATAACCATGTGGCATTATTTAGAACATGATTATGCACCAGTAGAAAATCTTACCTATTTAAAATCAATTGCCAAATCATCTACAACACTTATTATTGAAATTCCAAACTTTGACTCTACAAGTAGAAAAAAATATAATGAAAATTGGGCAGGTTGGCACACGCCTCGACACACTTCTTTATTTTCTCCAAATAACATAAATCTGTTGCTAGATAAAAGCGGATGGAAAGTTTCTGAGCTACTTACACACGGCACCTTAAATCCTTATTTACTTTTTTGGATGAGTGAGATGGAACAAAAAGAAGTTCAGTGGACTAAAAATATGGAAAAGGAATTTTGGAGTTTTGTAATAGGGATGCTTCAATTTTTGCCACAAAAGTGGAATCAGAAGAAATCATCTCTTGGCGTTATGACTATAATTGCAACACCTAAACAAAGTGTTTTAAAAAACTAAAAGATCTTTTCCTTCCCAGGTTCCTTCAGATTTGTAAGGCTGAAATCTAGAGAAAAGTTCTTCTGAATACCAATCGTATTTGCGTGTTTTTTTGATCGCCTCTTTGTGTTGTTTACTCTTATAAGCAAATTGTTTTACGGATTCAAAATCCTTCCATAAACTAAAAGTTGCCATTTGAATAATGGGAACTTCACCCACGCCTTTAGTGTAAATCAGTCCTTCATTTCCTTCTAATCCCTGTTCTGATGTAGGTACATATTTCCAAAATCGAACAAGCCAATTCCATTTGATAGTTGCGCGGGTAATAACTGCAATAGGTAAATTTGGGTCTAATTCGGTTCCTAGCTTAAATGGATTTTTACCAATCCAAGTGCCACCTGCAGAAATATTTTTCATATAAAGTGTAAATAACTCCGCTGTATGATCTCGGTAACTTTTCATTAATTTGGAAGCACTAAAAAAAGTATGCGCAGCCTCTTCAGATTCCCAAACTTGAAGTAAACAATAAACAGACCAATCTGGAAAAGGGTTAAAGCCTCTGCCTTTGCCGCTGCCCATTAAACGATAAAAACTTAAACCCTGCACTTTAGTTAAACCTTTATTTGCAAACTGCATCATTGTAAATCCCCAAACTTTATCGCTTAACGAAGCATATCTAAAAAAGCTAATGGTTGTGATTTGTTTATTCATTCTAATTAAAGTTGGAATTAATTTCTTGAGTTTTAAGCATAAAAAAACAGCTTAAAGAGAACTAAGCTGTTTTTATAATCGGTTAAGATTTGTAGCGAAAACGGGATTTGAACCCGTGACCTCAGGGTTATGAATCCTGCGCTCTAACCAACTGAGCTACCTCGCCATTATTTTTCGAGTGCAAATATAATTACTTTTTATAGATTATCAACGCGTGTTTTTAATTTTTTTTAAATAGAATTAATACCTATATTGTCCGCCTAACAAAATAAATAATGGAAAAAGTACAATTTGAATTAGAAATCCCTGTTCATGCTTCGCCGAATATGTTGTATCAATATATTTCTTCGCCATCTAACCTGCAAGAATGGTTTGCAGACAAAGTAAACTCTAGAGGTAAAGTATTTAGTTTTGTTTGGGAGGATACGGAAGAGCTTGCCGATTTAGTCATAAAAAAAGCAGGAGAAAGAATTCGATGGAAATGGCATGAAAGTGAGGATGACGAAAGCTTTTTTGAAATTAGAATTCAAGTAGATGCGCTAACAAAAGATGTTTCTTTAATTGTTACTGATTTTGCAGACGACCAAGATGAAGTAGAAGAATCGAAGCAGTTATGGGAAAATCAAATTGATGAATTAAAACAAACGATTGGTGCTTAAAAACTAATTTATAAAACGATTAAAAACTCAACTATCTGTTGAGTTTTTTTATGCACTATTTCTTTTAAAATTGAGTAATTTTGTTTTTCTTAAAAATATAATAAATGATTAATTTTAATGGTGAGTTATTAATTGATGAAAACGTAAAGCTTTCTGCAGAAAATAGAGGTTTTAAATATGGAGATGCAATTTTTGAAACCATAAAAGTAAACCATGATAAAATTATTTTCTGGGAAGATCATTATTTTAGATTAATGGCGTCTATGAGAATGTTGCGCATGAAAATTCCCTTGAAATTTACAATGGAGTTTTTAGAACAAGAAATTTTAAAAACAATTGCCGTGCAAGAGAAGTCTCCTTCCTATAGAGTGCGCTTAAATGTTTGCCGAAAAGATGGTGGTCTATACACTCCAAAAACGAATGAAATAGATTATCTAATTGATGTAAAAGCTAATAAACACCAAAATAAAGAAATCTATTCAGTTGATGTTTTTAAGGATTTTTACAATTATTCAGGTTTATTATCAACGATTAAGACCAATAACAGAATGGTAAATACTTTAGCAAGTATTTATGCCAAAGAAAATGATTTGGATAATTGCGTTTTAATTAACGAGAAAAAAGGTGTGGTTGAGGTTACTAATGCAAATATTTTTGTCTTAAAAGGAAATGTTTTAAAAACTCCCGCTTTAACGGAGGGTTGTATTAAGGGAGTAATTAGAAGAAAAGTAATTGAAATTATTGCTAAAAACACAGATTATACTTTAGAAGAAACAACAATTTCTCCATTTGAAATTCAAAGGGCAGATGAAGTTTTTATCACCAATGCAATTATGGGCGTTCAAGCTATTACAACCTATAAAAAGAAAAAGTTTAAAATTGATTTTTCTAGTAAAGTAAGTAAAAGTTTAAAAGTCTTAGAATTTACTTCTGCTTAATTTAAATTGATATCACTTGGTGCGTTTGCCCATATTTTATAATTACCACCTTTTTGCAATATTTTATTTCTCCAAAGTGAGGCATCATCATATGAAAATATATTTTTGAGGTCATTTTCTGAAATAAACCAAGAATTAATATTTAGCTCATCAATAAGCTGGTGTTTGCCCCATCCAGAATATCCTAAAAAGAATCTAATATCGTTTTTAGATAATGAACCTTCATTTAATAATTGTTTTAAGGTACTAAAATCACCTCCCCAAAAAATACCATTAGAAACTTCAATACTGTCAGGTATTAATGTAGGTATTTTATGAACAAAATATAAATTATCTTGCTCAACTGGACCTCCTTGATACACTGTAAAATCAGAATTGATTTCTGGTAGTAAATCTTGTAAGGTATACTCTAAAGGTCTGTTTAAGATAAACCCAACAGAATTACTTTCTGTATGTTCTGTAATTAATATGATAGCCCTATTAAATGAATTATCATTTAATATAGAAGGTTCAGCAATTAATAATCTACCTTTTAGAGGTTTTAAATAGAGCATAAGTAAATATACAGAAAATATAGGAATAAAAAAACTCTCTTAAAAAAAGAGAGTTAATTATAAATTGTTTTGTAAATACTAGTTTACAGCTTCACTTAATCCGGCTCCGGCTTTAAATTTAGCTACATTTTTAGCAGCAATTTGAATAGTTTTTCCTGTTTGAGGATTTCTACCACTTCTTGCAGCTCTGTTAGAAACAGAAAAAGTTCCAAAACCAACTAGTGCAACTTTATCACCACCTTTCAATGCAGATGTTACATTACCTGTAAAAGATTCTAAAGCTGCTTTCGCTGCTACTTTAGATATTCCTGCATCAGCAGCCATTGCATCGATTAAATCAGACTTGTTCATAATAAATAGATTTTAAATTAATTGAATGTTGTTTGTGCTAAATAGCTTAACAAATATAATCGTATTAAGGGTTTTCGCAAATTTACACCTATAAAAAGCCATGTTTTGTTAATAAATAGGTGCAAATTGTTAATAAAGGAAAGTGTAAAATTCAAAAAAAAGTGAAAAAACTTGTACATCAAGGATTTAAAGCATTTTTGAATTTTCAGAGAACGTAAAACCATTTAATAGGCTTTTTGTGTTCATTCTCTTTTTTCCTGCAAGTTTAAGTTCATTAATAATTATAAATCCATTATTTACAGCAACTTTTATCTCTTTTTTTGATGTAATAATTTGTCCTATTGTATGCTGATGCTCTTCTTCCTCTTTTTTAACTGCGTAAATTTTTGTAAAAACTTCAATGCCGTCATTAAAAATTATGGTCCAAGCAGCAGGAAATGGATTTAAACCTCTAATTTTATTGTGTATAGTTTCTATAGAATCAAACCAATTTATTTTTGTGTTTTCGGGATGCAATTTTGGAGCTGATTTCTCTTCTAATTCAGGTTGCTTTTTAGTGATTGTATCCTCTTCTGCAATTAAATTTATAGTTTTTGCAACTAAATCGGCCCCTAAAACCATTAATTTATCATGCAAGGAGCCCACCGTTTCTTCATCAGCAATTGCAATTTCTTCTTGTAAGATGATTTCTCCAGTATCTATTTTATCATCAATAAAGAAAGTAGTAACACCGGTTTTGGTTTCTCCATTTATAATTGCCCAATGAATAGGAGCGGCACCTCTATATGCTGGTAATAAGGATGCATGTAGATTAAAAGTACCAAATTGAGGCATTTGCCAAACTACTTTTGGTAACATTCTAAAAGCAACCACAATTTGTAAATCTGCTTTTAAGCTTTTTAATTCTTTATGAAATTCTTCGTTTTTTAAATTTGTAGGTTGTAAAACTGTTAAGTTTTGGGATAGCGCATATTTTTTTACCGCAGATTCATTTAGTTTTCTGCCTCTTCCTGCTGGTTTATCTGCAGCAGTAATCACACCAACAATCGTATATTTATTTTCGACCAAATGCTTTAAAATAGTCATAGCAAAATCTGGAGTGCCCATAAAAATGATGCGTATATCTTTCATAATTTTTGTTTTAAGTGGTATTTATTTTGATGGTTTAATTGTATTTTATTTTCAGAGACCAGTGATCGCAAATGTATTAAAATGTCTTTCTCGTTGGCTTTTAAATTTTGAACTATTTCTTGAGAAGATAGTATTTTTCTTTGAGCTAATATGGATAAAATCTCAAAAGAAATATTTACATTTTTTGTTTTTTTTTCTGACAAACAAACATCGCAAATCCCACATTTTATTGTTGAATTTTCATCAAAATACTGCAAAATTTGAATGCTTCTGCATGTAGAATTATTTTTTATATAGGCTAAAAAATCATTAGATTTTTTTTCTTTTTGTTTTAAAAACTGAACAATTTCTCTAGAGAATCTATGGATTGTTCTATCATCTTCTCTAGGTACTAAAAATTGAATTTCTGTATCTGTTTTTACACGATGGTATATCAGTATTTTATCGGTATGCAAACGCTCTAAATGAGCAATTACCTGCCTTGAAGTACGCTTGTTTTTTTTAGCTAATAGAAATTCATCAATTTTAACCTCTTGTTGAAATAAACCTGTGTAAGTTCTTAATAATGAGTTTATAAATTCTTTGTCATCAATATTATTGATTGTATAAGAAATGACATTTTTACTACTGGTATCAAAAATTATCGTAGATTTTTGATTGAAGGTATTTGTAATTTCTATAATACCATGATTTACTAAAATTTTTAAAACAGCTTCTACCTTTTTTTGTGAAAAATGATAGGTTTTAGAGAATTCAGAAACCTGAAATTGAAACAATTCTCCCGAGATTTCCCCGCTTGAAATTCTAAAATATTGATACATTTTTCTATGAATTTCTTTTACTTCAGAAATTGATGGCAAGCCTTTTTTAAGTTGTTCTTTGTAAATAGCAATATCATTTTCATTTTTTAATAAAACAGCAAAAGATTTTTTTTCATTCCTACCTGCTCTTCCAGATTCTTGAATATAATTTTCTAAAGAAAAAGGCAAATCAAAATGAATTACAACACCAACATTTGGTTTGTCAATTCCCATTCCAAAAGCATTTGTTGCCACAATTATAGGGGTTCTTTCTGACATCCAATTTTCATAAGCATGTTGTTTTTCTAAAGAAGATAATCCTCCATGATAAAAACTGCTTTTAAAATTATTGGCATTTAAAAATCGAGCAATTTCTGCTGTTTTTTTTCTTGAACTTACATACACAATTGCAGGCAATTTTGTTTTCACAAAAATTTGTTGCAGCCTCAATAATTTATCTTCAATATTAAAAATTTGGTAGGCCAAATTTTTTCTAAAAAAAGAGTTTCTAAAAATTTCAGGATTTTTTAATTCTAGGTTAATAGAAATATCATTTAAAA
Source organism: Polaribacter sp. (assembly GCA_034110665.1). Lineage (GTDB taxonomy): Bacteria > Bacteroidota > Bacteroidia > Flavobacteriales > Flavobacteriaceae > Polaribacter. Next base: position 29,745 of record JAWUYT010000014.1, read on the forward strand.
CTCTTTTGTTAGCAGTTGCCGTCAGTGCAATAAAATGAACATCAGGAATCAATTCTTTTAGAACTTTAATATGTCTATAAGAGGGTCTAAAATCGTGACCCCATTCAGAAATACAATGCGCTTCATCAATAGCCACAAAACTAATATGTAGTTCTTTTAATTTCTGTTGAATAAATAAGGATTGCAATCTTTCTGGGGAAATATATAAAAATTTGTAATTACCGAATTTTATATTGTCAAAAAGTGCAATCATTTCATCTTGGGAAGATCCTGATTTTATGATTGTGGCTTTTATATTTCTACTTTTTAAATTTTCTACTTGGTCTTGCATCAGAGCAATTAATGGGGAAATCACCAAGCAGACTCCTTTTTTAATTAAAGCAGGCACTTGAAAACAAATCGATTTTCCACCTCCAGTCGGCAACAAAGTAATCACATCTTTTTGTTGCAACACGGCATTGATAATTTCTTCTTGAGGTTCTCTAAATGAAGTGTAATTCCAGTATTCTTTTAATATGTTTTTTGCTGAAATCATAAATTGCAATAAAGCCTATTGATTATAAAGTTGGTTCTTTCAGAAATAGTGCCAAAAGGAACGTTTATAATTTTGTATTCTAAAGCTGTATAGGCTTTTATAAGAAATGAGTCAATAGTTTTAGATTCTTCAAAAGTTTCATAACGTTCATTATCGATTGTATATATCTCTTTCCAAGGAGAGAAATGAAAAATAAGATCATATTTATATTCTTTACTTTTCTCAATAAATAAGGAAGGGAAATCCGTTTTAAAATAATTCATATAGGCATGCACATCAGGAATTCCTCTATCAAAAAAAATAATATCTTTATTGCTTTTAGCCGCCTCTAAATATTGTTCTTCTCTTCCTTTTAATAACATTTCGCTAAATAATAGCGGTTCCGTTAAAAATAGTTGCTCAATTCCTTGTTGCTGTGCTTTTAAGGTAACAGCTCTAGAGACTTCATTAAAGCAGCAATACCCTTTTGTTTTTAAAGCGTTTAAAACAGTCGTTTTCCCTGTTCCTGGGCCACCAATGAAAACAATCTTTTGTTGATTTTTTTGCACGTATTTCGTGTTAGAATTGTTAATTTTGAATTTCTTTTTGTAATGAATACCACAAAAATAAATCATTCGTTTTATAAAACTAATTTTTAATGTAGTTTTGTGGCTTGCTCTTTGTAAAGAGTAGAACAGATTTTCAATTATGAGTGATAAAAATGCTTTTTATATCAAGCTAAAAGGTCAGTTAGAGGATACCACTGAATTCCCTGCGGATTATATGTATAAATTTATTGTACCCTCCGATGAGAATCAATTAGAAGAAATTCAGCATGTTTTTGATGGTAAAGGTGCAGTTATTAAAACTAAAAATTCTAAAACTGGCAAATATGTTAGCATTACCATCGTTTTAAAGTTAAAGAATGCAGATGAAATTATTAGTTATTATAAAAAAGTCGAAACAATTAAGGGAATTATATCATTATAAATTTATGAGAAAGTTAGTATTAGTATTCGTTTTATGTTTTTCAAGTATTGTTTTTTCTCAAAAGAAAGACAAAGTTTTAGTAACCATAAATGGTAAAAAAACCATGATTTCAGATTTTAAAAGAGTCTATGAAAAAAATTTGGATGCCATAGATAACGAAGAAGCTAAAGATGTTGAGAAAAATTTAGAGTTGTATATAAATTACAAATTAAAGGTAAAAGAAGCCTACGATATTAAGTTAGATACTTTGGCATCTTATGTAAAAGAGATGGACGGTTATAAAAATCAGCTCTCTGCACCATATATGCAGGATACAACATTTATTAATAAGTTGGTGGAAGACGCTTATTATAGAACAAAATATGAAGTTAAAGCGAAACATATTTTAGTTAGAACTCCCAAAATATCTAAGTCAAAAGATACTCTTTTAGCCTATCAAAAAATTATGAAAATAAGAGATAGAATTGTGGCAGGAGAAGATTTTGAAAAAGTAGCTGAAGAAACGTCGGAAGATGATTCTGCAAGAGATGACGTTAAAAGCGGACGAAAAGCGAACAAAGGGAATTTAGGATATTTCTCTGCTTTTAAAATGTTGTATCCGTTTGAAGATGCTGCTTATACTGCTAAAGTAGGGGAAGTTTCTATGCCTTTTAAAACACGTTATGGCTATCATATTTTACAGGTAGATTCCACTAGGATTTCTAAAGGTGAAATAGAAGTTGCACATATTTTATTGAATGACAAAAGCACGAAAGGCGAAGAATTAATAAACTCAATTTTTGATAAATTAGAGAATGATGAACAATTTAGAGCGTTGGCAAGAAAATACTCTGATGATACTGGTTCAAAGTCTAAAGGTGGTAAATTAAGAAAATTCGGGACAGGGATGATGGTGAAATCTTTTGAAGATGCTGCTTTTAGTTTGCAAAAAGAAGGTGAATATTCAAAACCTTTTAAAACTCGTTTTGGTTGGCAAATAGTAGAGTTGATAAAAAAATATCCAGTGGAATCTTTTGAAAAAATGAAGGGAGATTTAAAAAAGAAAGTAAAATCTAGTTCTAGAGCAGCATTATCAGAAAAAGCGGTTATTGATAAATTAAAGAAAAAATACACCATTTCAGAAGACAAAAAAGCGAAAGAAATTTTTGACTATAAAAATGTGAGAACGATTGCTAAAGATTCTCTTCAAGCAATCCTTTTAACAATTAATGGCAAAGAAATTAAACAAGAATTGTTTATTGATTATATTAAGAACAGAAAAAACATGCCAGTTTTTCAACTTTTCGAAGATTTTAAGGACAAAGAAATTTTAGCATTTTACAAAGAAAATTTAGAAAAAACAGAGCCAGAATTTGCTTACATATTAAAAGAATATAAAGATGGATTGTTGTTGTTTGAATTAATGCAACAAAAAATCTGGAATAAATCGTCTAAAGATACTCTAGGTTTAAAAAATTATTATACCACAAATAGTAGCAAGTATAATAAAGAATATGATAAAATTAAAGGCGAGGTAATGAATGATTATCAAACGTATTTAGAAAAAAATTGGATTTTAGATTTAAGAAATAAAAATGCAATAGAAGTAAATAAAAAACAACTAAAAAAACTGATTAATTCTTACAAAAAGGAATAATGAAAAAAATTACAACGGCCTTTTTAATGATTCTTATATTTTTTTCTTGCAATTATTTTAAGGTGGAAGAAAAAGAAATTATAGCATCAGAAATTATAGCGATTGTAAACACAGAAAAACTTTTTAGAGCAGATTTAAAAGATTTTTTGCCCAATAATATAAGCAAAGAAGATAGTACTGTTTTGGTAAAAGGGTATATAAATGATTGGGCAATCAATCAATTATTACTAAAAAAAGCGGAGGCAAATAGTTCTTTAAGAGATGTTGAAGAAATTAATATGCTTGTAAAAGATTACAAAGAGAGTTTATTAATTAATAATTACAAAGAAAGACTCATAAAACAGCGGTTAGATACTATTATAAATGAATCTGAGATTGATGCTTTTTATGCTAAAAACAAAGATAATTTTAGACTAAATGAAGATTTAGTAAAGATAAAGTATTTACATTTTGATAATAATATTATCAACAAAAAAGAGTTTAGAAATTTATTTAAATCTGATCAGATTGAAGATTTAGAAGAATTAGAAAAACAACAATTAAGTTTTAAATATTATCAGTTTAATGATTCAACTTGGACGCAATTAGATAAGGTTTTGTTAAAACTACCATTTTCCAAGGATAATCTGTTAAAAAAAACAAAATTCATCGAAAAACAAGATTCATTAGGTTTATATTTGATGTCAATAAAAGACGTTTTAGGTAGAAATAATACAGCACCATTAAGCCATATAAGACCTACCATAAAACAAATGATTTTGCACAAACGTAAAATTGAATTAATAAGAGAAATAGAAAAAATATTAGTTAAGGATGCAACAAAAAACAATAATTTTAAAGAGTATTAAAATCACACTTATAACAGCCATTTTTGGGTTCTTTAGTGTTGCTACTTTTGGGCAGAAAATAAAAATTGACGGTGTTGCTGTGGTAATTGGTAAGAATATCGTTTTAGATTCTGATATAGAAAAGTTTAAGCAAGAAGTAGAAGTGAGATCTGAAGGTAAAATTAAGATTTCTGACTGCGAAATGTTAGAGGAGTTAATGCAACAAAAATTATTGGCACATCATGCAATAATAGATAGTGTTATTGTTGTGGATTCAGAAATTTCTGATAGAGTAGAAAGAAGTGTGCAGTACTTTACAAAACAGTATGGTTCTGTAGATAAAGTAATTAAAGCATATGGTTTTAATGATTTAGACGATTTAAAAAAGGAATTATACACGGTTCAAACTGAAAATGCTTTAATTGAAAAAGAACAACAAAATATTACAGAAAAAGTAGATGTTACTCCTGAAGAAGTTCGTATTTATTTTAATAGTTTAAAAGATAAAGGAGAATTGCCAGAGTTTTCTGCAGAGATAGAATTGGCTCAAATAGTCATCAATGCTAGTCCTACGGAAGAAGAAATTGAAAGAATTTTAAACAAGCTTAATGAAATTAAACAACAGGTTGAGGATGGGGCTATTTTTAAAATGAAAGCAATTATTAATTCTAATGATCCGGGGGTAGTTCAGAATGGAGGAAGATATGAGATTACCAAAGAAACTCAATTCATAAAAGAATTTAAAGAAATGGCTTTTAGTTTAGATGTTGATCAAGTATCAAAGCCCTTTAAATCGGATTTTGGTTATCATATAATGCAGTTACACGAAGTTAGAGGGAATATGAGAGTTGCCTCTCATATTCTAATGCAGCCAGAAATTCCGGCTTCTAAATTAAATGAAACTAGAAAAAAAGTAGAAGATCTAGTAAAAGATATTACCTCTGGTAAAATTACTTTTGAAGATGCTGTAAAAGAGTATTCTGATGATAAGGATACAAAAAATAACGAAGGTTTATTTTTAAATCCTTACACAGGGGAGTCTACCTTTGATTTAACAAGAATGGATCCTGATTTATATGCAAGAGTTGCAGAATTAAAAAAAGGAGAACTTACGGAAGCGTTTTTTGATCAAAATAGGAATGGAAAGAAGATGTATAAATTTATGATCATGAGAGATAGAACAGATACACATACGGCAGATTTAGTGCAAGATTATGTAAAGATCCAAGAGTTAGCTTTAATGAAAAAGAAAGAAGAAACCGTTACGAAATGGTCTAAAGCTAAAATAAAAGATACATATATTAAAATGTCTGAGACACATGGCAAGTGTAGTTTTGAAAAAAACTGGAAAAAAGAAACGGGTAAATAATGTCTGATGTACAAGCTGTAAATGAATTAGTAGTAAAATACAATTCATTAAAAAATGAAATTGGTAAAATAATAATTGGACAAGAAGGAGCTGTAAAATTTACACTATTATCTATTTTTTGTGGTGGTCATTCTTTATTAATTGGTGTGCCAGGTTTGGCAAAAACCTTATTAGTAAATACTGTTTCTAGTGTTTTAGGTTTGAAGTTTAATCGTATTCAATTTACCCCAGATTTAATGCCTTCGGATATTTTAGGGAGTGAAATTTTAGATCAAAATAAGCAGTTTAAATTCATAAAAGGTCCTATTTTTTCAAATATTATTTTAGCAGATGAAATCAATAGAACGCCACCAAAAACGCAAGCGGCTTTATTGGAAGCGATGCAAGAACGTTCTGTAACTGTTTCTGGAAATCATTATAAACTAGAATTGCCCTTTTTTGTATTAGCAACTCAAAACCCCATTGAGCAAGAGGGAACCTATCCTTTACCAGAAGCACAGTTAGATCGATTTATGTTTTCTATTAATTTAGAATATCCAACCTTTAAAGAAGAAGTTGAAGTTGTAAAAAGTACTACAAGTAACATACAGCAAAAAGTAAGCGCTATTTTTTCGGGTAATGAGGTACTTGAGATTCAAAAGTTGATTCGTAAAATTCCTGTTACAGATAATGTAATTGAATATGCAGTTCGTTTGGTTGGTAAAACAAGACCTAAGTCTGACGCCGCAACAGAAATGGTGAAAAGCTATTTAGATTGGGGAGCTGGCCCTAGAGCCTCACAAAATTTGATTTTAGCGGCAAAGGCGTATGCAGTAGTTAACGGAAAATATTCTCCTGACATAGAAGATGTAAAGGCAGTGGCCATTCCTATTTTATCACACAGGATTGTTAAAAATTACAAAGCAGAAGCAGAAGGAATTACAATTTCTGATATTATAAATTCGCTCTTATAGCTTTTATGATTTTTATTGGGCTAGCTCAAACAAAAATTGAATTTATATATGTTTATTGATGGATGATAAGGTATTTAACACCTGGCTTTGATATGCATTAAGATAAAACCATTTTAGTAAGTAAACTCTATTTTTTGGAGATCAATTAATTTTATTCACAAAAATTAGTGAATTTGTGACAAAAAAATTTTAAATAATAGATTCTTTTTTATCTTCCTCGTTTGAGGTTTTCTCAAAAAAACTAAACACATTACCACCATAACGTTTGTCATAACTATGGTTTTTATGCGTTGATAAATCTGTGTATTTGGAATGTTCTATGATTAAAACACCCTCTTCTTTTAAAAGGTTACGTTCAAAAGTAGTATCAGCAATTTCTAAAAATTTTTCAACATCAAAATCATAAGGAGGATCTGCGAAAATAAGATCTGATTGTAAGGATGTAGTGTCTAAAAATTTATAAACATCTGTTTTGTAACTGTTAATCTCTAGTTCTAGTTCTTTGGCCGTGTTGTTAATATATTTAATACAGTTGGAGTTTGCATCAATAGCATAAATACTTTTTGAGCCTCTTGAAGCAAATTCATAACTTATATTTCCTGTACCAGAGAATAAATCGATTACCGAAATACTATCAAAATAGTATAGATTATTTAAAATATTAAATAATCCTTCTTTGGCCATATCTGTAGTTGGACGAACAGGCAAGTTTTTAGGTGCTCTTAAACGCCTTCCTTTTAGTTTTCCTGATATAATTCTCATGATCCTAACATTATATAGTTTGAGTGCTTAGAAATGTCTAATTCTTTAAATATAAAATTTTTACTTTCTAAAAAGAAAACATTCTTTATGTATTTGTATGTTATTTTATAAGTTTCGTCTTCAATATGTATAGCTCCCATAAAATATAATTTAAATTCTTCTGTGTTCAATTGCAATTGTTCAGCAGTGAAAAGAAGATAGTATATAAAATCTTCTTTTGAAAAATAACAAAAAGAGTTTATAATAATCACTTTTTTATCCTCTAAAACAATAACATCTATATTATTTTTAGAGACGTTTACGTACATTTTCCGTTCTTTAGAAATTTCTAGTTTAAAGAGTTTTTCTAATAAAATTGTATGATGATGTTTGTAATTGAATTCTCCAAAATTTTGAAATAAAAAATTATTAATGTTTACATAAGGTACATAGACATTTTTTGCGTCCATTATATTTATCGTATCAAAAGCTATAAAATCTGTTTTTAAAGTTTTAATAGTATACTTAAGATACGTTGCTAAAGCCTCTTCATTAAAGTATTTTGATGGAACGATGGTAGATAAGTTGTTTTTATGAATTACCGTTACGGTATTGAAATCAAGTTGCAAATTTGCATCAGACTTAAAAATAGTTTCAATTTGTTTGAATAAATCTTCAGGAGAATTTTGTGTTTCATCAAAAATATACTCTGTAAAAAAAATATCGTTTTTAGTCAAAAAATCTGAAACGCAAAAAGAAAATCCATCCAAACTAAATTGGATGGATAATGCTATATTTTTTGTTTTCTTTAAAGAATTTTTGCTACTCTTTTTTTGCACTTTCTTTTTTATCATATTGAGGTGGCCAGTTTCCACCGGTACTAATTTCTTCTAAAGAGCCTACAGAAACAAAATCTCCTTTAATTTGATTCGATTCTTTGACTTCCAGTTCTTGTTTTATTAAAGAATTGTTCATGCCTTTTAATATTCCTGCTTTCGGAGTTCTAACTCTAAAAGTTGATACCACTAAACCTGGGATTTTCTCTAAAGACCCAATTTCTATTTCAAACTTTAAATCCTCAACTCCAGGAACGTTAAACATTGTTTTGTAATCCCTGTCTTTAAAATATTTTAAAACGGGTTCGTAACCAGTTGTATCAGTAACCCTTTTTTCTTCATCAACAATAATACCACCACCCTTGTTTACTTGTTCTACAACGGTTCTAGTTTGCGTTAATGCGATTGAATCACTGTCTACGAATTTTATCAAACTATCTTTTTCTTGTGTATAGAGACCATTAACTTCGTAGTATTTTACTTCAGCATCTCTAATGATTTTTAGACTTTTAATAACAGGAGCATATTTTTCTACTTTTTCTTTTGCAAATTGAATTGGCTGCATAATACCTCCATAAATTTTAAAGCCTAGAAATATTGCCAAAATCATTAATAAAACGGACGGTAGCCATCTTAATTTTAAAGGTAAATATTTAACTATAGCAAAAGCTATTAGAACGGCACCTAGCACAGCTCCTATAATCATCAATAATAAACTCATTTTTATTTTGGTTTTATTAGTATCCTCGCAAATCTACAATTTTTTTTTAATGATAAAAATTTTTCTTTGTAAAGAAATGTATCTTTGGTGTTTTAGAACTTGTATGATAAAAATACCTGCGGATTTTTATAAAGAACTTTTAAAAAAGTTTCCGCATTCACCAACAGAAAAACAAGGCCAATTATTAACCTTGTTAAGCGCGTTTATTTTTAATGATGATAAAGATTCCCTGTTTTTATTAAAAGGGTATGCGGGTACGGGTAAAACAACAACGATAAGTACTTTCGTAAACACACTTTCATTAGCAGGTAAAAAAGCCGTTTTATTGGCGCCAACTGGTCGAGCCGCTAAAGTAATCGCAATTTATTCTAAAAGACCCGCATTTACAATTCATAAAAAAATATATTTTCCTAAAAAACAAGCCAACGGTTCTGTAGATTTTGTTTTGCAAGCAAATAAGCACAGAAATACAATATTTATTGTAGATGAAGCTTCAATGATTCCGGATAGCAGACAAAATCAAAAATTGTTTGAAACAGGTTCTTTGTTGGATGATTTAATTTCTTATGTGTATGCTGGGCATCAATGTAAATTAATATTTATTGGAGATACTGCGCAACTTCCGCCAGTAAAGTTAGACGTAAGTCCAGCTTTAGAAGAAGATATACTAAAATACGATTATCATAAAAATGTAACAGGAATTGAATTGGATGAAGTAATGCGACAGCATGAAAATTCAGGAATTTTAGCAAATGCAACGCAATTAAGATTATTGTTACGGAATGAAGGTAAGAACTTTAAATTTGATATTGCTTTCCCTGATATTATAAGATTAGTTGATGGATATGATATTGAAGATGCTTTGGTAACTGCCTATGAGAAAGATGGAGTAGAAGATACCGCTTTTATTGTACGGTCTAATAAAAGAGCAAATCAGTACAACCAACAAATACGATTGAATATTCGTGGACAAGAAAATGAAATTTCTGCTGGAGATTATGTGATGATTGTTAAAAATAATTATTACTGGTTAAAAGAATCTTCGGATGCAGGTTTTATTGCGAACGGTGATATTTGTCAAGTTTTAAAAATATTTTCTGTTAAAGAATTGTACGGTTTTAAATTTGCCGAAGTTGAGCTCAAAATGATAGATTACCCAGAAATGCAACCCTTTGAAACAGTGTTGTTGTTAGATACGCTAACCAGTGAAAGTCCGTCTTTAACCTATGAAGAATCTAACAAACTATATCAGGCTGTAAAAGAAGATTATGCAGATGAAAAATCGAAATACAAACAGTTTGTAGCCATTAAAAAGAACGTCTACTTTAATGCATTACAGGTTAAGTTTTCTTATTCTATGACGTGTCATAAATCTCAAGGAGGGCAATGGAAAACAGTTTTTATAGAACAACCTTATTTGCCGGATGGTGTTTCTAAAGAATACTTTAGATGGTTATACACAGCGATTACTAGAGCGCAAAAAAATCTATATTTAATAGGGTTTAAAGATGATTTTTTTCTGGATTAGTGCAGGAGATAATTAACCTGTATTGTGCCGTATTTATGACCAAAGGTATGTTTCAAGTTTTTCGATTTGCTCGTATTGTAGTTAAATACGTAGCCAAAATTAAATCTATATGCTGTAAATTTAAATCCTAATTCTACATTAAAAACGAAAGGGATTAACTTTTTGGTCACGGGGCTGTTTGTATTTAAAAAACTTCCTTGAAGTGTAGCATCAAATAAGGAGTATCTTATTGTAGGTTTTATGTAAAAGAACGATTCTATTTCCTTTTTAAAGTTTGTGCTTTCATTATTTAAATTGGTGTTAAAAGCAATTGAGTTCATCATGTTTTGAAGCGGAATATAACTAAACCTCATATTAATACCAGAGCTGAAATTAGTGTAAACAGTTCCTAATCTGCCAGAATTTACCCACGAAACATCAAAAGTATGAGCCTTATTTTTAGTTAAAAAGCTGGTGTATTCAGCATCTAAATTTAAGGCAAAAGCATCTTTAATTTGATATTTCCAACCGACAGCATCTTCAAAATTATAAATATCATGAATAAAATCTTGTAATTCTTTACCTAAAGCATTTGGGCCAACAGCACCAATTTGTATAGATGTATTCAGAATTCTATTTTTTCTATACACCCTTTTTATTCCAAAACTACCATATAAATACCCTGCAAAAGGTCTGTCATGCAATTCTATGTTTTGAACAACAGCTTTATTCGGCGTATACATTTCTTGCCCAATTTGCCATTGGATAATTTTTTTTTCTAAATTTTCGTTTTTATGTTTTGCAAGATAGCTGTAACTTAAAAATGTTCCGTTTGTATAATAGCGATCTCTATATACTGAAACATATAAATCGTTGTCCGTTACAAAACTAATTTCTTTTGAGAATTTTTTTTGAGCAACTAAACAACTGCAGACAAATAATAAATAAAATAATAGATAGTATTTCATACTTTACAAATATATGTGAACAATTTAAAATGATAAATTTTTAACAGAATAATAAAAAAAAGGTTTTATTTTAGACGTATTAAAATAAATACATGAATTCAAAGGGAACGCTAAGTGCAGAAGATTTAGAGAATTTAACGAATAGTAACGATTTATTAGCTCTAATAAAGGAAAAAAATGTTTCATTTTCTAAAGTAAAAAACACACTTTCTTACAACAAAGAGTTACGTTTACTTCAAATAGAGTTGGTGAAATTACAACACTATATTTCTGATCAAAATAAAAGAGTAGCTATTGTTTTTGAAGGCAGAGACGCAGCAGGAAAGGGAGGTAATATTCGTAGGTTTATGGAGCATTTAAACCCACGTTCTAGCAGATTAGTTGCGTTAAATAAGCCTACCGAAGTAGAAAAAGGACAATGGTATTTTCAACGATATATTAAAGAATTGCCAAATCCAGGAGAAATAGTTTTTTTCGATAGAAGTTGGTATAATAGAGCCGTAGTAGAGCCTGTTATGGATTTTTGCTCGGACAAACAATATAAAGAGTTTTTAGTACAAGTGCCAGAATTTGAGCACATGATGTATGAGGATGGTGTAATTATTATTAAATTTTGGCTTTCAATTACGAAAGAAGAGCAAGCAAAACGTTTTGAAGGCAGAAAAGAAAATCCTTTAAAGAGATGGAAATTTAGTCCCGTTGATAAACAAGGACAAATTTTGTGGGATACATATACACATTACAAATCTGAAATGTTTTTGAAGACGCATACCTCTTATAGCCCTTGGATGATTATTAAAACCAATGAAAAAGAAGAAGCAAGATTAGAGGCAATAAGACATGTTTTATCTCAATTTGATTATGAAGGAAAATCGGAAGCGGGCACAACTTTAAATCCAGATCCAAATGTTGTCATGCGTTATTATCGTTCAAATATTCATCAAATAGATTAAGCTTATGAGTCAAAAATTAACTGATTTAGATTTAAAAAAATTAAACTCAAAGAAAGGCTTAATCGCTTTATTATCAAAAGAACCCTTAAGTACAGAAAGAGCTTTACGCTACGTAAATTATCAAAATAAATTAAAGAAATTGCAAATTGAATTGATAAGACTGCAAACTTGGACAATACAAAATAACGAACGTATAATTGTTGTTTTTCAAGGTAGAGACGCAGCTGGAAAAGGAGGAGCTATTAGAAGAATTACAGAACGAATTAATCCACGTCACATGCGCATTGTTGCGCTGCCAAAACCAACAAAAGATCAAAATTCTCAATGGTATTTTCAACGCTATATAGAGCAGCTTCCGAAAGCTGGTGAAATGGTTTTTTTTGATAGAAGCTGGTATAATAGAGCCGTTGTAGAACCGGTAAACGATTTTTGTACAAAAGAAGAATACAAGACTTTTATGAACCAAGTAAATGATTTTGAAAGAATGATTTTAGAATCGGGTATTCATTTGGTTAAAATATATATGTCTATTTCAAAAAGGGAACAAGCAAAACGTTTTGCAGATATTAAGAGCGATCCATTAAAACAATGGAAAATGACCAAGTTAGATGAGAAGGCACAAGATTTATGGGAACAATATACAGAGTATAAGAATGCCATGTTCGATAAAACAAATACCAAAAATTCTCCTTGGAAAATTATCAGAGCTAATAGAAAAACGGAGGCACGTGTAAATGTGATTACCCATATATTAAAAAGTATTCCTTACGATAAAAATTTGAAGATTTAAGAAACCAATTTTTTTACTTGTGAAAACACAAAATAGATTTCTCCAGCAATTTGCTGATTTGTTTTTAAATAAGTTTCATCCTGCTGCACTGTTCCGTCAGAGGCCTTTGGGTCTAAAAAAGGCATGTGAAAACGATGACTTGCAGTAGGAATAAATGGGCAGTTTGTATCCGCATTATTGCACGTCGTTATCGCCATAAAAGGTCCTGTATTTATTGCGTCATTGTATACTTTAGAAAAACCTAAAAGTGCTTTGTTTGCACCATCAAAAGTGATCGTATATTTAGGATTTTGATGAGAAAAATCTTCTAATTGAAAATGAAAACCCACTTTTTGTAATGTTTTTACTGTATTTCTATGAAAGGCAGTTACCTCGGTTCCTCCAGAGAAAGCATCAATATGTAAATTAAAATAATGAGCTCCAAAAGAACTCCAAACTTGTCCTAACTGACTTCTCCTTGAATTATGGGTACAAATAAAATTTAGGTTTACAATGGCACTTTTAGAGTGCTCAATCGCAATGGCCTCCGCTATTTTTAGTAACAATAATTTTCTGTCATCTAAAATAGAAACCTTTTTGTATGCGTTAAAAAAAAAGTTTTTTATAGAAAAGTTAGAAGCCTTCAACATCATTATTTATTTTTACCACAAAAGTAAGATAATATATACCTATTATTAATTAATATAAAGTTAAGAATGCGTTTAGAAATTGGAAACAAAGTAGCGGTTTTAGATGATGTTTTGAAAGGAATAATTATTGATATCAGAGGAAATGTTATTTCTGTGAAAACGGACGACGGCATGATTTTTAATTTTGATGCATTAGAATTGGTTAAAATTGAAAAAGAACAACATGAACTTTCAAAATTTTCTGATATTAATAATCCACTATTAAAAGAAAAAATCACATCACAAAAACCAAAGAAAAGTGCTTTTACAAAAGATAAAAATGAAGTGATTTTAGAAGTGGATTTGCATATAAATCAGCTGGTAAAATCGGTAAGAGGTTTAGATAATTATGATATGTTAAACTTGCAATTAGATACTGCTAAAAATAAAATTGAATTTGCAATTCACAAAAAAATCTCTAAAATTGTGTTTATTCATGGAGTAGGAGAAGGTGTTTTAAAATCTGAATTGAATAGATTATTAAACAAATATCCTGTAAAATATTATGACGCCTCTTACAAGAAATATGGTTTAGGAGCCACAGAAGTTTACATTTATCAGAATATTGTGGAGTAGTGAGGATGCCGAAAGTTGCTAAAAAAGATACAAGATCGAAAAGAAAAAAGATAAGAGTATAAAAATAATAAAGAGTTAAACATTTTTTTAATAATGATCAGGGTAAATCCTTGAAATAACTGCAGGAAAAATAATCAAATTTATGTTTTTTGATAGATTTTAATACTCAATATTTTACAAATAAAAGCGTATTTTTGCCCTATGAATGCTATTTATTTAGACAATGCTGCAACTACGAAAATTGATAAGGAGGTTTTAGAATTGATGCATGTTTCAATGCAAGAAAATTTTGGAAATCCGTCCTCTACGCACCAAATTGGTAGAAAAGCAAAATCTGCTGTCGAAACTGCTAGAAAAAATATAGCAAAACATTTTAACATTTCTGCAAGCGAAATAGTATTTACAGCTGGTGGCACCGAAGCAGATAATTTAATTCTAAATAATGCCGTTTTAAATTTAGGGGTGCAAAGAATTGTAACTTCTAAAATTGAACATCATGCAGTTTTACATACCTGTGAGTATCTCAAAACAAGATATAATATTATTTTAGATTTTGTAAATGTTGATGCATTTGGAAATATAGATATAGTTCATTTAGAGGACTTGTTGTCAGATTCAGTTGATAAAACCTTGGTCAGTTTGATGCAGATTAATAATGAAATAGGAAATATTTTAGAGGTTGATGAAATCTGTGATCTTTGTAAAAAACATGATGCTTTATTTCATTCAGATACTGTGCAAGTAATTGGTCATTATCCTCTAGATTTAAAAAAGAATCCAATTGATTTTATTGTGGCAAGTGCACATAAATTTCATGGTCCAAAAGGAGTTGGTTTTGCCTATTTTAAAAAAGGATTTGGTATTTTACCAATGCTTCATGGAGGAGATCAAGAAAGAGGAGCCAGGTCTAGCACAGAAAATGTGCATAGTATTTTAGGTATGGATAAGGCATTATCAATTGCCATGACTAATCTAGATAAAGATGTAAATTATATCGAGTGTTTAAAGATTTATTTTATTTCAGCGTTAAAAGATATATCGGAGGATATTGAATTTAATGGGCATTCTTTGAACTTATATAAAAGTAGTTATACTATTTTAAATGTTCGTTTTCCCATTCAGAATGATCTGTTTATATTCAGTTTAGATTTGGCAGGTATATCCGTTTCTGGAGGTTCTGCTTGTCAAAGCGGAAGTAGTAAAGGTTCTCATGTTTTAGCAGAGATACTAAAAGATGATGAATTAGATAAAACTTCTGTCCGTTTTTCTTTTTCTAAATTTACGACAAAAGAAGAAATAGATATTACACTCCAAAAAATAAAAGAGCTATTATAAAGTAGCTCTTTATTTAATAAACTATAAAATTAATTAGTCAATAATTAATTTATGAAATGTTTTACCTTCTTTATTACTTGCTTTTAAAAGATAAAATCCTTTTTTAATTCCTTCTATAGAAAAAACTGTATCGAGATTAAAATCACCTGAAAACTCTTTTATCTTTTTTCCATTTACATCAAAAAGAACAATATTGTTTGTTCCAATATTAATTTTAAAAGAACTACTTACAGGATTTGGATATATAACGACATCACTTAAAAATAAATTTTCATTCGATAAAATGGCTGGTTTATTAGCGTAAATGTTAAACTCACCAGGAGCTAAAGAAATTAGGCTATTTGTATTATTAACATTTATAGTTTCATTATTATTCAATAAATTATACCAAGTACCTGTTGTTTGGAATTGAGGATTTATGTTCTGGGTTGTTATGCCAAAGTTGCCAATAATATTTATGTATTGTATTTCTGTAGATGTTAAATCTGTCAACTGAATTTTTTTTAATCCATTTGTGTTTGTGAAATCAATATTGAAATTTGACGTTTTAAAAATATCGTATTTTAATTTTAGTTGAATTAACTGATTCCAAGTATTGTAAATATTCTTTCTGTTTTGATTATCAAAATATTCCCATTTTACAGGTTTGTTGCCAAGTCTACCGTTATAGTTTATACTTAAATCATAACCCAACTCTCCAAATTGCCAAATCATTTTTGGTCCCGGAACCGTAAAATAAAAGGCTCCTACTAGTTCTTGTCTTTTTAAAGCAGTTGATGAATTTTTAATATTATATGTACTTGTTGATTTTCCAGCGGTTAAGCTTTCCACCATTAAACGTTCTTCATCATGACTTTCCATATAGCTAATATTTGCTGCAACTGGCCAATTTCTACTTATATATGAAACAGCAGATAAATTTGACTGATTTGTATTTCCAGCAACTGCTTGTCTGTAATTATAATTCTGATTTCCCCAAAGCATAATTCCTTTTCCTTCCGATAATCTATAATTCACCCATTCTAATTCTTCTGTATTTCCACCTAAATGTTCAAAAATGACATATGAATTTGGATCAATTTCCCATTGATAATCTGCATATTCTTTTAAAATAGCAACTCTGTCTGGCTGGTAATTTCCTGTACAGCCTTCATCATTTGAAGTGCAATTTTGAGTAAACCCTTTTGTTAAATCCCATCTAAAACCATCAATTTTAAATTCATTTATCCAATATTGTGTGGTTCTTTTTACATACTCTTTTACAGCTTGTTGATTGTGATTAAAGTCGTTAAAAACACTGTAAGAATGTGTTGCAGTCTGATTAAAGAAGGGACTGTCTGGATTTGCAGTTCCTCCATATCCTCCATCATTTGTATTCCACATTCTGTAAAAAGGGTTTTGACCAGTCGCATGATTGTAAACAACATCTAGAATTACAGCAATTCCACGCCTGTGGCATTCATCAATTAATTGTTTAAAAGAATTTGATGAACCATAGTACTTGTCTAAAGCCATATGAAATGAAGGATTATATCCCCAAGATTCATTACCATCAAACTCACTTACAGGCATAAATTCTATTGCGTTTACGCCTAATTCCTGTAGGTAATTTAAACGAGCTTTTACAGCATCAAAACTATGAAGTGCATCAAAATCTCTTATCAATAATTCGTAAATAACCAAATCTGTTTTTGCAGGTTTTGAAAAAGAAGTTGTTTGCCAAGCATAAGTTGGATCACCTGTTCTTAATAAAGTTACGGCATGATTTGTTTCCCCAGACGGATAACTTGGTAAATTAGGATAGGTAGTTGCGTTTATATATTGATCATTAGATTCAGTTAAAACAACAGTTGAGTATGGGTCTGCAACTCTTAAATCCGCATCAATTATATATTGATAAGAAAAATCAGTTTGTGGTGTTAAATCAGAAAGTTCTATCCAAAAACGATTTTTAGTACTGTCTTTTTTAAGTAAATAAGCATCGTCTATTTGCCAATTATTAAAACTACCAATTACATGAATAAACTCTTTACCAGGAGCATAAAATACTAAAGTGGCTTTTGTATTATCAGATGGATTTAAATTAATTCCATCTTTCATTCCAGAAGGTACAGCAGCTTCTGTAACTTTAGGTTTTACTATTGCTTGGAAAGTCGTACTTTTTGTTTCTCCATTATTAATAGCTTCTAATGTGTAGGTTGTGTTTTGATTTACAGTAGAATCGAATGTGTAGTTTATTAAGTTCGATTTTTGATTAATAATAGTGCTATTTGCTTTTAATGTAAAACTAGATATTAATGAAGTGGTTGCATTTATTGATAAACTTTGTCCTGAGTTTAATACTGTTATAGAACTTAAAGGAGAATTTAAAGTCAATTGAAAAGAGCCTACATTAAATATAAAGTCATTACAACCATTATCTTTCATTTCTTGTATACCAGCAGGATTTCTGAAAACCATCCCCATATTGGCAATACTAGTAGCTTGCTCATCTGTTAGACTAAAATAGGTTTTTGGAATAATTGTAATTTCCCAACGATTGTTGGAAGTATTTAAAGTCATTTCTCCAACTCCATCATCTGATCCCCAATTACCAACGACACTAGTTTCCCATGCATTTGTTTCTGTTCCGACACCAGAATGCATGTATATTTTTGTTGGGTTGTTAAATCCGTTACAATCTGTTAATGAACTATTAGCATCAATACTAATCGTTATCGATTCAGTAACTTCAAAAGTACTTGGAGTAATAGTAACTTGACTAAATCCTAAAAAAGTTATAAATAATAATAGGAGGGTGATTTTTTTCATAGATTCAGTTTTAAAAGAGAAAGGCTATCTTTATAAGATAGCCTTTTAAAAAGTTTAAACAAAACTTAGTTTTTTGCATATGTTGGCGCATTTGGATCAGAAAAATCTAAACTGAAAGAATAAGTACCTGCTGTAGTTACTAAATTACTACCATTTAATTCAAGTATGCCATCAGCTCCATCATCTCCATAATTAGTTCCCCAATCATTGTTAGATCTAAATTTATACTCTCCATCTATAAGAGTTACATTTTCTAAAATCCATACATTGTTAAAAGGTTTAGACCAATCTCTTTTAAATTGAGCATCGGCAGTAGCTCCCCAATTATTATATGCGCCACCTACTATTCCCCAAACATGTGTTACAGGTTCAAGTGTGTATGTTAAGTCGTTCATGTTTACGGTAGCAAAATAGGTTCCTGCTGTAACAACTATATTAGACCCATTAAGTTCTAAAGTACCATCAGCAGCATCATCACCATAATTAGTACCCCAATCATTGTTCATTCTAAACTTCATTTCACCATCTATTAGTGTAACTAAACCTCTAAAAACATCAGAGTATTGGTCGTATTCTAACATAAAATCTGGGGTTGCACCCCAATTGTTATATGCGCCACCTACAATTCCTATAGAAAAGTTCTCCATAGAAAAAGTTAGGTTGTTTAAGTCTATTGTAACTTTATATGAACCTGCCGTAACAGCAATATTAGCACCACTTAATGACCCACTAGTGACACCGTTTGTTGTAGATGCGTCATCTGAACCATAGTTACTTGCCCAATCATTGTTCTCTCTAAATTTGATTTCGCCATCAACTAAATTAGCGTAAGCGACAATTACTCCTGCAACATCTGTTGTGTAAAATGGTGCATCTAATGTTGCACCCCAGTTGTTATATCCACTTCCTACAATACCCCAAGTTGTCGATAAATCTAAAACTGTTAAATAGGTTGTTACATTTATTGTAATCGTTGTAGAAGTTCTTTCTAAAACACTACCAGAAGCAGCGTCAGTAATTGTAGATCTAAGTCTAACCTCTAAGTCACCTGCTGTCTCAATAGCAATACCCGTTTGAATAGCAATACCATTTAACTGTGCATTGGTTAAGGCAATAGAGTTCATGTTTTTAACATTACCAGATTCTATTGGCATTGCAAAATCAGTACCGGGTGTTGCCATTTCTAATACATAATCAATATCTACAGATAAAGATGAGTCTAAAATTGGATCATTCCAAGCTACAGTAACTGCCAAGGCGTCATTATTATCTAAAGATAAAACAAAGGTATCTCCATCTGCTACACCAATAAATGTTGGTGCATCTACAGGATAAGTTGTAACTAATAACAAAATAGTATTTGTAAGCTTATCAGCTGCTTTTACTCTCATATAAATCGCTATATCACTAAAATTTGTAATACCAGCATTATTTATTGTGCTATTAAAAGCATCAACAGTCATAGAAAAATTACTATTAGCTGTTGTACCTAAAGTAATAGGTGTTGTGAATTCTGAATCTGTAGCCATTTCTACAGTATAATCTAAACCTGAATTTAATTGATCTTTCCAAGTAACTGTAAATGCAGGATTATTTGGAAGAGCAAAGTTTAAAAACACAGTGCTAATTCCTGGAGTATTTAATGTAAATGCTGCATCAGGACTTGTTATTGTTAAGCTTTCTTCTACTTCACAAGAACCTAGCAGTAAGGTTAATGATAGGAGTAAGTAGCTTAAATTTTTTATATATTTTTTCATTTTTTAACTTTTAAAATTAAATTGATATTATAAATTTAATGGGATTAAAATATACTGACCTGTTAAGTCATTAAACCACACATCATAATCGTCTTCAACTATAACAGGAATTGAACCACCACCATTAGTAGCTACTCCAGAAAAAGAAGTTGAACTTCCCAAATTAGATCCAGCACCAGTAACAAAATTTACATCACCAGGAGTTAATCTAACATTATTTGCATACCAAATATGACCGTCAAAAGCTAAAGCTGTCATACCAATATCAGCAGTACTTGTTCCTTTTAATGTTAAACTGGTAGGACTTGTAATACCTGAAGCATCAAAAGTTTCAAAAGTAAATGTCTTGCTAGCAAAATTCATTTTAAAAGTATAGTATCCAGCAGGTATGCCATCTCCACCTCCGTAAGGAAATCTTTCTGGTTCAGGAGATGAACTTGTTGGTGTTGTTCCCCAAAAAGCGCTACCATCATCAGTTCCTAACTGAGGGTGCCATAAACCCTTTAGTTCTAAAACTTTAAAATGACCATTGTCTGCCCAGAAACCCGTGTAGTAAAATGTATTACTATCATTAGCATCTCTAAATAATGCAGGATTATTATTGTTGTTATTCCATCCAGGAGCAGTTGCATCTCCAACTAAATAATAATCATTAAAAACATAATTAAAGTAAGGATATACATTAAATTGTATTGCGTTAGATACAGAAACTTCAGAGTTCTGAGAACCTAAAGAAGCGACAACTCTTGCATAGATTGCTTTCCATTCGAAAGGATTTAAACCGGCATTACCGGCTGCTGCATTTACTTCATTAACAGATAATGTAATTGAACTATTTCCTGTTATTGTTGCTGCTGTTATCGGTGCTGTAAAAGCATCATCACTAGAAAATTGAATTGCATAATTAATAGAAGCTTGTTGCCCATAATTTGCTTCATTCCAATTTAATGTTACGGCAGGGTTCCCTGTATTTACGGCATCCAATTCTAAATCTGTAAAACCAAGTTCTGCTAAAACTGGAGCTGTTGGTGCTGAAATTGTAAATATTTCAGAGGTATCATCACAAGAATTGAAAACAAAAAGTAGGATTCCAATGATTGTAATTGCTGAAAATCTTTTTATATTTTTCATCATTTGTATTTTGTTATTAGTATTAATACCCTGCATTTTGAGTTAAGTTAGGGTTAGAAGCTAAACTTGCTGAAGGTATTGGATAAAGATTCATATGAGCAGGCAATGCAATACCATTTGTACCATTTCCTTTCCAAGCCCAGTTATATGAACCACCTGTGAATTTGTTAAAACGTATTAAATCTTGTCTTCTGTGCGCTTCCCAGTGCAATTCTCTCGACCTTTCATCTAAAATAAAATCCAAAGTTAAATCTGAAATAGTAAGATTGTTTTGAGGGTTGTTCGCTCTTGTTCTTAAAGAATTTATATAGTTTTCTGCGTCTCCTGCAGATGCGCCTGAACCTCCTCTTAAATGAGCTTCAATATACATCAAGTAAACATCAGCTAATCTAAATAATGGAAAATCGGTATCTACAAATGTTTGGTCTACACCATAACTACCTGTTGAAGTTGCATTAGAGTATTTCTCGATAATATATCCTTGATCTTTATCAGAAATATCTGTAATTTCTATACTTCTTGTTCCTGAAATTAAAGTATTTCTTGTATCGTTAATGAATATACCGTCATTAAATAATTGTGCAAATTGCTTTCTAACTCTTAAGGCTCCACCCCAGCCACCAGCACCAACACCAAGTGCAGTACCATTCGCTTCGATACTGCCAACTTCACCATTAATCATAACCGTTGTTGGGCCATAGTTTTGCGTGTAAGTTCCATCAGAAATTAAAGGAAAAATAATCTCACTATTTGCTGAATTTACATCATTATCTGCCATAAAGTTGTGGGCATAATCCGTTGCTAATACATAACCACCACCAATAATTTTCTTTATGTAATCTAAACTTTCAGTATATTTTGCTTCACCAATATAAACTTCAGCATTTAAATACATTTTAGCTAAAATCATCCAAGAAACTCCTTTGTCTGCCCTACCGTGTTCGTTTTGTCTTGGGTCTTTTAAATCTGCTTCAATTGCAATTAATTCTGCTTCAATGAAATTAAATAATTGACTTCTGTTATAGGCTAAAGGTTGTGCATTAATTTCATCTTCTTCAGTTGCAAAGTTTGCTTGACCAAACAAGTCCATCATATAATAATATGACATTGCTCTTAACAACCTTGCTTCTGCTCTGAAAGTAACTATAGCTGTTTTTGTAGCAGCAGAAACATTTCTTTCTGCTAATTTTGCATCCGTAGTTTCTCTTAAAAAGTTATTTGCAAAAGCTATTGTTACATGACTTCTACCAAACATTCCTAATATGATTGGGTCATCAGAGTTCCAAATATTACGTTGTATTTCACGTGTTCCAGGGTCATTTTCGTAAGACCAAATCATTTGATCTGCAGATAAGGTTTGTAAGTATAATAATACTCTACCAAATTGACTTGTTCCAGCATCTAATCCATCAATATTTGATGAGCCAGGACCATCAACACCCGTTAAAGAAAGGTTTGCATATACACCTGCCAATAATTCTTTATAAGCCGTTTCATGTGCAAAGAATTCTTCACCTAATAAATCTTGATCATCTTGTGGTGTAATGTCTAAGTCTTTTGTACAAGAAGACAAAGCAATCACCATGATCAGAAATATTGTTGCTATTCTTTCGATTTTAAATATTTTTTTCATTATTAAATTTTTATAAATTAAAATTTGATATTAGCTCCAATCAAGAAAGTTCTTGGTCTTGGGTAAATAGTGTTATCAATTCCATTAAACACTTCTGGATCTAAACCAGAGTAGTTTGTAATGGTAAATACATTTTGCATACCAGCCCATAAACGGATGCTGTTTGATGCAAATTTTTTGATAGGTCTATCAAGCGTATAACCTAAGGTTATGTTATCCATCTTTAAGAAAGAACCATTTTCTAAATAAATATCAGAAATGATAACATCTGAAGTGCTATTAAAATTTGTATTTAATACGGATGAAGGAATGTTTCCTAAAACAGCATTGTCTTGTAACAAATCATATTGTGCTAATCCAGAATTTACATTGTTATACACATAATTACCTAAACTAGCTCTTAAGTTAAAAGCTAAATCAAAGTTCTTATAATCAATACTAGATTGAAAACCAAAAGTAAAATCGGCTTGTGGATTTCCTTTTAAATATTTGTCTTGAGTATTTATAATTCCATCTCCATTTAAGTCGGCATACGCACCTTCAATTGGTTGTCCAGCAGTATCATATAATTGTTTGAAAACATAAAATGAATTAGGGGCAAAACCTTCTCTATATAATTGAATAAAGTTTCCTGTTCCACCAGCAATACCACCTGTAGTAATATCTTGATTTAATGCTAATTCTTTAATTTCTCTATCTAAATAAGTAGCGTTAAAATTCACATTCCAATTTAAATCTTCATTTTTAATGATATCTGCATTCACGGTAAACTCTAAACCATTTACTTGTAAATCTCCAACATTTTGTAAAACTCTATTTGTAAAGTTAGAACCATCAGCAACTGGTGCATCCGCTAATAAATCTGTAGAATTTTTTTGAAAAGCATTTATAGAACCTGTAATTTTATTATCGAATAATCCATAATCTATACCTAACTCTATTGTTGCCGTATTTTCCCATTTTAAATTACTTCTTTCAGAAGGAATTGTAGATTGAATAGGGACACCACCAAATAAATAACCAGAACCTTGGTTTCCAAAACGATATTTGTCTAAGTATAAATCTCCAGAGATTCCATCTTGTTGACCATTAACACCATAAGAAGCACGTAATTTTAAGTCTGAAATTACTTTATTATTTTTTAAGAAATCTTCATCACTCATTCTCCAAGCTAAAGCAGCTCCTCCAAAATCACCCCATCTATTTTCTGGACCAAATCTAGAAGTACCATCTCTTCTGTAGTTTAAAGTTAACAGATATTTTTCATTATATATTAGATTTGTTCTTGCTAAGAAACCAACTAAAACAACTGGTGTAGAAACATAAGAAGTTGCACCAGTATCATTTGGGTTTCTTGTGTTTCCTGTGCTATTTCCAGAACCATCAAAAGATTGGTAAGAATAACCAGCCATAACATTTGCTTTTAATTTATCAAAAGTTTTTACATACGTAAAGTAAGTATCAAAAGATTCATTAAGAACTTCATTCGTGTAAGAAGAATCATAACCAACAAATAAATCTGTATAATTCACAGGGCTATTTAAAGGACTTGTTCCTATACCGGTTCCTGTTGATTTATCAAAACCAGCATTAGCAGTTACCGTTAATTCTGGTAAGAAATGAAAATTATATTCCAATTTTAAATTACCATAATGTCTAAAAACATTAGAAGTATTGTTATTCTGTAATAAAGAAGCTACAGGGTTTCTTGTTCCATTGTTAACTAAAATACCTTCTGGAGTTCTAGTTAAATGTTGATAAAACCCACCAAAAGGTGATGTTGCATCATACACTGGTTGTGTTGGGTCATAACGTAAAGCTGCTCCAACTTGACCAGCATCTGCAAACCTGTTATCTTCAAAAGCTCTATTATAATTTAAAGCTATTTTAAAATGATCATCAAAAAATGAAGGATTCATAGATAAAGAAACAGTCGCTCTGTCGTATTGAGAAGTTAAAATATTACCTTCAATTCCTGCAAAACCTACAGAAAGCCTTGTTGGTATCGTACCAAAAATTTGACCTCTAGCTGTTAGATTGTGCTGTGTAGACACTGATTTCTGATAAATTTCATCTTGCCAGTTTGTATTAGTAGTTCCTAATAAGTCAGCCATACTTGGTTGTCTTTGAGCAACTAAATTTCTAAAAGCATCACCATCAAAAACATTCACTCTATCTTTTATTTCACCAAAACCCATTTGAACATCATAATCTAAAGAATATTCTTTTCTACCTTTCTTAGTAGTTATGATAATTACACCATTTGCACCTCTAGAACCATAAATGGCAGTTGCAGAAGCATCTTTTAATACCGAGAAAGATTCAATGTCATTTGGGTTAATTGTTGCTAAAACACCTCTAGATCCACCAGCCGTTCCAGACATTGGCAAACCATCTACTACTATTAAAGGATTATTAGATGCGTTTAATGAAGAACCTCCACGAATTCTAATTTCAGAACCAGAACCTGGAGCTCCACTTGTTACAATGTTAACACCAGCAACACGTCCACTCAATAAGTTTTCAGGGGTAACAATATTACCTTTAGTAAACTCTTTTTCTGTAATCGCTTCAACAGAACCAGTTGCATCTCTAACGGTAGTGGTACCATATCCAACAATAACAATTTCATCAAGTTGTTCAGAAGACTCTTCAAGTTCTACTGTTAGATTAAAGTTAGCGTTAATTACAACTTCCTTATCTGCATATCCCAGATATCTAAAAACAAGTGTGTCACCCATTTTCACCTTTTCAATAGTAAAGTTACCATCAAAGTCTGTTTCAGCTCCTCTAGTTGTACTTTTTACTATAACACTAACCCCAGGTAACGTTGTACCTGTTGCTTTTTCTTTTACTACACCTTTTACTGTTTGTTGTGCAAACAGTGTAATTGATGTACTTAAAAGAAATCCAATTAATAATAATTTAATTTTTTTCATGTATAATTTGTTAAATAATAACTGTAAATTTGTTTTTTTAGCAATAAACTTACACTCCACTTAGTAAATATAGAATATAAACATGTTAAGATAACATATAAAAATTGACGAAATCGGTTTCGTGTTAACAACTTTTTTTAGAAATTATTATTAAATTACCAAAGTTTAACAATTAAAATTGTCTTATTTCATAAAAATGAAGCAAAAAATTACTATAAAAACAATAGCTAAAGAATTAGGAGTTTCTACATCAACAGTTTCAAAAGCTTTAAGGGATAGTCACGAAATAAGCTCTGAAACTAAAAAAAAGATTCAAGCTTATGCGAATCTGTACAATTATAAACCGAACAATTTAGCACTGCAGCTTAGAAATCAAAAAACAAAAGTAATAGGCGTTATCTTGCCTAAAATTGTGCATCATTTCTTTTCTACGGTGATTATGGGTATAGAAGAGGGCGCTAATAAAAAAGGGTATAATATTATGGTTTGTTTTTCTAATGAATCTTATAAGAAAGAAGTAGAAACCTTAAAGGTATTATCCAACGGAAGTGTAGATGGTTTAATCGTTTCAATTTCTAATGAAACACTTGAAAATAAAGATTATAAGCATTTTGTAGATTTGGTTTCGGAAGAAATTCCTTTAGTATTATTTGATAGAGTTGTTGATGAAATTTTATGTGATAAAGTCGTTGT
>JAWUYT010000015.1:0-17891 GCA_034110665.1 Polaribacter sp.
AAAATTTATGCAAAGACGAATAGTTTCGATATTCATAGATTAGTGATTGCTATTTTAATGAAATTTTATCCAACTGCCATTTTAATTGAAAAGGGTAGCGCCGATATTTTAGAATATGTACTTCTGGTAATTCAAGCGGAATTTTATCAAAAATTCTCAAAAAAGGAACAGTTATTTATTCAAATCATTCAGGAGAATACAACACTTAAAAGTAAATTTGAAGTAGCACTTTTAAAATATAACTCTGAATTAGATTATCAAACACAACATTCTGACATAAATGAATTTAAGATTCAAGGAAAATCTTTTAACCAAAATCTAAACTATCTATTTGAAGAGATTAACTCTATTATAGATTCTCATACTTTATTAAAAATCAATAAGAATCAACTCCTGCAAATTTTAATAATTGAATTTAAAAAATATACAATAAAAAATATCCAAATTAATTACCAACTTATTATAGAGAATATTGCTGACATTACAAACACAGATAGCAAGAAATTAACCATGTTGTTATTAAAAAGAGTAGGGAGTAAAACAAGTTACAGTTCTAAAGATGTTATTTTACTTGATCAAATGAGCGAAAGTTTTTTTAGTTTTAGTAATTTGAAACAAGCTTCTAGAAAAAGTATTAGTAATGTCATTAAATTAGTCCAAAAAATATCAAATCAAAATATCAAACAAAAAATTCTAAAAGAATATATAATTAATTCTTCAGTTGTTATCCTAAAACTAAAGGATAAAAACTATAAGTCACTGATTAATAGTTTAACGTCTAATAAGAGAAATCATTTTTTTATAATCCTGACAAACATTTTGTCCGTACTACCTTATCAAAAAAGAATTGAACTCTCATTAAAATTAAAACAAAAAGCCCTTTTGTTTTCTCAAGAAAAAAACTTGTCTGATGCACAATTCTATACTAAATTATTAAATGAAATTAATTTAATAGATGCTGTTTTATTTAAAAAAATTAAGACTCATTTATCATTGAATATGGATTCATTATTTGCTACAATAAATCCTGAAAAATCGCATTATAAAATTTAGGAAAAGTATTCTAAAAAAAGTATTCAAGAAGTTGATGAAGAAGTTGCTATAAAAAAACAAACTAATTTTGAAATAAAAAATTATAAACCTATTAATTCATTAAATAAAAGAGATTTTGATTACTTTTTAAATTTAAAAAATGAATTAAATAGAGAGGTGGAACCAGAATTATTTAAATCGGGATCCTTTAAAAATCTCGACGATATTTTAGCAACAGATACTAAATTTATAGATTTTTTAACTCTTTACATTGATGATTTTGAACTATTAATTGAATTTGCACAAGCTAGTTTCAATGAACCAATTAGATTTCGTTTAGAAGCTCTTTTGAAATCATATCAACCTGAAATCGGAAGACTTGAAAAGCAACTTATTCAGCTACACAAGGCGTCACTATTTGCAACGCTTAATCGTCTGGAATTCAAGATCATTTTAAGAGTCCATATTCTTAAAAGCTTTGCGTATTACAAACAAAATACTAGATTGAATGCATCAGAATTTACATTAAACTTTATAGAAAATTTATCAAATAACGGGAAAATAAATTTTAAACAAACATCAAGTATTGTAAATTATATTGGTACACAAACTACAATTGAAAAAGAAATAAAGGAAGGTGTAGTGTCATTTTTTGATCGAAATAATTTTGAGTTTGTACAAAAAAAAGTAAAAGAGGTTGAGTTTTTTAAAAACAATATTCATTTTTCTATTCTCAATAAGGAGAAGCTCGATTTGTATCAAGATCAAAAATTAACAGTATCAGAAACCATCGACTTTATTAAAGCTAGAATTAAGAACACTGACAAACGATATATTCAGGAATTTTTGCTAGAGGAGAAAACAGCTTCTTTTTTCGCATCTGCATTTAAAAATTTAGATACAGAACTTCATTTTGAGGTTTTTAAATTATTAGAATTATCTCATAATAACTCCTTCTCAATAAAAAAGGTATACGAGCAAATAATAAAATTAAAGAAGTCGTCAGATAAACATACCAGTTTTATTTTTGAACATATTATCAAAGAAGTTTTATGGAATCAACCCAGCATTCTTTATCTTTTTGATATTATTTATACCAAACTAAAGATGAAAAATAAATTTACAGAGTTTAAATTTCTTTTAGATCTTGAAGTCTATTATCCTTCAATAAAATTAATTGTACAATCACCAGAAATAATAGATAAAGTAGATAAAATTGAACTGATTAGATATTATATTCAAAGCGGGAAACTTCCTGAAACTTTAAAGTCTAAAAAAGATATCCACTTGCAGTCGTTAAAAGCCTTTGCAAATAAAGATCAATTAAGATTTTTATTGATAGAATTCTCAAATACTAAAATGGTTAGTAAACATTTTATCAAAATTAGTTCAAAGGCAATTTTTGTTGACTTACTCCTTGAAGAATTAGAATCCATCGATACAGATTTTAAATATGTTTTTGATTTAGTTATGCAATCAAATACTTTTATATCTATCCAAAATGAATATGTATTTTACGATTTATTATTAAATTATATTATCGCTCCAAGAAGTATTCATAAAAGTAATTTGAAGGTACTTTTGAATACCATTAAATCGTTGATGCCTAGTACATATCAAATAATAGTTAAAATTATTTATAAGTTGGTTTCAAATTCACCCAATTTAACCACGAATATAGCGCTAATCGCATTTTTAAATTTAGAGACGTTTTCAATAAAATCATCGAAAATCACGAAGGATAACTTAAAAATTGGAAGTAACTCTTTGTCAGATACTTTTATTTTAAAACAGAACAGTCCTTTATTGATTTATATTCTATCGGAGTCCGCTTCATACGATATAGAGGATGCCAGATCAAAAGACTACATACCTTTTAAAAGCGAGCAAGTTGAATTCAATACATTTATCAATCAGATTCGATACTTCGTTGAATTTAAATCCTTTGATAGAACTTCAGAAATAAGCAATCCAGCTAAGTTATATGTAACTGTTTTAAAATTTAAATCAAAATTAATTTTAAAAAAACAAATTCACAGTTGGTCTAAGTATTCTAATAAAATTTCTGTTTTACTCAAACTCTTTCCTGAAAAGGAAATAACAGAGCTCATTAAGTTTATTCACCCAAAACAATTAGATTCAATAAAAATATTTAATGAGGTACTAAAGGTCTTAAATTACAAGACACTTCAAGAATATTTAAAACTAAAGTCAATTCAAAAATTCACAAGCAAAGTGCTTAATGTTTGGTCTAAACATGGCATTATTATCAATACACCTTACATCGTATTGCATAGTCTTTTTGAAGAGCTATTGCTAAATCCAGACATTGATGCCAAAGAGATTGTACACCAACTAGAAATGGTTTTAATTGACCTAAAACCAGAACAAAGTAATTTAGTTAAGGCAATTTTAATTCAATCTAATATTTCTAAAGTACAAAAGAAAAGTTCAGAACCTCTTGTTTTAGAGGAAAATTTGCAGCCTCTAGAAGCAGGAAGTTCCATGTATATTAACAACGCGGGTTTAATATTGATTTGGCCTTTCTTATCTACACTTTTTAATAAATTAGGATTCTTAAATGGGAAATCATTTATGGATGATATTAGTTTGCAAAAAGCTATATTGGTTACTCAATATGTGATTTTTGAGGGGAATGAGAATGAAGAAAGTAATTTAGTTTTAAATAAAATTTTGTGCGGGGTAGCACCAGATTTTTTTGTGGACTCAAAAATTGAGTTGAATGAAATGGAAAAAAGTATTGCTAAAAGTGTATTAAAAGCAGTTACAGGAAATTGGGAGCAATTAAATAAAACAAGTATTTTGGCCCTCAAAGAGACGTTTTTGAAGCGAGAAGGTATTATTCAAAAAGTAGACGATAATTATAAACTTATAGTTGAAAAGAAACCTTTTGATATGCTTTTAAGAACTATTCCATGGAATATTTCAATGATACAAAATAGTTTTATGAGTTTTAGATTAATTGTAGAATGGGAAAATTAAACAGTAGAATACTATGAATGAGACAAGCAAAAATGCAAAGACAGTTTCAAATGAAATAAATTGGTTAAATCAGTATATAGAAAATAGACTACAAAACTATTTTGACAGTAGTAAAATCTTTCAAGTTCCAATTAAGCCCGACTTAAGTAATGATGACAGTAAGTATGCGGATTTTATAAAAAATAATAGTTTAGAAGACATAGAAAGGTTTTTTATTGTTGTTTGTATGGTGTTGCATTTTAAACCACAAATTTTTGATAAATTCTTAATAAAAAATAAAGTTTTTGATAAGCGTTTTACAGAGTTTGGAGGCAAAGTAGATCAATCTAATTCAATATTTATACCAACACTAGAAACAATTGCTTTTATTTTTTATGGTGATTGTTTTGAATCACGATTTTTACTTCAAAGTTATTTTGATAATGATCATCTTTTTATTAAGGACAATGTTTTAGAACTATCTACTGAAAACTCAACCAATTCCTTTCTTTCAAATACCGTTTATATAAATGATGAGTATTTCCAATTATTTACAATTGGTGCTCCTTATAAACCAAGATATAGTAACAATTTCCCAGCTAGTTTAATTTCAACCCCTCTAACTTGGGACGAATTAATTTTGAATAAAAGTACCCTAGATGAAATTGGTATCATAAACACATGGATAGAAAATAAGGCGGAGATTGAGGGTAGCGAAATCTTGAATAAAAAGATAAACAAAGGGTATAAATGTCTTTTTTACGGTCCTCCAGGAACAGGGAAAACATTAACAGCATCGCTTATTGGTAAAAAGAATAATAAGGCTGTTTATAAGGTAGATCTCTCTCAAGTTGTCTCGAAGTATATTGGAGAAACAGAAAAAAACTTGGCTAAAATATTTGATGTAGCGGAAAACAAAAATTGGGTTCTATTTTTCGATGAAGCAGAGTCATTATTTTCGAAGAGGACGGGGGTTCAAGATTCTAAAGATAAGAATGCGAATCAACAGACGGCTTATTTGCTTCAGCGAGTAGAAAGTTATAAAGGACTCATTATTTTGGCGACCAATTTAAAACCTAATATTGATTTGGCCTTTTCAAGAAGAATACAATCGGTTCTTAATTTCCCCCTACCAAGTAGTAATGAAAGAGAAACCTTATGGTTAAATGCTCTTAAAAACATCTCTGAACTACCGTTATCTTTTATTAAAGAGATCTCTAGGTCTTATGAAATAAGTGGGGGTGTAATTAAAAATGTGATTCAATATGCATGGTTAATTGCAAAGAAACACAAACACCCTATTTCTGAAAAACAGATTTTGGCAGGAATAAGAAGAGAACTTGTAAAAGATGGCAAGTCTTTTGAAATTTAAGTGAATTTTGAAAATAAAGATTCTGAAGTTGCTATTATTTTTATGAGTTCAATAAAATCAATTTTTAACATTCTTATATTATCTGAATAAAGATCCTTAAAAATAGTAAAAGAATCACTCTTCAAAATAATTAAATCTTCTATTTCTGAAATTTCAATTTCAGAATTTTTATTTATTGTATTAAATCCATCGATAATTAGAAATGCAAATTCAGTTCCATGTAAATAGTTTAAATCATTTTTTGTGTAAACTTTAGAATCTGTTACTTTTAGAATTTTAATGATTTCAATATCTTTTATGGTTTTTAAAAATATAGATTTTTTCAAGGAGTTAAAACGTTCAAATACATTGAGATAATTAGACCTATATATTGCCTGTTCAGGGTTTAAGTACATCTCTTTTATTTTACTTGAGTCATTTCTAATATAGAATAAAAACTTATCTTTTGAAAATTTATAAAGACAGTAAAAAGCACCTTCTCTTAACGCAAGATCAGCATTAAAAATATTTGATATAATTTCATTTGGAAGGATGTCACTTGAAGAAGTTAATAGTTCCATAGTCTTTAAGCGAATCCAAATGTTAATCTTAAAGTATTCTGAATTTAAAATATTTTTTAATCGATCAAGTGGTTCCATCCTCTTTTGAGGAAAGAAACTATTAAGCTTTAAATTTTTTTCATCATAACTTAAATTATCTATTACAGGAATCAAATATTCCTTCAGTTCTACTTCAATTAAAATATCCACCAATTCTATGGCCAAAATATTTTGATCAGAGTTTTTATCTTGAATAATATTTATAATTTTTGAAATTTCATCTTCATTATAAATTAATGACGTTAATTTAAAGATTCGAAGTACGGCATAATCTAATTCTAATTCAAGTAAAGTACATAATTCCGAATATAAACTATCTTCCGTTAGATCTAATAAGGAAGTAATAATCCAATTATATCTTGAAACTTCGTCCTGAATTTTATTTATTATTAAGCCGTTGTTTTCTGAAGTGCTTTTTATTTTTTTATGATTTAATGCGGAGATAATTTTACTTTCAGCTTCAATGTTTTTAACATTTAGATTTCTTAACAATATTTTTCCAGATTCATCCCAATTTGCTTCAGAGAGAATATCTATCAGCA
The DNA here is from genome assembly GCA_034110665.1 of Polaribacter sp. Lineage (GTDB taxonomy): Bacteria > Bacteroidota > Bacteroidia > Flavobacteriales > Flavobacteriaceae > Polaribacter. The sequence goes on from JAWUYT010000015.1 coordinate 6,528, forward strand.
TAAGACTTGAATTATGATTCGCCGAAAGATTTGCTTCAATTAGTTTTTTTGAATTTGCAAAATCATAATCAATAAAAATAAGTAGTGTTAATAATCGGTTACTAAACTCCAATTTTTGGGAATAAACGAATGTTTTAAAATCTATCGAAGCTATTCTAACCTTTAACATATAAATTAAATAGGAAACTACTATTGAATCTTTATCCTCTAAAATGTATAGCACTTCACCAAAATAAGAATTTGACCAATTATCTGTTATAAAATTAATATACTCGATTTTATTTTGAGATTCTGGAGATAGGTTGCAACCATCTAGCGGATTCTTTATAACTTTTTCAGAATGCTTTAAATATTCAATTCCAGGAATCATATATTTTGTTATTGGTTTTACTTCATAATCCTTTGATTGAAAGAGAGCGCTTGTAAAATTTTTAACTTTTAATGATTCTGGTGTACTTTTTTTAATGTTATTGAGTTCATTGCTAATATAGTTTTTATATTCAAAAGAGACCTTTTTAACGCTTATTACCCAAAAAATACAATTGAATACGATCAGCGAAATACACGTAATTTGAAGGTATTCAGAATCTATCGAAAATTGAAGGACAACCAATGATAAACCGGCTAAAATTGAACCTAATTGACGCGCTTTTCCTTCTGTACTGGATTGGACTATAGATTTAATATTTATGTTAATGGGCTGAAAGAGTAGTTTAAATGAAGAATCTTCAAATGATCTTTTTACCACAATAAATAATAACATACTTAAAACAACAACTATAAAAACGATGGCTTCTAAATTTTTAAATTGGATAGAAATTAGGGACAAGGCAAGTGCAAGAGTCGATAAAATTAAAAGTGAAATAGGTAGGGAAGATAGACCAAATTTAAGTCCGTTCTTCTCCAACAATTTACCAGATATAAAGGTATTCATAATAAATTCAATGGATTTTGTAATTCCAAAAAACAAACCAAAAAACTGACCCAAAGTTTTAATATCAAAATCATTGAAAAATATTTTTGAGGCACTAAAAAATGAATAACTTACTAAAATCACACCCACCATTGATAGTATTGAAACTATGTAAATACTGCGAAAATATGAGTTTTTTAAAATAGATACTTCTTGAACGTTATCATCTAATTTTAGAGTCTTTTTTGATTCAATAATATAATTTGAATATTTATTATTTATTATTATTTGAATAATACCACTTATAAAAACCCCAATAAGTGAGCACCAAAGTAAATCTGAAGAATCGTTTAAAATAACAATAAGCAAAGGTACTGTTAGGTAACTGATAATGGCTGCGATCACAGAACCAGTTGCGATTAAACCAAATAAACGTTTACCTTGCCTTAAATCAAACAATTTCATCGTTAGGCTGCTGAAGATCAACGCAATTAGGGATGTGATAGGGGTGTAAAAAATAAATCCAATAAATGCTAATATTTCTTTTGAGTAATTATAATTAATACCTAGTTTTAGTATTAAAATAAATAAAAAAATCACTAGTAATGTTGCCGTAGAAAGAACCTTAAAGCTTAACTTTTTTAAAGAAAAAGAAAAAATATAGGCAGAAATAATGCCTATAATACCCGAACCTAGATATCCAAAGGACAGATAGCTAATGTCAAAGACAGATAAAAATAATGCATTGATATACGAAGTATAGTATGAGATAAAAATACCGTAAAACAATGACTGAATAATTAAAAGTATTATCCTTGTATTCTCCTCCTTTTTTATATTTAATAATTTACTTAAGTTAATCAACATTAATCTAAAATTTCTTAGTTACTAGGGTGATATTAATCGTTGGCACAGGTTCAAATACATTTCCTAATTGTTTTTCAAATTTAAACCCTACTTCCAACAATTTATCAACCATCCAAGGTGAAGGGAATGAAATCAGTGTTTTAATATTTTCGTTTTTTAAAAAATCAAACCAAAAAGTTAATATGTTTTCTGCAATTCCTTTTTTTCTAAAGTTAGGATGTATAATTAGCCTTCCGGTGGTTACAATTGGTGGTTTCATTATGACATAATTAACTTCATCTTCACTGAAAGTATACCAATTGGAACCAATAATTTTTGAAGCTTTAAAATGTTTTATAAAAGGTAAATCCTCAATGGAATCTAATGTTTGTAACCGATGACTTGCTATTAATTTTTTATCTTTAAAAACCCCACAATGTATAGATGAAAGGTCTACAAGATTATCTTTTTCGGTAAGGAATTCAGCATATTGCATATTGCTTTTAGTATTTTCCCAACAAAGTTTTCTTAATTGTATTATTTCGGTTTTATTTGTAATATAATCTATTAATTTCACCTCAAATTCAGTAATATGTTTTTTCATTATAACTTATAATTAGCTCTTAACATTATGGTTCTGCTGTTTTGAAGTGAGATCGACCTATTACTTATATCATTTGCGGCTCTAACCCCTGGGTGATAATATTCTGCGTCTAAAAGATTGTTTACCAACACACCAATATTAAATCCCTTAAATAAATTATAATTAATGTTGGTATGGAGTGAGAGGTAGGCATCAATTTTATCTAATGGATTCGAACTTCCAGAAGTATTAGCTCCAGTTTCTCTTAATCCAACATAATTTGCCCTTATATTTAAATTTAATTTTTTTAAAGGAATGATATTAAACCCGCCATTAATTGCATGGCTGGGAATGTCACTAATTCTCTGATCAGTGCTTCCATCTTTAGGATCTAGATATGTGTAATTGGCCCAAAGAGAGAAAAAGTTATACTTATAATCTAGATTAGCTTGTATTCCACGAATATTATTCCCCAAAGAGGACGCTTGGTTTTGAGTTAATCCATTTCCTATGGGTACAGAGATTACCACATTCGTATAGGCAGCCATAAACCCATTAACTTCAAATCTCAGATCTTTTAAAGGTCTTATAATTGCTGAAATTTCAAAGTTCTTAACCTTTTCAGGAGTTAAGTTTGGATTTGCTATTCTTGTATCTGTAGTTGCATATTTTGTTAAAAATGAAGCGTCTTTAAAAGCTTCAGAGTAGATTGCTTTTAACGTATATTTGTCTTTTTTAGTGTATACTAAAGCTGCTCTTGGATTAAATACAAATCCATAACCACCGTTAGATCTTGATAAGTTGTAATCGATTCTACCACCTAAAGTTGCGGAAAAGCTTTCTGTAAAGGAATATTTACCTTGCGCAAAATACCCAATATCTAATTTATTTGAATAATTGCCACCTTCTATTCCAACTTCTGTGGTTGATGGTAAATTTTCATCGGGAAGTGAAATATTTGTTGATCTTAAATAATCCAGTTGAAAAATACCTTGTCGTAACTCTAAACCAGTAACTATATTAAAATTATTTTTTTTATAGAATAGTTTCAACTCGTTTCTTAATTGATTTGAAGATCTATAGTAATAGGTAGATCTTAAAGAAGGGGAAGTACCGGAAAACAAATCTTGAAAGTCGAGTCTATTTGTGTTAAAAGTTGATATACTTGAAATATTTGTAGCTCCGTCTAAAGTATGTAATCTGTATGAAGCGAGGTTTGTTAAAAAAAGATTAGAGTTAAATTTTTTTTCATATTTTACATATACAGAACTATTCCAAGTGATCCATCTAGATAAATCTTTTGCTCCAATTATTCTTTTGGGATACCAAGGTTGAGCTCCTGTATTCGTTTTGTAACTTTGAATACCAAAGGTGAATTTATCAATCTTTAGCTTGGTACTCACAAACCAGTTATCTTCTCTATTGTTAGCACCTATATTTGGGTTTTGAGCATAGAAGTTATTATCTAACTCTTTCATTTTATTGGCCCCAGTAGCATTTAGTCTTACGGTGTCGTTTGATCCACCATAATCAAAATAAGAAGAAGGACCGTTTGAATTAATAAAATCTTGCGCATCTGAACCTATTAAGGGAGAGAATTCTTCTGAATAAGCAAAGTTTTCAGAATTGTAATCATATCCCTGATTGGTTATGTCCATTTCCTCTGAATGGAAAACTCGACCAGTTACAGAAAAAGAACCATTTTTAAGTTTTTTGCTTAATGTGGCATCAACAAAATTAGTGTTCCAAGTACCTATATTGGTTTGAATATCTACTGAAAATTTATTATCACCAGGAAAAGTTGCATTTTTTGTAATGATATTTACCACTGCAGAAAAAGCATTGGCTCCATACATTGTTGAAGCTGGGCCGTATATAACTTCAATTTGTTTAATGTTAGTTAAAGCTATTTGTCTATTAATTACAGCATTGTCAGAGTTTAAGTCGTTGTCTTCTATTCCATCAATAAGTAATAAAAATTTATCATTAAGTGTCGAACGATAGCCTCTTGGATATATGAGTACATATCCTGGTCCATTAGATTTTGAAAGAGAGAAACCAGGTAAATCATTAAATACTTGCGCAAGATCTAAATAACCTCTTTTTTTGATATCGTCTTCAGTAATCACGAATATAGAGGCGGGTGCTTCGTCTAAAGTTTCTTCAAATTTTGATACAGATGTAACCGTTAAAGTACCTAAGTTTTTATATTTATTTATGAGTTGTCTAAAAATATAAGGATCATTAATATCAAAAACATATTCTCGGTTAAAATCTAGTAATGCATTCACATTAATAATAGCTTGATTCATATCATCCATCATTATGGAATTCATTGCAAGAAGTCTTAAACCAGCTTGATAGGCAACTGGATCATCTTTAAAAGTTTTTAGACAAGCTTTTAACTTATCATTAACCTCCTCAAACCTTCCGATATTGTATTCCTTTTCTAAAAAATTCAACTCACACTGCGAGTATCCTGTGAAGCTTAAATGGAATAAAGTAAAACAAAAAGCAAGTTTTAATAATCGATTTTTTTTCATGATTTTTTTAATAATTTTAAAATATCTTTTGAGTCAATTAACCAATACCTTAAAAATGAATCTTGTGATATACTGTATATTTTTTTTTCAGTTTCCTCAAAATACATGTCTGTAACCCATCCATTATAATCTTTAAAAGTAATTAGTTCCTCTAATTTATCGAGATTAGTAATGTTTAACGTGTTATCAAAACTAGAGGTTATAATATATGTTTCCCCAACATCTTGGTAAATATCAATGTCAGATATTTTTACGTCTTTATGATTCGTAATTTGTTTATAAAATGAGACATCCCCTGATTTTGAAATCTTATAAATTTTAACAACTCCTTTTTGGGATCCTGTTGCAATCATAGTAGAATTAAGAAACTTTAAAGTAGATACTTCTTTGCTATTAGAAATAGTATTTATTAATTTTAAGCCTAATCCCAATGGAGAAATATCAAAAGAATAGAGTAAAATATTTTCTTTTTGGTAGGATGCTATATAATTTCCATTTTTGCTAAAGATATTTTTGTAAGCATTAAATCCTATTAACTTATTGCTATCTATTTTTTCATAATTAGCTAAATTAATTAAATGATATTTTTTACCTTCAGACACAAATAAATATTCAACTCCTGAAAATATAAAATTTTGAATTGATTTTATACTTGATTCAAAGGTTAACTTTTTTGAAATAGTATTGAAATTATTGGTGTTGTAAATTTTCAATTCACCTGTGATTGTCGATAAAATAAGTTTATCCCCGTTATTTGAGAATTTAAGATCGCTAATATTACTAAACGCAACATTTGGTACTTTATTTAAACCCTCTAAATTTTCTCTTATTATCGATACGGTTTGACTGTTATCCAAAAGAGCAAATAGGTTATTATTTGATGCTTTTTCAATTTTTTTAAGACCTAAATTGTGCTTGTAAAATTTAGATCGAAAGTTCTTTCCTTCAAAAAGAGCTCTATTCAGCGCGCTATATATTTGATTTTGGCGTTTTGTGTCTTGAGTATTTTCGGAATATAATTGATAGGAATTAATAGCTTCTTTTATACCTTTATCTGTCGATTTTAAGTCAAAACTTTTTTCAGACTCAAAAGCCATTTTTATAGCATCAGAGAGATTCTTTAAGCGGTTAGCCTCTTTTTCTTCTTTCTTAGCTCTAGCAGATGCAAGTCTTGCATTTTCAGCAGCAATTTTTTCCTTTTTTGCACTTTCCAATGCTTCATTTTTTGCATCGTCCGCAATTTCTTTGGCGGTTACTGCTTCATTTTTATTTTTAACAGCTTCAATTCTACTTTTTTCAGCTTCTTTAGATTTAACAATAGCAATTTTCTCTGCGTTATTGGCAGTCAAAGTAGCTCTTTTAGCGATACCTTCACTTTTCACTGCTTCATCTTTTAAAATTACAGCAGACTCTCTTGCTTCCTTTTCTGAATTTTTACTTTTTACTGCAATTTCTTTTTGTTTGTTCGCTTTTTCTTTTTCTATCCATGAAAGTACTCCTAAAAACAAACAAATTACACACGCAACACTTATAAAAATGTTAAACTGCTTCGTTCGTTTAATGCGTTTTGTTTGGGTTAAATTTTTAAATATTACATCTTGATCAAATTTTACCTTACTATCTTCTAGAAAATTAATAGCTCTTAAATATGAAAAATCATATTGAAGTCCCCAACTTTCTGTTGGCTGTTCGTTTTCTCTCCATTTTAAAATTATTTCAAGCTCAGGGTCAATTAAAAGAGAACCTTTACCTTCTTGAAAGAGGGCAGCGGTTTCACAAAGGTTTTTGTATATTTCATAAGATTCCATTTCTTCTTTAATCCAAACTCTAAGACGAGACCACAATCGAAGTAAACTTTCATGTGATATATCTATAATGGTAGAATCTATTATTTCAACGCCCTCTTTTGGGCTTAAAAAAGAGCGATCACTTCTTCTAAAAGTATTGATAACTTTAATTAACGTTTCACGGTCAAAAGCAGTTATTTTTACTAATTCTGAAAATTTTATTGGATTTCTAGTAACCTTTAGATTTTCAAAATTCGCCAGCACTTTAAACATTTTACTACAAGCCTTTCTTTCTCCATTATTTAATTCTTCAAAAGCCTCATCGGCATGATTTGAAAGTGCTTTTTTCATAGTCCCTATTGCCTTGTAATGGTGAACATCTATAAGCTGCTCTTCAGATGAATTTAGATTCCAGTAATCAAAGGTCCTCATCATTGCATGCTGAAATATTGGTAATTGATCTTGATTATTCGCAATATCACCAATAAGAATATTCAGTAATGAATTTGAAATAGAGTGATTTAGCCGCGCTAGTGGGCCATTAATCACTTCTTTAAATTGGGATGTATTTAATCTTGGAATTAAATATTGAGATTGATTTAATGCTTCTGGTAAGCCCTCAAACTCTGTGCAATTTCCAATAAAATCAGAACGCAGTGTTAGAATAATGTATATGCTGTCTTCTTTCTTCTTAAAAGCATTTAGAAGTAAGTTCACGAAATGGGTAGCTTTTTTTAAATCATCAGTTTTTGTTAACCTAAAAATTTCCTCAAACTGATCTATAATTAGTAGATATTTTCCAGAATGATTTTTATTAATCTTCTTGACAGCGCCAATAATACTCGAGTCACTTTGAGCTAAAAATTCAGAAATTTGTTTTACTTCGTTTTCAGAATTTGTTTTAGACTCTGGACGAATATCTAGTAGTGTTTTTGCTAAATTTTGAAGAGGATCATTTCCAGGATTGGCAACGCTTATGTTCCAATGACCTTCATTCTCTAATATTGAAATAATACCAGATTTGACTATTGAAGATTTCCCACTTCCAGAATATCCAATAACAGCTCCAAAATTAGTGTGCATCAAATTATCAAGAATATCCTTGATTTGGGTGTCTCTTCCAAAAAATAATGAATCTTCATCTTCTTCAAAAGATCTAAGTCCAACAAATGGGTTTTTTATTTTTATTTTTTGCATTTTTATGAGTATTCAGCGAAAGTAGAAAAAAAGAAAAGGAATACGGCGAAATTTATGGAAATAAACTTGAATCCATTAGTTATTCTTAAATTTTAACTTACACCTAGAACTATCTAATCTCTTAATTAACTCTGTTTAAAGTGTTAAAAAAAAATAAATTTTTATTTAATGTTTTGACGAAAGTGCTAATTATTTAAAACTTTAAAATTAAAACGGATAAAAGAAAAATATCGACTCCGAGTATTTAAATCTTTCATATACGATCCTAAAAATGAAACGGTTTTGTTTATTTTAAAACTAATTGAAGGGCCGTGAAACAAGGACATAGATCCTTTAAAATTGTGTTTGTTAAGACCAAGAATACCTGGGTTTAAGAATTTATTAGTGTCGTATTCTATCATAGTAACCAAATATTGATGGTCTTTAGAAATGTTATTCAATCCCCAAAAATATCGATATTGACCATGAAGTGCAACGCGGTTATTAAAAATTCTAGTATTGAAGTCAATTCGTGGACCAATAAAACCTTTTTTATTTGTGTCAAATTTAGCATAAACAAAAAACTTGAACTTTTTGTATAGATAGCCTGCCATAAAATCAGTTCGTCCAGAGGTGACCATCTTTTTCGTATCTGTATTTGTTAAAAAAAAACTTTCATAAGGTCTGACCCTAAATTCAAATTTGCCAGTATTTAATCTTATTTCTGGCGATAATTGCACCCAGTAATCCGTTCCTTTATCTTGTGAGAAACAGAAAGGACTTATAAATATTAGTAAAAAGAGAATTTTCTGTCGTTTCAAATTTATTTAGATATTTGGGAATTAATTAGATTTCTTTTTATTGTTTTCTCGGCAATATCAATTAGATCATTCAAAAGGCCACCGTTATAATCATCCAACTGATTCAGTAGTAATTTGTAGTTTTTAATAATTTCTAATAATTCTTTTGTTTCGAGAGGTTCTATTTGGTGAAAAAAAGCTTTGTGTGATTGCTTAATTATTTTATCATTTGGATTACTCATCTAAATTTTTTCGACAAAAGTAACTAATACTTAATTTAAAAGAAATTATCTTTAGATTATTTTTTTACCTCGAGAAATTAATTGTTTAGAATCTAATTTGTGCTCAAAAAAATGAAGAGTCAATTCCTTAATTTCTAACTGCGGGAAAAAGTATGGATTTAGTTTTAAAAAATACTCACCAGCATATTATAAAACTTTCAGGTACTAATTTCTTAACAGATATAAAATTCAAATAAAATAACTAGAACAAACTTATGCATGCTCATTATTTATTCTTTTAAGGTTTTGATCTATATGCCTATAACGTTCTGGCTTAACTGCGCTATTTTTTGTTCATATACTAATTAAATTAAGGAAACTCAACTCCAAATAAAGAAAGTTTACTCTTCAGAAATTTATTCCCACTAACAATTATTTTTCTTTTTTCAGATCTATTTATAAATTCCATTTTTTAAATTCCACACCATTGAATTTTCGATTTTAATGGCTAATTATGAAGTTCTTTAGGATTTTAACACCCTTTTTTTTAAGTTATTAACGCATTTATTTTTAAATATTCATAGTTTAAGTAGAACTGAATACTAGACTATTCCACTATGATTTTTCGTAACTCAATATGACTATCATTTTGAAGTACAATAAAATAAAGAGAAGGTGCTAAATTTATCGATAGTGTATTTCCAGTAAATTGTTGTTTTGTATAAACCATCCTTCCATTGAGATCAAAAATAGAAAGCATCGTTAAATTTAAATTTAGATCTTGATTAAATATTATTCGATTTTTTCTTACTGGATTTATGATGGTTAAATTATCGAAATTGTTTGCTTCAATAGATAAGGCATTAACACAATTCATGGAAACCTGATTAATATTTTCAATAATACCAAGTGGAGTTAAATCTTTTCCTACAAAACCAGCATATTCAATAGGATATTTTTCGGCTCTAAATAAACTATTACTACTAATTGTTTCAAACTGAGCAGATACATTTCCATCTATACTTGTTGGGTTTTTATATACCCACAGCACATCCCCAGATTTAGATATTTCTGAAGCTTGGCCTTTTGAGGTTTCGCAAAGTATCATATTTCCATTCGGAAGTGCATGAGTTCCAGACTTTTTCCCTTCTGACATAACATCTCCAAGTATGGAACCATTCCATGACCAATCATAGTCAAGAGGTTTAAAAAAATCATTTTCTTTGGTGTAAATACCATCAATAATTTCGGTACTAATTAAATGGATTGAACTGTTCGTTCTTCCAGATATCCCATTATTAAAAACTGAAATTTTTCCTTCATCTAAATAACCTGTCTCAACCCATTTTGCGTCGTGTTGTAAAAATAGCTTTTGATCACTAGCACCACCTTGACCATAAACTCGTGGGTTACCCCAGCGCCATAGAATGTCTCCTCCCAAGTTTGAAGTTCCTCCAATATGATCAGAAGCTTCAGTGGTAGTTGTACTGTGGTCAATTATATGAACTTCGTTAAGATGCCTTGTAGATAGAATAATTTGATCTAGAGCGGCATTATAATCAATCCCATTCACGTGTGTATAATCTGTGGGTTGATTAGGAACATCTGCATCTACATAATTTAGATCTATAAGTTCTGGATGATCAGCTATAACGCCATAATTAGGTTTTGTGTTATCATAATTTTGTATAAAATGATCAAAAAACTTCCATTCCCAAACTACTGCTGCATCATTAAGGCCAACAGGTTGTAATTCAATAACTTTATCTAGCTTTAATGTAGCGCCAACAGTGGTTGGATCTTTGCCCATTGCAATCATTTCAGCTGATGTATAAGTATCATTAACTAGACAAAGTACATTGCCATTAGGTAATGGTTCAATGTCATGATGCTGGTTATAACCAAGAGCGCCAATTTCAAAAGACCATACTATATTATTATTCCAATCGCGAACTTCAATATTCTCTTTTCCAGCTCTTAATAAATTGCCATTTTCTAATAAATAGCAAGTCGCTCCAGGTTTTTCTGTAAAGATCCATTGATGGATTTTTTGACCACAAGGATCAACTAAATAAACATTATTATTGTTTTCAGGTGTAAATAGCAAATAGCCATCTGAAACTAATTCATTATAAAATTTTAATCCAATAGTAGGCTCTTGTGCAAAACCAAAAAAACTGATTATTAGAAAGTTAGATGTTAAAAATACGGAGTGTAATGTTTTTTTCATTTTTTTATAAATATAAATATAAATATAAATTTAATTTTAGAATTGATTTGCTTTCAGTTTTCAAATTTTAAAATTTTTCCGATAATGTCGGATGCGAATAATACATAAAATCATAGGCTTTGTTAGGTATTAAATTACTGAGACTATGCTTAGAGAGTTTTTTCATATGCATTACAACGTGTTTGTGCACCACTGGTTATATGGAGCACAAAGTTCTCGTTTATGGGTCTCAATTTCTGGATAAGAGGAACTTTTGTTCTCGATT
>JAWUYT010000016.1:0-44893 GCA_034110665.1 Polaribacter sp.
CGCCGATGGTACTGCATTTATGTGGGAGAGTAGGTCGCCGCCTTTCTTAAAACTGAATCATATTCAGGAAATTAAACCTTATATCTTTGGATATAAGGTTTTTTTTTGGCTAAATATAACTAAATGAATTAAATGCAAAAGGGGGGCAACTAGTAAACTAGGGGAATATTTATATAAAAAAGTATTTTTTGAATTCAAAAAGTTAGATTTAAATCTTAGATTTAGCCATGTATTCTTTACCTGAAGGAATTTTAGATTATACTGATATTCTCAATGATAAACTCCACAATGATCTGGTCTATTTTTATTTAGAAGAAAAATATACTTTCAAAATAACACCAAAATGAAATAGCACACGCTAAAGGCTTTTCTCTAGAAATCACAGTTCAAGATTTTCGGTTAAGGTGAAAATCAGTATTACTTCATATAAAATGAAGATACAGGGTACTTTTAAAGACAGCCTAGAATACAAAATAGACTGAAAATTAGTAGTAAAAGGTACTAATATAAATAGCAAGTTTTTCTATCTTTAAAAGGTATCTCTTGAGACCCTTACCGCGAAGCGCCAAACCTTTTGGAGATTATTATAATCCGTCTAATATATTGTCTGGTTCAGTTTGATCAATAGAAATATAGGAGGGAATGTTTTCTGAATATAATAGCGATCTTTGGCATGTACCTTTTGATTCCACTTTTTAAATCACTCTAATAATTTTTTAGTTATAAGCGTTTTAAGCACTCTTATTATGTATTGATTTCATAGATCTGTATTTAGAATTTGCCATATTTTTTATTAATATAACGAATATTGTACCCATATTTGACTTTTTCTTGTATCTAAAATGATATTCGTCTAGCTAATTTTGTATATGGTTTTTGCTACAATGGTGAAGAATTCCTCCCAACCAATCTTTAATATTTATAATAGGAATACATAATTCCTTAATTTTTTTTCCATCTTTAGATGCTATTTATTTTAGTTTTAAAAACTCTTTGTTCAAAGATATAGATCCTCTCCATTTATCAGTAACTATTTCTCTATCTTTTAGACTATATTCTATCATAAAATTCCCTAATTCTTTTGCAGAAGGATCTTCTATAGATTAAGCATAAGTTGCACCAAAACAGTTTTTAAAAAATTTCATTTGCAAGAACTATTAATGTATTCAATCTCTTGCTTCTTCCTTTTTTCCTTCTTATGACACTCCAATTACAAACGTATCACCATTAGCGATTCTTGTTAATTTTCTTTTTAGGATGCTGTTAATAACTTCCTGGCTCTTTTGTTTAAATGTCCAGTAGGTTTGTTGGCGAAGCTCAAATTTTTTATTTAATTCTAGTGATGACATTCCTTTCTTCTTTGTGCTTACTTTAAATTCGATATGAAATGTTATCAAAATTGGAAACTTTAATTTTTCAAACATGCTTTTTACTGCAAGATTTTCATCATATTTATGTTTTAAATATCCTCTTTAAAATTGCTTTTTACCTTGTAATATTTGATGTTATCACATTTTATATAAGAAAACTGTTCTTCCCATTTTAGTAATGAAAAATATTCGTAACCTTCATAATTATGTTTAAACTCTTTTTTGAATTCACTCTTATAAACTTTTTCCTATCAACCATTTTACAAAGGTGTTTTTGATTTTTTGGAATTTCCAGAACTAAACGGCTATAGTCATAATGCTTATATTGTCTTTGTAAGTTTCTGGGGTTTAAAGCATAAAAAATATCGATAATAGATTAGTTAATGAAATTATTAAGGACTGATCTAATTTATGCTCAACATCGTTTGGTAAGATTAATTCATAATATAGATTTTTGATTTCTATTTATTGGTTTATATAATGTAAAAGTATTTTTGAAGTTAAGTTAAAATGGATGGCTTTCGAATTTGTAGAAATAAAAAAATCAGTATTAATAAGAATATTTATTAGGGGGGACTAAATATTCAATAATACTGATAATTAAATTTACTCTTTATTCTACAAAAAAATATTTATTGGGGGGATAAATATCTAGTTCTTCTTATTCTTATACAAATTTAATGTTTTTTGTAAGTACGGAATAATTAATGTTGTCAACTATGAAAATAATGTTGTGTGTAAGTAACTAAAAATTAAGTTTGTTTTTAAAGGAAAATGTAATTTGCATTCCCTTTTTAGAGTTAATATTAGCTTCTGTTCCCAACTGGTTCACCAATCGTTGTATGAGTGTTAAACCTATGGAATTTTTTTTATTTATATTATTTAGGTCAAAACCTACTCCATTATCAAGGTAATCAAAATAAATAATACCTTCTTTTTCTACAATATTAAGTTGAATTAAATTATTAGTTTTTCTTGTAAAAGCATATTTATTAGAGTTGGTTATGAGCTCATTTATAATTAAACCCAATGCTTGGGTTTGATCTATAAATATAAATATTTTACTATCTACATTAATACGTATATCTATCGCATCTAAATTGTTATAAATAATTTTTAAATCATCAATAATACTCTCTATATAATCTTTCGTACCTATTTCACTTAAGCTTTTACTTTTCAGTAGTTTATCGTGTATCCTAGCAATTGTGGTAACCCGATTAATACTATATTGAAAAGTGGTTTTAAATTCGTTATTTTTTAGTTTTTGAAGCTGAAGATTTAAAATACTAATCATTATTTGAAAATTATTTTTTACTCTGTGATGCAATTCTCCTAGCAAAACATTTTTCTCTAATAAAGAACTATTTATAGATTCATTTTGCTTTTCTATAATTCCTTTTTGATTACTTTTTTTATAAATTAAAATGACAAGTATTGCTATTAATGTAATTAAAAATATCAAAATAAATAATATAATTATTAATTCTCTATGATGAAGTTTATCATGTTCTTCTATTTCTAATTCTTTGGTAACTAATTCTTCTTGAAAGTCTATTAAATTTAGGATGATATTATTTAACTCTTGTTTATTTTGTTCTTCAATTGAATCAGATTTGTTTAAAAATAATTTATTATAATAATGAGCAGAATCATATCTTTTTGTGATATCAAAATATTCTGATTTTAATTTTGTGTAATAAAGAGTATTTTTTTTAAGAAATAGACTATCTATATATTTTTTTGCTAAATTTAGTTTACCTGTATTTAAAAAACAGGTAGCAATATTTCTATAGTAATCATCTTCATAAATCCATTTTTTTATTTCAAACCATATTCTAGCTTCTTTTTCTTCATCACTAAATAATTCTAGTGCTTTATCATAATTTTTAAACTCCAAATAACATTCACCTAGATTACCTTTAACCAATCCTATCCAATAATTTAATTTTTCTTTGTTTTCTACTGTACCTTTTTGTTTTAATTTTTCTAAAATATTTAAGGATTTATCAAAGTAGTAAAAGGCAGAATCATATTTTTTATCTCTTTTATAAAAGACACCTATATTATTTTGGTTTTTACCAGTATTAAAATCTGTGTCATTTCCTTTATAAGGATTTGTTTTTTTATAATTTTTTATAGCTAAATCTACTAATCTAATTTTAGAATAAAGTCCATAAAGCTTAGAGATCTTTGGGCAAATCTCTAACAGTTCTTTATTTATAAGAAGTAATTCTGATTTTTTATTTAATTTTATATAATTATTTGATAGCGTATTTAATATGCTACATAGCTTGTCTTTATTTGCAACGTTCTTATATTTGTAATAGAAACTATACAATATATCATTACTTTTTTCATAAGCTTCTACATGAATATATAGCATTGATTTACATTGGACTATATAAAAAAGTTCATTGAAATTGTTTATGGTTTTAGTTTCTTCTTTGTTGAAAAAATGAATCCATTCTTCTGTGGTTTTCGTAGATGAATTACTTACTAAAATACGCTTAAAAAGTTGAATTTTTTTATTGCTATAGTTTGTTTGATTTAAAAAAGAATTTAAAATAATAGTATCATTCTTTTGATCTTGAGAAAATGAATTGATAACGAATAAAAAAAGGGCTATAATTTTAAGAAATTTCATTTATTGTGCTAAATATATTTGATGGATTTAATATCTATTTTATGGTTTATATATGTTTTTGAAAAAATAGAAATTTTAAAATATAAAGATTATCAAAATTTTGGTGATACAAATTTTTTCAACACCTTTTTTTAAAGTTAGCACTATATTCTTTATAAAAATATTTAAAGTTGCAAAGCAAGTAAAAAATGTTGTGAAATTAAATAGATAACTGATTTTCAAATATTTATATTAATAACAAAGAAGAATTATTTTTAGGATATATCAACATAAATGAAGAGTTCTGAATGTCTTATGTTTAGAGCAACTTTATTTTATAAAATTTTTAAAAGAGCTTTTAAATTGCGAAGAAATAGGTATCTCTATATCGTTTATAATTGCAAACTTGGTGTTAAAGGCTGTTATATAATTTGAATTTATAATATAAGATTTATGGCATTGTATAAAAGATTCTGGAAGTTTTGTAATAAAACTTTTTAAAGTAGATCTTAAAATATATGTTAAACTTTCATAAGAATGCAGTTCTAAATAAATATTGTCAGATTTTATATAAGAAATATCATTAATTAAAACTTTTTGATTTAAATCATTTTTTTTTACAAAAATGAAATCTTCAGTTGATTTTTTGGTTAAAGAATTATGATTGTTAATTGCAATTTCTATGGATGCTTTTAAATTATTAGCATTAAAGGGTTTTACCAAGTATCCGTTTGGTTTTGTTTTAGCAGCTAAACTAATGGTGGCGTCGTCAGAATTTGAAGTTAAATAAATAAAAGGAATTTTTGAATGTTCGTTTATATAATTTCCAATATCTATACCCGTTTTTTTTGTAGACAAATTAATGTCTAAAAAAGCCAAATCTACTATATTTTTTTGCAAAATAGGAATAGCGTCTTCATAAGAAATTAGACAAGCTATAACTATATATCCAAGGTTCTCTAGCGTAAATCTTAAATCATCGGCAATGATTACATTGTCTTCAACAATCAGTATTTTTATTTTTCCATTCATTTAAAAGTCGGGTTTTATCTTTCTGAATATTTTACACTAATCTAACTAAAATTCTTTTAATATATCTCTTTACTATATCTTCAAATATGGTTACTATGTCAAAAAGTTAATTTCTCTGCCAAATATTTAGCTGTATAAGAATTTTTGTTTTTCGCTAATTCTTCTGGAGTTCCTTGAAAAATAAGACTTCCGCCATTTTTACCACCTTCTAAACCCAAATCAATAATATAATCTGCACATTTTATGAGTTCTATATTATGTTCAATTACAACAATAGAATGTCCTTTGTCAATTAGCGCATTAAATGAGGCTAACAGTTTTTTAATATCATGAAAATGCAAACCGGTTGTAGGTTCATCAAAAATAAATAAAGCTTTTTCTTTTGTCTTTTCTTTTACTAAAAACGACGCTAATTTTATTCTTTGTGCTTCACCACCAGAAAGGGTAGAAGAGGATTGCCCCAATTGTACATAACCCAAACCAACATCTTGCAAAGGTTTTAACTTGTTAGCTATTTTTTTAACTAAATTTTCAGAGAAAAAAGCAACAGCATCATCAATTGTTAAATTTAAAATATCATCAATAGATTTGCCGTCAAACTTTACTTCTAAAACTTCTTTTTTGAAACGTTTTCCATTACAAACATCGCATTCTAAATGCACATCTGCCATAAATTGCATTTCAATAGTAACTTCACCTTCTCCTTTACAAACTTCACAACGACCACCTTCTACATTAAAAGAGAAATGTTTGGGTTTATAATTTCTAATTGTTGATAATTTTTGATTCGAAAACAAGGCTCTAATATCATCATAAGCTTTAATATAAGTAACCGGATTAGAACGCGAAGATCGCCCAATAGGATTTTGGTCGATAAATTCTACATGTTTTAAATTTTCGAAATTTCCCTTTATTGCTGTATGCTGACCGATTTTATCGCCATAACCAACTATTTTTTTTTGCATGGTTGGGTAAAGAATACTTTTTACCAGCGTACTTTTTCCAGATCCAGAAACTCCTGTAATTACCGACAAACAATTTAGCGGAAACGTAACATCTATATTTTGTAAATTATGCTCTCTTGCGCCAATAATTTGAATGTTATTTTTTGATGTTCTTCGTTTTGCAGGAACTTCAATTTTTAATTCCTCATTTAAATATTTAGCAGTCAGAGAATCAGACTTTAAAATTTCCTCAAAATTTCCTTCAGCCACAACATGTCCTCCATAAGTTCCTGCTTCTGGACCAATATCAATGATATAATCGGCCTCTTTCATGATATCCTCATCATGCTCTACCACAACAACCGTATTACCTAAATCACGTAAATCTTTTAAAACGTTAATTAAACGTTCTGTATCTTTTGGATGCAACCCAATACTTGGCTCATCTAAAATATACATCGAGCCAACCAAAGAGCTTCCTAAAGAAGTTGCTAAATTAATACGCTGACTCTCTCCTCCAGAAAGTGTATTTGATGTTCTATTGATAGTTAAATAATTTAGCCCAACATCGGTTAAAAATTTTAAGCGATTGTTAATTTCTGTCAATAAACGCTTTCCTATTTCTGCATCATATTTGTCTAGTTTCAACGCTTTAAAAAAGAGGGTTAATTCATCTAATGGAAGGGTGACCAAATCAGAAATTGTTTTTCCGCCAATTTTTATATAATTAGTTTCTTCGCGCAATCGTTTACCATGACAAGTAGTACATTTCGTTTTTCCGCGATAACGAGAAAGCATGACTCTATTCTGAATTTTATAGCTTTTTTCTTCTAAAGCTGTAAAAAAATGATGAATACCGTTAAAGTTTTTATTTCCGTTCCAGACTAATTCTTTTTGTATTTCTGATAATTCAAACCAAGGTTTGTGAACCGGAATATCAAACTGATACGCAACATCAATTAAATCTTCTTTATAATGAATATACGAGGGAGTTCTAAAAGGAAAAATGGCATCTTCATAAATAGACAAACCTGTATTTGGAATGACTAAATCTTTATCGATTCCGATCACATTTCCATAACCTTCGCACGTTGGGCAAGCTCCATAAGGATTGTTAAAACTAAATAAATGTGTGTTTGGCTCTAGAAAAGACATACCGTCTAAATCGAATTTATTGCTAAATTCATTGATTTTATGGTCTGCTAAATTTTCGATATAACAAATTCCTTTTCCTTCATAGAAGGCAGTTTGAATAGCATCTGCTAATCTGTTAAAAAAATCTTCATCGTCTTTAGTAATGACTCTGTCAACCACTAAAAACAAAGCTTCGTTTTTAAATTTCTCTTGCGGAAAATCTGCAATTCTATGCACCGTGTCATTCCATTTTAACCGCGCATATCCTTGTTGTTCTAGAACTTGTAATACAGTTTTTAAATCTCGATCTTCATCAATAGTAATAGGCGCTAACAATAATAGCTTGGTTTTCTCATCAAATTTTTTCACGAAATTCACAACATCAGAAGTAGTGTCTTTTTTTACTTCTTGACCAGAAATAGGGGAGATAGTCTTACCAATTCTAGCATATACTAATTTTATATAATCGTAAATTTCTGTTGATGTACCTACCGTAGAACGAGGATTTGTAGAATTTACTTTTTGCTCAATGGCAATTGCTGGCGCAATACCTTTTATATAATCTACTTTTGGTTTGTGTAATTTTCCTAAAAACTGACGCGCATAAGAAGATAAACTTTCTACATAACGTCTTTGACCTTCTGCATATAAAGTATCAAAAGCTAAAGAAGATTTTCCAGAACCAGAAAGTCCTGTAATTACAACTAATTTATTTCTAGGAATAACAACATCTATATTTTTTAAATTATGGAGTCTTGCTCCTTTAATAATGATGTTTTCTTTTGGGCTTATCGTGGAAATATCAGGCTTCATTCATCTTAAATATAAGCTATAAAAATACCACTATTTTTAGTGACCTGAAAAAAAGATTGACATTGAATTTGTGATAAAGTTGGTCTATTTAAAAATAAATTATATATTTGAAAACTTAATAACCCATAAATTAGACGTATATAGTTAAAAATTACTTTTTACATTATTAATAAAATAATAAACCAATGGAGCAACTTGCTCTATAAAAAGTAGTTGTTATGCGAAAAAATTTAATTACAGATAGTATTTTAGTAAGTGATTATATTAAAGGAAAAGAAGCGGCTTTGGGTGTTTTAATAAAAAGGCATCAACAAAGATTGTTTAGTTTTATTTATAGTAAAGTGAAAGATAGAGACATCACAGAAGATATTTTTCAAGACACTTTTATTAAAGTTATCAAAACATTAAAAAAAGGAAATTATAACGAAGAGGGTAAATTTTTACCTTGGGTAATGAGAATTGCCCATAATTTGGTCATCGATCATTTTAGAAAATCGAACAGAATGCCTTCTTTTAAAAATACAGATGAATTTGATATTTTTTCTGTTATCGGTGACGGAAACTTAAATGCTGAAAAAAAATTGATACAAGAGCAAATTTTTTCTGATGTTAGAGATCTTGTAAATGAGTTACCAGAAGAACAAAAAGAAGTTTTAATTATGCGGATGTATAAAGACATGAGTTTTAAAGAAATTAGTGAAAACACAGGTGTTAGCATCAATACGGCATTAGGTAGAATGCGTTATGCACTTATAAATATGCGTAAATTAATAGAAAAACATAAAATTATTTTAGTGGATTAACAATAAAGTAAAAAATGCGTCGTTACTACTTTAGAACCACATAATTAAACAGTACATATGATGCAACTTTACTCAAAAAAGTTATCTGAAATTCAGATGCAGCCTAAACAAGAAACAGTTCAATTTTTGATTAATTTTTCCAAAGCGCTAACTATTGTAAAGACCAAATCAAATGATTTCATTGAATTGAATTTGAATTAAGAAAGGAAAAAGCTTCAATTAACGTTGAGGCTTTTTTTAACTCATAAGGCTAATTTTTGCGGATATTTTTGGTGTTTTCTCTGGGGCTCTATTGAATAAATGCATTTGCAGTAATCAGTGAAAACCTGATAAACCCGCTTCAAAAATTAAAACCTGTTTGAATCTCTGTGATATAATTATTTCAGTTTCTTGTAATACTCATTTAAAACTGTCTTTCTTCCAATTGTTTTTGTAATAATATCGTTGTCTAAATTCCAACCTCGAGCAGGCGAATAATCACGACCATACCAGATAATTTGCAAATGTAAATCGTTCCATAGTTCTTTTGGAAATAAACGTTTTGCATCTTTTTCTGTTTGAACAACGTTTTTTCCGTTGGTTAAATTCCAACGCCACATTAGCCTATGAATATGAGTATCTACTGGGAAAGCAGGAACTCCAAAAGCCTGACTCATTACAACACTTGCTGTTTTATGCCCAACGGCTGGTAACTCTTCTAAACCTTCAAAAGATTGTGGAACTTCGCCGTTATATTTCTCAATTATAATTTTTGATAAACCATAAATCCCTTTGCTTTTCATTGGTGACAAACCACAAGGACGAATGATTGCCTTAATTTCTTCGACTGACATTTTTATCATATCAAAAGGATTATCTGCTTTAGCGAATAATAAAGGCGTAATTTTATTGACACGAACATCTGTACATTGCGCAGATAATAAGACAGCAATTAAAAGTGTATATGGATCTTTGTGTTCTAAAGGAATTGGTATTTCTGGATATAATTCTTCTAGTTTATCAATTACGAATTGTACATTTTCTTGTTTGTTCATTTTAAGTATCCAAGTTTCAAAGCAGCCAAGTTACAACCTTAAAATAGAAATAAAATTAATTTCTAAAGCAAAAAAACATATTTTCCCTTTGTATCTTTGTTGTTAAAACAAAAATATGATATCATTAAAAATAGGGGATAATGCTCCTCAATTTGAAGCAAAAGATCAAGAAGGCAACATCATTAAATTATTAGATTATGCAGGTAAAAAATTAGTTTTATTCTTTTATCCAAAAGCAAGTACGCCAGGTTGTACTAACGAAGCTTGTGATTTAAGAGATAATTATAAATCTTTTTTAGCAAAGGGATATGATGTTTTAGGAGTAAGTGCCGATTCTGCAAAAAGACAACAAAATTTCATTAATAAATACGAATTACCTTTTCCTCTTTTAGCAGATGAAGACAAAGCTGTTATTGAAGCTTTTAACGTTTGGGGACCAAAGAAATTTATGGGTAAAGAATATGACGGAATTCATAGAACTACCTTTGTTATTAATGAAAAAGGTATTATTGAAGATATTATTTTAAAGGTAAAAACAAAAGCACATGCTGCTCAAATATTAGGATAAATAAATCCTTTATAATTAGTTTACAAAAAAAGAGAGGAAAACAATATGTTTTCCTCTCTTTTTTGTTTGTAAACATTAACTTTTCTAAAGCCTTAAGGATAAGCCTATCATAATTTGATTTATTCTAGTGTCATACTTTACATCTCCTAAATTACGTCCGATAAAAGAAGATTCAATACCAGAAAAAGCTCTTTCCCAACGAACGTCTATTCCTAATTTACCAAATTCAACACCACCACCAAATTGAAGTCCCACTGTAAATCCATTAGATTCAACACTAGAAATATCATCAATACTAAAATCAGAAGCTAAAATATACTGAAAAGAAGGACCAATAAATACATTACCAATTCCAAAAATATTTTTTCCTAATAAAACAGGAATGTCAATTTTTTGAAATGTATGTGCAGCTACTTCAGCGGTTTGGATGTAAAATATGTCATTCTCTAAATTTGTATAGACCAACTCGGGTCTTATGTACAGTCCTAAAAGAGGTATTTTAGCGTGCAACCAAACACCTGCATGAAAACCTGCTTTACTGTTAGCTCCACCAAATACATCTTGACCTGTTTCTTTTATAGAATTAGAATTGTAATTAATTCCTCCTTTTACTCCAAAAGCCATCTGCGCATTTGATATGTGGTTAAGTCCCAAAGCCAAACACATGAATAAAATTATTCTTTTCATACTTTAAATTTTTAGATAAATATTAAGTGATAAAAATACGATAAAGTCACTATTTTCTAGAAATCACTTTTTTAACAGCTTTAACAACGGCAGCTGCATCTAAACCATATTTTGCCATTAATTGTTCTGGAGTTCCAGATTCACCGAAAGTATCATTTGTTGCTACAAAATCTTGTGGTGTCGGCGTATTTAAAGCCAATGTTCTAGAAACACTTTCTCCCAAACCACCAAATTTATTATGCTCTTCAGCAGTTACAATACAACCCGTTTTAGCAACTGATTTTAAGATGATTTCTTCATCTAAAGGTTTTATAGTATGAATATTAATCACTTCCACAGAAATACCTTCTGCTTCTAATTGTTCAGCAGCTTGCAAAGATTCCCAAACTAAATGACCTGTTGCAACAATCGTTACATCTGTTCCTTCAGTTAATTGAATTCCTTTTCCGATTTCAAACTTTGCATCTTTTGGCATGAATACGGGTACTTTCGGGCGACCAAAACGCAAATAAACAGGACCCTCAAAATCTGCAATAGCAATTGTTGCTGCTTTTGTTTGATTATAATCACAAGGATTGATCACCGTCATTCCTGGTAACATTTTCATCAAACCGATATCTTCTAAAATTTGATGCGTTGCGCCGTCTTCACCTAAAGTAACACCTGCATGAGAAGCACAGATTTTTACATTTTTACCAGAATAAGCTACAGATTGACGAATTTGATCGTATACTCTTCCTGTAGAGAAGTTTGCAAACGTTCCTGTAAAAGGTATTTTACCTCCAATAGTTAAACCAGCAGCAATACCAATCATGTTTGCTTCTGCAATACCAATTTGGAAAAATCTTTCAGGATTTTCTTTAATAAATTGATCCATTTTTAAAGATCCAATTAAATCTGCACATAAAGCAACTACATTTGGGTTTGTTCTGCCTAACTCTGTTAAGCCATCACCAAAACCGGATCGAGTATCTTTCTTTTCTGTGTATGTGTATTTTTTCATTATAAAATATTGTGTTGTGAAAATTTTGGGTAAAAATAAACTTTTATTTAAAGCCTTACTTTATAAATTCATCAATTCTTTATAGAGTTTATGAACAGGTAAGCCAACTACATTAAAATAACTTCCTTCTATACAAGTTATTGCAATATAACCAATCCATTCTTGAATTCCGTAACCACCAGCTTTGTCAAAAGGTTTGTGATTTTTGATGTAATAATTTATTTCTTCATCAGAAATCTCTTTAAAAGAAACTGTCGTAATATCATGTATAATTTTATGAAAATTTTTGTTTTTGATGCTGATTGATGTAATTACTTCATGTTTTTTAGCGGATAAACTTCGTAACATTTTAAATGCTTCAGCCGCATTTTTTGGCTTCCCTAAAGCCTTATTTTCTAACCAAACAATAGTATCGGAAGTAATTAATATATCTTGTTCTGATAAATCTGTAAATGCTTTCGATTTTAAATCAGCTAAAAAATCAGTAATTTCTGTTCTTTTTAATTCTTGTGGATAAATTTCTTCAACTTCTTTTAGTTGAATTACAAAATCGATTTCTAAATCTTTTAAGAATTGCTGTCTTCTTGGAGATCTTGATGCTAAAATTATATTGTAATCTTTTAATTTTTCTTTTAACATTTAGCAATAAATTAGGTGTTAAAGCTCTTTTTAATTCTTGCCAAATCGCGCTTATTATCTCTATCTTTTAATACCTCGCGTTTATCGTGTGTTTGTTTCCCTTTGGCTAGGGCAATTTCTAGTTTTGCAAAACCTCTGTCATTAATAAATAGGCGCAAAGGAACAATCGTATTTCCTTTGGCTTCCACATCTTTTCTTAAACTACGCAATTCACGTTTGTTTAATAATAATCTACGTTCACTTTTTGGCTTGTGATTAAAATGATGACCAAACATATATTCTTGAATGTACATATTTACAATAAACAATTCTCCTCCGTCATTAAATTCGCAAAAACTCTCTGTAATTCTTGCTTGACTCAATCTTATCGATTTAATCTCTGTCCCTGTTAATTGAATTCCAGCCACAAATTTGTCTAGAATTTCAAATTCGAAATAGGCTTTTTTGTTCTTTATGTTGATCTTTTTCTGAACAGTCATGGACTGATTTTTTGTTTAAATAATTTTAACAAAGATACATTATTGATTACGATTAAGAAATGTAATTTAGCAGCCAATTTAATGACCAAAATTGAAAAATAAAATGCGGTACTTTACTTTTGTATTACTTTTGCTAATTATTTCCTGTCAATCACAAGAAACATATTTAACAGTGCAACAAATTATAGATAAATCAATGGTTTTTTCTGGTGCTGATAAAATTGGAAATTCAGAAATTACTTTTAAATTTAGAGATAAAAGATATACAGCTATTCGAGAAAATGGAAAGTTTCAGTTATTTAGGGATCATATAAAAGACTCTGTATTAATTGATGAAGTTTTATCGAATGACGGCTATGAACGTTTGATCAATGGGAGACCGGTGAAAGTTTTAGATTCTATGGCTTTTAAATATAGCAACTCCATAAACTCGGTGCATTATTTTTCTGTATTACCTTTTGGTTTGAATGATAAAGCCGTTCGTAAAAAATTACTTCCATCAGCAATCATTAAGGAAAAAGAATATTATAAAGTAGAAATTAGTTTTTCTGAAAATGGAGGAGGAGAAGATTTTGAAGATGTCTTTATCTATTGGATTGGTAAAGAGACTTTTTTAATTGACTATCTAGCTTATTCTTTCCATACAAATGGCGGTGGAATGCGCTTTAGAGTTTTAAAAGAGCAGTGCAGTAAAAACGGAATTCGGTTTGTTGATTATCACAATTATAACCCTAGAAATTCTAAAATAAAATTACATAATTTAGATACTGCTTTTGAAAACAATGAACTTCAAAAAATATCTGAAATTGTTTTAGAAGATATAAAGGTTAGCATTTTTGATTAGTATTGAGGTATTAAATATTTCCTTTAGTTCTTAATGCTGCATCTCGAAAAAGTAATGTCTGAAAATCCGTTATATAAAGTTACAGGAAGTTTATAGCTAAAATTAACTATTGTGTTGTGTTTGCTTCTTAACATTGGCCGAACATGTGGTTGTTTAATTCTCGCAGTCCTTGCCTTAATGAGTGTTTCCGTGATCATTGTACATTTTTTCTGTTTTAAATAAAATGCTGGTATTACTTCTAAAAGTTTTATTTTAAAAAAATATTTAAGTTGTTTTTAGTACGTAAAATATTTTACTTTCAAGATTATTAATAATTTCAGTGGAATTCTTGAAAGCCATTATTTCAATGTATATTTTCTGAAATTATTTGTTTATTAATTTTTGATAATCAAAAAACTCACAACGTAAGTTGTGAGTTTTACTAAATGTTTTTTAACAAAAAAAAATCTAAAACTTCTTAAAATTGCTCTCTTCCAGAAAAGTGAAAGTTTCCTTCAATTTGAGCATTTTCGTCAGAATCAGAACCATGCACAGCATTTTCTCCCATAGAAGTTGCGTATAATTTTCTGATTGTTCCTTCTGCTGCATCTGCAGGATTTGTAGCACCAATTAACGTTCTAAAATCTTCTACAGCATTTTCCTTTTCTAAAATTGCAGCGACAATTGGTCCACGGGTCATAAATTCTACTAATTCACCGAAAAACGGACGCTTATTATGCACAGCATAAAAATTTTCAGCATCAGCTTTGGTCATTTGAGTTTTCTTTACTGCTACAATTCTAAATCCTGCTGCATTTATTTTTTCTAATATTGCGCCAGTATGTCCGTTTTCTACAGCATCTGGTTTAAGCATTGTAAATGTTTTATTTGTTGCCATTCTATTTTTAAATTTTTTGCAAAAGTAGGGCTTTTAATATAAATAACAAATTATGGATAAACTTGATTTATTTCTTGTAATA
This sequence comes from Polaribacter sp., assembly GCA_034110665.1. Taxonomy (GTDB): domain Bacteria; phylum Bacteroidota; class Bacteroidia; order Flavobacteriales; family Flavobacteriaceae; genus Polaribacter. Next base: position 14,936 of record JAWUYT010000016.1, read on the forward strand.
TTTTATTATTTTCGCCTCTCATCTGCATTTTTACAGATTTTTTATCAAAATTAAATTGCAGCAATCCAAAACTTATTACTGACATTACACTTTGAACTCTATATTGATTAGGTTCTGAAATAAAAGAAGTATAAGCATGAGTTAACCCGCCGTAATCATGATCATCCCAAGTTGCCATAATTGGTAAATTTTCTATGAGTTGTAAATAACCATTTTGATTTTTTAAATCCTCATAATCTTCCTTCATTTTAGACATATCATCTGTATCGGCATAAATATTATCTCCTCCCCAAATCCATAAATCTGGATTATTTTTTTTGATTTCTTTCCATAAAACATTCGGTTTATATTGTTTATTACAAGAGCCAAAAGCAATTGTAAAATCGACTGAATTAATCGAATTTCTTGGCGTGTTAATTGTTTGTTTTTTACAAGAATAGAAACTGATTAGTAAAACAATAGATAGTGCGATCGTCGTATTTTTCATCTGTATTATATGTGTCTTTTAACAAAGGTATTACAAAAAATATTTTGAACAATGTTATTAAATTGTATATTCGCACCTTATGATTTTAAAAGGATTTGAAGAATTAAAAAGCTTTCTTGAAAAACCAAGAAACATCGTAATTATCGGACATAGAAATCCAGATGGAGATGCCGTTGGTTCAACTTTAGCACTAAAACATTATTTGGATAAAAAAGGACATTTTGCTACTGTTGTAATGCCAAATGAATATCCAGATTTTTTACAGTGGTTGCCCGGTTCTGAAACTACTTTTAAATTTAATTGGCAAAATAGCCAATCCCAAAAGGCGATAAAAAATTCTGATATTATTTTTCTTCTAGATTTTAATACTTTGCATAGAGTTGGTCTTGATATGAAAAACACCTTGGAAAAATATCCAAATGATTTTGCAATGATAGATCACCATCAACAACCTGATGACGTAAAATATATGTATTCTGATACAGAAATTTGCTCTACATGTCAAATGGTGTATCAATTTATTGAAATGAATACTGATTTAGAATTAATTGATGCTGCAATTGCAACCTGCTTATATACAGGTATTATGACCGATACTGGTTCTTTTAGATTTAGATCTACAACTAGTAAAACACATATAATTATTGCCGATTTAATTGATAAAGGAGCAGAAAACGACAGGATACATAATAATGTATACGATTCAAATTCTTACAATAGACTTTTGTTGTTAGGACAAGCTTTAAGTAATTTACATATTTTACCATCATATAAAACAGCCTTTATTACCTTAACGGATGCAGAAAAAAAACGTTTTGATTTCCAGAAAGGAGATACTGAAGGAGTTGTAAACTATGCACTTTCTTTAAAAGGGATTGTTTTTGCAGCTATGTTTATTGAAGATAGTGAACAAGGAATTATTAAAATATCTTTTAGATCAAAAGGAAATTTTTCTGTAAATCAATTTTCTAGAAATCATTTTGAAGGTGGAGGCCACGACAATGCTGCCGGTGGAAAATCTGATGTATCAATGACAGAAACTGTTATAAGATTTAAGTCATTAGTATCCCAATATAAATCGGAATTAGAGGCTTCTTATGAAGAATAATTTTTTGTTTTTTTTAATAGTTTTTTGTTTTTCTTGTTCTAAAGTAGAACCAAGAAGACCTATAAATCCAAAACCACCGACAACGCTTTATTTTGAAGCGATTAAACAAAATAAAGTTCTAAATAAACTAGAAAACGATAAGATCCTTAAGCTAATAAATAACGATTCAGCACATGTATACATTCAATCTTCAAATGGATTCTGGTACACATACATCCATAAAATAGAAGAAGAATTGCAAACTCCTGTAAAAGGAGATGAAGTAATTTTAGTTTACAATATTACTGATTTAAATGACGCTATAATTTATAGTAAAGAGGAATTAGGTGTTAAAAATTATGTGGTTGATAAAGAAGATTTTATTTCTGGGCTACAAAAGGGAATAAAGTTGATGAAAACAGGAGAAACTATTACCTTTGTAATTCCATCTTACAGCGCATATGGCATTGGGGGTGATGAGTTTAAAATAGGAATAAACCAATCTATAAAGAGTACAGTAACATTAATTAATATTAAATAAATAAATAGAAAATGAGAGTATTAAAAAGTTTAGCAATGGTAACAGTATTAACGGCGATGGTTTCTTGTGGAAATCAAAAGGCAGATGTTAATTCTTTAGAAACTGAAATAGATTCAGCTAGTTATGCTTTAGGAATGGATATGGCCGTTAAAGTAAAAGCCAATTTTGATAATGCAAGTACAGATTTATTTGTTCAAGGGTACAGAAACGGTATAGATTCTACAAATTTATTGATCGAACAAAAAGATTTAAATAGCTTTTTACAATTATTTTTTCAGAAACAACAAGCTGAAAAGATGAAAGCTTCTCAAGAAAAAGCAGCTAAAGATGCTTTACTTAAATATGCAGATGTTAAAAAGGAAAGCGAAGACTTTTTAGCGGTAAACAAAACTGAAGAAGATGTTATGACTACAGAAAGTGGTTTACAATATAAAGTTTTGAAAGCAGGTAAAGGAGAAATGCCAGTTGCAACCTCAAAAATCAAAATTAATTACCACGGAACTTTAATTGATGGAACTGTTTTTGACAGCACTATTGAAAAGAAAAAACCATACGAATCAAATGCAAATCAATTTATAAAAGGATTTACAGAAGGCTTATTATTGATGAAAGAAGGAGCTAAATATAAGTTCTTTATTCCACAAGAATTAGCATATGGTGCAACACCAAGACCTGGCAAAATTAAGCCTTTTGCTGCCATAGTTTTTGAAGTAGAATTATTAGAGATTATAAAAAAATAAATGAAAAAATTAGCCTACTTTTTTGTTGTTTTTTCGCTTATTAGTGCATGTCAGTCTGCTAAATATAAAGATTTAAAAGAAGGTCTGTACGCAGAAATTAAAACAAATAAAGGCGATGTTTTGTTGAAGTTATATCCGAATGATGTACCGATGACTGTTGCTAATTTTGTGTCTTTAGCAGAAGGGACTAATACGAAGGTTTCCGATTCTATTAGAGGGGATAATTTTTTTGACGGTATTCGTTTTCATAGAGTTGTAAATAGTTTTATTATTCAAGGAGGAGATCCGACAGAAACAGGCAGAGGAAATGCTGGTTACACATTTGGTGACGAGTTAACCAAAGATGAGGATGGTTCATTATTATATAAACATGATGATGCAGGCGTTTTATCGATGGCAAACGGAGGGCCAGATTCTAACGGAAGTCAGTTTTTTATTACACATAAACCATTATCACATTTAGATGATAAACACACTGTTTTCGGGAAAACGATTGTAAATTCGACGCAATTATTAGCGTTGAAAAGTCAATTTAAAGATTCTTTAACATTAAAAAAATCTATTGATTCCTTGAGAATGTCTGTTGTGAATCGTATCAAAAAATTTGATACGATTCATACTATTGAAATTATTAGAATAGGTCCAAAGGCGAAAGCTTTTAATGGTGGTAAAGTTTTTGACGCTGAATTGATAAAGTATGCTGAACACAAAAAAAACAGTAAACAACAAAAACAAGATGCAGAAGTTGCCAGATATTCTAAATATTTAGAAGATAAGCAAACTTTTTTGTCTAGAATGGAGGAATCAAAAGCAGAAAAAACAAGTTCTGGTTTGAGAATTTTAATGCTTAAAAGTAACCCTTCGGGAAAAAAAGTAGTTTCTAATAAGCCAATAAAATCTCATTTTGATTTATATACTGCAGATGGCAATAAAGTACAATCTACTAGAGACGGTAGCAAGCCTTTTGTATTTCAGTTAGATGATGCCGAAAGACCAATGATTACTGGTTTTAAAGAAGGTGCTGCTAAAATGAGAGAAGGTGAAAAGGCTAGATTATTTGTGCCTTATTATATAGGTTTTGGTGAAGCTGAATATGGACCTTTTCCTGCAAAATCTGATTTAGTTTTCGAAATAGAAATTTTAGAAATAAGTGAATAATTTGTTTGACTCAATTATACAGAAAGATAAGGAATTCTTAATTTTCTTAAACACTTTAGGAAGTGAACAGTGGGATCCATTTTGGTTGGCAATTACCAATCAATTCTATTGGACTCCATTGTTTATTTTTATTATATTTTTAATCATAAAAAATTTCGGATGGAAAAGAGGTGGGTTTGTGATTCTATTTTTAATCCTACTCGTAACTTTTTCTGATAAATTTACGGTTTTTATTAAGGATAATTCACATAGATTACGCCCTAATAATGATCCTGAAATTATGCATTTACTGCGAACTTTAATAAAACCGCAGAGTTATAGTTTTATTTCAGGTCATGCAACAACATCTACTTTTTTCTCTGTATTTGTTATCTTTTTATTGAGAGAAAAATATAAATATATTTATTTAATTTTATTTTTCCCTCTACTTTTTGCATACAGTAGATTGTATTTAGGTGTCCATTTTCCGATCGATGTTTCTGTAGGAATTATAACAGGAATTCTTCTCGCCAATATTTATTATTTTTTTTTCAAGAAATTAGATAAAAAGCTATTTGCCTAATTTTTTAGTCTGAAGTCCATACTGAATGTTTAAAATTAGCGGATGTTAGTATTGGTTTATAAATACCATTAGAAAGACATTTAAAACTTTTTTTTTAATCAGGAGTTTCAAATAATGGTATATGATTAAATACCGTTTGAATATATCCTACAAAAGATTTGTTTTGCTGAAGCAACTTTTATAATTCTTTGCGGATTCTTTAAACAATTCGTAATCTTCAATTCCTTTAACATCAGTGCTGTTTTCTTAATTACCACTTTTCCCTCAAAGATTTTTAATTTTTTATATTCGATTGAAAAGAACTTCTAATATTTGCCCAATTTGTACTACATTAAAAAAAGAATATTTTTTTGGAATCCTCAAATTGAACAAATAAAACCTGTCTAAACAGTTTATAAAATTAAAAATAAAGATGCTTATTTAGCTTTTACTGAAAATTAATAATGTCTAATTTGAGCGATTCTCTCCTTAATTTTAACTTTTTTATGTGTATCAAACTTCTAAAAAGAAAAGAATTTATCTTGTTATTAAAAGATAGAAATCATTATCATTTTTAAAACTTAAATTCAGTTAAATAAGTTTAAAATACTCTTTAAAAAAGGTTAAATTTGTACTGTAAAATTAGTAAAAAAATAATATGAAAATATCTTACAATTGGTTACAACAATTTTTGCAAATTAATTGGGAAGCAAATGAAACAGGAGAGTTGTTAACTGATCTAGGCTTAGAGGTAGAAGGTATTGAAACCAAAGAATCTGTTAAAGGAAGTTTAAAAGGGGTTGTTGTTGGTGAAGTTTTAACTTGTATACAGCATCCAAATGCAGACAGACTTAAAATTACAACTGTAGATTTAGGAAATGAAAATATTGTTCAAATTGTTTGTGGTGCTCCTAATGTTGATGCAGGCCAAAAAGTACCAGTAGCCACGATTGGCACAATTTTATATGATGAAAAGGGGGAGGGTTTTAAAATAAAAAAAGGAAAAATTAGAGGCGAAGAAAGTTATGGAATGATTTGCGCTGAAGATGAATTAGGCTTGGGTAAGGGTCATGATGGTATTCTAGTTTTAGATAAAAAAATAAAAGTAGGTAGTGCCGCCGCCGCCGTTTTTAAAATAGAAACTGATTATATTTTTGAAATTGGTTTAACTCCAAATAGATCTGACGCCATGAGTCATTATGGCGTTGCAAGAGATTTACGTGCTGGTTTAATTCAAAAGAATTTAAAGTTAGAATTAATTTCACCTTCGGTGAGCGATTTTCATGTAGATGAAAGAACTTTGCGTTTTGATGTAGAAGTAGAAAAGAAGGATTTAGTGCCACGCTATTGTGGAATAACCATAACCGATGTGACTATAAAAGAGTCTCCAGAATGGATTCAAAATAGATTGAAATCGATAGGTGTAATGCCAAAAAATAATATCGTAGACATTACTAATTATGTGTTACATGAATTAGGGCAACCCCTGCATGCTTTTGACGCTCAAAAGATAAAAGGAAATAAAATTATTGTCAAGAATTTAAAAGAGGGTACTAAATTTACAACTTTAGATGAAGTAGAAAGAACACTTTCTGCAGATGATATTATGATTTGTGACGCAGATTCAAATCCACTTTGTATTGGTGGTGTTTTTGGCGGATTAAAATCTGGTGTTACAGAACATACAACATCAATATTTTTAGAAAGTGCTTATTTTAATCCTGTTTCCATAAGAAAAACGGCTAAAAGACATGCGTTAAATACGGATGCATCTTTTCGCTTTGAAAGAGGAATTGACATTAACATGACAGAATATGCTTTAAAACGTGCGGCGTTGTTAATTGAAAAATATGCAGGAGGAAAGTTAGCTTCTGATGTGTCTGATTTTTATCCTGTTAAAATCGAAGACTTTCAGGTATTCCTATCTTATAAAAATGCATATCGACTAATAGGTCAAGAAATACCAAAAGAGCAGATTAAAATTATTTTAGCATCTTTAGAAATTAAAATTAACAGTGAAACTGAAGGAGGTTTGGGCTTAACCATACCATCGTACAGAACAGATGTTCAAAGAGAAGCTGATATTATTGAAGAAATTTTAAGGGTTTATGGTTATAATAATATTGAATTTTCTTACAAATTAAACACGTCAATTTCTTTTGATTCCAATGCTGAGACCAAAGTAGAAAATATTACGGCTAATCATTTAACAGCGCTGGGTTTTAACGAAACAATGGCAAATTCTTTGACAAAACCTGAATATGCAAAACTATCAGAAAATATTAGTGACGATACAAATGTAAAAATGCTAAACCCATTAAGTAATGATTTAGGTGTTTTGCGTCAATCTATGCTATTTAGTGGCTTAGAGTCTGTTTCTTATAATTTAAACAGAAAAAACAGTTCGCTGAAGTTTTATGAATTTGGGAAAACGTATCATTCTTATAATGATAAATATCAAGAAGATAAGCATTTAACCCTTTTTGTTACCGGCAATAGAGCTAAAGATTCTTGGAAAACGGCCTCAAATTATTCTGATTTCTTTTATGTAAAAGGAGTAATAACTGCTGTTTTAGAACGATTGGGAATTCAAAACTTAAAAGGTTCACCCATAAAGAATGATATTTGCTCTGAAGGAATTTCATTGAGTCTAGGCAAAATTAAATTAGTTGAATTTGGTGTTGTAAAACGGTCAATTTTAAAAGAATTCGGAATTAAACAAGAAGTATTATTTGCAGATTTTAATTGGGATAATGTTTTAAAGCTTTCTGGAAAAAAGAATATGAAAGTTGCTGGTTTAACTAAATATCCTGCAGTAAAAAGAGATTTAGCTTTGTTGATAAATTCTAAAACTGAATTTAAAGATGTGTATAATTTAGCATTTCAATCAGAAAGAAAAATGTTAAAAGAAGTAGATTTATTTGATGTGTACGAAGGTGATAAATTACCCAAAGGTAAAAAATCGTATGCAATAAGTTTTGTTTTACAAGATGAAAATAAAACACTAGAAGACAAGCAGATAGATAAAATAATGCAAAAATTACAACAAAGTTTCGAAAAGAATTTAGATGCTGTTTTAAGATAAAAAGTTTTGATTTTTTGAGACATGAGATATTAGACAGAAGACAAGACTTAAAAGACTAAAGAAAATATTATAATCGTATTTTTGGAGTTAAATTAGAATAGATAGTGGTAAATCCTATTTAAAATTAAGAAGTAAATAAAAGGTTTTTTAAACAATTAAAAATAACAAGTGTACAAATTAATAATACGTTCAATTTTATTTCTTTTTGATCCAGAAAAGGTTCATTATTTTACATTTTCATTGATTAGAATTTTATGTAAAATTCCTCTAATTTCTAATCTTTTTAGAAGTTTATATCAAGTAAAGGATAAGAAATTAGAGCGTACTTTATTTGGCATAACTTTTAAAAACCCTGTGGGTTTGGCTGCTGGTTTTGATAAAAATGCAGTTTTATATAATGAGCTCGCTAACTTTGGATTTGGGTTTATCGAAATTGGTACGATAACACCAAAAGGTCAAGAGGGTAATCCAAAGAAAAGATTATTTCGTTTAAAAGACGATCAAGGAATTATCAACAGAATGGGTTTTAATAATGAAGGATTAGAAGTTGCTATTCAACAATTAAAAAAGAACAAAGGCAGTGTAATTATTGGAGGAAATATTGGTAAAAACACAGAAACTTTGCCAGAAAATTACACAGCAGATTATTTAGAATGTTTAAAAGGATTGCATCCTTATGTAGATTATTTTGTGCTAAACGTTAGTTGCCCAAATGTTGGTAGTCATGCAAAGTTAAATGACAAAGCGTATTTAGTGGAGTTGATTTCAGCTTGTCAGAAATTGAATAATCGACAAGAAAAGCAGAAACCTATTCTTCTTAAAATTGCTCCAGATTTAAACAATTTACAACTAGATGAAATTATAGAATTAGTAGCGGAAACGAAGATTGATGGAGTAATAGCTTCAAATACATCAACAGATAGAGATAATTTAAAAGTTTCTAAAAAACGTTTGCAGGAAATTGGAAATGGCGGTGTAAGTGGGCAACCTATAAAAGATAAGAGTACAAAAGTTATTCAATATTTAGCAGATAATTCTAATAAATCCTTTCCAATTATTGGAGTAGGAGGTATTCATTCTGAAAAAGATGCTTTAGAAAAAATTAAAGCAGGTGCAGATTTAGTACAGATTTATACTGGTTTTGTTTATGAGGGTCCTGGTTTGATTAAAAAAATCAATAAAGCCATATTATCTATCTTATAACTCCCTTGCAGACAGCATCTAATTCTAGCTAAATAAGGAACCCATAAAATCCATAAGAATCCTTTTTTTGTGCGAAATCAACTTGATTTTAGGTCTAAATTTTTGTGTGAAAAAATATTCGTGAACACGTGTCAGCTAAATTTAAAAATAAATTAGAGCACTAAATTTAAGACTCCAAAAAAGATAAGTTGAACACCCAGAATAATAAAGCTAACTTTCGTATTTATTTTAGGACGAAAAAGGTAGATTAATCCATGAATACAAATGCTTGTCAAAAACCACATTACATAATTTTGTATCGGAATGATATCATTTTCCCAATTCCAAAAATTCAATTTCATGGCAACAGGCTCCACCAAGAAATCTAACGAAGTCATTAAGACTGCAGGAAGTAAAATGAGCCAAAACGCTTTTTTTGTAAAAGACTGAACAATACCGTGGGAACAAAATGATAGAAATAACCAATTTACACCAATCATCAGAGGAGTTTCAAAAATTTTGAACCCGAAGGGATCTCCATAAATATAGTTTCCAAATAAAACACCTGTAGCAACTCCAATAGCTTCAACAGAAAATCCGATCAAAAAAACAAGGAAAGAAAGTATAAAGAATTTTCTGCTAGAATCTTTGTTTACTTTATAAAAAACGAGTAAAGTTATCCCTAAATTTAAAGGTGTAAACAGTAAAAATAAGACTCGATAAGAATCTAAAGACATACCAATTAACCCAAAAAAATAGAATAGAAGCAAGAGCCCAATCCATCTATTTTCAATAGAAATATTTTTTAACATTTTATAAAAGTATCAATAATTTTTGCTGAAGAAAGTGCCAAAGGAATTCCACCTCCAGGATGCACACTTCCACCGCAGAAATAGAGGTTTTTGTATTGAGAAGAAAAGTTTTTATGACGAAAAAATGCCGAAAACCGATTGTTGCTTGAGGTTCCGTATAAGGAACCTTTATAAGAATTTGTTTTATCTTGTATCAATTGAGGTGTTAATTTTTCCTCACATTCAATCAAATTTTCAATATTTTCTCCTAATATTCTTGATATTTTAATCAAAATATTTTTTCTTGCTTCTGCAATCATAACATCCCAATCTTGACCATACACAGAAGGAACATTAATCATAACAAACCAATTTTCCTTACCTTTAGGGGCATCTTCTTTAATGTGTTTGCTTGTTATGTTGATGTAAACGGTTGGGTCTTCATAAATTGTTTTAGAATCAAAAAGATGTTCAAATTCCGTTTTGTAATCTTCTGTAAATAGAATATTATGCACATCTAATTCAGGAAATTCTTTACCAATTCCCCAATAAAAAATAAGTGCTGAGCTCGATCTTTCTTGTTGATCAACTTTAGCTAGTTTTTTTGCTGACGGAATTAATTTTTCGTAAACCGTATGAATATCTGCATTACAAATAATAACATCTCCAGTATAATTTCCTGATTTAGTTAAAACACTTTTAGCTAAATTCTTATTTGTTTCTATACCAGTAACTTCTTCATTAAAAGAGAATTCCACACCAATTTCTTTGGCCAATTTCACCAAACTATTCGTAATCTCGTGCATGCCACCTTTTGGTAAATAAGCGCCCAAGCCAAACTCTAAATGAGGAATAATATTTAAAATACCTGGTGCTTTATAAGGATTCGATCCGTTGTAAGTTGCATATCTGTTGAATAATCGAATCGTTTTAGAATCAGTAAATGCTTTTTCATTTACTTGATTCATGGAACTGAAAATATTCAAATAAGGCAACTTAAAAATAGAAGTTATCGTAGAAAAAGAGAGGAACGAACTTAACTTATGTAGCGATTTATTTAGAAATTGTTCTTCCGTAGCTTTATGAATAAATGCACTTTTTTTAAGATGATTTATTACATTTTCAGCAGAATCAGTTGTTTTTTTTTCAATTTCATCCGCAAAAATAGTAATCTCTGAATTTGCTGAAATGCGTGTTCCATCCTCATAAAAGTAATTACACAATATTTCTAGCTGATCATATTTAAAATAATCAGAAGGTTTTTTGCCAGAAATTTCAAAAAGTTCTGTGACTAAATTTGGCATGGTAAAAAGGGAAGGTCCAGCATCAAACCGAAATCCATTTTGGTTAATTTGTGTGAGTTTTCCTCCTGGATACGAGTTTTTTTCTAAAACTTGAACCTTAAATCCTTTATTTTGCAAGCGAATTGCAGAAGCAATTCCAGCAATTCCTGCACCAACTATCACAGCCTTTTTCATTAAGATTTTGCTTTTTTAAGTTCTTGTTTCAAGTATCTAAAGGGTACAATTAGCATTCCAAAACACTCTCCATGTTCTTTGCCTCTGTGTTTGTGGTGTATCTTATGCGCTCTACGAATCGCTCTTAAGTAGGAGTTGTCACTATTTCTAAACCATTTAAATCTTTGGTGAATAAATACTTCGTGCACTAGAAAATAAGCGATTCCGTAAGCTAAAATTCCAAAACCAATATACATAACTATCCAAACGGCAAACTTAGACCCCAGCATAATACACAACCAAGAAGGAATCGCATAAATCAGGAAAAATGCGTCATTTTTCTCGAAGAACGTGTTTCTATTTGGTACATGATGATCTAAATGTAAGTTCCATAAAAATCCATGCATCACGTATTTATGCGTAAACCAAGCCATGAATTCCATACCCCAAAAAGTAGCAAAAACGATTAAAAAACTCATCAATATAAAAAATTTTAAAACTTAAGTTGTGTTCTTTATCACACGTTTAACAAGTTGTTTAAAGGTTCTGAATACATCTAGTATATAGAAATTTTTGTTCTGAAAAATTCAGTATTCCTTGTTAATGTTAATTTATTTACGCGGCAAATAAGTTACACAAATATAATAAATTTCAGAAGTATAATTCAAAAATCACTGTTTAAGTTTTTAATGTTTTTGCCAAACAAAATAGATATTTTCTGTTTATATTTAGGTGGAGAAATAAAGCTTTTAATAATTAGAGTAAGATTATAAAGTTTTTGAGGGTATAAATTACCTTGTGAATTTTGGTTTACAAGATTCACAAAAAAACGTATTTTTACCAGAATGATAGAAACTCTTTTGTCTTTTGCCTTCGCAACTTCCATTTTGGCAATTTCTCCAGGACCTGATAATATATTTGTGTTAACCCAAAGTATTGCGAACGGTAAAAGGTTTGGTCTGGCAACGGTTTTCGGTCTTATTTCTGGATGTTTAGTGCACACCACTTTATTAGCGTTTGGAGTTTCGGTGATTATAAAAGAATCAGCAAATTTATTTTTTGCGATTAAATTATTTGGAGCAATTTACTTATTGTATTTGGCCTTCAAGGTTTACAAATCTGATCCGAATATCGTCTTTTCAGAAAATTTCGTAGAAAAGAAAACTACTTTACAGTTGTTTAAACAAGGCTTTATTATGAATGTTTTAAATCCGAAAGTTTCAATTTTCTTTTTAGCCTTTTTTCCTGGCTTTTTATTTTCTGACAGTCTTTCTACAGTGCTTCAATTTTATGTTTTAGGATTACTATTTATGCTAGTTTCCCTAATGATATTTTCTGCAATAGCCATTTTAGCAGGCGCTATTTCTTATAGAATCAAAGAAAACCAGAATATTGGTTTGTATTTAAAATGGATGCAAGTTGTTGTTTTTGTTTTGATTGCTGTATTTATTTTTACTTAAATTTGCTGACGTTTAGTAGGTTATTTTTAAGCGAACACAATAAATTATACTACCATTTTACTCACTAGTTTACTGTGATTTTTTATACCAAACATTAATTTTAAGGTATTTACCTGTGTATTTGTAAATTTAAATAGGCATTTTGACCCTTCATTGTTTACCTATCCAGCCAGCGTCTAAATCTTGCCGCCTTATCTTTACCAATAAAAATATCTTCTGAATGCGTAAGAATGACTTTGCATTTTTTAGTGCCTCTTTCAGTTAAAATTTTGTTCATTACAATGATGTTTATAAATTCTTTGCAATGATATAGTGTTATCTGATATTTTTTAGAGATGATTGATTGAAGTCGAATAATTGCTTTTAAAGTCGAAAAGCAGACGATGAATAAGATAGAATTTTCTAAATTAGGAGCTAACAACGCTAAAAATTCATCTTTTTTTTTGAAATTTTGTTTCTAATTGGTGGTTTGGTAATCTGGGGTTTACGCAAATACCTATAATAATTAAAAGCTACGTTTGTAATTGTAAATGTGTTGTGTATGTGTTTAATTTATTTGTCTTTGCTCAAGGGTTTAAAAAAGAACAAATTTTCTTCAAGTTGGCGCAGAATGAGCTTTAAGTTGGTGTTTTTTGAACGCACATTCAACCTAATCAAAAAATTGTAATGTTTTAACATTGAATTAAATTCTTTACTCTTGCTTTATATGTATCGTTTGTATATTTCGTTTTTTATAAGAAAATTAAAATGTCTGGAATCGTTTCTAATCCAACCCCTCGATTTTAAACAAATATCAAAAATTTGATAAATATTTTATTTTACAAAAATTTTATCCTTATCCTTTGGAATAATCAAAATAAAATTTGAATATTTGCATTCTTAATAAGAAATATGAAAATTATTCAAAACCATCATCATCATTTTTACAATTGCAACCAAGCGATCTAAAAATGTATTGAATAAAATCAAAATATTTATAAACCCGTTTGAGCAAATCAAGCGGGTTTTTTTATTTTAAACCGTATTTGCTCAATCAAAACTAAAAACTAAAAATGAGTAACTTAAGAATTGCAGTGCAGAAGTCGGGAAGGTTAAATGAAGATTCTATGAAAATCTTAAAGGACATCGGTATCTCTATCGACAATGGAATAGATCAGCTAAAAGCTTCGGCCAGAAATTTTCCTCTAGAAGTTTTCTATTTAAGAAATGGAGATATACCTCAATATTTAAGAGATGGCGTAGTAGATGCTGCTATTATCGGTGAGAATGTTTTGATAGAAAAAGGTGGAGAAATACAGTTTGTAGAGCGTTTAGGCTTTTCTAAATGTAAAGTTTCTATTGCTGTGCCAAAAGAATCTAATGCAAGTTCTTTAAAAGATTTAGACGGAAAGAGAATTGCAACATCGTATCCAGAAACAGTAAAGAAGTTTTTAAAAGATCAAAACATAGACGCAAAACTGCATACGATTAGCGGTTCTGTAGAAATTGCACCAAATATTGGTTTAGCAGACGGTATTTGTGATATAGTATCTAGTGGAAGCACTTTATTTAAAAACGGTTTAAAAGAGATTGAAGTTTTATTAACTTCCGAAGCAGTTTTAGCAGTTTCACCTCAAATTTCTGAAGAAAGAAGAGCTATTTTAAAGAAAATTCAATTTAGAATTCAAGCAGTTTTAAAAGGAAGAGGCTCGAAATATGTATTATTAAATGCGCCGAATGATAAATTGGACGCTATTTTAAAATTATTACCAGGAATGAGAAGTCCGACTGTTCTACCATTAGCAGAAAAAGGTTGGAGTTCTGTGCATACTGTAATTTCTAAAAATGAATTTTGGGAAATTATCGATGGGTTAAAACAAAATGGTGCAGAAGGTATTTTAGTATGTCCTATAGAAAAAATGGTTTTATAAGTTCTGAACGCAGTTCTGAACTTATAAAATCCTAAACTCGTTTCAGTATTTGTTCAAAATAACCACAAATTTATATTGAATAGACCTCAATATCCTTTAATAACAAAAAAACTTGAATTTAATTCAAGTTATATGAACACCTTAAGCATGAAAACAATTATAAATCCTCCTAAAGAAAGTTGGTCTCAATTATTACAAAGACCTACAAAAACGGTTGATGATATTGAAAAAACAGTGAATCAAATTTTTGATGATATTCAAAGAAATGGAGACAAAGCAGTGGAGAAATACACCCAACTCTTTGATGGTGTAATGCCAGAAAATACGGTTGTTTCTCTTGATGAAATAGCAGCAGCAGTTTTATTAGTTTCAGAAGAATTGAAACAAGCCATTATTTTGGCAAAGAAAAATATTACTGTTTTTCATAATGCACAGAAAACTAAAAAAGTTTATATAGAAACGGTAAAAGGAGTCGAATGCTGGCAAGAAAAAAGACCAATTCAAAAAGTTGGTTTGTATATTCCAGGGGGAACGGCACCGCTTTTTTCTACGGTTTTAATGTTGGCAGTTCCTGCTCAAATTGCAGGTTGTAAAGAAATTGTTTTATGTTCTCCCCCAAATAAAGAAGGCAACATACACCCAGCAATTTTATATGCGGCACAATTGTGTGGCGTAACAAAAATTATTAAAGTTGGAGGTATTCAGGCAATTGCAGGGTTAACGTTCGGAACAAGATCAATTCCACAAGTCTATAAAATTTTCGGTCCAGGAAATCAATTTGTAACTGTTGCAAAGCAGTTAGCAACTAAATACGGGGTTGCTATTGATATGCCAGCAGGACCAAGTGAATTGTTGGTCGTTGCAGATGATGTAGCAAATGCAAGTTATGTAGCATCCGATTTATTGAGCCAGGCAGAGCACGGAAGCGATAGTCAAGTTATTTTAGTATCAACTTCTAAACAATTAATTGCAGCTGTAGAAATTGCGCTTGAAAGCCAATTAAAAGAATTACCAAGATTTGAAATTGCTCAAAAGGCAATTGAGAATTCGAAGTCTATTTTTGTGGAAACAGATGAAATTGCGCTTGATTTAATCAATGAATACGGACCTGAACATTTTATTGTTTGTACAAAAAATGATGCTTTTTATGTTGATAATATTGAAAATGCTGGTTCTGTTTTTATCGGCAATTATACACCAGAAAGTGCTGGAGATTATGCATCAGGAACCAATCATACTTTACCAACAAACGGATTTACCAAAGCCTATTCAGGTGTGAATTTAGACAGTTTTACAAAAAGTATTACCTTTCAAAAAATATCTAAAGAAGGTATTCAGAATATTGGAAATTCTATAGAGGTTATGGCGGAAGCAGAGGGTTTGCAAGCGCACAAAAATGCAGTTACTATTCGTTTAAATGATTTAAAATAAAAGTGCATACTTAAGGGTTTGTCACTTCGAGTGATTTCGCTTTTTTGCAAAATTATATCGAGAAGTAATTGAAGATAAATAATGAGATGCTGAAACAAGTTACCATTGACTCCTATGAAAACTATATTTAATTTAAATAATCTCATTAGAGAAAACATAAAAAGGATGCAACCTTATTCATCAGCAAGAGATGAATATAAAGACGCAACTTCCGAAGAAATGATTTTTTTGGATGCTAATGAGAATCCTTTTGAAAATGGAGTAAATCGATATCCAGATCCGCAGCAGCACGCTGTAAAAGATTTATTAGCAACAATTAAAAATATTGATAAAAAAAACATTCTTTTAGGAAACGGAAGTGATGAAGTATTAGATTTAATTTTCAGAGCATTTTGCGAGCCTAAAGTTGATAATGTAATCACCTTGCCACCAACATATGGCATGTATTCAGTTTTAGCAAATATCAATGCAGTAGAAAATAAGCAAGTTTTATTAACTGACAATTTTCAGCCTAAAATTGAACAGATTTTCCATACTGTTGATGTAAATAGCAAAATTTTGTTTTTGTGTTCACCAAATAATCCTTCTGGAAATAGTTTTTCAATAGATAAAGTAGAAGAATTATTGCAGAAATTTAATGGTTTGGTCGTTATTGATGAAGCGTATATCGATTTTTCTGAAGATAAAAGTTGGTTAGAAAGATTGAAGGAATTTCCGAATTTAGTGATTACCCAAACCTTATCAAAAGCTTACGGTTTAGCGGGAATTCGTTTAGGCGTTTGTTACGCATCCGAAGAAATAATAGCTGTTTTAAATAATATAAAACCACCTTATAATGTCAACGAATTAACGCAACAAAAAGCGATAGCGCGTTTAATAAAGCTTGATGAAGTAGAAAAAGAAATTGCGGAAATCATTAATCAGCGAAATTTATTAGTAAGTTCTTTAAAAGAGATTTCGTTTATCAACGTAATTTATCCAACAGAGTGTAATTTTGTCTTGGTAAAAGTTGATGATGCTAATAAACGATACAAGCAATTAATTGAAAAAGGAATTGTAATTCGAAATAGAACGACCCAAGCATTGTGTAAGAATTGCTTGCGATTAACAGTTGGAACAGCATCGGAAAACATCAAATTATTGAAAGCTTTGAAAGACCTCACAGGTTTTTAAAACCTGTGAGGTTTGAAGAAATAACAGAAATATATCTTTAAAGTTTTGAAACTTTACAGGAAATACAAACAACTAAACTTTTACAAACCCGAGTAAGAGTTCCTCCCCTCTGGGGAGGTTAGGAGGGGTTTTTATCATGAAGAAAGTACTATTTATAGACAGAGACGGCACTTTAGTCATAGAGCCACCAGTAGATTATCAACTAGATAGTTTAGAAAAGCTAGAATATTATCCGAAGGTGTTTCAATACATGGCGAAAATTGCTGCTGAATTGGATTACGAATTGGTGATGATTACGAATCAAGACGGATTAGGAACAGCTTCTTTTCCTGAAGCTACATTTTGGCCTGCTCAAAACAAAATTATAGATTCTTTTGCAAAAGAAGGCGTTGTTTTCTCGGAAATTTTGATTGATAAAACGTTTCCGCATGAGAATGCCGTCACCAGAAAACCTAAAACAGGTTTGTTAACAAAGTATTTTTCTGATGCTTATGATTTAAAAAATTCGTTTGTTTTGGGTGATCGAATTACAGATATGGAATTGGCAAAAAATTTAGGTGCAAAAGGTATCTATTTGTCAGAAAATCCAGATTTAGGTGCAGAGGAGATAGAAACGTCAAAACAAGAAATTTTAGATTGCATTGCCCTAACAAATACAGATTGGGCAGAAATTTATCAATTTTTAAAATTAGAGGATAGAATTACAGAAATCACAAGAAACACCAATGAAACCAAAATTTATATTAAATTAAATTTAGATGGTTCTGGTAAAAATGATATTGCAACAGGTTTGTCCTTTTTTGATCATATGTTAGATCAAATTGGGCGAAATGGAAATATGGATGTAACCATTAAAGTTGATGGCGATTTAGAGGTTGATGAGCACCACACCATTGAAGATACCATGATTGCTTTTGGCGAATTATTTAACAAAGCTTTAGGGAATAAATTAGGTATTGAACGTTACGGTTTTTGCCTGCCAATGGATGACTGTTTGGCGCAAGTTGCAGTAGATTTTGGCGGTAGAAATTGGTTAGAATGGGATGCCGATTTTAAACGAGAAAAAATTGGCGATATGCCAACAGAAATGTTTTATCACTTGTTTAAATCGTTTACAGATGGTGCAAAATGCAATCTAAATATTAAAGCAGAAGGCACCAACGAACATCATAAAATTGAAGGTATTTTTAAAGCGTTTGCAAAAGCAATGAAAATGGCAGTAAAAAGAGATGCAAATAAGATGTTTTTACCAAGCACGAAAGGGATGTTGTAAAATAGCTTTTAGCGGTTAGCAATTTGCTAATAGCGAAAAGCGAAAAGCGAAAAAATGAAATTAGTCATTATAGATTACGGAGCAGGAAATATCAAAAGCATTCAATTTGCTTTTAAACGTTTAGGCTTAGATGCTATTTTATCAAACAATATTGAGGAAATAAAAGCAGCCGATAAAGTTATTTTTCCTGGAGTTGGTGAAGCAAGTTCTGCCATGAAAATGCTTCAAGAAAGCGGATTGGATGCAGTAATTCCGACTTTAAAACAACCTGTTTTAGGCATTTGTTTGGGAATGCAACTCATGTGTACATGCTCTGAAGAAGGAAATACAGAAGGATTAGGGATTTTTAATGTAGCTGTAAAGAAATTTTCAAAAGCGGTAAAAGTTCCACAAATGGGTTGGAATGTGATTTATAATTTAAAATCCAATTTGTTTACAGGAATTAAAGAAAAAGAATTTATGTACTTGGTGCATAGTTTTTATGCAGAAAGCTGCAAAGAAGCCATCGCAACTTCAGACTATGAAATTGAATATGCTTCAGCATTGCAAAAAGATAATTTTTACGGAGTCCAGTTTCATCCGGAAAAAAGTGGGGTAAATGGAAGTAAGATTCTTGAGAATTTCTTGAATTTATAAATGATGCCTTTGGCAATTTGCTTTTAGCTGTTCGCTAAAAGCCAAAATCCAAAAGCTAAAAGCGAAAAAATGAGAATAATACCAGCTATAGATATCATCGACGGAAAATGTGTTCGTTTAACAAAAGGTGATTACAGTACCAAAAAAATATACAACGAAAATCCGTTAGAAGTTGCTAAAGAATTTGAAGCGGCAGGAATCGAATATTTGCATGTTGTGGATTTAGACGGTGCAAAAGCAAGTCAGATTATCAACTATAAAGTTCTAGAGCAAATAGCATTAAAAACAACTTTAAAAATTGATTTTGGTGGTGGTTTAAAATCTAATAAAGATTTAGAAATCGCCTTTAATTCTGGAGCAAATCAGATTACTGGAGGAAGTATTGCTGTGAAAAAAAGTGAAGTTTTTAAAAGTTGGATTGAACAATATGGTTCCCAAAAAATAATTTTAGGTGCAGATTTTTATCCTGATACTTCGGGTGGAAAGATTGCAACAAATGGTTGGCAAGAAGAAAGTACTTTAGAGTTAATTCCGTTTATTGCCGATTATCAGCAAAAAGGAATTCAATATGTAATTTGTACAGATATTTCTAAAGATGGTATGTTAGAAGGACCGAGTTTTGATATTTATAAAGAAATTTTATCCGAAGTAAAAAACTTAAAACTAATTGCTTCTGGTGGGATATCAACTTTTGATGAAATTCCAAAATTGGCCGAAATGGGTTGTGAAGGAGTCATTATTGGAAAAGCGATTTATGAAAATAAAATTAGCTTGAAACAATTAGAGGATTTTATACTAAATAAATAGCTGTTTACTTTTGGCCCTCCGCAATTTGCGAAAAGCCAAGAGCTAAAAAGCGAAAAGCGATACACATGTTAACAAAAAGAATAATACCGTGTTTAGATATTAAAAACGGAAGAACTGTAAAAGGAGTAAATTTCGTTAATTTAATTGACGCTGGAGATCCACTAGTTTTAGCAAAACAGTATGCTGAATTAGGCGCAGATGAATTGGTTTTTCTCGATATTTCTGCAACACTAGAGGGCAGAAAAACGATGAGAGAAATGGTTTTAAAAGTTGCTGAACAGGTAAATATTCCGTTTACAGTTGGTGGCGGAATTTCTTCTATTGAAGATGTAGATGTGCTTTTAAAGTGCGGTGCAGATAAAGTTTCTATCAACTCATCGGCAATTAAAAGACCCGAATTGGTTAACGAATTGGCAAACAAATTTGGCAGTCAGTGTGTGGTGGTTGCTATTGATGCAAAACAAATTGGTGGGGAATGGTTTGTGCATTTGGCAGGAGGAACTATTCCAACAGAACTCAATTTATTTGAGTGGGCAAAAGAAGTAGAAGCGCGTGGAGCAGGAGAAATTTTGTTTACTTCTATGAATAATGATGGCACAAAAGCTGGTTTTGCAAACGAAGCTCTGGCAAAATTATCAACAGAATTAAATATACCAATTATTGCTTCTGGTGGTGCGGGCACTGTGCAGCATTTTATTGATACTTTTACCATCGGGAAATCGGACGCAGCCTTGGCAGCAAGTGTTTTTCACTTTGGAGAAATTCCGATTTTAGAATTAAAACAAGAATTACGGAAGAATCATATTGCAGTGAGATTATAGTGCTAAATGTTGTCACATAAAGTGATCTGTAATGAATGAAAAAATGGTATCGAGAAGTAATTAATCCTTTTCGGCACAATTTCGATGAAAAATCGAAAGCACTCGAACTGATAGAAATTAAAAAATGGAAGGGCTAGAAATTAAATCTTACGAGCACAAATATCATAAACAATTTAAGAAAATATCTTTAGATTGGTTACATCTGCATCATTTATATGAAAAAGCCGATGACGATTTGTTAGACAATCCGAAGAAATATTTAGAAAATGGAAGCTTTATTTTTTTAGCACATTTTGATCAACAAGTTGTCGGAACCATTAGTTTGATTCCTGTGGATCAAAACACCTATGAAATACTAAAATTAGGCGTTGTTGATGGTTTTAAAGGAGCAGGAATAGGACGGAAACTGATGCAAATATGTATTGATGTTTGTGTAGAGAAAAAGGTAAAAATAATTACATTAGAATCTAGCAGTAAATTAGAAAGCGCTTTAAAATTATACGAAAAGCTAGGTTTTGAATATATAGAAGTAGTAGATGCTCATTTTGAATCTGCTGATGTAAAAATGGAGTTAAAATTAAGATAATGACAATAGATTTCAATAAAAATAACGACGGTTTAGTGCCTGCAATTATTCAAGATGCAACAACAAAAAATGTTTTGATGCTGGGCTATATGAATGAAGAAGCTTTTAAGAAAACGCAAGAGACCAGGTTGGTTACTTTTTTTTCGAGAACTAAAAATCGTTTGTGGACTAAAGGTGAAGAAAGCGGAAATGTATTGAATTTAGTAGATTTAAAACTAGACTGTGACAATGATACCTTGCTAATATCTGTCAATCCCGATGGACCAACTTGTCATAAAGGTTCAGCTACGTGTTGGAATGAAGAAAATAATTCGAACTTCGGGTTCTTTTCAACTTTAGAAAATGTGATTACAGAAAGAGTTGCTAACAAAGACACTCAAAAATCTTATGTTGCAACTTTGTTTGATAAAGGAATCAATAAAATAGCTCAAAAAGTTGGCGAGGAAGCTATAGAAACCGTTATTGAAGCGATGGATAATAATGATGAATTATTTTTATATGAATCTGCGGATTTAATGTTCCATTACCTCATGTTACTGCAAGCTAAAGGTTTTACTTTAAAAGATATTGAAGCGGAATTAATGAAAAGACAAAAGTGAAATTAACGTTTCACCAAATCTAAAGTGACCAAATACAGTTCTTGTTTGGTCATTTTTGCTTTCTATCTAAAGAAAAGAATTTTCTGCTTTTTGATGAAATTCGGGATCTTTAATGATTTCAGGGTTCCCATAATACATTTCTACTAATTGTAAGAATATAATTACTTTTCCTTGTTTGATGTTTTTTAAGTGCTTAAAATAGTTACGCTTAAAACTTAATATTCTATAATCTAAGACATCAATATTTCCTAAATCGAGCAATAATTGATATTTTGAATCAAACTCTTTTTGATATTTCCCTTTGTTTTCCTCCATATAAAAATGCATTAAATCAAGATATTCTAAAGATTCAATAAATTTTTTATTTCTAAAAAGAGTTTTAGAAATTACATATAAAATTTCGATGTGATAAAATAACTGTCTTTCTTTAGATTTATGGTTTTTGATCGTTTGATAGGCTTCAATCAGAAAACACTCAATATTATAATATTCAAAATTTTGCGCAGAAGAAATATTTATAATCTGAATTAATTGATATAATGACTTGAAAGAAAGTGAGTCAGATTTCAAAATTTTATGCTCATTTAGCACCTTTTCAATCATCAATTTTATATCGATAATTTTATTTTGATGCTTTATTTCTTGTAAAGTTTTTCTAATTTTACTGTAAGCAATATTAATTCTTCATCTAACAAATATTGCTGTTGATTTTCTCTAAAAATGGTAATAGGTTCATCCAAATTTATAAATTGATTCATATAAGAATACTGAATTTTAGAATGGTGAATTTCATTTAAAATTGTAAATAATTGATATTCTTTAGTGATGATTTCGGCTTTATTTAGAACTTTATAACCAATAGCAATCTGGCCTTTTTGAAGAATATTCTTGCAGATAAAATTTAAGTAATCAATTGCATATCAACCGAACTCTCTTCTTTTAAATTCGTATTTGCTGTAAAGTTTATAATAGAATCAAACAGTCGTTTTCTTAAAGCATGCAATGTGGTCTTATTCTCTTTTCCATAAATTTTTATGCAAATTTCTTTGGATAAAAGCGCATCAATCCTTAATAAATTTACTAATTGAATGTCTTTAGCGTCTTTTCGTTTGTTCTTTTTATCCAAATAAGAAATGAATTCTTGTTGCTTTTCTTCCGTAAAACCAATTATTATTTCTTTTAAATTTATCATTATGTCGTCAGTAATATGCCTTAAAATATAATATATAGTGTTATAATATATTATTAAATTTTAATTGTTAGTAATCATAAAAAATAGTTTTTTGTAGGTTTTAATTTCGTTCTAATTTTGTCTTGTAATTATTAAACGATCAATTATCAAACAACAGTCTCTGCAAACGAAGCAACTAAAAAAGTCTCTAAAAGTAAAAATACAAAGTGTGAATTTAGTAAAAAACCAACAGCAGCATATGTAGGTGCAACTTTGGGAGTCGTAATTATTGGGCTACTTTCTTATTGCATTGTTTTATGGAATGTGGGTATGGAACTCAACGAAAAAGGCTATTATTTCTCGATTCTTTTAATGGATGTTTATGCTGTCATTTCTTTACAAAAAGTTTTAGGA
This sequence comes from Polaribacter sp., assembly GCA_034110665.1. Lineage (GTDB taxonomy): Bacteria > Bacteroidota > Bacteroidia > Flavobacteriales > Flavobacteriaceae > Polaribacter. The sequence continues at coordinate 38,286 of JAWUYT010000016.1, forward strand.
GATAAAGCTGAAAATATTAAAGTAAGTGATATGTATTATGGATTAAGTTGGGTTATTGTAATTGCCTCTTTACTCTTGCTAATTATTGGTTTAAGAAATGCCGATTTAGAATTGAGTGAAAAAGGTTTCTATGGGATTTCTTTTTTATTGAGTCTTTTTGGCGCAATTACAGTTCAAAAAAATATAAGAGATCTTGATTTTATCAACACTAAAAATGAAGAAGAAAAATAGTTAGTTTGATAATGGTTTCAAGAAAACCAAAACCTCATAAGTTAATTCTTATAAGGTTTAAATTGTCATAAAAGTTTCTGGATAGTAATAAATTACAACGATAAACAATCGTGGCTAGTTTTCCGTTTTTAATGTTAATTTCGCATTTCGTTTAATGATACCAAAATCACTTTTGTTTCATAAAAGTACCTCTAGAATTTAACACAATGAATCCAAATAAATATTCTTTTATAAATCCTAAAAAGATTCCTTTTTTCTACGGATATGTTGCGCTTGTTTTTGGCAGTTTTGGTGTATTATTCAGTATTCCTGGTCAAACAATCGGTGTTTCTGTTTTTACAGATCCGGTAAAAGATGCTTTAGGACTCTCAAGAAATCAATTTAGCAATGCCTACATGATTGGTACTTTAATTAGTGCCTTTTTTGTTACCAAAGCTGGACGATTATTTGATAAATTTGGAGCACGGTATGTAGCCTTTTTCGCTTCTTTATTTCTAGGGGTTTCTTTAATGTTATTTTCTTTTTCAGAAAAAATATCGAATCTTATTCAGAGTATGGTGGGCTTTGAGTCTTGGAGTGTTCCTTTCATTTTAATCTGTATCTTGTTTTTTCTAATCCGATTTTGTGGTCAAGGTGTTTTAACAATGTCTTCTAGAAACATGGTGATGATGTGGTTTGATAAAAATAGGGGCAAAGTAAATTCTGTTAGCAGTATTACGATTTCACTAGGTTTTTCGATTTCTCCAATTGTACTTAATTATCTAATTACAGGGCATGGTTGGGAAGTAAGTTGGCAAATTTTAGCCTTATGTTTGTTTATTTTTAGTTTTTTTGTACTTCAATTTTATAGAAATAAACCAGAAGATTTTGATATGGCTCCTGACGGATACATGAAAGAAGTGGCAAAAAAAGAGAAAAAGCAGGAAGTAAACTTTACGTTAAAAGAAGCTAAAGAAACCAGGGCTTTTTGGATGTTTAGTCTTGCTTTGGCTTTTAGTAGTTTTTTAATAACCGGTTTTACATTTCATATAATTTCTATTTTTGAGTCTGCAATGTATACTAGGGCAGAGGCCATTGCGGTTTTTCTACCAATATCGATCATTGCAATTTCTGTATCTACGATTGCAAATATTTTAAGCGATTATATTGCGCATAAAATCTATTTATACATCATGTTAGTTGGTGGTTTTTTAGCTTCTTACGGCTTGTTAACATTAAGTAGTGTAAGCGGAATGTATTCACTTATCATTGGGCTGGGTATTTATAGCGGACTTTTTGCAGTTGTAAACGCTGTTACTTGGCCACGCTATTTTGGCAGAAACTTTTTAGGTGCTATTACTGGTAAAGCAATGAGTTTTATGGTTGTTGCAAGTGCTATTGCACCAAGTTTATTTAGCTATTGTTTTACCACTTTTGGTAGTTACAAGTACATTAGTTATTTACTATTGCCTTTTTTAGTGTTTTTGGCTCTGGGTGCTATCAATGTTGAAAACCCTCAAAGTAAAAATTTAGATCTTTAAATAACAGTCACTTATAATTTTAGTGTGATTGCTTTCTTATAAAAAATAACCTCTATAATTTTATACGAGTGCCTGAATATTACTTTTAAGTTTAAATAGTTTTCCTTTAATCGAAAGAATTCTCGAAGGTTTTGACTTGAATATAACTAGGTTTTTTATGTAATAATTTAATTAGCAACAACCAACAATTAAAACTTTTGTTGCAATATTTCGAATATTGTTTTGTTCAATACTTGAAGTTTTCTTCAAAAAAATCTTTGGTTTTTTATATGTATCCCTAAACGAATCTATTGTATATAATTTGTAATAAGGATCAATGCTATTTTAAAGTAGATTTTTAGTTTAGTTTATTTAAACTGTTGAAAGTAAAAATCGTTTTAAAAATAACGAGCAAGCACATAGAATATTTGGTTCATTATGGAGTATGGTTTTTGAATCAGAATTATAGCAATTAAAAAACGCCTTAACCTATTTGTTAAGACGTTTTAATAGTAATACAAATACACCCAAACAGTATTTATATCTCTTAATTTATAAGATTTTATCTAAAGATTAATTTAGAGGTTCCATAATTTACTTCTGCACTATTCACTTGTAATAACATGACACCAGTTTTTACTCTAAAGTTATATTCTAACTCGTTTTTACCTGCTGTTAATTGTGTCTTACCTCTGTAGATTACTTTACCAGTAATGTCTGTTAAAGTTACCATAACTTCTGTATCTGTTTCACTGAATAATAGTAAGTTAACATTTCCTTGTGATGGGTTTGGATATGCCATAAACTCATTATTAAACTTCTCTATTTTTTCAATTGTTTGGCCCTCAACGGCTGTTTTAGTGAATCTGACATCAGAAATCGTTAAATCTAATTCTTTTGTTTGTGCTTCTACTGGTAAGAATGTGAAAGCTAAAGTTGTTAAGTCTTCTGCGGTCATTTTATCTAACGTTCCAGTTGAAGCAAATACATCGAAAGGTACATAATACGTTTGCTCTTCTTCAGAGAAATCTACCATTACTCGATACTGTGCTCTCCAATCTTGAATAGATGATTTGATTAAGCCCAACTCCATTAAGCCAGATCCTTTTGCGGTAAAAGCTACATAATTATATTCAGAATAATCAGCAGATAAAGTTCCAGGCAATAATGATTTGTATACTGTAAGGTAATCATATTCACTAGTTGCTTTGATTTCTATATTTCTGTTAATTGCATACTCATCATCTTTATACTCTCTGTCAAAGTCATTCGATACAAAGTAATTTTTTACTTCTGTATAGTTCTTGTCATAGTCTAATCCCCAGTTTCCATCTGAATGGTAAAAAGCATCCTCTACTTCGCCGTTTACTTTTACTAGCGCATCATACTCATATCCATCTTTAATGTCTACTCTAATCTCTTGCTCTAATGCTGTATTTACAGGGTTGTATCTGTGTTTTAAATTGTTTGCAGTTTCAGAATACAATTCTTCCATAGAAATTTCAGTACTCAAACCTACTTTTGTACTTCTTAAAAGAATGACTAAATCAGCTTTATCTCTAGAGATTTTTGCAGCATAGGTCATAGGAATTTTTTGCACCTCTGTTTGTGTCACAGGAATAAATGTTCTTAAGTTCTTTATAATATCAGTTACTAATTTTTGAGTATCTTCTGGATTTGTAGACCATACTTGGAAGTTATACACATCATTAAACTTGGTGTAGTTGTTCACATACCAGTTTGTTTGAATCGTATAGCTGTTATCATTGTTGTTTTTTGCCGTTGCAAAAGAGATTGCAAATTCTACAACACCATTTCTTTGCTTAATTCCTTGCATTAAGAAATTATAGCCTTCTAGTTGTACTGTTTGAATGTTTAAAACCTCTGCACCTCTTAATCTGTCGCAAGATGCTTTTGTATGGTTGTATATCTTATCAGAGGTTTTAATCCCTAAAACAACTCCTTTTGTTTTTCCATCTAAAGAGAAATCTACAGACAATACTTCATCGGCCACTGTGTAATCTAAAATATCAGTTGGTGAGGTTATATTCGCTATATTTCCTGCAATCAATTCCGTAGGAAACATGTCTAACATTGTTTGTCCTTTTCCTTGGAACGGTTGTGCAGATTTCAACTTCGCTTTGTTATACAAGTTTTCACTTGACTTTACAAACTCTGTTGGTAAAGAGTTTTTCTTTCTACCCACATATATTTTAGAAATAATATCTCCTAAAGATTCACTTTCAACTCCACCCATATTTCCACTAGTAACTTCATTAGAGGAAATTATTATAGGGAATGTAATTGATTTTGAACATCCGTTTTTAGTTCCTGTAATAGTCAAATTATATAATCCTTGCGCAGTAAAATTAAAACTTACTATTTTTTGATTCGGGAATAGATTTGCACCTACACCTCCTAATGCCCATGAGAAACTATCAAAATACAGATCGTTTATGATCGTATATTCTCTTGTTACAACTCCTGCAACCGAAGGTAATACGTCATATGACATCGTAGGATGGTTTAATGAATTAAAAATATTTACTTGCTTCGTTTGTGTATCTGATCCAAAACTATTGGTTGCTGTTAAGGTAACATTAAAGATACCTGATCCATTATAGATTTTGGTAGGATTCATTAAAGTACTACTCGTTCCATCTCCAAAGTCCCATGCATATGAAATTGGGTCTGCTGGTTGTGTTGATGGGTTTGTATTTGACATATTGTTAAATATAAATACATTATCGGTTAAACAATCGCTGTCTTTCACTGTAAATTCAGCTGTTGGAATAGTATTTGAAGGTGTAGGATCAACTACTTCTGGTATAAAGTTTGCACACTCTATATTTCCTCCGTCTTGTGTGAAAGAAGTACCAATTATTTGCCCTAATACATCTGCTGTATTTACCGTTTTTGTAATCGTTGCAAATGGCGCCATAATAGTTCCTGTAATTGTTTGGCTTCCTTCTAATTGTAAATCTGTTGTGTTATAGAAGTTATAAATTACATAAGGTGTGTCTTGCGGTGCTATTCCTGCTGGAGACCAAACATCCCAACTAAATGCCCCTGGTGCATCAACATTAATTACTAATATCTTGTTTGCACCGGGATGATTCTGTGCAGAAAATGCTTGCACATTATTTAAGTCTGATCCAGTAATGTTTAAATAATTAACACCATTATTTAAGAATATTTCAATAGCATTTGGCAACCCAACATTTGGTATTGTATTTCCTGCATTATCTTCTAAAGAAGCATTGTGTGCATTTTCAGACATACTGGTTGAATTGGTTCTTAACTGTTGAAAAGCTAAGGAGAAATCAATCAAATTTTGTGCAAAAACAGGGTTTGTTCCAGTAGAAGCATTAAAGGCTGCTGCATTTCCGAATAATTGAATATGAGAAGTTGCGTTGTAATTAGAACCTGGCGTTACACGTATTGGTGTTGGCGCGTTTAATGGATCTAAATACCATGCGTTAGAACCATTACTTGTTCCTATTTGTGCATATTGTGCAGGGTTGCTAATATTTAAGATACCCGAAGTATAATTTACTTGTCCACCTACTAATAAACCAATTTGGTTTCCATTGATATCGAAACATCCACAGTCTTGTGAAGCAACTCCGTAATTACCATTGATTGTTAAATCTCCACCGGCCGCTAAACTTCCGTTTGTACTACCGCTTGTTACATTTACATTATTCTCTACAAACACACTGAAACATTCAGCTGGTGAAGTAGGGTTATTAGGGGTTCCTGGAGGACCTCCAATTGCAGTAACAATATCATTTCCTGGTAAACCATCAATATCTGTTGGTATTGCTGCATTTTCATCTGATTCGTCATCATTACTGATTCCGTCTCCGTCATAATCATCTACACCGTCACTATTTCCGTCACCGTCTGTATCGAATAATAAAGGGTCAGTTCCAATTAACGCTTCATCCGCATCATTAATTCCGTCACCATCATCATCTGTATCTGTTGTATTTGGGATTCCATCGCCATCAGTGTCAATACTACAATCGTTTATTGTTAAAGTAACAGCCGCTCTAATTGGGCTGTAATATGTTCCATTATAAGATGCTGCGTAATACGTTGCAGAACCTAATCCAACTTGAGCAGGATTCGAAACTGCATTACCATTTGTTGCAGCATCAAACCAAACAATGGTTCCAGCAGTGGTATTAGAAGTTGCACTAGCAGTAAGTGTTTGAGTAGTTGTTCCATCTGAACATTCTGTTTGATCTCCGTCAGAAATAGGTGTATCATCTCCAAAACAAAGTGTATCATTATAAATAACACCGGTACTAAATCCAATTGCACCAGCTGTAGAAAGCAAACGACCTTCTAAATTTCCATTTGCGGCCATTGTAGCGGCACCATCATGGGCAATAATCGTTCCTTTCATATAACTAAAAGTTCCAATTGAAGTGGCGCCTTCGGAAGTCCAAAAAACATTACAACGACGTGCTCCATTTTTTAAAATTACTTTTGATTGTCCCGTTACTGTAAATGCTCCGTTAAATTTAAAAACAAATATTGCATCGGAATCTCCTTGAGCATCAAGAGTAATCGTTCCTGTTAAAGTTCCAGCCCCTGCTGTAAAATAAACTCCAGGCAAAACTGTTTCTCCAAGTCCAAAAGTTGCAAGGTGTCCTAGTTCAGTATTTGGTAAAAGAGAAATTTGAATGTAAGCATTGTTTAAATCCACTACCGCTTGGGCCGTTACGGCACTTGCAAGATTAAAATCTCCAACATGCGTTGAAGTAGTAAAACCACTTATAGCACCCCCATGTGTACCAATATTACCAACAATTCCGGATGTAGCCGAATTTGCCACAGCACCAAGACTCGTAAAATGTGCATATTGTT
>JAWUYT010000017.1:0-18433 GCA_034110665.1 Polaribacter sp.
TAGTTTAGGAATTATGGTGGTTTTGGCTGCCTTTTTCGGAGCTACTTCTGGAGTTGTAGGTACGGCAATTAGTGCAAGTCAGAATAATTTATCTACCTGACCTGTAATTGTTTTGGTGGCAGCAGTTTTTGTGGGATTCTCTTTTATTTTTTCTCCATCAAGAGGCTTATTATTTAGAGAAATTAGATTTATTCAGTATATAAAAGATCTAGAATTGCACAAATCATTTGCTTTTTTGTTTGAGATTGACGAAGATCACGAGGATATTTCGCACCCACACGCGATAAAAATATTAAATAATTTTTATGGTTATACTAGAAAATCACTCGGAAAATTAGAACGAAAAGAGTACATCAATGTAAAGGGTTCCATGTGGTCTATGACACCAAAAGGATACCATTTTGCAGCGAACTTATACAATCAACAAGTAAACGAAAATGAGTAGTGCTCAAATAGAAATACAATTAATTGCGAGTATCGTGGCAATTGCCTGCGCAATTCCGGGTACATTTTTAGTGTTGCGAAAAATGGCGTTAATTAGCGATGCAATTAGTCATTCTATATTGCCAGGTCTCGTGTTGGGTTTTTTTATTACACATGATTTAAATTCACCATTATTAATTATTATGGCAGCATTATCTGGCGTAGTTACGGTTGTTTTAGTTGAGTTTATTCAGAAAACAAAATTGGTGAAAGAGGATACTGCAATCGGCTTGGTTTTTCCAGTACTTTTTAGTATTGGCGTTATCATGATTGCAAAAAACGCCAATGATGTCCATTTAGACACGGATGCCATTTTATTAGGAGAATTAGCTTTTGCACCTTTTGATCGGTTTTTATTTGATGGATTTGATTTAGGGCCAAAATCTCTCTGGATTATTGGAACTATTTTGTTAATAACCATTGGTTTATTATTTGCTTTTTTTAAGGAATTAAAAATTAGTACGTTTGATGCCGGTTTGGCAACAGCTTTAGGTTTTTCGCCCATCATGATTCATTATGGATTAATGAGTGTTGCCTCCATAACTATTGTAGGTTCTTTTGATGCAGTTGGAGCAATTTTAGTGGTTGCCTTAATGATTTCGCCAGCAGCAACCGCATATTTATTAACCGATAATTTGAAGAAAATGTTAGGTTTATCGGTCATATTTGGTGTTTTTTCAGCCATTGCTGGATATTGGTTAGCGCATTGGTTAGATGCCTCTATTTCTGGCTCTATGACCACGATTTTAGGAATTCTATTCTTACTGGTGTATCTATTCGCTCCAAAAAGAGGGTTAATTTCTGTTTTATATAGAAACAGACAGCAACGAATAGAAGTCTCACTGTTAACTTTTTTACTACACTTGAACAATCATCAAGAAGTAAGTGAACGTCACATAAATCATTTAAATGAGCATATTAATTGGCGGCGTGTAAGATCGAAATCCGTGCTAGATTTAGCTTTAAAAAACAACATGATCACCATCGAGAAAAGTATTATTTCTTTAACGGATAAGGGGAAGAATTTTACAGATAAAGCGTTAGATTATATCCTTACCAATGATCATTCGAGAATAGAATCTATAAAAGAGGATTTCTTTTTATTTAGAGGATAATAATCGCTATATTTCGTATTTTGCATAAAAAATAATTCTGTGCAACAATCATCAGCTTTTCAGGTTTACAATGCTTCTGCCGGTAGCGGGAAAACTTTCACCCTCGTAAAAGAATACATAAAAGTCTTATTAAGTTCAGAGAACGTTTTTACTTTTCAAAAAGTATTAGCAATCACGTTTACCAACAAAGCGGCTGGTGAAATGAAAGAGCGTGTTTTATCAAATTTAGAAGATTTTTCTGAAGGAAAAGAAAATGATTTGCTTCAACTAATTCTTCATGAAACCGCTATTGATAAAGAGTTAATTCAAGAAAGAAGTCAAAAAATATTAAATGCAATTCTGCAAAATTATTCTGCATTTTCAATTACAACCATAGATAGTTTTACGCATAAAATTATCAAAAGCTTTGCACATGATTTAGGGTTATCGCTTAATTTTGAGGTGGAAATGGATGCCATTTCATTACTAAATCAGGCTGTAGATGTGTTGATTTCTAAAATAGGAACCGATAAAAAACTCACAAAATTACTGATAGAGTACACTTTAGATAAAACAGATGATGATAAATCTTGGGATATTTCTAGAGATTTAAATGATTTTGCTAGAATACTTTTAAATGAAGAAGATATCAAACATTTTAGAACACTTTCTAAAAAGAGTTTAGATGATTTTACGAATTTAAAATCAAAACTTTTTTTACATCAAAAGGAATTAAAAAATGCCTTTAAAAAAGTTGGTGAAGATTGTTTGGGGTTAATTGCAAGTCATGATTTAGAGCATACAGATTTTATGCGGGCAACCATACCAAAGTTCTTTGCAGATATCAACCAGAAAGGATTTAATTTCACGTATTTAACAAGAAGTGAAACGGTTCAAAAAGCGATCGATAATCATCAATATTATTCTAAATCAACCAACGATTCAGTTGCACAAAGTATAGAAAGTATTGTTCCAGAAATTATTAATTTATTTAATAAATCAAAAGGAATTTATAGTCAGTTTTTAATGAATAAATTGGCTTTAAAAAACATAATTCCGTTGGCGGTTTTAAATAATATCAATATTGAATTAGAAAAAATTAAGGAAGAAAATAATATCAGATTAAATGCAGAGTTTAATCAATTAATTTCTGATAATATAAAAGAGCAACCAGCACCTTTTATATATGAAAGAATCGGGCAACGTTTTCAGCATTATTTTATTGATGAAATGCAGGATACTTCTGTGTTGCAATGGCAGAATTTAATTCCGTTAATAGACAATGCGCTAGCGCAAGAAAACGGCAATTTACTTTTGGTTGGCGACGGGAAACAAGCAATTTATAGATGGCGTGGTGGTAAAGCAGAGCAATTTATAGAGTTGGGCTCGAATAAAGTAAATCCTTTTGCGATTCCCAAAGAAATTAGATATTTAGAAACTAATTTCAGAAGTTATTCAGAAGTCATCAATTTTAACAACTCGTTTTTTAAACATACCGCGAATTTCATTCAAAATGAATCGTATAAAAATTTATTTTTAGAAGGTAATAATCAATTAGAAAATTCTAAAAAAGGTGGATTTGTGTCACTTTCCTTTCTTGAAAAAGAAGAAGAAAAGGAGGACGAAAAAGTAAAATATCCGAAGAAAGTTTTAGAAAAAATACACGAGTTAAAGAATGACTTTTCTTTAGGTGAAATTTGTATTCTGACAAGAAAAAGGGCAGACGGTGTGGCGATTGCAAACTATTTATCAGAAAATGGAATCGATATTATTTCATCAGAAACGCTGTTATTACAAAATAGTCCAAAAGTTTGTTTTATAGTGGATCTTTTAAAAGTTTTACAAAACCCGAATGATGAGGAAACTCGTTTTGAAATGCTCTATTTTTTACAGCAACATTTACAAATTGAAAATCTAAAACATACCTTTTTTAAAGAGTTCGCAAAAGCGGATAATCAAACTATTTTTGAAGCTTTAAAAGTACACGGAATTTCATTTGAGATTTCAATATTTCATCAAATGCCATTTTATGAAAAAATTGAAGAGATTGTAAGGAGTTTTAATTTAGTGAATTATTCAGATGCGTATATTCAGTTTTTTTTAGATGTTGTTTTAGAGCAACAAAGAAAAAATATAGATATTAATGAGTTTTTAGAGTTTTGGGAACTTAAGAAAAACGCATTAAGTATTGTTGCTCCAGAAAGTGCAAATGCGGTTCAGATTATGACGATTCATAAATCAAAAGGACTGGAATTTCCTGTTGTTATTTTTCCTTGTGATATAGATATTTACAGACAAATTAATCCAAAAGTTTGGGTGGATGAATTGCCCAAAAATTATGATAACTTTAAAGAATTGTTGTTGCCTTATAGTAAGGAATTAAGTCATGTAAATGATACGGGTTTGGAAATTTATAACCAGCAAAGAGAAGAATTGGAATTAGATAATTTTAACTTGTTGTATGTTTCGTTGACAAGAGCTGTAGAACAGTTACATATAATCACAGAGAAGAAAATATCTTCAAAAGGGGAAGAAAACACAAACTTTTATTCAGGAGTGTTTATCAATTATTTAAAACAACTCAATCTTTGGAATGATGATTTGCTAACATATTCTTTTGGTGATGAAAGAAGGGCTAGTAAAAAAGAGGTTTTGATATCGGTTGCAGAAATTCATGAAAAATTTATTTCTACGCCTTGGCAAGAACACAATGTTGTTTTATTGGCAGGCGCTTCTAAATTATGGGATACATCACAAGGCGAAGCAGTTAATTTTGGGAATTTAATTCACGAAATTTTATCAAAAATTTTCACAAAAAAGGATGTTTTTATCATTGTAGATCAATTTCAGCAACAAGGATTTATGAATGACAAGCATTCAAAAGAAATTAAAGACAAGATTTATGATGTTTTAAAGCATCCAAAGTTAGAAAACTATTTTTCAGACGAAGTCATTATATATAATGAAAGAGAAATCGTAGATGTGGACAATCAAATTTTAATTCCTGATAGATTGGTATTTAACGATTTAAATGATGTTGTGATTATTGACTACAAGACTGGTAAGCCGTCCAATGAGCATCATCAGCAAATCTTAAAATACGAAAGAGTTTTAAAATCGATGAATTTTAGAGTGATAAAAAAAGTGCTTATATATATAAATGACAAAATTGATGTTGTTGAAGTATAAGCAGAAAAATTAAACTTTGTAACTTAGCCTTTCTCAAATTAATAAAAAATGTACGGTAAAATTAAGGATACTTTAGCAAAAGAGCTTCAGGAAATTAAAGAAGCAGGTTTGTATAAATCCGAAAGAATTATAACATCTTCTCAAGATGCGCTGATAAAAATTTCCACAGGGCAAGAGGTAATTAACTTTTGTTCTAATAATTATTTAGGATTGTCAAATCATCCAGAAGTAATTAAGGCTGCAAAAGATACTTTAGATTCTCATGGTTTCGGAATGTCATCAGTTCGTTTTATATGCGGAACGCAAGATATTCATAAACAATTAGAAGAAAAGATTGCAGAGTTTTATACTACAGAGGATACCATTCTGTATGCTGCTTGTTTTGATGCAAATGGTGGAGTTTTTGAGCCGTTATTAACAAAAGAAGATGCCATTATTTCTGATAGTTTAAATCATGCTTCTGTAATAGATGGTGTTCGATTATGTAAGGCTGGGCGTTACAGATATGATAATAATGACATGGCTTCTTTGGAAGAACAGTTAATGAAAGCGAATGAACAAAATCATCGTTTTAAACTTATTGTTACCGATGGTGTCTTTTCTATGGATGGAATTGTAGCTAAATTAGATGAGATTTGTGATTTAGCAGATAAATATGACGCTTTAGTAATGGTGGATGAATGCCATGCTACTGGTTTTATAGGGAAAACTGGAAGAGGCACTGTTGAGCTAAAAAATGTAATGGATCGAGTTGATATTGTAACAGGAACTTTAGGAAAAGCTTTAGGAGGCGCAATGGGTGGCTATACGACTGGAAAAAAAGAAATCATAGAAATCTTGCGCCAGCGCTCAAGACCCTACCTGTTTTCAAATTCATTAGCACCAACAATTGTAGGGGCTTCTTTAAAAGTCTTTGATTTAATTTCTGATGATACTGCGTACCGAGATCAGTTAGAATGGAATACCAATTATTTTAGAATAGAAATGGAAAAAGCAGGTTTTGATTTGGTTGGTGCCGATGCAGCAATAGTTCCTGTTATGCTATATGATGCAAAGCTTTCTCAAGTGATGGCAGATAAATTATTAGAAAAAGGTATTTATGTCATAGGTTTTTTCTTTCCTGTTGTGCCAAAAGGAAAAGCTAGAATTCGAGTGCAACTCTCTTCTGCTCATAAGAAAGAGCATTTAGATAAAGCAATTTCTGCATTTATGGCTGTTGGAAAAGAACTGAAAATCATTTAGGACTGATAAAAATTTGCTGCTTTATAAATATTTTCTAGATTTTTCTTTGTATTTAACTAAGAAGACTTTACTTTTGCGAATAATATTTACGAAATTTAATTTAAAAGATTTGATAATGAAACGATTAAAATTAGCTATGATAGCTTTATTTGCTTTTGTGACCGTTGGTAACATAAGCGCTCAGGATGAAAATAACCCATGGGTAATTGGCGCTGGTGTAAATTCCATAGATATATACAATGGTACTGGTGATTTTTTCAGTTCAGAAGGGCAGTTCAAGGATATGTTTGATAATCATGACTGGAATATACTTCCGGCTATTTCAAGGATTACTGCTGAAAAATACCTTAATAAAGGTTTTTCTTTACAGTTAGCAGCTACAGTAAATAAAATAGAGAATTTAGCTCTAGAAGATGGTGATGATCTGCTTTATTTGTCTGCAGATGTAATTATCAAGTATGATTTAAATAATATAGTAGGCGATACGGGTTGGTTTGATCCTTATCTTCTTTTAGGTGCTAGTACTGTTACTCTTGGTGAAGAGGCAGAAGGAATGTTAAATGCTGGATTAGGTTTTAATACTTGGTTTAATGATAGACTAGGCTTGAACTTTCAACATTCATCTAAAATAGGATTTGCTTCAAAAATTTCAAATCATTATCAAACATCGGTTGGTTTAGTGTTTAAATTTGGTGGTAAAGATACAGATGGAGACGAAATATATGATAAAGATGATGCATGCCCTGAAGTTGCCGGTTTAAAAGAGTTCAATGGGTGTCCCGATACAGATGGCGATGGAGTTAAGGATTCTGATGACGCTTGTCCTAACACTGCTGGTTTAGCAATGATGAATGGTTGTCCAGATTCAGATGGAGATGGTGTTGCTGATAAAGATGACATGTGCGCAAGCGATAAAGGTACGAAAGCTAATAAGGGTTGTCCAGATTCTGATGGAGATGGCGTAATAGACAAAGATGACAAATGTGCTTCTGTTTCAGGTTCTGTGGAAAACGGTGGTTGTCCTTGGCCAGATGCAGATGGGGATGGGGTTTTAGATAAAGATGATAAATGTGTAAATGAAGTAGGTTCAGCATCTGATGATGGTTGTCCTGTAAAAACGATTCCTTTAGATACGTTTTCGAAAACTATTTTATTCAACACTGGCAAATCTAGTTTTAAATCAGGAATTACTAGCCAGTTAGACGGAATGATGGAAATCTTCAAAGAATTTCCAACATCTCAATTCGCAGTTAGAGGTTATACAGATAGCACTGGTGGTGCTTCAAGAAACTTATCTTTGTCTGATCAAAGAGCAAATGCTGTCAGGAATTATTTAATTAAAAACGGTATTGATGCTTCAAGGTTAACCGCAAAAGGTTTTGGTGAAGTGAGCCCAGTGGCTCCGAATAACACAAAAGCAGGAAGAGCAGAAAATAGAAGAGTTGAGGTTAAGGTAACAAATTAAGAAAAGCTCACTTAGATAAAATAATATTAAAAGTCTCATCAATTTGGTGAGACTTTTTTAGTTAAAAAAACTTTTTTAATTCCAACCAAAAATAGTAACTTTGCGTCCTGAAAATGAGAGATAAGTCTCACAAATAAATAATAACTTTAATTAGATACACAATGTCTACAATAACAGGTAAAGTTTCTCAAATTATTGGGCCAGTAATTGATGTTGAATTCAATACAGATAACGAACTTCCTAAAATTTACGATTCACTAGAAATTAAAAAAGCAGATGGTTCTATTTTAGTTTTAGAGGTACAACAGCATATTGGTGAAGATACTGTTAGAACAATTTCTATGGATGCCACTGATGGATTAAGCAGAGGTGTAGAAGTTTTTGCTACAGGTAGCCCAATTCAGATGCCAATAGGTAATGATATTTATGGTCGTTTATTCAATGTTACTGGAGACGCAATTGATGGTTTAGGAAATTTAAAAAAAGAAGGAAAGAATGGTTTACCTATTCACAGGTCTGCTCCTAAATTTGAAGATTTATCAGTATCTACAGAAGTTTTATTCACAGGTATTAAAGTAATCGATTTAATTGAGCCTTATGCTAAGGGAGGTAAAATCGGATTATTTGGTGGAGCAGGAGTAGGAAAAACAGTACTGATCCAAGAATTAATTAATAATATAGCCAAAGGACACGGTGGTTTGTCTGTTTTTGCCGGAGTTGGTGAAAGCACTCGTGAAGGAAACGATTTACTTCGTGAAATGTTAGAATCTGGAATTATCAAGTATGGTGATGATTTTATGCATTCAATGGAAGAAGGAGGATGGGATTTATCGAAAGTAGATAAACCAGGAATGAAAGACTCTAAAGCTACTTTTGTATTTGGACAAATGAATGAGCCACCTGGAGCACGTGCAAGAGTTGCTTTATCAGGGTTAACAATTGCTGAATATTTTAGAGATGGAGCAGGAGAGGCGCAAGGTAAAGATGTACTTTTCTTTGTAGATAATATTTTTAGATTTACACAGGCAGGTTCTGAAGTTTCTGCATTATTAGGTCGTATGCCTTCAGCAGTAGGTTATCAGCCAACATTAGCGACAGAAATGGGCGCAATGCAAGAGCGTATTACATCTACTAAAAAAGGTTCTATTACATCTGTACAAGCGGTTTATGTACCTGCAGATGATTTAACAGATCCAGCACCAGCAACTACGTTTGCACATTTAGATGCAACAACAGTTTTATCTCGTAAAATTGCGGAGTTAGGTATTTATCCCGCAGTAGATCCTTTAGATTCAACTTCAAGAATTTTATCTGCTGAAATTTTGGGAGATGAACATTATGATACTGCAACAGCTGTAAAAGAAATTTTACAACGTTATAAGGAATTACAAGATATTATCGCAATTTTAGGTATGGAAGAATTATCTGAAGAGGATAAATTAATAGTTCACAGAGCAAGGCGTGTACAACGTTTCTTATCTCAACCTTTTCATGTTGCTGAACAATTTACAGGTATTCCTGGTGTATTAGTTGATATTAAAGACACAATTAAAGGATTCAATATGATTATGGACGGGGAATTAGATAAATACCCTGAAGCAGCATTTAACTTAAGAGGATCAATTCAAGATGCAATTGATGCAGGAGAAAAAATGTTAGCAGAAGCTTAAAACTATAAAATATGTTTTTAGAAATTGTAACACCAGAAGCTATACTATTTTCATCCGAAGTTGATTCAATCTCTGTTCCTGGTATTGATGGAGAATTTCAAATGTTAAATAATCACGCACCAATAGTCTCTATGTTAAAAGAAGGAATCATTAATATTCATGTTCATTCTCAACAACATTTAAAATTAGAGGAACTAAATTCGAAATTAACTCCACATGTTGGCGATAGTAAAATTTTAAGGTTAGAAATTAGTTCTGGTACTTTAGAATTAAATGATAACAGAGCTATTATTTTAGCGGATTAATGCACAAAATATAGTTTTAAAAAAATCTCAAAACAGCCATCTGTTTTGAGATTTTTTTTGACTTTTATAATACAAAAAAACACCTTTATTTGTAAAGGTGTTTTTTTTTGCAATTTTCCCTAACGAATTTAATCCTTTCGTCTTAATTCAAAATTACGGGATTTATTTAAGACATCTTGTAGTGAATACCTTTGAATTTGTGCAGGAAAAACCCCCTATAAACTCAATTTATTATCCTTTTTCATAAATTGTAATAAACAGTAATTTTTTAGTTACTTTCCAATGCTAAACTTTTAATTTGGTATAAATAAAATTAATTATTTTCACAATTTTCATACTTACTATAGTATTGAGTTCTAGCGTAGAGCAAAATAAAGCGCCGGATTTAGATCGTTATCCGAACAGTAAAAGAACTGCTCAAGCCATGACTTATTAAGAAATGCATGAAAGATGGATGCCTATGATAAAGGAGCTAAAAAGGAATTAGACAAGTACATGAAGAAAATATCAGTAGGAAAAGATTCTACATCTAGGAATTATAATTGGTATAAATTAGACGACTTAAAGCAATATATCTTTCTATTTAGATAGATATAGAAGTTACAGGTTTTAGAATCTATCCTACTTCTTACCCTATAAAATGTAAAATAGAAGATTTACAAAGTAGACAAACTTGAATTTTACTTCGACTACTAAAATTGGAAATAAATAGGATGTCGCATTTGAACCCTTGTATTCTAAAAATGGAAAACCAATTGATATTACCAAATTGTTAGAGCAGGTTAGAGTTAAAAAGTTAAACACAGCTAATTTGCTTCCTTTGTCTTTAAAAATTTAAACTGGTTTAGAAAGTTTATCTGCAAATAGAATTTTAAGAACTCCTTCTTATCAATTATGACTGATGACGGTAATTCACAAAACAATTAGTTCTTTACATTCAATATTTGACGTTCATACTGTCACTTATTTTTTGTTATGTAACTTTTAAATATAGTTTTGTTCAATCTTTTGGTAACATTTATATATCCTCTGGATAATTTCGAACTATTTAATATTTACATTTTTGTTGAGTTTACTATTTTTGTCTTAAACTATTATAATTTATTAGAAAAGAAAAAAAATAAGGCTTTTAAAAATACTCGCAATTATTTTTAATATTATTATGTAGCGAGCTTTTATCTTGAGACTTTAAAGATGCTTACGATGTCTATTGAAGGTTTTTTTAATAGTGTTTTAATTATTCTATATTTTACTGAATTATTAAATTTAAAAAAATTTTTAAAACATAAAAAAATCTTGACTTTCTGGGTTTCTGTTGGGTTTTTACTTTTCTATTTACCCTCTGTGCCTTTTTTTACATTGCTCCTATTAAATATGTTTGATACTAGAGAAATGTTTCCTATTATTTATTACCTTACCATTATATTTCATTTATTTTTAATTTATGGTTTGGTAGCATGAATGAAAAAGAAAATATTTTTTTAATAGTGTCTGCGCTATTGGTGCTTTTAATTCTAATATCATTAATAGTATTATTTACAGTATTTCAAAAGAAGAAAAATGCATTAGTAGAAGAGTGAAAAAAAACGCAAGAAAGATTTGAAAGGGAAATAACTGAAACTCAAATTGAAATAAGAGAAGAAACATTAAGAAATATAAGTTGGGAGCTACATGATAATATTGGTCAACTATTAACATTGGCAAAAATACAGTTACAAGGCGCTACAAAACAAAATATAAAAGAGGTTTCTGAAACTATTTCCAAAGGACTTTCAGAGGTCCGTGCTTTATCAAAATTAATTAATCCTGAAGCTATTATAATATTAATCTAAAGGAAGCTGTTCAATTAGAAATAGATCGTTTTATTCGATTAAATTTTAATGATTTTAGTTTAATACTTTTAGTTGATGAAAAAGAAATTGATAAAGAACATAGTATTATTATATTTAGAATTTTACAAGAATTTTTTTCCAATACCATTAAACATTCAAGAGCAACCACCTTAAATTTTTCTTTGGATTATCAAAATGATGAACTAATAATTATTGTAAAAGACAATGGAGTAGGTTTTTTATCGGAAGTTAAAAAAGAAGGTATAAGTTTGTCAAATATTAAAAATAGAGCAAAATTAATTTGTGTGGAGGCCATCTTTTCATCATAAAAAGACAAAGGAACAACACTTAAAATTCATTATAAATTATGACACATTTTTCGGTAGTTATTGTAGATGATCATACATTATTATCTCAAGCAATACAAGGAATGGTTGATACTTTTGAAAAGTTTACAGTACTTTATACTTGCAAAAATGGTCAAGAATTGGAGGAGAAATTTTCTAATTCACAGAAGCATATTCCAGATGTTGTTTTAATGGATATTAATATGCCTATTATGAACGGAATTGAAACTACAGCATGGATTAGTAAAACATATCCAAATGTAAATGTAATGGCACTATCTGTAGAGGACGATGATATAACTGTTTTGAAAATGTTAAAAGCGGGAGCTATTGGTTATTTATTAAAGGATACAGAAAAAGCTATTCTAGAAAAAGCTTTGATAGAAATTGCTGAAACCGGCTTTTATCACTCAAAAAATGTGACTAATTTATTGATGAAATCTGTTTCTGGAAATATAGAGAAAGAACTTACTTTTAAAGAGAGAGAACTCGCCTTCATGAAGTTGTCCTGTACAGAATTAACGTATAAAGAAATTGCGGATAAAATGTGTTTAAGTCCTAAAACAATAGATGGTTATCGAAATGATTTGTTTGTGAAGTTGAACGTTAAAAATAGAGTTGGTTTGGTAATGTATGCGATTAAAAATAAAATTTACACTCTATAAAAATATTGTAAATTTGCAGAATGGAAGAAACAAATAGACAGAGAAAAATTGCAGGGGTCTTGCAAAAAGATTTGGTTGATGTGTTGCAAAAAGCGGCTCAAGATGGTATGAAAGGTGTATTAATTTCTGTTTCCAAAGTTCACGTAACATCAGATTTAGGAGTTGCTAAAGTATATTTGAGTGTCTTTCCTTCAGAAAATAGAGAGGATATTATAAAAGGTGTACAATTTAACACTGCTACAATACGCTTCGAAATGGCAAAACGTACTCGTAATCAGTTACGCAGAATGCCCGAGTTATTATTTTTTGGCGATGATACACTCGATTATTTAGAAGAGATTGATAAATCTTTAAAGGGTGAAGACGAGAACCCAATAAAGAATCCAGAAGTTTTACCAAGACGTAAAAAATAATGAACTTTTAAGATATTATATAGAGCGCAGACAGCAGTATGAATTTTTCTCTATACATAGCTAAAAGATATTTATTTACTAAAACGAGTAATAATGCAATAAATATTATTACCATAATTGCTTCTTTTGCAGTTATTGTGAGTTCGCTGGTGCTATTCATTATCCTTTCAGGCTTTTCAGGTTTGCGAACGTTTAGCTATAATTTATTAGATGCTTCTGATCCAGATATAAAAATTACTGCTGTAAAAGGAAAATCTTTTTTTGTTACTGACGATATTTTTAGTATTCTTGAAAATAACAAGGCAGTAGAAGCCAGTTCTAAAATCATCGAAGAGCGTGTTTTTTTGGAGTATAATGATAAAAATGAAATTGCTTACATAAAGGGAGTAGAAAAAAATTATACTCAAATTACAAATATAGACGCTGCCTTAAGTTTGGGTAATTGGTTAGAGCATGAATATACGAATACCGCAGTTGTGGGTAGAACAATTGCTAGAAAACTTTCTTTGGGAGTTCGGAGTTTTGGAGAACCTTTATCGATTATGGTGCCAAAACCAGGAATAGGTTTTATCAATCCGATAAATGCATTTTATAAAAGCAATGTTCAAATTGTCGGTTTGTATGCAGGTACAGAAGATTTTGAAAGTAAATTTGTTTTTGTTACGCTGTCTCAGGCTAAAGATTTATTGAAATTCAAAGAAAATCAAGTAACGGCATTGGAGTTAAAATTGATAAAGGCTTCAAATTCAGATAAAGTTGCTGATGAACTTCAAATAGCATTGGGAAATACTTATAAAGTACAAACTAAAGAGCAATTGAATGAAGTTTTTTATAAGGTGATCAATACAGAAAACTTTGTTTCTTATCTCATTTTTACATTGATTGTAATTATTGCTTTGTTTAACGTAAGTGGTACAATTATGATGATGATTATTGATAAAAAGAATAATTTAAAAACTTTATTCAGTCTAGGTGCAACGATTAAAGAGATTAAAAAAGTATTTATATTTCAAGGCTTTTTGCTCACTTTTATTGGAATGATCATAGGATTAGTGCTTGGAATAATTTTAGTTTTGCTTCAAAATAAATACGGATTATTGATGATTGTAGAAGATTTACCATATCCAGTTGAACTTCGATTTATAAATTTATTCATCGTTTTTTTAACCATAACTATTCTAGGCTTTTTAGCTGCTAGAATTGCTAGTAGTAGAATTTCTAAAGAGTTTATAGAAAAGTAGCTTTAAAGTCTTGAAGAGATGATAAAATCACCTCATACATATAAATAATTTAGAGTCTTTAATGCAATCTTTAATAGATTGATGTAAAGCACTTTTTTTAATAAATCTAGCTAGATAGATTACTTGTTTTACGATTAAAATGTTTCTTTTTAGTGATCTCTAAAGTTTGTAGACGAGACTTACTTTATGTTTCATTTAATCTTTACTATTAAAAGGTCTAAATTAATTAGTACTAATTTAATGCAATAATTAAATGTAAAACAATATGCTGATCTATTGAATTTATTCAGATAGAAATCAAAAGACTATCGATAGAAATCGAAAAAATATAGATTAGTAGAAAAATTAATAAATATCAGAAATAATTGTATTCCCAAACTTTAATTCAACTTCGTTAAAAGCTTGAAAAACATCTTTTGGGTCGTCTGAGGTGACCATTTTAGTTCTATATTCTTTAAAATGCGGAATTCCTTTAAAATAATTTGTATAGTGTCTTCTAGTTTCTACAACACCTAAACGTTCGCCTTTCCAATCAATTGCCATTTGTAAATGTCTTCTTGCAACCTGCGTTCTCTCATAAATTGTTGGTTTGGCTAAATGTTCTCCTGTTTCAAAAAAGTGCTTAACTTCTTTAAAAAACCAAGGATAACCGATGGAAGCTCTGCCAATCATTGCACCATCTAAACCATATTCATCTCGCATTATCATTGCTCTTTCTGGGGTTGTAATATCACCATTACCAAAAACAGGAATGTGCATTCTTTGATTATTTTTTACAGCTGCAATAGGTTTCCAATCGGCATCACCTTTATACATTTGTGCTCGCGTTCTACCGTGAATAGAAATGGCTGCGCAACCTACATCTTGCAATCGCTCTGCAACTTCAACAATTCTTATAGAATCATGATCCCAACCTAACCGAGTTTTTACTGTAATTGGTAAATCGGTGTGTTTAACCATGGCCTCTGTAAGTGAAACCATTAAATCAATGTCTTTTAAAATCCCTGCACCTGCGCCCTTAGAAACCACTTTTTTTACAGGACAACCAAAATTGATATCAATAATATCTGGATTTGATTTCTCTACAATTTCAATCGTTTTTAACATCGATTCTAAATTGGCTCCAAAAATCTGAATTCCTACAGGTCTTTCTTTTTCATAAATATCTAGTTTCATCAAACTTTTTGCAGCGTCTCTAATTAAGCCTTCTGATGAAATAAATTCTGTGTACACAACATCAGCACCATTTTCTTTGCACAAAGCTCTAAATGGAGGGTCTGAGACATCTTCCATGGGTGCTAATAAAAGTGGGAAATCTGGAAGTTCTATATTGCCTATTTTTACCAAAACAAATAATTTTTTGCAAAATTAGTGTTTTTTTAGCAACTAATAATTTTTGAAATTGATAAAATTTAAATCTTTAGATTTCTGGTTATGGTTTACTTTTAATTGTTTTTTATTATAAGTTTTACCGGCTTCACCAAGAGTATTTTTGGGACTTTCGATTGTAATCAGTTTTGCCAATTAAAATATTTCTTTGGTAAAATAGAAAATAGTATTGCCTTACTTTTTTTTGAATTGATACGTTAAACTCACAACTGCAAAATGAAATTGAACAAAGTTATAACTACTTGTTCCATCAGAGCCACCATCTAAAATTCTATATCCTAAATTACCTTGTACACTTTCGGTAAAATTATAGGTTGTGGTTAAAGCAACATCAATAGCTCTTCCTTGGCGCGCCCCAAGAGCATCTGCAAAAAGTTCAAAACCAAACTTTTTAGAAACTTGCCAAGTGGTTAAAATATTAATCAGAGGCACAAAACCTGCATTAAAATCTTCACTAAATTGATTTGAATTTCTTAATGATGAACCTGCATCTCTAATTTTAGCAGACAAGCCTAACCCAAATTTGAAAGTATTGGTGTTTATAATTCTATAATTATAGGTGAAACGATACGAATTGAATTTGTAAACAGCCTCTAACGGTAAGTTGGCCTCATAATTTATTCCATCGTAGATAATATTAGAACTTAAAGAACCAGTAGCCGTTAATTTTAAAGGTGCGTACAGCAAAGAAAAGAGATGTTTTTCATTGTGTAAAAGCCCAAAACGAAGTCTCAAAAATGGACTTTTAGGACTTTTTAGGTCATTTTTTAACGATAAAAGTGTTCCATCGCTACCTTTTCTAATATCATTTAACCCTGTGAATGCAACTCCAGATTCTATACTTACAAAATATTGCGCGTTTGTTTGCATGCAATAACTAACAAAGATAATTAGGAAGTAAAGTTTAGTTATTTTAAACATTCTTTAAAATCAGAATCGTTAAAAATATAACTAGCGAAAATTAAATTTTCGTTAGCTATATTTATTATAACTGCCACTTATTAAATGTTGTATGGCATTATTATCGCAAGAATAATAGAATATTATAAAGCCTCCACAAACAAACCTGCATCAGTTTTAGAAACTTTAGCAACCTCTTTTTTAGTTAATCCCTTAATGGTTTTGTCCCATTTTTTGTTTGACAAACCAGATTGCAATTTCAATTCGTTTAAATCTATTTTTTCTGCTTTCGTAATGATTGCCAAAACTGCTTTTTCTTCATCATTTAGTTCAATAGAAGGCGCTTTTTGTTCAGGTCGCATTTGCGGAAAGAATAAAACCTCTTGTATTGATTGATTGTTTGTTAAAAACATAATTAAACGATCCATACCAATTCCCATTCCAGAGGTTGGTGGCATTCCGTATTCTAACGCTCGTAAAAAATCTTCATCTATAAATTCGGTAGCCTCATCATCCCCTTTTTTAGCTAATTTTAGCTGATGTTCAAAACGCTCACGTTGGTCTATTGGGTCATTTAATTCAGAATATGCATTGGCAATTTCTTTCCCACAAACCATCAACTCAAAACGTTCGGTCAATTCTGGGTTGTATCTATGTTCTTTGCATAGCGGAGACATTTCTTTTGGATAATCAGTAATAAAAGTTGGCTGAATATAGTTTCCCTCACATTTTTCACCAAAAATTTCATCAATTAACTTTCCTTTTCCCATGGTTTCATCCACATCAATTTTCATTGATTTTGCTGCAGTCCTTATTTCATCTTCTGTCTTACCGTTAATGTCAAAACCAGTAAAATGTTTAATAGAATCTGCCATGGTAACTCTAGCGTAAGGAGCCTTAAAATCTATTTGATGTTCGCCAAATGTAGCTTCAGAAGTTCCGTTTACTGCAATAGCGCAATGCTCAAGCAATTGCTCAGCAAAATCCATCATCCAATTGTAATCTTTGTAAGAAACATAGATTTCCATGGCTGTAAATTCAGGGTTATGCGTTCTGTCCATTCCTTCATTTCTAAAGTTTTTCGAGAATTCATATACGCCATCAAATCCACCAACAATCAATCTTTTTAGATATAATTCGTTGGCAATTCTCATGTATAACGGAATATCTAACGAATTGTGATGCGTCATAAAAGGTCTTGCTGCTGCACCTCCAGCAATGGGTTGTAAAACGGGTGTTTCAACTTCAAAATAACCAGCGTCATTAAAAAATGTACGCATGGCATTAAACAACTTGGTACGCTTTATAAATACTTTTTTTACGTGCGGGTTCACCACTAAATCGGCATAACGTTGTCTGTAACGCAATTCAGGATCTGTAAAAGCATCATAGGTAATCCCATCTTTTACTTTTGGAATTGGTAAAGGTTTTAAGGCTTTAGAAAGCAGTTTAAACTCTTTTACCATTACTGTTTTTTCACCAACTTTTGTCGTAAAAAGTGTGCCTGTAATACCTACAAAATCACCTAAGTCTAATAATTTTTTAAAAACAGTATTGTATAAAGTTTTGTCTTCGCCAGCACAAATTTCATCTCTATTAAAATAAAGCTGAATTCTACCTTCACCGTCTTGCAACTGACCAAAAGAAGCTTTTCCTTGAATGTTAATGACCATTAAACGGCCAGCAATTACAACCTGTTTGCCTTCTACATATTCCTGTTTTATTTCTTTCGAATTTGAATCTACTGGAAATAAATCTGCTGGATACGGATTGATGCCTAAATCTCTTAATTTTGTAAGCTTTTCTCTACGTACAACTTCTTGTTCTGATAATTGCATTTGGTGTATAAATTTTCGGATGATACTAGAATGTAAAGATACAATCAAACTACACATACACAATTCCGAAAATTATAAAAATAATGGTATTTATTTTAGAATTTATAAAAACAACGTATATTTGTACGTTGCTTTTTGTTGAAGTAACATTTAGTTGTGTTGTTTTGGCATTTTATTAAAAATGTCTTGGTTTTGTTAGCCAATGGAAAGCTTCCCTTAAATGGGACGCTTTTTTTATTTTAGTGAAACTCTATTTTAAAATAGCGAAACTATAAATTCAAAATTGTAAGTTGAACTAATCTCGCTTTTTCAGTGAGATCTTGCATTAAAACTCTAAAGTTATTTTTGACAAGTATGTTT
>JAWUYT010000018.1:0-9495 GCA_034110665.1 Polaribacter sp.
ATTACGATGTACATAGCAATTACGGCAATTGGATGTATGTTGCTGGAGTTGGCAATGACCCTAGAGATAGAAAATTCAATACACAATTGCAGGCAGAGCGATATGATGGCAATCATAAGTTCAGAAAGATTTGGTTAGAAAAAACATTGTTTTAACAAGACAGCAATTTTACAAATATGTAAGACCTTTAAGATATAAAAATAAAATTCAATAAAACCTGTACCTTTTTAAAGCATACAGGAAACAAAATACAAATGAAAAAGTTACGCTTACTTTTAGGAGATCAATTAAATAGCAATCATTCTTGGTATCAAGAGTTAGATGAGCAAATCGTATACTGTTTTTTCGAAACGCGTCAAGAAACAGATTATGTAACACATCATATTCAGAAAATTGCTGGATTTTTTGCTTCTATGCGGAATTTTGCCAATGAATTAAAAAGCAAAAACCATCAAGTTGTTTATTATAAAATAAATGATGAAAATAATACACAGAGTTTAACAGAGAACTTATCAAACCTCATCAAAGAGCATACTATTGAAAAGTTTGAATATCAAAGCCCTGATGAATATCGATTAGACAAACAACTAAAAGATTTTTGTGAGCAAATTGACATTGCAACTGAAACTTTTTCAACAGAACATTTTTATACTGAAAGAGAAGATTTAAAAACATTTTTTAAAGGGAAGAAGACATTTTTGATGGAAACTTTTTATCGCGACATGCGTAAAAAACATCAAATTTTAATGGTTGATAAACAGCCTGAAGGTGGTAAATGGAATTTTGATGCGAGTAATAGAAAAAAATGGAAAGGTGATACCTTCATTCCGCCTGCAAAAAACTTTGACAATAATGTTTCCGAGATTATTGCTGACCTTGAGAAATCCGAAGTGAAATCCATAGGAAAAATTAATCAAAAATATTTTGAATACCCAATTTCTAGAGCACAATCTTTAGAGCAATTAGACTACTTCTGCGAACATTTATTAATTCATTTTGGCGATTTTCAAGATGCGATGCATACCGATAATTGGTATTTATTCCATTCAAAATTATCTTTTGCTTTGAATACAAAAATGATGTCTCCAAAAGAAATTATTGATGCTACGCTGCAAACCTACCGAGAAAGATCCGATGAAATCGAGATTTCTCAAGTAGAAGGTTTTATTCGCCAAATTATTGGTTGGCGAGAATATATGAGAGGCATGTATTGGATGTTAATGCCAGATTATAAACAGGAGAACTTTTTAGAAAACAAAAATAAACTTCCAGATTTCTTTTGGACAGGAAACACAAAAATGAATTGTTTAAAAAATGCAATCAATAATTCTTTGGATAATGGCTATGCACATCACATTCAACGGTTAATGATTACCGGAAATTTTGCCCTGTTAACGCAAATACATCCCGATGAAATTGATGCCTGGTACCTAGGCATTTATGTAGATGCCGTAGAATGGGTACAATTACCCAACACCAGAGGCATGAGTCAATTTGCAGATGGAGGCAAAATTGCAACAAAGCCTTACGTTTCAAGTGGAAGCTACATTCATAAAATGAGTAATTACTGTGATGGCTGTCATTATAATAAAAAGAAAAAGTTTGAAGACGATGCATGTCCTTTCAATAGTTTATATTGGAACTTCTTGGATGAAAAGCAAGAAAAGTTGTCCTCTAATTTCCGAATGAAAATGATGTACAGTTTATTGAATAAAATGTCTTCAGAGGACAGGAGTAAAATCAAAGAAAAAGCGAATCATATTATCCAAAATATAGATGAATATTAACGAAGAAATAAATATAATCTGGTTAAAACGAGATTTACGTTTACAAGATAATGAGGCTATTTTTAATGCTTTAAAATCTGAAAAACGAGTTTTGTTACTATACGTTTTTGAGAAATCTTTATTAAGTGATGCTCATTATTCAGAAAGACATTGGAATTTCATCAAACAATCTATCAAAGATTTAAATGAAGATTTACTTAAATTTAATACAAAAATACTCTGTGTAACATCAGAAGTGGTTACAACCTGCAATCAGCTTTTAAATTATTATAAAATTAATACTGTTTTTTCACATCAAGAAACGGGTTTACTCATAACGTACACTAGAGATAAAGATTTTACAAGATACTGCAGAAATAACTCTATGAACTGGGTAGAAAACAACAACAATGGAGTTTTACGAGGGTTATTAAATAGAAATGATTGGTTTAATAAATGGGATGATTTTATGTATAAACCTACTTTAGAGTATCAATTAGAAGAAAATTATTTTGTGTCTATTGATGAAATTAAAAAAATAGAGGGCGCCTTTTTTGTAACAGATTTAGAAACTCCTAAAGATAAGATTTTTCAAAAAGGAGGCACAAAAATGGCATGGAAATATGCAAACAGCTTTTTTGAAACACGTCATATTAATTACATGCATCACATTTCTAAACCAGCTTTAGCCAGAGAAAGTTGTAGTAGATTATCACCTTATATTGCGTGGGGAAACGTTTCTATTCGTCAAGTTTTTCAAAAAGCATTGGCCTCTAAAAATGATGCTAACAAAAAACATTTAGGTGCATTTGTATCTAGATTGCGCTGGCAAGCGCATTTTATTCAAAAGTTTGAAATGGAACACACGATGGAAGAAGCGAGTGTTAACAAAGGGTACCATAAATTAAAAAAGAGTGTCTCTCTTAAATATCAAAAAGCATGGAGAGACGGTTACACTGGTTTTCCTTTGGTAGATGCTAGTATGCGTTGTTTAAACGAAACGGGGTATTTAAACTTTAGAATGCGCTCTATGTTGGTTTCTTTTTTTACGCACATACTATGGCAGCCTTGGCAAGATGCTACCCATCATTTATCGCAACAATTTTTAGATTTTGAACCGGGTATTCATTTTTCACAAATGCAAATGCAAGCTGCAGAAACCGGTATTAACACGATTAGAATTTACAGCCCTCTAAAAAACAGTATCGAACATGACTCCGATGCTACTTTTATCAAGAAATGGGTACCAGAATTGGCAGAACTCTCTACCCCTTTTATACACGAGCCTTACTTAATGACTCCACTAGATCAACAATTTGCCAATTTTGAATTAGGTAAAGACTATCCGAAACCTATTGTAGACATAAAACAAACGAGAAAAAAGGCTAGCGATATTCTTTACAAAATGCGACAAGACCCAGAGGTGCTTTTAGAGAATAAAAGAATTTTAAAAAAACACACGATTACGGACAGAAAGAAATTGTTAAAAAGCGATTAATATCTCAGCTTATTATTGCTCGTATATTTACATCTCACAATCTTTTGTTAAATACTGTTTATCGATACATGAAATAGATTAAACAAAATCTATTTTTTGTATCTTTGAATGTGATATTTAATACAACATACTCAAACAAAGACGCGAAAGTAACCATTAACGATTTAGTTGGTGATACTTACTCATTCATAGAAGCTATTAAAATGAAAGGCGTTGGCTCGAAAAGAATGGTTATCGAAGATGTTAGCCCGGGTTTTAAAAATATTTTGAATAGTGTTTCTGACATTAATTATGGAAATATAGAAATTAGAAAAAAAGGAGTTTTAATCCATATTACAAAAGGATTAAAAAATTACAGCTGGGCAATTCCTTTTTATCAATTGCACATATATAAAACTTCGGGATATAGTATTCATGCCCAGGGAAATTTTGTAAGATTTAAAAACAACAAGTTATTGAAAGAAAATAAGAAATTTCTCGACAGATTATTAGATTTGAAAATAGAAAATGAGAAAGACTATTCTTTCTATGATGCAATAAGATAAATCTATTTATGGAACAATTAGATGGTATAGCTATTGATAGAATTATAGAGATGGCTTGGGAAGACAGAACAACATTCGAAGCAATTCATTTTCAGTTTGGTTTAAAAGAACAAGAAGTCATTGATTTGATGCGAAGGGAAATGAAGCCAAGTAGTTTTAGAATGTGGAGAGCTAGAGTTCAGGGGAGAAAAACAAAACATGAGAAATTAAGAACGTTTGAAAAAGGACGATTTAAATGTTCTAGACAAAAATCAATTTCTAACAACTCCGTATCAAAAAGATAACTAATCGTGCTTTGCTTTTAAGATTATAGTCAATAAAGACAGCACATAAAAAAGACCAAATGATTACAGGCTTACTGAGTAGTGAACATGAAATTAAGCAGAAAATAAATGGATTCTCTGCAAATGAAACTCATGAAAATCATTTTTATACAGGTTTAAAAACACCAATTAAACCAGATGCCTTCAAAATCTCTAAAGAAGAAAAAAAAGAGAAAATTAGCATTTTATTCGAAGAGATAATGGAAGTAATGGGTTTAGATCTAGGCGATGATTCTCTTCAAGGCACACCAAGTCGAGTTGCTAGAATGTATATTGATGAAATATTTTCAGGATTAAATCCTGCGAACAAGCCAGAGATAACTTTGTTCGATAATAATTATCGATACAACCAAATGTTGGTTGAAAAAAATATTACTTTTTATTCAACCTGTGAGCACCATTTTGTTCCATTTACAGGAAAAGCACATGTTGCATACATTTCATCAGGTAAAGTAATTGGTTTGTCAAAATTGAATAGAATTGTACAATATTTTGCTAAAAGACCGCAAGTCCAAGAACGCTTAACAAATCAAATTGCAGAAGAATTAAAATCAGTTTTAAAGACAGAAAACATAGCGGTTATTATAGATGCCAAGCATTTATGTGTCTCTTCAAGAGGTATAAGAGATGAGACATCTTCTACAGTTACCTCTTATTTTGGAGGTAAATTTAACAAACAAGCAAAAATAGCAGAATTACAAAACACTCTAAAGTATTAAATTATGGAATTAGTAAACAAGGCATTAGAATTTGAAACAAGAAAAATGAGATTTCCAACAACTAGTGATCGTATTATGGCGGCTAGAGAAGCAAAGGATTTGATCTTAAGTTTGAATGAAGTTTATAAAAAAAGTAAAGACGCAAAAATTATGGATATTATGAAGCGTTTGACCGTTATAAAACAAAGAATTGAGAAGCGTTTAAAAGGAAAACCTCTTACTGCATAAAATATTAATATTTTTCTTGGTTTTCTAACTTTTATAATTATATTCGAAAGTTAGAAAAAACCGAGAAATTATAATGGATTTATTAGACAGAGCAATAGAATTTGAACACAGAAAGTTCTCATTTAAAACAACAAGTGATAGAATTATAGCATCTAGAGAAGTAAAAGCACTTATTTTAGAGCTAAACGAGGTATACAAATTAGAAAAAGATCCAGAGATTATGGATCAAATGAAGCGTTTAACTGCTGTGAAACAGAAAATTGAAAAGCGCTTAAAAGGAAGACGATAAATAAAAATATGAGAAAAATAGTAGTAATTGGAGGAAGTAAAGGAATTGGTAAAGCGATTATAACATCTTTAGTCGGTGAAAATAAAGTAATCAATATCAGTAGATCTGACACTTTAGAACCTCATCAAAATCTTACTCATTTTTCTCTAAATATTCTTACAGATAATTTACCTGCAATTGAAGAAATAGACAGTCTTATTTATTGCCCAGGAAGTATCAATTTAAAACCAATTGCACGATTAAAACTAGAAGACTTTAGAGATGATTTCGAAATCAACGTGATTGGAGCTGTAAAGGCAATACAACACTTTTTACCTTCTCTAAAAAAAGGTACTAAACCTTCTATCTTATTATTTAGCACAGTTGCTGCTAAACTAGGAATGCCGTTCCATGCAAGTGTAGCTGCAGCAAAATCTGCGGTAGAAGGTCTCACTAAGTCTTTAGGGGCAGAATTGGCGCCATCAATTCGTGTAAATGCAATTGCACCCACTGTTACGAATACAGATTTAGCATCCAAATTATTAAGGAATGATAGAATGATAGAAAACATCACAGACCGTCATCCTCTAAAGAAATACTTACAGCCTCAAGAAGTTGCGGACATGGCTACTTTTTTAATATCTGACAAAGCGGCGTCAATTTCAGGACAAATATTTGAATTAGATTGTGGAATTGTAAGTTTTAAAATTTAACTTAAAATCTACACATGACAAGTATTTACAATATAAAAATCAATAACTTACAAGGTAAAGCTATTGATTTATCAGCATACAAAAATAAATCTTTACTTTTTGTAAACGTAGCTTCTAAATGCGGTTTTACTCCACAATATAAAGATTTAGAAGAATTACATCAAACTTACCAAGATGATTTAGTGGTTATCGGTGTTCCTTGCAATCAATTTGGAAAACAAGAACCTGGTAATTCTGATGAAATTGAAGAATTTTGTCAGGTGAATTATGGCGTATCTTTCTTAATTACTGAAAAGATTGATGTGAAAGGAGATGATCAACATCCTCTATACGCTTGGTTAACTGACAAAAGTTTAAACGGAAAAAAAAGTTCTTCCGTAAAATGGAACTTTCAAAAGTATATGGTTGACAAAGAAGGGAAATTAATTGATTATTATTTTTCACTGACTAAACCGTTAAGTTCAAAAATCACTAAAAACATAAAATAATGTTCGGTATATTCAAAAAAAAATCTCAAGAAGACAAGCTTCAAGAAAAATATAAAAAATTAATGGAAGAAGGCTTCAAACTGCAATCTATTAGCAGAAGCGATAGTGATCAAAAATATTTGGAAGCTGACGCCGTCTTAAAGGAAATTGAAGATTTAAAAGACAAATAGTTAGTTTATGAAGCAGCCAAATCTACTCTTCTTATTTCTCGTTATAAACTTTGGAGGATTAGCAGTTGGCAATTGGCTCATGCAAAATGGACCAATGACAGATTGGTACGTGAATTTAAACAAAGCTCCTTGGACTCCTCCAGGTTGGGTTTTTGGAGCTGCTTGGACCTTGATCATGATCTGTTTTTCTATTTATTTAGCAAAACTTTTTAGTGGAGAAAATACACGGAAATTGAAAATTATTTTTCTGATTCAATTTATCTTAAACGTAAGTTGGAATTATATTTTCTTCAACCAACATTTAGTTTTGTTTGGCTTCATTACAATTATTTTACTAACTGCACTCCTATTTATATATTTCTTTAAATTAAGTCATAAGAGAGGTAACTACAAGTATTTATTGCTACCCTATATAGTTTGGTTATGCATCGCTACCTCTTTAAACCTTTATATTCTAGTCCATAATTAAAATGAAAATATACACACTTCATAAATCACAAAAATTACCAATCACCATAGATACCGCTTGGGAGTTTTTATCAAACCCCAAAAACATAAAAATAATTACACCAGATTATATGAGTTTTAATATCATTTCTAACATTGACAGACCGCTGTACACTGGACAAATTATACAATATATAGTGACTCCTTTATTAGGAATTAAAACAAAATGGGTTTCAGAAATCACACACATAGAAGATAAAAAGTATTTTGTTGACGAACAGATGTATGGTCCCTACTCTTTGTGGCATCACAAACATTTTATCAAAGAAATTGATGGAGGTGTGGAAATGGAAGATATTATTGATTACAAAGTTCCTCTAGGAATTTTAGGACAAATAGCGCATCCTTTTATTGTAAAACCTAAACTAGAAGAAATTTTTGCTTATCGACAAAAAAAATTATTAGAACTTTTTGGAGAATATAAAAAGTAAATAAAAAATCTTATATTTTTGCCACAGATTCAAAAGTGAAAAATATTTTTAACTTTTGAATTTGTGGCATTATTATTTATAAACATGAGACTAAAAAAAACATGAAAACCCCAATAAATATTTTTTGGTATAGAAGAGATTTACGTTTAGAAGATAATTGTGGGTTGTTCCATGCGTTAACTTCTGATAAAAAAGTACTTCCTATTTTTATTTTTGATGAAGATATTTTAAATAAACTTCCCAAAGATGATTCAAGAGTAACTTTTTTACACCAAGAATTAGAGAACATTCAACACCAACTTTTAGAAATCGGTAGCGGACTTTCTGTTTTTCATGGAAAACCGATTGCTGTTTTCAATGAACTGTTAACAAATCATACCATTGAAACTGTTTTTACAAATCACGATTATGAACCTTATGCTATTCAAAGAGATTTAGAAATAAAAGACTTTTTAATATCAAAAGGCATCAACTTTAAAACCTATAAAGATCAAGTCATCTTTGAAAAAGATGAAATTGTAAAAAAAGACGGAACTCCTTATAAAGTCTATACTCCTTTTTCTAAAATATGGTTAGCTGCTTTTGAGACTCAAGAAATTCAATTTTTCCAATCAGAAGAAAATCTTGTTAATTTTATAAAAAAAGAGACCCATCAGTTTTTATCTCTAGCTGATATTGGTTTTACAGAATCCACTATTAAAGTTGCCTCTTACAAAGTTTCTAAAAACTTAATTGATACCTATGAAGAAACAAGAAACTTTCCGGCAAAAAATAGTACGTCAAAATTAGGAACCCATTTACGATTTGGCACTGTAAGTGTTCGTAAAATGGTAGACAAAGCGTCTCAAAGTGGTAACATTACCTTTTTAAAAGAACTTATTTGGCGGGAATTTTTCATGCAGATTTTATGGCATTTTCCGCACACAGCAAAAGATAGTTTTAAACCACAATATGACAGAATTGTATGGCGAAACAATGAAGAAGAGTTTAAAGCCTGGTGCACAGGAGAAACGGGTTATCCGCTTGTCGATGCTGGCATGAGAGAATTGAACCAAACAGGATTTATGCACAACAGGGTTAGAATGTTAGTGGGTAGTTTTTTATGCAAACATCTTTTAATCGACTGGAGATGGGGAGAAGCCTATTTTGCTGAAAAACTGCATGATTATGAACAATCTAGCAACATTGGCAATTGGCAATGGGTGGCAGGAACTGGCGTTGATGCATCTCCCTACTTTAGAATATTTAATCCCACAACCCAAATTCAAAAATTTGATAAGGAATTAAAATACATTCAAAAATGGGTTCCAGAATTTCAAGAGTTTACATATTCTAAAGAAATTGTAGAACATAAGTTAGCCCGTGAACGCTGTTTAAAAGTATATAAGGAAGCGGTGCAATAATTTTTATTTTATTTATTAAAAATCATTAGTGTCCGATTAAAAATATTTTTAGTTCGAGAAACCCTGTTAAACTATGAACTTTTACGAATTTTAAAAATGACACCTTACTTTTTCGGAATAATTTTATCGAGATAAAACAGACCATTTCATTATAAGTTATCTATGTTTTTCAAACGTAAGAATCAAGTTGTGGTTTTTGGTTCTAAAAGCGAAGCGATCTTATGTATTTCAACGGACAAGACTGATTAAAAATAAGTCATTTTTAATTTGCTCAACTTCAATTTTTGTATTTAATTTGCAATCTGAAAATAAAAGCCGATGTAGCTCAGCTGGCTAGAGCAGCTGATTTGTAATCAGCAGGTCGTGGGTTCGAGTCCCTCCATCGGCTCCAATTTTTTAAAGTCTCAAAAAAATAATTTTTTGAGACTTTTTTTTT